>DATMRF010000089.1:0-108382 GCA_035566435.1 Candidatus Acidiferrum sp.
GGTCCTGCGCCGGAGCGAAAGGACCAAAGCAAGGGAAACGCGAAGACAAACAACAGGCCGCAGCCGCCCCCAACTGCTGTCGCCCGGTAAGCCTCCTCGTATCTGTCGGGAAAATAGTAGGCGGCTCGAAAGACCCAGAAACAGGACAAGAAGATCACCTCGGCCAGCATGAGGCCGCCGAGAACCCACAGCAGCCTGTTTGCTGTTTTGCGCAGTGAAGGTTTCATTTTCGCAGTGGACATCCAATCGCCGCCGAACGCTCGTGCTGAGGCGCGGCCGGCCAAGCGCGGCCGGCATGAAACTGAAGGGCCATCCGGCCGTCGCCTCCGGCACGCTGGTTCGGCGCTTTGGTCATAGCCTTCGCTGCGGCGGCTGGAGAGCTGCTGAGGTACTTCTGCCCATGGCGGTATACAATATACGCTGAGGCCAATGCCACGATAAAGAGGAGTGCAGCAGCAATCCGATACCCTCGCTGCGGAGCGAAGACACCGCCTGCCGACAGGCCCGCAGCTAACAGAAAGCAACCAAGCCGCGCCACGGGTAAATCAACGGCGTATCCCAAGGCGGTGAGCAGCACCGCCAACCAAAATGGCAACCAGAGAAGCTTACGACTTATGTTCATACACCGAACATCGGTGCTCAGGCGCGCCGGGCCAGTGACTCGGGACAGACAGAAAGGCCCAGCCCGGCGTCGCGTGGAGCGAGTTGGGCGTACGGTCAATTAGCCGGTAGTATCTCAAGTGACAAAGCATAGTCCGCATACCCGAGCGACCGCCAGAAACTGACGGCTCGCTTGTTGGAAACCAAGACCTCAAGCGTCAGCCTCTTCGTCTTCGGCCAAACCTGAGACCGAAGAATCTCAACCGCACGACGGCCAATCCCCTGACTGCGGCGGCCACGAACAACGAAGAGCTGTCGGAGGTAAATCTCCTCCGCTTGCTCTCGAAACAGAGCATAGGCCACCATCTCCCCGCCATCCTCGTAAACTATCGCGCGATACTCACCCGAAATCCAGCCCCGCAGCCGGTGCTCAAGCTCCGGGACCGTCATCGGGTTGCGATGCCCCTCATCCCGAATCAACTGGTGGTTCAACTCGGCAAGTCGCGGACAGTCATCCAGGGTTGCGGTTCGAAATGTCATAGGACGGAGCGCACCCCACGCGGAACGCAGCTACGCCGGGCCAGTGGCGCCCAACAAGACTGAGCGCAATCTACCGGCGGTAGCTGCCGCATCGGGTTAAGCGTGGGCACGCTCACTTTGTCGTTTCATTGGGCGGCGCGTTCGTGCTGGGTATCGTCATCGAGACGCTCGCGACATGGTTCACTGTCTGGATGCGAGATGCCCGTGCCTTGGGTTTAGGCAGGGGCGGGAGAACGAGCGCCGCCAAAAGCAGCGAGACGAGCGCGAGCAGCGCCAGGATCCCCCGCTGCGGTTTCTTAAAGGAGTCACCATAACTTTTCACTTATTGGTCCTTTCACGCGTTGGCGACTTTCCCTTTGTCTTACCCGCCAAGTATAGCTTGTTGTTCAAGCTCTTCCAACTCCCCATGTGCAGCCGTTCGGCGATCTCCCGAATGGTTAGCGTCGTCTGCCGCCTCAATCGCGCTGCCATGGCCAACTTCTCCGGGTCCGTTTTCAGGCGCGATCTCAGATCCGCCTCGCTCCATTTCAGCCGCTTCAATTCCGCGGCGATAATCCGCTCGCCTCTAGCCGCGGCGCTCTCGTGGCGCAACCGGCCCGAATGGTGCTCCCCCAACTTCCCCTCCATCCGCTCCAACAGCTTCGCTTTGAACTCCTCGCTGCCCAAACACCACCCGCGCTTGAGCGGCTTCCATTCCCGATCGTCGGTTTCCTCGGCCCGGCGCTGTTCCATCCGCCGCTCGAATTGTTGCCGGCCCGCTGCCGTATCCTTTTGAATCCCGTGCTCGCCCAAAAGCCTGTCCACGCGCAGCCAAGCCGGCCGGTGTTCCGGCCCCGCCAAATACCACAGCAGGCTGCTCCACGGGTATTCCAGCAGCCGTTGCTTGGACCCAAGTAGCTTGGCCCGGACCGGGTTCAAATGAAGATAGTCACAAGCGGTCCGCAGATACCCGGTCCCGGTGCCCTCGACGATCACCGCCTTGTAGCGTCCGCTGAACACGTGACCAAAGAGCTTCTGGCGATGATTCAGGCGAATGGTGTAAGTGCTCAATAGCCAGCGCATGCCCGCCACCAGGTTCGCATTGGGCGTTTCGACCACCAGGTGAAAATGATTGCGCATCAGGCAATAAGCATGGACCTGGAATCCGGTCTTCAGACAGGCTTCGGCCAGCGTTTTCAAAAAGTCCTGCCGGTCCACGTCATCAACGTAAATGTCTTTCTGGCGGTCTCCCCGGCTCATCACGTGATAAATGGCTCCGGGATACTCGACTCTAAGTTGTCGCGGCACGAGCAGCAGCTTGCTCCTCGGTCCGATGGCCGTCAATGTGAAAAGTTATGGTTTGACCCCTGCTATAGCGCGGACCTTTCTGGACCGGGGTTGTGTCAATAGTTATGACCGACCCGAATGGCCCTGGGGCGGCGCTCGTGCCTCGCTTGCCCCGGGCTATTGTCTTTCGTCACAGAAAAGATGCGCCGATTAAGGGAAGTCGAAAGCCACTTACGGCGAGCGTACCCGGTAAAAGCGGCTGGGGTAATTGGTCCACTTTGGGTCGGTGAAATCGAGTGAGTCGGTGGCAAGGGTATTCGTTTGGAGCGGGGTCCAGGTGGGATTGGCCAAGCCAGTGGCGGCTTCGACGACCACCGTCATGCCGGGGGCCCAGTTGATACTGAAGCCGAAGTTATCAGCGCCGGGGCCAAAGGGGTGAGCGCGGGTTTGCAGTTGCGGCGTCCAGATAGCGGTGGGCCGGCCGCCGAAGGTGGCGCCCCAGAATTCGGTGCCGGGCAGGTAATAGACGGTCACATTGGGGTCGCCGGTGAAGACATAAACCGCCCAGGGAGGGGCGTCGATACCCGGGGCGTTGCCCTGGAAATAAACGCCCTGGAGGTTGGTGCAGCCAGTGAAGGCGTAATTTTCGATAGTGGTCACGCTTGGGGGCACCGTTAGCTTAACCAGGCTGGTGCAGCCGAAGAAGGCCTCGAAGCCGATACCGGTGAGGCCGTTGCCCAGGACCACATTGGTTAGGCCGGTGCAACCGCTGAAGAGCCAGGAGGGGAGGGCGGAAACGCTGCCCGGGATGGTGACAGTGGCCAGGTTGGTGGAGCCTTGAAACGCGGAGGAGTCGATACTGGTCACGCTGGAAGGAATCGTGAGGGTGACCAGGCCTGAGCCCGCAAACGCGGAGCCGGCAATGGTGGTCACGCTGGGAGGCAGCGTGAGGGAGGGCAGGCTCGAGCAGCCCGAGAAGGCGGACGAGCCGATATTGGTGACGCTGGCCGAGAGTGTGACATTGTTCAGGCCGGTGCAACCGGAGAACTCGGAGTCCATGACGAAAGCATTATTGACCGTGACGTTAGCCAGACTGGGGCAGCCGCCGAAGACGCCCACGCCTAGCGTGGTGAGGGTGTTGGGGACGGTCAGGTTGGTTAGGCCGGTACCGGCAAAGGCATAAAAGGCGATGCTGGTGAGCGAGCCGGGGAAGGCCACGGCGGTCAGGGCCGGGCAGGCTTGGAAGGCGCTTTCGCCCACGGAGGTGACGCCGGGCGAGATGGCGTAGGCGCCGGCCTTGCCGCCGGGATACTCCAGCAGGGCGGTTTGGGTTTTATCGAACAGGACCCCCTCGAGACTGTTGTAAGCGGGGTTGGCGGGGTCGACATTAATCGCTTGCAGGCTGGTGCAGCCCATGAACGCGGCGGTGCCGAGGCTGGTGACCGAGGCGGGGATGCTGATGTTGGTCAGCCCGGCACAGCCAATGAAGGCACCGTATGCAATAGCAGTGACGCTGCTGGGGATGTTAAAGCCGGTCAGGTGCGCGCACCAGCGGAACGCGTAAAGGCCCAAACTCGTGACGTCGTCGGGGATGACGAGGTTGGTCAGGCTGCTGCAGCCGTCGAAGGTGGAGGATTGGATGGCGGTGATGCCGGTGGGGATGTTAATGCTGCGCAGGCCGGAGCAGGCGACGAAGGCGCCGCTGCCGAGGTACGTGAGGCCAGCCGGCAGGGTGATACTGGTCAGGCCAGTGCAGCTATTGAACGCGCCGTCCCCGAGGTAGGTGAGGCTGGCGGGCAGGGCGACGTTGCCCAGGCCGGGGCAGGCACCAAAGGCGAAGCTGCCGATATTGGTGACGCCGCTGGGGATGGTGACATGGGGCAGGCTGGCGCACCAGCCAAAGGCATTGTTGCCGATATTGGCCAGTGTGCCGGGCAGCACGACATTGGTCAGGCTGCCGCACCAGGCGAAGGCCCAATCGCTGATGGCCTGGATGCTGTTGGGGATGGTGACGCTGGGCAGGCTTGAGCACGTGGCGAAGGCGTAGGTGCCGATGCCGGTGAGGCTGCCGGGCAGGGCGACATTGGTCAGGCTGGCGCAAAGGTTAAAGGCGCGCACGCCGATGTTGGTGACGCCGTTGGGAATGGTGATGCCGGTGAGGCTGGCGACTGACGCGAAGGCGCTGTCGCCGAGCGCGGTGACGGGCAGCCCGGCGATGGTTGCGGGGAGGGTGACGTTGCCGCCGGGGCCGGTATAGCCGGTGATGGTTATGGCGCCGTTGTTATTGGCGTAAGTGAAGTCCTGGGCCTGGACGTGGCTAACCGGCCCCAGGCAAAGGACTAGAACTACTGCCGGGGCGGCACCGCGCCGGTTAACTCGGCCGCGGAGGAAACGAGCGAACGCTTTCATAACGCGCACCTCTTGGTATGAGTTGGCTTATTTCTGGGAATAAGCCTGTTCCATGGCAGATAATAATCGCGGGCAGCGGGAAAAGTCAAGCGCGCTGAGGGCGCTTCTCCTCAGGCACAACGCGTTGAGATTAGCTAGACTTGCAAGGCCATGCATCGCGTCTTATGATTCATTTTCAAACACGATATGGCAACCAGGAAGGCGGAGCCGCACCAGGACAGGCACAAGAGCCCGGCCCGTGTGGGCGGCAAGGCCAGCAAAGCCGCAAGGGGCACGAGCGCGCCCGAAGGGAAGCGCGAGCCCGTTTTGTCTCTTCCCGGGCCGGCGGGGTTGGGCAGCCGGGCCTTTCCGATTGTTGGACTTGGGGCTTCAGCGGGCGGCCTGGAAGCGCTGGAGGAGTTTTTCAAGCACATGCCGCCGGACAGCGGGATGGCGTTTGTGGTGGTTACGCACCAGCATCCCGGGCACACGAGCCTGCTGCCCGAGCTGCTGCGGAAGCACACGCGGATGCCGGTCGCGGAAGCCAGCGACGGCCAGCGGATCGAGCCCAATCACGTGTATCTGTCCCGCGCCGAGTGCGAACTGGCCATGCTGGGCGGGAGGTTTCAGATAATGAAACTCCCACAGCACGACGGCGTGCATCTGCCCATTGACCGTTTTTTCCGCGCGCTAGCCGAGGACCAACGGGAACGGGCCGTGGCGATCGTGTTGTCCGGCACGGGCACGGACGGCACGCTAGGGCTGAAAGCGATCAAAGGCGCCGGGGGCATGACCATCGCGCAGGAGGCTGAGTCGGCCCGGTATGCCGGCATGCCCGGCAACGCGGTGGCCACCGGACTGGTGGACCATGTACTGCGCCCCGAACAGATACCGCGGCGGCTGGCAGCCTATGCCAAAGGGTCTTACGTGGCGGAGTCCGGGACCGCTCCCGGCAACGAAGCCGCGCTGGCCGAACCGCTGCACAAAATCCTGCTGCTGCTGCGGAGCCGCACGAAGCATGACCTCTCGCTTTACAAGGCCTCGACCCTGCGCCGGCGGATCGAGCGGCGAACGCGCGTGCATGACCTGAAAAGCCCGCAGGAATATCTGCGTTACCTGCAGGAAAACCCGCACGAATCGGACTTGCTGTTCAAGGAGCTGCTCATCGGCGTGACGAGCTTTTTCCGGGACCCGGAGGCATTCGAGGCCCTCGCCAAACGGGGCCTGCCCGACTTGCTCCGGTCCAAGCCCGAAGAGGCGGCGGTGCGGGTCTGGGTGCCGGGATGCGCGACGGGGGAAGAGGCCTATTCGCTGGCGATCCTGGTGCAGGAAGGCCTGGAACGGCTGAAAAAGCGTTTGACCGTGCAAATCTTCGGGACGGACCTGGACAGCGAAGCGATCAACCTGGCGCGGCTTGGGCGGTATCCGGGCGGGATCGCCGGGGATGTGCCGCGCGAGCGGCTGGCGCGATATTTTGTGCGGGAAGAGGGCGGATACCGCATCCGGAACGAGATTCGCGAGCTGGTGGTTTTCGCGCCGCACAACGTGCTGCAGGACCCGCCCTTCACGAAGCTGGACCTAATCGGCTGCCGCAACCTGCTGATTTATCTGCAGCCGGAAGCGCAGCAGCGGCTGCTCTCGCTGTTCCATTATGCGCTGAAGCCGCAGGCGCTGCTGTTCCTGGGCTCGTCGGAAGGCATCAACGAGTTCGGCCGCTTGTTCAGAGCCGTGGACGGGAAACGGAAGATCTTCGCCCGCACAGCTACGGCTACGGCGGCGGCGGCGCAGCGGCCAGCAGGGCTGCCGGCGCGGTCGTTCGCACCAGCGACGAGCGCCGCCGAGGAAACGCCGGGTCGCGAACGGATTCCGGCACCACCCACAGGGCCGCTGTTTGAACAGGTGTTGCTGGACCAGTTTGCCCCGGCCAGTGTCGTGGTGAACGAGCGGGGCGACATCAGCTATATTCACGGGCACACGGGCGATTACCTGGAGCCGGCGAGCGGCCAGCCACGGCTGAACATTTTGGAAATGGCCCGCGAGGGCTTGCGCTTCGAGTTGGCAACGGCGCTGCGGCGGGCGACGGCGAAGCGGGGGAAAGCCGTCGAAGAAAGTGTGCGAATAAAGACCGACGCGGGGTTCAAGCCGGTGACGGTCGGCGTGACGCGCATCAGCCGGCCGGAATCGCTGCGCGGCCAGTTGCTGGTGACGTTCAGGCCCGCGCCCGGAGCCGCTGCGCAGAGGCCAACCAAGGCGCTGCGGGAATCGGCGAAGAGGCCGGCGGGCCGGGAGGACGAACTGGAGCGCGAGCTGGTCTTTACGAGGGAGTCGCTGCAAGGCACGGTGGAGGAGTTGCAGACATCGAACGAAGAACTCAAGTCCGCGAACGAGGAGCTACAGTCCACGAACGAAGAGTTTCAGAGCGCCAACGAGGAACTGGAGACATCCCGGGAGGAGATGCAGTCGCTCAACGAAGAGCTGCAGACGGTCAACGCCCAGCTTCGGAGCAAAGTGGAGGCGCTGTCGGAGGCGAGCGACGACATGCAGAATCTGCTCAACGCGACGGCGATCGCGACCATCTTCCTGGACGGGGAGCTCAAGATCAGATGGTTCACCGAGCAGGCCAGGACGATCATGAACCTGATCCCCTCGGATGTGGGCCGGCCGATAGGGGACCTGGTGTCGAAGCTCAATTACGACGAATTGGAGGCCGACGCGGCCGAGGTATTGCGAACCCTGCATCGCCGGGAGCGGGAGGCGCAGACCGGAGGGGGCGACTGGCGCCTGGTGCGGATTTTGCCGTACCGGACGGCGAACAACGCGATCGATGGGCTGGTGGTGATGTTCATCGACATCAACCGGACCAAACGGGCGGAGCAGGCGGCGCAACAGGCCCGGGAGTTCGCGGAAAGCATCGTGGCGACGGTGCGCGAACCGATGCTGGTCCTGGACCCGGATTTGCGGGTGGTGTCGGCCAGCCGTTCCTTCTGCCGGTTCTTCCGGCTGAGTCACGCCGAGGTGGAGCAACGGCACCTTTACGAACTGGGCAACCGCCAATGGGACATTCCCAGGCTGCGCCGATTAATCGAAAACATCCTGCCGAAGAAGGAGGCGTTGGAAGATTTCGAAGTCGAACAGCGTTTCACCGGCCTCGGGCGGCGGGTCATGCTCCTGAACGCCCGCCGCCTGGAGCAGGGACCCGGTGGGGCCGGCTTGATTTTGCTGGCGATGCAGGATATGACCGGCCCGCGGCTGCCGACGCGAGAAAAGGCCGTCCCGGCGGAAAGCAAAGGGCACTCGTGAAGAAGCGAAAGCCCGAGCGGGCCAGTTTCCAACGGCTGCGCCAGCAAGCCGAAGCCTTGCTGCGCAAGTCGCCGCGGGCGGTTGCGGCGATGCCCGGCGGTGACGTGCAGAAGCTGGTGCACGAACTTGAGGTGCACCGAGAGGAGCTTGAGCTGCAGAACGAGGAGTTGCGGCGCGTTCAACGCGAACTCGAAGTCTCACGCGACCGGTTTGCCGCGCTGTATGATTCCGCGCCGGTCGGTTATCTGACGCTGGACGCCGCGGGGGTCATCCTGGAGGCGAACCTGACCGCGGCGACGCTGCTGGGCGTGGAGCGGGACGCCCTGGTCCGAAGGAAGCTTTCCGGTTTCATTACGGCCGAGTCGCAAGACGTCTTTTTTCTGCACCGGCAACAGGTCTTCTCGAGGGAAACCCACCAGAGCTGCGAGCTGCGAATGTGCCGTGCAGGCGGCGTGGCGTTCGACGCGCAGATCCAGTGCGTCCTGGCGGCCGATGGGGAGAGCGGCCGGCCGCAATGCCGGGCGGCGCTGAGCGATATCACCGAGCGGAAGCAAATGGAGCAGGAGCGGGCCTCCCGGGAGGAGCTCCGCCGTCTGGCGGCACACCTCGAGGCGGCGCGGGAAGAAGAGCGAACGCGGGTGGCCCGCGAAATCCATGATGTGCTGGCGCAGGGATTGACCCAGCTCAAACTGGATATCGCGTGGCTGAACCGCCGGCTGGCCGAGCCCCTCGACGCGGGGAAGCAAGAGCTCCTGCACGAAAAACTGAAACTGATGACCGACCAGACGGACACAGTGACACACACCGTCCAGAAGATCGCCACCGAGCTGCGGCCGGTCGTGCTGGACAGTCTGGGGTTGTGCGCCGCCATCGAGTGGCAGGCGGCAGATTTCCAGACACGCACGGAGATCCGTTGCGAAGCGGCCGTGCCGTCGAAAGACATCGAGATGACGCGTGACTGCGCGACGGCCGTGTTTCGCATCCTGCAGGAAAGCCTGACGAATGTGGCTCGGCACGCGCAGGCGACGAAGGTGCAAGTCCGTTTGCGGCGGCAGGCGGATGAACTTTTTCTAACGGTCCGCGACAACGGCCGCGGCATCCGGGCCAGCGAAGAAGGTGATTCCAGGTCGGTCGGCTTGCTGGGCATGCGCGAACGGGCGCTGTTGCTGAACGGCCAGTGCAAGATCAGCGGACAGGACGGAAAAGGAACCAGCGTCGAATTGCGCCTGCCGTTGGGCGCGTCCGGCGAAGCAGAAGCCAAGCGGCGATGAGGATTCTGATTGCCGACGATCACGCCCTGCTGCGGGAAGGATTGAGGCAGATCCTGGCGGAGGCGTTTCCGGACGCGGAGTTCGGCGGAGCGGGGACGACCAGCGAAACACTGGCATGCCTGGCGAGACGGCGTTGGGATATTCTGGTGCTCGACGTGTTCATGCCTGGCCGCAGCGGCCTGGAGGTGCTGCATGAGGTCCGGCAAAACCATCCGAAGCTGCCGGTGCTGGTGCTCAGCAGCGCGCCGGAAGAACAGCTAGCGCTGCGCGTTTTGAAAGACGGCGCGAGAGGATATCTCAACAAGCAAACCGCGCCGCAGGACCTTGTCCAGGCGGTCAGGAAAATCCTGGCGGGCGGCAAATACGTCACCGACACACTGGCGGAGAAGTTAGTCACTGAGGTGGGTCGGGCGGGCCGGCTGCCGCACGAAAGACTCTCGGACCGCGAATTCCAGGTCATGCAACTGTTGCTAGCGGGCCGGTCGCTCAAGGAAGTTGCCGGGGAGCTATCGCTGAGCGTGAAGACGATCAGGACCTTTCACACGCGGCTGTTGAAAAAGCTCGCGCTGAAAAACGACGTCCAACTGGTCCACTACGCGCTGGAACATCGGCTCGTCGAACGGAAGGTCCTCCCCCGGTCTTCCAATCGCTGAACATCGGTGCGGCGGGGGCGGACGTTGTAGTCCGCGGACTACAGCAGATTAGGCCATTCTCCCATCGCCGGGCTTCGCACGCAGATTAACGTATTAGTATGTGGTGTCCGGTTATCAAGACCTCCATCCGCCGTGGAGCGTCCGCGGCGGGCAAGCGCGAAGCCCCGGCGGGCGGACATGGGGGGCCGGACGCCGCGTCTCGACAAGGAGTGAAGTGATGGATCCGTTGACACGTTGGAATCAGTTGCGTTGGGAGGAGCTGAACGAAATGGAACGGCAGCGGCATGCTGCAGGAGAGGTGGGCGGCCGCTTCCCAGTCCGCAAGCCCGAGGCCTTCAGGCAACCCCGCAGATTAGCCGAATGGGTCACCTTGGTAGATATGTCCGAAAACGAGACTGGGTACCAGATGACAATTGAGCTGCCGCAAGTGAAGAAAGAGGACGTACAAATCAGCCTGCAAGATGGAACGCTGACCATCACCGGGCAACGCAAGTTCGAGAAGAACCGCCGCAGGGAGCAGTGGGTCGAGCCCGCGGATGGCAGTTTTGTGCACAGGTTTCAGCTCCCGAATGACACGGCGCCCGCCAATGGCACGGCGGAGTTCAAGGATGGAGTGCTCACCGTGCATGTGGCCAAGAACACCGGGGCCAGACGACGGCAAGGCAAAGTGGAAGCGGCGTCCGAAGACGCCACACCCAACAGTCAGTCCTGCCGCTGCGCATGGGGCATCAACGAGTAGGAATGTTCAACCAGTTCCATATGCCGGCATGGCAGCGGACCTTCTGGGAAGAGCCCGAGGGGCGCCGCCCCGAGGCGCGTTCCGGAGACGCCGCCGCCGACGGGAAATGGCGAGTGGGGACACCAGCGAATGGTGCGGTCCACGACGCCTTGCCTGAAGCGAACGACTCGGGAGCCTGCGCTGAGCCGAAGAGCAGGGAAAACACAAAACCGATCACCGCGGTGCTGGCGGACGACAGCGAGTTCTGCCGCGAGCTGCTCACGAGAATCATTGGTGGATGGTCCGGGGTGAGCCTCATGGCTGCCGCCGCGGACGGCCTGGAGGCGCTTAAAATGGTCGGTGCCCTCAAACCTGATCTGTTGTTGCTGGACCTGCACATGCCCGGCATCGATGGCCTGTTCGCCACGTCTCTCATCCGGGAGTTTCACCCCACAACGAGGGTGATTTTGGTCACAGGGGACGATTCGGATGAGGTGAAAAAAACCTGTTTTGACCATGGGGCGAATGGATTCGTTTCCAAGAGGGCCCTCTATTGCGACCTGCGCCGCGCGATCACCGAATTGTTTCCTGAGTCGGTCTGGGACAGCGAGCCCGAAGAAGGGCAAACTGAATGAAGTTCTCCTTCCTGCAAGCGCTCCCGATGCTATTGGCGGAAGGAGTCGCAAATTCCAAGGCCCAAGGCCAAAGCTGAAAGTCCGAAATCCACGGTTCACCGCTCACGGCTTACGGGTCGGGGTCCAAGCTCCGGCGCAGGTCTGATTGCCTCGGCGCCATGGGCAGGGCGAGTCTTCTGCTGACACCCCACGGTTCGGATTGAATCGGAGCCTTCGATGGCCTGTCCGGTAAGTGTCATGCCGGTGAGGGAAGCGGAGGTTTCTCCGCAAACGATCCCCGTATCCCGGGTGTTGAAGTGCAGAACCAGGTCGAGGCGTCCGTCGCCATCGAAGTCCACCAGAGCAGCATGGACGGGAGATGCTTCGGTGCCGGTGGCGCCAAAGCGGACGGTGGAGGGGTCAACCGTGGTGACGTCGAAAGTGTCCGTTGCCAGCAGCGCGACCATAATCTTTCCCTGGCTGCGCGGGTTGATGCTTTCGGGCTTAATTTCGATCGTGACCGCGAGGCTGTGCAGGGCGGCAGTGAAAGCCTCCATAGTTCGAAGGCCTGTGTTACTGACTGTGCCGCCGGCAGCATACAAGCTGTGATGGATGACACCGGTCCCGAGGAATGACCGAGGCGTTGGCATGGGCATGGTCGTGGTCCAGGTATCGGTGGCGGGGTCGTAGGCTTCGACGGTTGCGAGAAAGGTATGGGAGTTAAAGCCAGCCTCGGTTGTCCCTCCCACGGCGTAGATGATGCCGCTCACCGCGTCCGTAGCGAGGCCCATTCGTGAGGTTGGCATGGACGCCCGGGTCGTCCACGTGTCGGTGGCAGGATCATAGGCCTCAACCGTGCTAATCACGATATTGCCGTTGAGCTCGCCACCAATGGCATACAGAGTGCCGCCGACCGCGGACGCGGCGAGGCTCATGCGAGCCGTGGGCATGGGCGCTTTGGCCGTCCAAGTGTCGGTGGCAGGGTTGTAGGCCCAAACATCGGGCACCCTGCCCCTGAAGCCACCGTCCCAGCCGCCGATGGCGTAGAGGATTCCGTTTACCACGGCAACGGCCTGGCCGTAGCGCGGTGCGGGCATCGGGGCCTTGCTGGTCCAGGAGTCGGTGGCAGGGTTGTAAGCTTCGACGGTAGCAAACATATGGCCGATGAAGTCCGTCCCGCCGACGACATAAAGAGTGCCGTTCACCACGCCGGCTGCCGCCAGGACGCGGCCGCTGGGCATCGGGGCTTTGGTGGTCCAAGCGTTGGCCATCGGATCGAAGGCCTCAACGGTCCGCTCCATCGGAGCACCAGTTTCGTTGTTAAATCCGCCCACTGCGTAGAAGATGTTGTTCAGCACGCCCGCGGCGAGCCCATAGCGGGCGGTCGACATGGGCGCCTGGGCGGCCCACGTGCCGTCCTGAGCCAGAGCTTGATGGCTGACTGAAATAGTGGCCCAAGCGAGGAGCAGCGCAAGAATGCCGCTCGATATGTTCGTTGTGTGTTTCATGATTTCCTCCAGGGGGATCAATTTACGGCTTCATTAACATCCTTCAGAAGGCTGCGCCAATGGATGGCGAAAGTCAAGGGGAAAGAGGAGAGCGGGCAACCGTGGGCGCATTTCACTTTTTCGATGCCTCCGTCCGGCCAGGGGGGAGTAGCGCAGATTGAAAATCTGCGTTACGGCCGCGGCCAGCTCGGAACATCTGACATGCGCGCGCCATCGTCTAGCCACCGCGAGGAGCCGACGTGAAAAGGCTTAAATCTGGATAGGTCTTAGCATCGATCAGAGCCTCCTTGCGTCGGCTCCTACAATTCTAAAATAGGCTCTCAGAGGGTCTGGAGAACGACCACGGCGAGCTGGGCCGAGCTGGCAAGCTGGGTTATTTTGCCGTCGGTATAACCGTATTTTTCCTGGAGTTGCTCCGGGAGGTCCTTGAAGCCGAGCTTGGCGATGCCCATGCCGCCCTGGCGGGGATGATAAGAGATGGTCAGACCATCCAGCTCAACCTTTTGGATTTTCACGTTCTGGTAGGCTTTGCCATCGCGCATCGTGAGCTGCGGCAGGTAGCTGGGCCGGGTGGCGGCGATGAGTTTCAGGTTGCGCACGGCGGGCTCGCAGCCCTGGCCGGCGGCGCGGGAGAACCATTTGGTGGCTTCATCAAAATCCTGGGGCACTCCCCTGCCCTGGGCGTAGAGCATTCCCAACTGGTTCTGTGCGGCATCGAGGCCCTGGGTGGCGGCTTTTCGAAAGAGGCTAAGAGCCGTGCTGTAGTTTCGAGGCATGCCCAGGCCCTGCACGTACATCATGCCTAAGGCGGTCTGGGCTTTGGCATGGCCCTGGTCGGCGGCCAGGCGAAACCATCTCGCTGCTTCGACGTAATTGCGGCTCAGGCCGATCCCGTAAAAGTAACACTTCGCGAACTGGTATTGGGGTTCCGCGTTCCCGCGGGCGGCGCGGGTTTCGAGCGGCGCGCGGAAATACACAAACGCGCCGCACCAGACGACAACAAACAGGACCAGCAGTAACGGGAGCAGCGGCTTCGGCTTTATGTCATCGGTCTTCACTTTCATTGCTACCTAAGTTTTTACGCCTTAAGCGGAAACGCTGCAATCGGCTGGGATACCAAATAATGTCCAGTGGTTTCCCCGGGAGTCGCCCCGGACGGGAGCTTGGGCCGGTCGGCTCGGGCAGCCGGCAAAAGCGCGGAATCTCCAGCTCTGAATACCAGGCAGGCGTTTGACCGTCGGGCGAACGGAGTGCGTTTCATGTCAAGTGGCGCCTGCGCGGGGATGCGATTGGAGGTATTGTGCGGTAATGGCGCCAAATAGCCAAAGCGGCAGGGGACAGCCGCACTCCAAAACGCAAGCGAACTCGTAAGTGGAACCCATGCCCGCAAGGTTTTGGAGTGCGGCCGTCCTCTGCCGCTTTCCTGCGGCTGGACTATGAATCGTGGCCACCTGCGGAAGCACCTTGCCAGGTCGGAAGCCGGGGAGAATAATGGCGCTCATGAATCGCCGGACTTTCATCCATACTACGACTGTGGCCACGACCGCGCTGGCCAGCGCACCCTGGACCAACGCCGTTGCTGCCGAAAAGCTGAACTGGCCGATCGGCTGTTTCAACCGCGCGTGGACGAATTGGAGTTACGACACGGCGCTCGATGGCATCGCGGCTGCCGGTTACAAACTCACCGGCTTGCTCTCAGGACGTCGCGGCGAGGCGTTCACTTCTTCGGCCGCTACGCCCGAGTACTTGGACGGATTGAAAAAGCGCATCGCACAGCGCGGGCTGGCGGTGAATATGACCGCGATCCGCTTTCGGCCGGAGGCTGGTCTTGAACCCAACATTGCCGACTTGCGCAAACAGATCGAGAATGCCGCGCGGCTGGAGTTGAAGTTCATGCTCACGTTCGGTGTGGACCAGCCCGCGCATTACGAGGATTTCTACCGCCTCATGGCCGATGCCGCCGCGCGGGCAGAAAAGCGCGGCCTGCATATCGCAATGAAGCCGCACGGCGGCAACAGCGGCGCATCGGAGGAAATTCTGCGCTGCATCGAAAAAGTGGGCCACCCGAACTTCAAGATCTGGTACGACGCCGGCAACATCATTTACTACACCGGCAAGGACCCGGTGACAGAACTGGAGCCGGTCGCGAAATACGTCACCGGCTTTTGCGCCAAGGATTGTCCGGGACCGAAGGGCGAGGTGATGTCGCAGTTCGGCACAGGCAAAGTGGATTTCAAGGCGGTTTTCGCGAAGCTGAAATCTGTGGGCTTCGAGGGCCCGCTCATGGTCGAGGGCGTCAAGGTGGGCGCCACTGCGGATCAAACGACCGCTAATGCGCGCGCCAACCGGGAGTTTTTGGAAAAGGCGTTGGCGACGGTTTGATGGAGTCTAGCCGCAAGAAGGCCAAAAGACGCAAAAAAGAGCGCCCAGGTAAACTGGTGATCGGGAGCTTGAACCACGGATAGCACGGATAACACGGATTTCTTTTCGGCTATCCGTGAAATCCGTGAAATCCGTGGTCAAAAATCAGCTCATCACGCCCTCAACGCTGCGCTTCAGAGCCGGGGGAATGGTTGCTGCGTTCGTTTTGGCGATCCTTGGCAGGTTCGTTGTGCCAGGCCAGGCCGAACAGGACGGCCATCACTGCTGTGGTAAGAATTAATGCGAACATTTTGTCCTCTCTGGGTTGCTGAGTTGTTGAGTTGTTGAGTTGTTGAAAAACGTCATCGCGCCGTGGTCTTGGCAAAGAGCTGTGCTTCAGTCCAGCCGCCGCCGAGGGCTTTGATGAGTTGAACCGCGGCCGTCAATCGCTGGCCGGCAAGCTGGTTGTTGGTGCGTTCGGCTGAGAGCGCCTCGCGGTCGGCATCGACGACTTCCAGGTAGCTGACAATACCGGAGCGAAAGCGGTCAGTGGCCAGATCGGCGGCGCGGCGCGCCTGGGCGACCGCGCGTTCCTGGGCGGCTGACTGGTCGGCGAGGTGCCGAATCGCCGAGAGGCTGTCTTCGACATCGCCAAACGCGAGCAGCACCTGTTGACGATAGCGAGCGACGGCTTCGTCGAAGGCCGCTTGTGAGCGCCGGTAGTTGGCGCGGTTCCGGCCACCGGCGAAAATTGGCAGCGAGACGCTGGGACCGATTGACCATACGCGACTATCCCATTTGAAGAGCGAATCCAGTTCACCGCTCAAGTAACCGCCGGAGGCGGTCAAGGTGACCACGGGGAAAAACGCGGCTTTGGCGACGCCGATACGGGCGTTGGAGGCTGCGAGCTGGCGCTCGGCTTCAGCGACATCGGGCCGGCGTTCGAGCAGTTCGGCGGGCAAGCCGGCGGGGATTTCAGGCGGCTGCGGGTTCCAGCTTGTCGTGGTGCCGGCAGGCAGACGGAACGTGGACGGATTGCTGCCGGCGAGGATGGCGAGGGCATTCTCGAGCTCGGTCCGGCGCCGGGCGAGCGACGCGGCGTCGGCCTCGGTGGTGGCCAGCTCGGTCTCCGCGCGCGCGACGTCGAGTTCATTGCCGATGCCGCCTTCGAAACGGCTGCGGACCAGGTTCACCTGCTCGTGGCGCAGAGCGACCGTGCCGGCGACTGTTGCGATTTCGGCGTCCAGGGCGCGGAGCGTGAAGTAATTCTGGGCGACGTCGGTTTGGAGGGCGAGCAGGACGTTGTAGTAGTCGGCCAGGGAAGCCTGCGCGTCCGCGCGCGCGCTTTCGAAGCTGCGGCGGACGCGTCCCCACAAATCGATTTCGTAGCTGAGGTCCAGCGGCACACTGAAGGTGTTGGCGGTGACATTGCCGAAACTCGGCGACTGGTTGGGGGAATACCGCTGCCGGGCGAAGCTGGGAGCGAGGTTCAGGCTGGGCAACAGTTCGCCGCGGGCGACCCGGGCAGTCGCGCGCGACTGTTCGACGCGCGCCACGGCGCCTTTGAGAGTTTGATTCGCCTGAAGGGCCTGGGCTTCGAGTTCCTCGAGGCCGGGGTCGTTGAACGCGCCCCACCAGTTGCCTTTGGGGACGCGGTCGAGGGGCTCGCCTTCTTTCCAATTGCCAAGTTCAGCGGCTTTGTATGTCGCCGGAGAGGAATTGGTCGGTGAGTGGTAGTCGGGCCCGATGGTCAAAGGCCCGGCGCCGGCAGGAGAGGTCGCGAGCAGCAAGGCGATGACAGCCACGGCCGCGGTGGCCGCGCCGGTCGCACCCAAAGCGGAGGTATGCGACACCGGTGCCGGTCGATGTTTCCAGCCGAGTTTCATGAGAGTAACGTAGAAGACCGGCGTCAAAAAGAGGCCGAAGAGGGTCACGCCGATCATGCCGCTGAACACGGCGACGCCCATGGCCTGGCGCATTTCGGCGCCGGCCCCGCTGGAGCGCACCAGGGGAAACACACCGGCGATAAACGCGATCGAGGTCATGAGAATGGGCCGGAGGCGGAGGCGGCAAGCTTCAATGGCGGCTTCAATCGGTGACTTGCCATGATCCTGGTTGTGCTTGGCGAATTCGACGATCAGGATTGCGTTTTTGCAAGCCAGGCCGATCAGCACGATGAAACCGATTTGCGTGAAGATGTTGTTATCGCTGCCTTTGAGCCACACGCCGGTGATGGCAAAGAGGAGGCACATGGGCAAGATGAGGATGATGGCCAGCGGAAGGCGGAAGCTCTCGTATTGCGCCGCGAGCACCAGGAACACTAGCAGCACGCAGAGCGGATAGATGAAGACGGCGGTGTTGCCGGCCAGAATGCGCTGGTAGGTGAGGTCGGTCCATTCGTAGGCCATGCCCTTAGGAAGATTATCGGCACCAATCTTCGCCATGAGGGCTTCGGCCTGGCCGGAGCTGAAGCCAGGCGCAGGCGCGCCGTTGATTTCCGCCGCCGGATACCCGTTATAGCGCATGGCGCGGTCGGGGCCGTAGGTTTCTTTGACTTTGACCAGGGTGCCCAGCGGGACCATTTGGCCCTGCGAATTGCGAGTCTTAAGCCGGGTAATGTCTTCGGGGTGCTGGCGGAACTGGGCGTCGGCCTGGGCGATCACCTCGTAGGTGCGGCCAAAGCGGTTGAAATCATTGACGTAAAGAGAGCCGAGATAAATCTGCATGGTCTCGAAGAGATTCTGCAGAGGCACGCCCTGCTGCTTGGCCTTGTCGCGGTCGATCTCGGCGTCGAGCTGGGGGACGTTGACCGTGAAGGTCGAGAACACGCCGCCGAGGCCCGGGGTTTGGTAGCCCTTGCCGATCATGGTTTGGAGGGCCTGGTACAGGGCGTCGTAGCCAAGGTCGGCGCGGTCTTCTACGAAGAGCTTGAAGCCGCCGATCGTGCCCAGGCCGTTTACGGGCGGAGGCGGGACGGCGAGGATGAAAGCGTCCTGGATTACGGAAAATTTCTGGTTCAAGGCGGCGGTGATGGCGGGGCCGCTAAGCTCGCGGGAGGTCCGCTCCTCGAAGGGTTTGAGGCAAAAGAAGGCGATGCCGGCATTGGGGGCGACGGTGAAGCCATTAATGCTCAAGCCGGGGAAGGCGACCGAGGACTGCACGCCCGGCTGTTTGAGGCCGATATCGGTCATCCGGCGGATGACGGCGTCGGTGCGTTCGAGGGAGGCGCCATCGGGCAGTTGGGCGAAGGCGACCAGGTATTGTTTATCCTGGGTCGGCACGAAGCCGGTGGGGACTTTGTTGAAGCTCCAGCCGGTGAGGAGGACCAGGCCGCCATAAACGGCCAGGGCGATGGCGCCCTTGCGGATGACGGTCGCGACGCCGGCGGCGTAACGTTCGCCGGACCAGGCGAACAGGCGGTTGAACGGCCGGAAGAACCAGCCGAGCAAGCGTTCCATGATGCGGCCGAACAAATCTTTGGGGGCTTTATGGTCCTGGAGCAAAACGGCGCAGAGCGCGGGCGAAAGGGTCAGGGAGTTGATCGCGGAAATGACGGTGGAGATGGCGATCGTGATCGCGAACTGTTTATAGAACTGGCCGGTCAGCCCGCTGATAAAGCCGGTCGGGATGAACACCGCGCACAAGACCAGGGCCGTGGCGACGATGGGGCCGGTGACTTCGCTCATGGCACGCCGGGCCGCATCGCCGGGAGAAAGGCCGAGGGCGATATTGCGCTCGACGTTTTCGACCACCACGATGGCGTCATCGACCACGATGCCGATGGCGAGGACGAGGCCGAAGAGGGAGAGGTTATTGATGGAAAAGCCGAGCGCGAGCATCACGGCAAAAGTGCCGACAAGCGACACGGGCACAGCGGCCAGGGGGATGAGGGAGGCGCGCCAGGTTTGGAGAAAGAGCACCACAACAATGACGACGAGCACAATGGCCTCGATGAGTGTGTGCACGACGGCCTCGATCGAATGGCTCACGAAGACGGTCGGGTCATACACGACGGAATAGTCGATGCCTTCGGGAAAGTTCTTTTTGAGTTCCTCCATGGTGCGGCGGACATCCTTTGAGAGCTGGAGGGCGTTGGCGCCCGGGCTTTGGAAAATCGGCACCGCGACCGCCGTTTTGTTGTCCAGCAACGAACGCAGCGAATAGCCGGACGCGCCCATTTCGATACGCGCGATGTCTTTGAGCAGAATCTTTTCGCCGCGAGCCCCGGTTTTGACAATAATTTGTTCAAATTCCTCAGCTGAAAGCAACCGGCCCTTGGCGTTGACTTTGAGTTCGAAAGACACGGGGTGGCTGACCGGCGGTTCGCCGATGGTGCCTGCGGCAATCTGGACGTTCTGTTCGCGGAGGGCGCTGACGACGTCACTGGCGGTGAGGTTGCGGGCGGCGATTTTGTCGGGGTCGAGCCAGACGCGCATGGCGTAATCGCCGGAGCCGAAGAGCTGGACATCACCGGCGCCAGGTATGCGGGCGAGGACATCTTTGACCTGGAGGGTGGCATAGTTGCGGAGATAGACCTCGTCGTAGCGTCCATTGGGGGAGAAGAGGTGGACGACCATGGTGAGGTCGGGGGATTGCTTGGTGGTGGTGACGCCAAGCTGGCGGACTTCTTCGGGCAATTTCGCGAGGACCTGCGAGACGCGGTTTTGGACCTGGACCTGGGCTTTATCAACATCGGTGCCCAGTTTGAACGTGATGGTGAGGGTCATGACGCCGTCGGGCGTTGCCTGGGAGAACATGTAGAGGGAGTCCTCGACGCCGTTGATGGACTGTTCGAGGGGCGAGGCGACGGTTTCGGCGATGGTCTTCGGGTTGGCGCCCGGGTAGGTGGCGCGCACGACGATGGTGGGCGGGACGACTTCCGGGTATTCGCTGATGGGCAGACGCCCAAGGGCGAGCAAACCGAGCAGCAAGATGATGCCCGAGACGACCCCGGCAAAAATAGGCCGGCGGATGAAAAAGTTGGAAAAGTTCATGGTGGAATGGGTGGTTAGAGGGAACGAACCACGAATGAACACGAATGGACACGAACAGAGATCAGACGCGTTGATTCACTCTTAGGCGTGAACACAGTCTTGGCATCCACTTCTCTTTTATTAGCGTTCATTAGCGTTTATTAGAGGTTCCAAATGGGTTGTTGGCGGTTCGGCGGCTCAGCGTTTGGCGAGTTTTGGGGTTTCGCCGCCAGCGACTTCCTGCTGCGGCACGACAGTCATGCCGGGACGCACTCGGGAGAGGCCGTTGACGACGATTTCCTCATCGGGGCCGAGGCCGGCCTGGACGATGCGGCGGCGGTCGATGGTGGCTCCTAATTGCACCTGGCGATACGCGACCGTGTTGGTGGCCGTGAGAGCGAGGACGAATTTTTGGGCCTGGTCGGTGCCGATGGCGCGTTCGTCCACGAGCAAAGCAGTGTGACGCTCGCTCAAGGGGACGCGAATGCGAGCGAACAAACCGGGCACGATGCGTCCATCCGGATTGGGAAATACGGCGCGCAAGAGGATGCTGCCGGTATCGGCGTTGAGGCGATTGTCGAAGGACTCGATATAGCCGCGATGGGGGAAGTCCTTCTCGTCGGCGAGCTGGAGTTCGACCGGAATCCGGCCATCACTGTCCGCTTCCAGTTTTTTCGCATGGGCCAAGGTGTTGAATCTCAGGAGCGAATTCTCGTCGATGTCGGCGTAAGCATACACGGGGTCAACAGAGACGATGGTTGTGAGGATGGTGGCGCCGCCGGCGACGCCATTGACGTAATTGCCGGTGGTGACGATGGCGCGGCTGACGCGTCCGTCGATGGGGGCGCGGACCTGGGTGTATTCGAGGTCGAGCCTGGCGGAGTCGAGGGCGGCTTCGGCGGCGAGCAAGGCGCCTTTGGCCTCCTGGAAGCGGGATTGGCGGGCGTCGGCTTCCTCGACCGAGATGGCGTGGTTGGCGAGGAGCTGCGGGGTGCGGTCGGCTTCGCGCCCGGCATTGTCGAGGCGAACTTTAGCCTGTTGCTGCTCGGCCTGGCGTTGCTCGAAAGTGGCCTGGTGCCAGCGCGGGTCGATGACGAAGAGGACATCGCCCTTCTTGACCAGTTGGCCGGATTGGAACTTCACGTCCTGGATATAGCCGGAAACGCGGGGGCGAATTTCGACGGATTCCACAGGCTCGATGCGGCCCGTGAACTCCTCTTGCTCGACAATTTCCTGCCGCTCAACGGGGGCGACAGTGACGGTGGGCGGGGGCGGTCTTTGCTGGGCGCTGGGCCGGCCGCAGCCGGCAACGGCGAAGAGGATAGCCCCCAGCAGAAGGAGCGGGGCAAACCGATGGAAATTAAACGTCATAAAGTCAGGTTGTTGTTGTGCACTCATGTTAATGGATTTCACCGTAATACTAGTTATCTATTTAGTCAAATATAAGGGTAATAAAAAAACAAAATATGGTGAAATGGGCGGCTTTAAGCGGTGGCTAATGCCGGTTCTTTAATCCCCAGCATCGCGAAGATCCCGGGAGCGGCATCGCGCAGGACCTCGAGGTCGTTTTCAATTCTGGCTTGGGTGAGGAGTCCCTCGTAATAGACCTGGATCATGCGGGCTTTGGCGGCCGCGTCGGTTCCGTGGACCAAACCCGCGGCGTGGGCGTCGCGGATGGCGGATTCGAGGTATTTGCGCTTCTGGTCGAGAATGTCCTCGACTTTCTTGCGCAAAACATCCTCCTGGGTGCCGACTTCCGAGCCGAGGCAAAACAGCGCGCACCCCAGCACGAAGCCGTATTTCGCCTTCATCTCGCTCTGAAAACGGTAGCCGAAATCGCAGTAATTTCGCAGGCGTTCGAGCGGCGGGATGGTCGGTGAAAACAAGGAGTCGGACTCGGCCCGAAGGGATTTCCACTTGTCGTCCAGGGCCTCGGCCGCGAGGTCGGCTTTGGACCTGAAGTAGTAGTAGAAACTGCCCTTGCGCACGCCTGCTTTTTCGCAGATGTGGTCGATGGTGGTGCTGCCGTAGGAACCCGTCCAAATCAACTCGAGGACGGCTTCCATCAACTTCTGTTTGTTGTTACTGACTCGACCCATAATCTGCTTTCTCGCCGCGTGGCGGAGACGCCATAAGGCGTCTGAACAAACACACGTTACCATATCCGACTAAACAGTCAAATATTATTTTGAAAATTTTCATGGGTGGTTTTCTGTGAGGATTCGGGACTGGGATTGGGCTCAAGTGGCCAGCGCGTGCAGCGGGGGAGATGTTCGATGACCTCGATAACCGTCGGCACCGTGTCGTGGAAATCAAACCTTTGGGACCGATTTGGTTTCACTTGTCCGCACCGGTCCGTTGGCTGAACGAGGACGAGGGCCGCGTGCCGGCTCAAGCCCCGTTAGGGGCGAAATGTTTATAGTTAGGCGACATCGTGTCTTTCCGCAACGCGCCGCCCAGCGACAGGCTGAGGGATTAACCGCGTTGCTTGAGCAACCACGGGATGACCTTGGTGAGGCCAAAATAGACGGCGAAAAAGAACAGCAATGAAAACAACCCTACCGCGACTACAGTCCAAATCGAGCCGGGTGCCATTTCGTCAACCGCTTTCATGAGCACGGGAATTCTCTTGTCGGTGGGCGCTGACTCCACCCGTGCGCGCAGCGCATCAGCATCCTTCTTGAGCAACCGCGCATCGGCCTCCGCCAGCGCCAGCAACTTTTCGGAGCTCCACGTCTCGCCGGTCGGTTCAATATCGTAGGACTTTTTATTCGGCTGCGGCACGAGTCGGTATTCACGTCCGATTGAATCGATTACCCGGTCATCGGGCTTCCAGTCCTGGAGTTTCTCGCCGTCCTTGGTGCCGAGGATGTCAAAGAGGTCCTGCTTGCTGCGATAACACTTCAGCTTCGGTCCGCAGGCGGGCTCGCAGGAAAGGAACCCGTGCGGATAAGCGCTGAGGACCTTGCGCTTCGCTTCTTGCGCCTTTTTCGCGGGAATGATGTAGGCAAAGAACGGCCGCGCCCGGAAAATGAGCCAGCCCGACAGCGGGAAAATGATCGCGCCAGCCCATATCAGCCCGCGAGAATTGTCGTGCCTACCCGCCAGGATAAACCCGGGGCCGATCAACAACGTGCACCACATCACGATTTGCAGATTCCGGTACCCGCGCCACGTGACTAGCATGGGTTCGTGATCATCGTGGCGAAACACCATGCGATTACTGAATCAGTTCCGGACATTTTGTCAATGGCGTGGAGGGAACAGTACGGCAAATCAATTCGGACCAACGCGTTGCACTGTCTAAAAAGCGAAAAGCGGCAATCCGGGTGGCGGGTCTGCACACAATCATCAAATACGCTTTCATCGGCGGCGCCTATACTGCCACCGCACCATGACCCAACGACTCAGCTCACCGATGGCGGCCTCTCACTCATTCCCGAACTGCCAGAGCGCCTGCCGGGGCCGCCATTCGGTGGAGAGCCGACTTCGGTCGCTTTTCGCCGAACCTGCCTGACTTGAGAAATGCGATGACCGAGGTGATCACACGGCGATTCTTCATCATGAACGGGTGAGTAGCGTGAACGACCAGATGCTCCTTCATTCCCTCAACCTTGGTATTCTCGACTGACACTTTCCCGTCGTCGCGGCCAGGGATCATGCTGCTATTGATCCAATTGATTGAGCGGTCTCCTGCGATCACCCCGAGTTCAAAGGAAACCGGGCCAAGCCGATTCGGCACCGAATCCTTGTCAGTACCGAGCCCCTGCGCCGCTGGCCCATTCACCTTGCGGAACGCCCACCACCCTCTCAAGCGGTCCACCACCTCGCTCCCTTTGTTTGGCGGGCCCAGCATGACAACCCGGCCCAACCGCACGTCCTTCCTGTTGGCGAAATAGTACCGGACAAGAATTCCGCCCATGGAATGCGTCACGAAGTGCACTTTGGAGCACCCGCGCAACCGCTCGTCCGCGAGCGCTTCCCCGACCACCGCCAGGCTAAGCTGCTCAATGGGCTGGGTTCGGCTCGGATATTCGCAGTTGAGGACTACGTAGCCCTCAGACGCCAGTGCGCGCTCCATCTTCGCCATGCTCGCGCTGGTGCGTCCCAGCCCGTGAAGCAAGACGACCCCCTCCGCTCCCTTGACAGAGCCGAGCATCACGAAGAAGAGAACGATGCCTCTAGGCAGCATGGAGTAAGACCGAACAATAAGCGCAGCCGCGCCGGGCCAACAACGCCCGATACGCGCGAGGCGGACTCCCGGCGTCGGCTGGCGCGTTTTGTGAGGCGGCTGGTTGCGGTGCCTCATATGCTAGAGATGAACAATGCGAAGGTATGGACAAATAATCAACGGTGATGTTGCAAGCAAGATGGTAAGCGTCCATGCCCGCGCCAAAGGAACCGGCCAAGCGTGAACATGAAGGCGGTCTTCGGCCAGGATAAACACACCTTGAAGGCCAAAGAACACTGCTATTTCAAAGGCTGCGAATGCGCCGAGTGCCACCAATGCCACCCATGCGTGCATCGCGCCGCTGACGAGAAAGGCACAGCAAAGTCCGAGGTCGGGGCGGTGCTGCCGCGCCAGCGGCAGGAAGACGAACCGGTGGAGCCACGCGCTCACCAGATGGTTCCATCGCCTGCCCCAGAAATCCCGCAAGCTGCGGGCGGCAATCGGCGTGTCATGGATCGCACGCATGGCTGCGCCCGACGCCAAGAAACAAAAATGGACGAGGTCTTTTAGAAACTCCGCCAGCGTGTAGAGAAGTATAATCCCGGCAACCAGGCGGCATAGCGCGATTACTGCATCGGGAGGATGTTGGGCGTGTGCTATATGCCGGAGGAACAAGAAGGCCGCGCCACCAACCAACCCCTCCACGATAAAACGGCCAATGATGCGAATCGACAGAACTGGTCGGGTGTGGCCGACACGTATCCGATAACCCAAAGTAAGCATTTGCAGCAACCGAAGCCGCGCCGACGATTGCGGTGTCGCTGAGGCAGCGACGGTTATGCTGGCGACCAAGGCCGCCATGCCGCCCAAGGCCATGATCGCGTGCCATGAGGTATCCACGGGGGCGAACCATTCCAGGAAGAAACAGCAAGTCAGAAAAAAGGCGGACCCCGCCCACTGGATCGGTTTTCGCCCAACCACGAGCACCGCCGCAATCATCAGCACAGCATGTGCACAAAGGACGGCCAGTGTAAGCATCGGTAGGTGAAGAATGTCAAAGCCGCCTAACGTTCGCCATCACCGGCTCCGCGCTAGTGACCTCCGATATGAAACCTCGACGTGGTCGCGGAGTTCGTGTGCATGCGTTGTGATACGGCGACTCCATTAACTATCCCGTCCTCAGGCGCCCCTTCATATCAGTGTATGCAGTATCGATTAGCTTCCTAAGCGCCGTGGCATTGACGTTGCATCCGGGCCTGAGTTTCACATGGCGCATGAACTTGCCAGTGCCTTCCAACAGACCCTCGGGATCAGCAATCTCCGCACCACGAAAGAATCCGACATTAACGTGAGCTTTGAACGCATTGACATAGCCGAATGCGGCATCAGCTACACACGCAGTCGGATGGCCGTCATGCAATAACTCTCGAACGCCCTCTCCGCAGGCGCGCATGACCTCAAACCATTCCTGTGCGATCACCCCCAATTCACCCGAATGCTCACCCATCCAGACCTCGATCGCTGGGTCTCGCCTGACCGCACTTGGGAATCGAAAAAGTTGGCTCACGGCGATTTCATTTCGATAGCTTGGCTGAAAACGGGAACATCGACTCTCGCGCTCTCCGGCGCCGTATAACACCCGGCCAGAGTTGCGCGGGACCAAGCGCATAGAAATGCAAACGGGACGCGCCATCCCGCGTCCACTCGAGGTCGATGGTTAGCATTTCGGAATTTTTTCATACCCTGAACCCTCTCTGTTTGGCCCATGCCTCGATTTGATCGGTCATCACGGACCACATGCTTCCCGGCTTGCTTTCCGCCTGAAGCCTTCTGATTAGCTGATCAACATCAGACTGGGCAGCATCCTGTCCTTGCTGAAACTCCAGCCACCTCTCGCAGATCTCTACGCCGTGCGCCCAGTGCGGATCATTCGGTCTTCTTGCAGCACAGCGGGCGTAGTACTTGCGGAGATTCTCCGGCCCCCGCCAGGCGTCGGGCAATGTGCTCTCCCGGGTCATGCTAACGACGCTGCGCAGTGGCGTGCCGCCGATGAACCACCTTTGCGCAACACAATTGCAACCGGCGCATCCACTGCTGCGGCCGGGTTAGTCGCTCGATTGTCCGTGCGCATCTGGGACAATATACTGTGTGAGACCCCGTGCAACCAGCTCGTGCTCGATCTCACGCGACAACTGGCGGACAACTTCTCCGCCGGAGCGGCCCCTAACCGTCCGGTCAGTTTTCGGTAACCCACGGTAACCTGTGGTAACCGTACGGTAACCCATAGTAACCGATAGTAACCGATCCCGCTTTTCCAGCACAATCTCAGCGACTTCCTGCGCCGCCATGATGCCTCCGAGCTCCCCGAAGTCGGTCTCCGCCCTCCTCACGCCTCAGGCCGAGGGCAGGATTTTGGGGCTATCGCGGCGCGGGGCGTTTCCGTAGAATCCGGGCAGGCAACACGATCCTTCGGGGAGAATTGTTCTGATGTACATTGTCATGATTGCACCGGAATGCGCGCCGGCGGCCAAAGTCGGCGGCCTCGCGGACGTCGTTCATGGCCTGTCCAAGGAACTGAGCATCCGCGGCAATGCAGTCGAGATCATCCTGCCCAAGTATGACTGCATGCGGTACGACCAGATCTGGGGCCTCACCAAGACCTATAGTGATCTCTGGGTGCCGTTCTACAACCAGTCGGTCCACTGCGACGTGTATTTCGGATGGGTGGATGGCTTGAAATGCTTTTTCATCGAACCGCATTCGGACCGCAATTTTTTCAACCGGGGCATCTTTTACGGGCACCATGACGACGGCGAGCGGTTCGCGTTTTTCTGCCGGGCGGCGCTGGAGTTCATGCTCAAGGCGAACAAGCATCCGGAGGTGATCCATTGCCACGATTGGCAGACGGCGCTGGTGCCGGTGCTGTTGTACGAGGTCTATCAACACCTGGGGATGCGGCACCCGCGAGTCTGCTTCACGCTGCATAACGTGGGGCACCAGGGAATTAATGGCGAACACCTGCTGCGAGCCGTGGGGTTGAACCCGGGCACCGTAATGACCTACGACCGGCTGCTGGACGACCACCGGCGCGGCGCCATCAATTTGATGAAGGGTGGGATCGTGTATGCCAACTTCGTGACGACTGTTTCGCCGCGGTATGCGGACGAAATCCGGCACACGCACCTGGGGATGGGCTTGCAGCGGGTGCTGGGGATGCATCACCAGAAATTCGGCGGCGTCCTGAACGGGATTGATTACGGGGTGTGGAACCCGGAGGTGGATTCGCACATTGCGAGGCGTTACGGCATCGGGTCGGTGCAGGACAAGTACGCGAACAAGGAGGCGCTGAGGAATCGCTTGTGGCTGCGGGGCGGCATCAAGCCGCTGGTGTCATTTGTGGGCCGGCTCGACCCGCAGAAGGGGGTGGAGCTGATTCTGCGCGCGGTGCCCTACTGCCTGGAGCGCGGCTGCCAGTTTGTGCTCCTGGGGGCCAGCCCGCAGGGAAATATCAACGCCGCGTTTTGGAACCTGAAGTGGCGGTTCAACGATAACCCCGATTGCCACCTGGAAATCGGCTACAACGAGGAACTGGCGCATCTCATCTATGCCGGGTCGGACTTAATCCTGGTCCCCAGCGAGTACGAACCGTGCGGGCTGACGCAGCTCATCGGCTTGAAATACGGAACGCTGCCCGTCGTGAGGAACACCGGAGGGCTGGCGGACACGGTTTTCGACGCGAACTACGCGCCCAGGCCGTATCATGAGAGGAATGGGTACGTGTTCAACGATTACAACTGGCAGGGGCTGGAATCCGCGCTGCAGCGGGCGATCGGCATGTTTAATCATTTTCCGCAGCATTTCCGCGAGTTGATGGTAAACGGCATGCGGTGCGATTATTCGTGGAATTATCCGGGGCAGAATTATTTGAACATTTATAATTATATTAAGGCTCCGTAGTGGGCCAACGTGAGATCGGGGACGCAGAGGACTGCGTCCCTACCAGATTTAGATTAAGACGACGCAGTGAACGGAACTGAACAAGAGCAGACGACGACAACCCAAACCGTCACGACGCGAGGCGGGTTGAAGCTGGTGGCGCAAACGCGCCGGCGGGAGTCGGACGTGGAAGTGACGCTGCAAGCGCCGTCCGCGCCGGGGTTCGTGCTGCACTGGGGAGTGCGCCAGCCGAAGGTGGAGGGTTGGGGCCTGCCGCCGCAGCCGGCCTGGCCGCCTGGCACCGTCCAGGTTGACCGAGCCGCGGTGCAAACCCCCTTCCCCAAAGGCAACGGGCAGGCCGAGCTGGTCATTCGCTTGAGCCCGCCCGCGGATTATTCCGCGCTGGAGTTTGTTCTCTTTTTCCCCGGTGAAAAGCGCTGGGACAACAACGGCGGGCGCAATTACCAAATCCTCCTGGCTGAGCCGCCACGCCAACCCGCGGCGCGTCAACCCGCGGCAGGCCAGCCGGGAGCGGGCCAGACTGGCGAGATTGCCGAGGAGATCGTGCGGGCGGAGACGACGCACAATTCGTGGACGCTGATGCATCGGTTCAACCTGTGCTATGATTTGCTCGAGCGCGTTCGCGGCAGCCTCGACGGTTTGGCGCTGATTTACGTCTATCTGCGGTTCTCGGCGATTCGCCAGTTGACCTGGCAACGGAACTATAACACGAAGCCCAAGGAACTGGCTCACGCCCAGGAGCGCCTGACCCAAAAGCTCACCGAGATTTACCGCAACGAGCCCGGCAGCCGGCCACTGGTGCGCTTGACCCTGGCGACGGTGGGGCGGGGTGGCGAAGGCCAACGGATCCGCGATGAGATTCTCGTCATCATGCACCGCCACCACGTCAAGGAGGTGAGCGGGCATTTCCTGGAGGAGTGGCACCAGAAGCTCCACAACAACACCACCCCGGATGACATGGTGATTTGCGAGGCGTATCTCGCGTTTCTCCGAAGCAACGGCAACCTGGATTTGTTTTATCAAACCCTCGAGGCGGGCGGGGTCACACGCCAGCGCCTGGAAAGTTTTGAGCGCCCTATCCGCAGCCATCCGGATTTCGTTCCGCATTTGAAGGACCCGCTCATCCATGACTTCGAGAACTTCCTGCGCATTCTCAAAGCCAGTCACTCGGGAACGGACCTGGAGACCGCGATCAATGCGGCGCGGGGCCAGCTCGACGGTGGTTTGCAGGGGCTCCTAAATTACCTTTGGGAACATCGCAACGACCAGGGGGAACGGGTCCTGGACCTCGTGCAGCAGCTCACCGACGCCCGCCGCCGGTTGTCGAGCCTGTTCAGCCGGGGCGCCGGCCTGCGCGAATCGCTCTACCTGGATCTCGCGCTGGAACAACTGCTCCGCGCGGCGGTCGAACGGAATATTCATTTGGACCTCAGCGGCGATCAGTTGGTGGACCTGATCGGATGGGTCCTGGAGAATGTGACGCTGTCCGCTGAAGACCCGGAGTTGGCGGCAAGCTCCCGGCATTGGGCGCGGCTGCAATCGCTGCCGCGATTCGGCGCGGTGTGGTCGCTTCACGCGAAGTCGGTAGTGGACCGGGCCGCGCGGGCGCTCAGCGGGTGGATTGATCGCGTTTATCACTTGCTGCAGCCCAAGGCGGAGTTTCTCGGGCAAGGTTTTAAGGCTGAGCCCTGGACGATTACCCTGTTCAGCGAAGAGGTGGTGCGGGGCGGCAGCCTGGGGTTTGTGCTCTCGCTCCTGCTGCGCCACCTCGATCCGTTGCTGCGCCAGGCGGCGCACATCGGCAACTGGCAGATCATCAGCCGCGGCAGCGGCGCCGGCCTGGTCGAGGTCGTCGAGGCCTTGCGTTCCATCCAGGGCAAACGTTTCGAAAGCCCCAGGGTGGTGGTGGCTGACAATGTCGCCGGCGACGAGGAAATCCCGGAAGGTGTAACCGCGGTCATTGCTCCTGACGTCGTGGACATCGTTTCCCACGTGGCGGTGCGCGCAAGGAATGCCAAGGTGCTATTCGCCTCCTGCCACAACGCTGAGCTGTTGCAGCATCTGAAATCTCTCCGGGGACGTTATGTCCAGCTGGAAGTCAGCCCGGCTGGGGACGTAACCGCCGTCGAAAGCGCGCCGACCGCGTCCGCCCCTGTCCCGAGCCAACGGACGGCGCGTCTGTCCGTTCCGGCGCGAGCTTTCACAAAGTTTGCGATCCCGCTGGCACAGTTCGACGAGAAGGTGGTGGGCGGCAAAGCCTGCCACCAGGCAGAGCTTCGTGGCCGCCTGCCGGAATGGATTCGGCTGCCGGCTTCGGCCGCGCTACCGTTTGGCGTATTCGAGAAAGTGCTGGGCCTCGGACTGAACCAAGACGTCGCCAAGCGCTACGCAGAGTTGGTTCGGCAGACCGCGAATGGCGGCACTGAACCGCTGGCGGCGCTGCGGGAAACCGTGCTGGGTTTGGCCGTGCCGGAGGAGCTGAAGGCCGCCTTGCGCGAAGCGATGATCGCTGCCGGCCTCGCCTGGCCCGAGGACTGGGAGGCGGCATGGACCCGCATCAAGCAGGTCTGGGCCTCCAAGTGGAACGAGCGCGCTTTCCTGAGCCGTGAGCGGATCGGGCTGTCCGACGACGCGCTGTACATGGCGGTGTTGATTCAGGAAGTGGTGCCGGCGGATTACGCTTTCGTGCTCCACACGGTTAACCCTTCCAGCGGCAACCGCGACGAGTTGTTCGGCGAGGTGGTGCTGGGTCTAGGGGAAACGCTCGTGGGTAATTATCCCGGCCGGGCGTTGAGTTTTGTTTTTCGCAAAACGACTGGGGAGCAGTCCCTCCTTTCTTTTCCGAGCAAGAGTGTCGGCCTTTACGGGGACGGTTTGATCTTCCGCTCCGATTCCAATGGTGAGGACCTGGCGGGTTACGCGGGGGCTGGTCTTTATGACAGCGTCCTGCTGAAAACTCCGCGGCAGGTGGATTTGGATTATTCGCAGCAGCCACTGGTTTGGGACGAGCCCTTCCGCGAAAAGCTGCTCGACACCATCGCGCGCATCGGCCTGGAGGTGGAGGGAGTCAGCGGCTCGCCGCAAGACCTCGAAGGAGCGGTCGCCGGCGGCAGCTGCTACGTGGTGCAGACCCGGCCGCAGGTCGGGCTTGAATGAGTGGGGCATGATCCGCATCGGCAACCAAACCGCCGCCTGGGCGGCAACCCCGGTCGAGCCCTTCGATTATGCGCTCACCCAGGGCTTCGACGCCTTCGAATGGTTCCCCGACAAGAAGCCTGGAGCGGGCTGGGACGAAAGCGACCTTGACCGCAATGCGCGGCAGCGCATTCGGGAACTTGGCCGCACCCGCGGCATACGGTTTTCGGTCCACGGGCGATGGCAGGCGAATTTGCTGGCGCCGGGGTCCTATCCACTGGTCCTGGAGGACCTGGAACTCGCCCGCGACCTGGGCGCTGCCTTGCTCAATATCCACCTTGCGCATGAACAGGGACTGGCGGTTTTTGTGGAAGCCATCGTTCCGCTGGTAAAGCGGACCGCCGAAGTCGGATTGCAGTTGGCCATTGAAAACACGCCGCATCACTCGCCCGAGGAGTTCAACGAACTCTTCGCCCGCCTGCGCGCTTTGGAATCTACGCAGACGGGCCACGTCGGGATGTGCCTCGACCTGGGCCACGCCAACCTTTGCGCGGCGACGCGCAACAATTACCTGGGATTCGTCGATCGTCTCGATTCTCAAGTGCCCCTCATTCATCTTCATCTCCACGAGAACTGGGGCGACGCAGACACGCACCTGCCGCTCTTCACCGGCCCGGCCGCACGGGATGATTCCGGCATCCGCGGCCTGGTCGCCCGGCTCAGGAAGCGGAATTTTTCGGGGTCGGCCATCCTGGAACAGTGGCCCAAACCCCCTGCTCTGCTGAACAACGCCCGGGACAGGCTGCTTGAAATGTGGAAAAAAGGCCAAGAGGTAGGCCGCGTTGTCCTCAACGCGCCGGAAGCGGTGTCTGCTTCGCTGGTAGGGCGCGCTGTCCCCAGATCGCCGCTTATTGATGCCCCTGAACCGCACGGCGCGCCCGAGGGTAGCGCAGGCTTCCAAGCCTGCCGTGTCGCAGGTTTCCAAACCTGCGCCGCGCGCGAATTCGAACCGGCAGCCGACTTGGAAGTCGGCGATACAGCAGGCTTGGAAGCCTGCGCTACGGCGGCAGTGCCAGGCGGTGCCGCTGCCGCGGTTTCGGCAAAGCAGGCGCCGCCGAGCGCTTCCGGCGGAGATCTCGTTGCCGAGTTGGTTGCCGGCGACCGCCAAAACCGAAGCTGGCGGGAGAAGTTGGATTTCGTCCGGCGCATTTTGGCGCGCGAAGAACCCGCTCTCACCGCCGATGATTTGATCGACATCGCCATTTACCTGCGTTTTTTGGGCACGGGCGAGATCCCAAGCAACGAGGACGGCCGACACTTCCGGCCAGGACATCATGCCCGCATCGCCGCGCAAATTCAGGAGCGCCTGGCCCGGTTGACCACGCCCGATAACGCGTTCATCGTCCGAAAGATTTACCCGTGGCTGCCCTCCTCGTCGCCGGCCTTTCAGCGACCCGAGCCTTTGACGCGTATTCGTGATATCGCCCACCGGAATGACATCGACCCGGACCTTAAGCGCGAAATCAAGACCACGCTGCAAAATAAACTGCATCGGTGCGCCGGGCCGGAGGACCTGGCCACCTCGGCTGCGCTGTTGGAGCGGATTACAGCGCCTGGCGCGAGTTATTCGCCCGCCTTCGTCGAGCAATTCAAGGTTTTCCATGAGGAGCTTAAAGAATTCTTCAATGCGCAGTCGTTGGACGAGCGCCTGGCATCGCTGGCTCCTTCGGTGGATGCCGGGCAAGCTGAGTTGATCGAGCTGTTCCGACGCCAAAAGGCTGGGGATGCCCTGGCCGACCGACTCGCCGCGTTCCGCACGCTCACCACTCTGCGCCAAGGCTTTCTTGATGCCGTCGCGCGAACACCAGGGCCTGAGAACCAGGATTTCCTATCGGCCGATATCGCTTTGGAAGACTTCGCGTTCGTGCTGCTCAGCGAAATCATCAACGCCGGCGAAAGCAGCGACTCCGCAAGCGCCTGGCAGTGCCAGAGGGAGGCCTTGGTCCTTGCGCTCAGGAATCTCGCGCTGAGCGGGGTCGTTCGCCCAGAGGCAGACGCGGTGGAAGCTGAACTCCAGGCTTGGGGAAACGTCGCTGCTTCGGCCGGTCGCGACGAACTCCTAAGGCTGAAAGCCACCATGCAGCGATGCCGCCGCCTGGCGGAGGATTTCGGCGCGCGGACCGTCGCTCTCTTTTCCGGGCGGGCGGAGAAGCTCGGCCGCGCGCTCGGGGTCGCGAAGCATGCGCTCCGGGTCTTTGCCGAGGCGGATATCCGGGCGCACATCGTTTTTCAGGTCTCGAAACTGGCCACGAGCTGGTTGCACCGGCTTCGCCAACGGCTCGGGTTGCCGGGTTGGGATGTGCTCGTTGCCGGCCGGGCCGTAGGCCGGCTGAAAACAGTGGACTCGCTCGAGCAGTTGGAGCGGGCGCTGGACGGGCCGGTGGTGGCGCTCGTGAAGCACGCGGCGGGCGATGAGGAAATCCCGAAAAATGTCGCCGCCATCGTTTTGGCTCATGAGCTGCCGCACCTGTCACACCTTGCTGTACGCGCCCGGCAAGCAGGAGTAGTCTTCGCGGCGTGCGAAGAGATCACGGAGTTTGAACGCCTGGAAACGTTCGAGGGACGGATGCTCTCTTTCCAAGCGCTGCCCGACCAGGTCACGTGGGAAACTGCGGCGGAGCAGGAACCGGCGGCGAAAAAGCCGAACCGTCCCGCGCCGCGGGTTCCCGCCGTGCGGCTGGGTCCGGAACGTGCATGGATTCCGTTAGAGCACGCCGAGGCGGAGACTGGCGGCGGCAAAGCGGCAGGCGCGCGCCGGTTGGCTGAGCTGTCGCATCTGGACGGGGCCGAATTCAGCACACCGGCTGCGTTCGTGGTTCCCTTCGGCGTTATGGAGGCGCAGTTCGATGCCGCGCCAGTAGCGCAGGTTTCCAAACCTGCCGTATCGCCGACTTCCAAGTCGGCAGCGGACCGAAGTGGTGTTGGTGTCCCCGGTTTTGGAAACCCGGGCTACGGTCGGCCGAGCGAACTGTCCGGACTCGAGGCGGAATATCGAGAGTTGGTCAGCAACCTCGACGGGCTACCTCCCGAGGAGTTCGCTACGACGACGAAACGGCTGCGCGAGTTGGTTCAGCGGCTGAGCGTACCCGATGCTATTACTTCGGAGGTGGCGCGCAGGTTCTCACCAAATAGTCGTCTGGTTGTTCGTTCAAGCGCCAACTTTGAAGATGTGGAAGGGATGGCCGGGGCCGGACTTTACGATTCCGTCATGAACGTGGCGCCAGCGGAGCTCGCTTCCGCCATCCGGACGGTTTGGTCGTCGCTGTGGACGCGGCGCGCGGCGTTGAGCCGCCAGCAGGCGGGTATCCCTCACGAGCAAGCGCACATGGCGGTACTCATCCAGGAGATGGTGGTTCCGGATTTCTCGTTCGTGTTGCATACCGTCAACCCGCTCAACCATCGCGCCCAAGAGTTGTATGCTGAGATTGTCGTTGGTTTGGGGGACACGCTGGCATCGGCGGCGACACGCGGAACTCCGTACCGGATGGTTTGCGATAAAGACTCCGGCAAGGCAACCATACTGGCGTTTGCCAATTTCAGCACGGCGTCGCAGCCCGGTCCCACGGGAGGTTTGCGTCGGGAAACCGTGGATTACTCACGCGTGGAGCTAAGCCGCGACGCAACCGCACGACATAGGATTGGGCTGCGGCTGGCGGCCATTGGGGGTTTCGTGGAGAAGGCGCTGCAACAGCCGCAGGACATCGAAGGGGTAGTGGCAGGCAACAGGATTTTCCTGGTCCAGACGCGTCCGCAACCGGGGCTGTAGCCTGGAAAAAAACCATGAGCAAGTTCGACCAATCCAAAGTGTTGACGTTGGGTCTGTTTGCAAAGCGAATCGAGGGCGACGACAGCCTGATGGAACTCGCTCGCCAGCGTTTTCAGGAAGCAGGCATGGGCGCGGAGATGCACCCTGAAACTCCGGAACATCTGGAGTCGATTATGAAGTTCCGGCCGTCCGAGGACGGTCCCGTCGTCGTGCACCTGCCGCGGAATTTTCAACTGACGGACGAGCCGACCCGGAAGCGAATCGTCGACTTTGCGACGAGGTTCGCCGGGCGGGTTTGGGGGATGGTGCTCCATGATCATGCGGCTATGGCGGCACAAAGAGAGAACTATATCACCTCCTCCTGGAAGATGGAGGCCGAGCTCGGAAAGATCGTCGACTGCCCGATGCTCTTTGTCGAATACGCCGTGGGGCTTGACCCGGCCGATTTTGTGCGCTTTTTTGCCGCCATTCGCGATCTGGATCGCATCAGCGCCTGCATCGACATCGGCCACGTAGGCATCCGCGAGGCGCGTGCGGTCTATGCCCGGGGCCACGGCGGCGAAGATGTCTGTGGCTTGAAATCGCGCCCCGACAGGCTGCCGGCCGTAATGGCAGACGTGGAAGCCGCGGTCAGCTCCGCCGCCGCGACGGTTCTGACTCTAGCGGAGCCGCTCGCGGCGTTAAAGAAGCCCCTGCACTTTCATTTGCACGATGGCCATCCACTTTCTGCGTTCAGTCCCTTTGGTGTTTCGGACCACCTGAGCTTTTTCACCGAGATTCCCCTCAGCTTCGAATACAAAGGCCGCCGGGTGGTGGCCCCGATGTTCGGTCCCGCCGGCCTGTCGAAGCTCGTGGCTCGCACCGTCGAATTGATGGGGCCTCGGCGTACCTCCTTCACTCTGGAAATCCATCCAACGGGCGAGCGCCTGCCGCTGGGCCAGGCCGCCTCGCTCTTCACCCATTGGGCCGACAAAACGAACGCGGAGAAGATGAATCACTGGCTTTCGGTGCTCAGCAGGAATCACGAGTTGTTGCATCGGGCCATCGAAGCAGCCGCTCGGCCGGCCGGCCTGTCGGTCGATGCGACTCGGAGTCGTGTGCTATGAGCCCGTTTCGAAATCCCTGTTCTTTGTAGGAGACGACGTAAGGAGTCTCTGATCGCCCACGAGGTCGCGAATTGCACCGTGGATTTAAGACTCATTACGTCGTCTCCTTCAGTATTAAGAAGTGTTCTAAATGATCATCTATAACCTGTTCCCCTTGCTGGCGGGCCCGTTCTCGCAATGGCAGAAACACTTTGCCCGGGCCGCCGTCATGGGCTTCGACTGGGTGTTTGTGAATCCGATCCAGCGCCTGGGAGCTTCAGGCAGCCTGTATTCGATCGCGGACAGCTTCAGCTTCAACCCGGTGCTGCTGGATCCGGCCAGCGCCGCCTCGCCGGAGGAACAGGTGCGGCAGATGCTGGCGGATGCGCAGGCCGCCGGCCTGAAGGCAATGATCGATCTCGTGCTCAATCATTGCGCCATCGACTCGCCGTTGACCCGCCAACATCCCGAGTGGTTTGTGCGAGAACCCAACGGCCACATCGCCAACGCCTCTTGCCAGCACGAGCGCAGAACGGTTGTGTGGAAAGACCTGGCCCAGTTCGATCACCGGCACACGCGTGACCCGGAAGGGCTTTACCGGCACTGCCTGCGAATTGTGCAGTTCCTTCTGTCGCTCGGGTTCACGGGGTTTCGGTGCGACGCCGCCTACCAGGTTACGCGTTACTTCTGGCATCGGCTCATCCACGATGTCAAAGCCCGTCACCCCCAGGCGGTTTTCGTCGCCGAAACGCTGGGCTGCACCGCTGACCGGACCAAGGAAACGGCGCGCGCCGGTTTTGGTTACGTCTTTAACAGCTCCAAGTACTGGAACTTTTACGATTGGTGGCTGATCGAGCAATACAACCTCGTCCGTGAGACCGCGGCTTCCATCAGCTTCCCCGAAAGCCACGACACGCCGCGTCTCTGCACTGAGCTGAACGGAAACGTCAACGGCCTAAAGCAGCGGTATCTCTTTGCGGCACTCTTCTCAACCGGCGTGATGATGCCGATCGGGTTTGAATTCGGATTCCGCAAGCCGCTCCACGTCATCCACACCACTCCCGCCGACTGGGAAGACACCGGCATCGATCTCACGTCCTACATCGCCAATGTCAACGCCATCAAGAAAAACCATCCGGTGTTCCAGGAGGAATGCCCCACCAACATCCTGCCCTGCAACAATCCGAACGTGTTGCTGATTTGGAAAGCCTCGGCGAAACATCGGGATGAGGCGCTATTGATCCTGAACAAAGACCCGTGGAATCATCAGGATTTTTACACGGATCACTTCCGCCATTTCATCCAATCGGGCGAACCGTTGCAAGACGTGTCGCCAGAGTTTCCCCTCGAGTACATCCACGAACCGTTCCACTACAGCCTGCGCCCAGGACAGGGCATAGTCCTGGTCACCACGCGCGGATGATACGAACCTTCACCTTACCGGTTCCCCGCGCTCCGCGCTCGGCGGCGGCGGGACATCCAGCTCGCTCTTTCAAAATTTGTTGTGCAACTTGGCGGTTGGCGGTATGGTTTTTGCGCCTTGGGCTCGGGATGGCGTCACTCAAACGTCACTCGCTCCACGGCGAAGTGCTTTGGCGAACAGGCTCATTAGCAAGTTCCTTGAGACTTTGGAGAGATGGCCGAGTGGCTGAAGGCGGCGGTTTGCTAAACCGTTGTACGGTCAAAAGCCGTACCGGGGGTTCGAATCCCCCTCTCTCCGCCATTTTCAACTCGATGGGATTTAAGGACTTCGAGCGGCTGGTGCGGCCAAAGGTGATGAGTTTTACCAACTGAACAAGACCCTGTTCTTCCGCGTGTTCCGCGGTTTCCAAGTCCTCTTTACTTGGAACTTGAGAAAGAGCTTTTTCGCCCTTGACGCGGCTGCCACGTGCCTTATATATTTCGTCAATTGGCGAAATGAGAAATTTCCTAAACCTGACCAAAGCGCTGTCGGACGAGAACCGCCTGCGCCTCCTCCTGGCGTTGCGGGGGGGCGAACTCTGCGTGTGTCAGCTCACCGAGCTGCTCGGGCTGGCGATGTCCACCGTCTCGAAACACCTGTCGCTCCTGTACCAGGCTGAACTGGTGAACGCGCGCAAAGAGGGCCGCTGGATGTATTATTCGCTGCCTGGGCGCGAGAGCTCCGCGACGGCCAGGGAGGCGGTCGCGTGGGTGAAAAAGTCGCTGGCGACAGACGCGCGCGTGGCCGAGGACGCGAAACGGTTGAAAAAAGTGGTCGCCATTGACCCCGTGGAACTATGCAAGCGCCAATGCGGAAACTGAAGGTGCTGTTCCTCTGCACCGGCAATTCCTGCCGCAGCCAGATGGCGGAGGGGTGGGCACGGCAGTTAAAGGGCGACACGCTCGAACCGTACTCCGCCGGCATCGAGAAGCATGGGCTCAACCCGCATGCGGTCCGGGTGATGGCCGAAGCCGGGGCGGACATCTCGAAGCAATATTCCAAGACCGTCGAGGAACTAGGATCGGTGGCGTTTGATTGCGTGGTCACGGTCTGCGGCCATGCGCACGAGCACTGCCCGGTGTTTCCGGGCAAGACGCCCGTGGTGCATGCCGGGTTCGATGACCCGCCGCGATTGACGCAGCACCTCGCCGACGGCGAGGAGAAGCTGGCGGTTTACCGGCGTGTGCGCGATCAGATCCGAGCGTTCGTGGAAACGCTGCCAGAGGTGCTGGGTCGCTAAACGGCGGCTCGCGACAGGTTAATCACCATTCATCAATCTACCAAAACTATGAAACAAGAAACAATGGATGCAGAGACGGTGCGGCAAAAAGTCCGCGAAGGTTATGGCAAAATTGCAATGACCGACAGCTCTTGCTGTTCAACCGGCGCGAGCTGTTGCGGCTCCGACGCCGCGACCTCCGAGCGCCTCGGCGAGTACATTGGCTACAGCGCCGAGGAACTGGAAGCGCTGCCAGACGGCGCCAACATGGGCTTGTCCTGCGGCAACCCAACGGCGTTGGCATCGTTGCGGCCCGGCGAAGTGGTGCTGGACCTGGGTTCGGGCGGCGGGTTCGACGTGTTCATCGCCGCCAGAAAGGTCGGGGCCGCCGGCCGCGCGATCGGTGTCGATATGACAGCGGAGATGCTGGGCAAGGCGCGCCGGAACATCGCCGCCTATCGCGAGCGCTCGGGTTTGGACAATGTCGAGTTCCGCCTCGGCGAAATCGAACACCTGCCGGTGGCCGACAACAGCGTCGATGTCGTGATTTCGAACTGTGTCATCAACTTGTCTCCGGCAAAACCGCAGGTGTGGCGCGAGATCGCGCGGGTGCTCAAGCCGGGCGGCCGCGTCGCGGTATCGGACCTGGCGCTGCTCAAGCCGCTTCCGGGAGACATCTTGAAAATGGTCGAGGCCCTGGTGGGCTGCGTCGCCGGCGCGGTCCTGGTCAGCGACACCGAACGCATGGCGCGCGAGGCGGGGCTCGCGGACATCCGCCTGAAATCCAAAAGTGAATATCTGCAAGCGATGGAAGATTGGAAGGACCCCCTCTATCAGAAAATCATCGAGCACCTGCCTGCGGGGGCAAAGCCGGCCGATTACATCACGAGCCTGGAGGTATCGGCCATCAAGCCGACGCTGGCGGCCCGCGTTTCGTGAAGCCGCCGTGGGTGACCTATGAGCAGCGAAGCAATACCGACACGTTCGGCCACCTCGATACCGCCGCCCGCCCCGGCCGGGCCGAAGCGGCTGGCTTTCTTCGAGCGTTACCTGACGGTCTGGGTGCTGCTCTGCATGGCGGTCGGAGTCGCGCTCGGCAAAGCGCTGCCGGGCGTGACGGCGGTCTTGAGCAAGCTGGAGTTTGGCCGGGGCTCGCAGGTGAACGTGCCGATTGGGGTTTTGTTATGGCTGATGATCTACCCGATGATGCTGAAGGTGGATTTCAGCGCGATTGGCGGAATTGCGCGCAAGCCCAAGGGGCTGATGGTCACGCTGTTCGTGAACTGGCTGGTGAAGCCGTTCAGCATGGCACTGCTGGCGTGGGTGTTCATGCAGCACGTCTTTGCCGCCTGGATCACTCCGGCGGCCGCCAAGGAGTACACCGCCGGACTGATTATCCTGGCGGCGGCGCCGTGCACGGCGATGGTGTTTGTCTGGTCGTATCTGACGGACGGCGACCCGGCCTATACGCTGGTGCAGGTGGCGGTAAACGACCTGATCATGCTCGTCGCCTTCGCCCCGATCGTAATGTTCCTGTGCGGAGTGGCACACGTGGTAGTGCCAGCGAAGGTCCTGGTTACTTCGGTCGTCGTCTTCATCGTTATTCCGCTGGGGGCGGGCTGGCTGACACGCACGGCGTTGCTCAAATCTCATGGCCGGGAGTGGTTTGACCAAAATTTCCTGCCGAGGTTTCATCCGGTGATGATTGGAGCGCTGCTGCTGACGTTGGTGTTGATTTTCGCTTTTCAGGCGGAAAACCTGACCGGACGCTGGGTGGCAGTGTTGCTGATTGCGGTGCCGATCGTCATCCAGGTATATTTCAACTCGGGGCTGGCTTATTTGCTCATGAAAGGGTTCGGGGTCGAGCACGGTGTCGCCACGCCCGGCGCGCTGATTGGGGCGAGCAACTTTTTCGAACTGGCCGTGGCGGTGGCGATAACTCTCTTCGGCCCGAACTCCGGCGCCGCGCTGGCAACGGTCGTCGGCGTGCTCGTCGAGGTTCCGGTGATGCTGTCTGTCTGCGCGGTTTGCAACCGCACCCGGGGCTGGTTTCAGCACGACGCTTTGCTTGCTGTTTCGCCTGCTTGCCGTACGGAGTCGGAGGGGTAATACTTGGCAGTGCCTGGTCCGGGAGTGGGTTTTCAGGACCTGTGGGCAAGTCACGCGAAGATGAACGCAAGTGAAGACAGCTATCGGCAGATCTGCGACGAGGTCTGGGCGCTTTATCAGGCCCAGATCAAAAAGGACAAATGGCGGCGCAGCAGCCGCTGTGTGCTCCTGCCGCCCCCTCCGCGCGGCCGGCCCGTGGACCTGCTGTTCGTCGGCATCTCACCCAGTCATGTGACCGGGATTGGTTTCGCACGGGAACGTCCGCCCGCCGAACTCCTGGCGCGTGAATTCGAATATGTCAGCGGCGCGGGGCCTGGCAAGCCGGGGTTCAGCAACGATTTGTATTATGCTCCGCTCCTCCAGTTCGCTCAGAGGCTCAGCCCGGGCTTCGGCGTCTGGCCGCAGGTGGCGCGCGGGGAAAAAAGCCTGCTGGTCGAGTTCACGGACGCGCTCCATATCACCACCGACCACCGCATTGCCGACGACCTCTTGAGCATCATGAACCCGCAAGCGGAGACCGACCCCGTCTGCGACAAGTGCAAGGAGATATTGGAAGCGGAACTTCGCCTGTACCGTCCGCGGGTGGTGATTTGCAACGGCCGCCTGCCCTCAAAGTTCCTGTTGGAACTTTGCACCGGCCGCGCCGTGGACCGTCCAGTAAAGGAAACCATGGTCAAAGACACGCGCTTCGGCAGCAAAGTGCATTTCTCCGGTTATTTGAACAGCAAGTGGATGGATGGTTTCAGCCGCGCCAGGCTGCTGCGCGAAATCACCGAGCACACGGATTTTGGGGCCAAGGGTTGAGAGCGTGTTTTGTGCCCTTTGTGCTCTTTTGTGGCGAACCAGTCAGCCCAGCGTGGCGCGCAAGGCGTCGAACATTTGCTTGCCCGAGTCCGCAGCGACGGGCTGTTTCGCTTTTTCGTCGGCGTGTTCCACGAGGTCGGGCGGCAATTCCTGCAGGAATGGGGAAGGATGGCAAGGCGTCGGCTGGCCGTATTTCTTGCGCGTGATGCAATGGCTGATGGTCAGAGTCTGCATCGCGCGCGTGACGGCGACGTAGAACAAACGGCGTTCTTCATCGAGGGTGTTGTCGTCCTTCGAACGGGAATGGGGTAAGAGCCCGTCCTCCAGGCCAACGATATAAACGTGAGGGAACTCCAGTCCCTTGCAACTGTGCATGGTGATCAGCGTCACGGCGTTGTCCGGGCCTTCGTCCTCCTCTTCCCGCTCCGTGTCGAGCGTGATCTCTTCAAGGAACGTCTCCAGTCGGTTAAAGGGTGGTGGCGAGACGATTTCGCCTCCGTCGAGCATCGCCATCAGGTCCTTCAGGTTGCGAATGCGGCTTTCGGCGGCCTCGGGCGTCTTCTCGGAGCGGCGAAGCTCGTTGAGGTAGCCGATTTCGTCCAGAAAGTTATCCGCCCAGCGTTGCAGGCAGCCTTGAGGGTGTTGGACTTCGACATGTCCCTGCCCTTCAGCCCCACCTGCCCGCCCAGAGAGCCGGCCGCGAGTCCGTTCAATAAATTCGACGAAGCGCTCGATAGCGCCGCGGGCGGCGGTTTGAAACGTGGCCGCTACCACCGGATTTTTCATCGCGGCGAAAACGGAACATTTCCGCTCGTGACTGGCGGCCAGCAGTCGTTCCATGGTGACATCGCTCAACCCGCGCGCCGGAAAGTTCGCAATGCGCAGCAGGCTGATGTCGTCGTTCGGGTTCACAAACATCTTGAGGTAGGCGAGGAAATCGCGCACCTCGCGCCGGTCGAAAAAACTCTGCCCACCGATGAGGTGATAACGGACGCCGGCCTGGCGCAAAGCGGTTTCGAGCGGACGCGACTGGGCATTAGTGCGAAAGAGAATCGCCTGGTCTGACCACTGGGCCCGGTGTGTCAGGCGCGCATACTCAATCAACTCGACCACGCAGCGCGCTTCTTCCTCGTCGCTCTTGAACGTGTGCAGCGCGATTTTCGGCCCGGCTCCCTTTTGCGACCAAAGCTGTTTGCCGCGCCGGCGGACATTGTTTTTGATGAGCGCATTGGCGGCGTTGAGGATGGTGTTGGTGGAACGATAGTTCTGTTCGAGCTTGATGACCTTGACCTCGGGAAAATGCTTTTCCATGTCCAGCAGGTTGGCAATCTCCGCGCCGCGCCACCCATAAATGCTTTGGTCGTCATCACCGACCACGCAAAGGTTGCGGTGCTCGCGGGTCAGGGCATGGATGAGCTGGAACTGGGCATTGTTGGTGTCCTGGTATTCATCCACGCTCACGTAGCGGTATTTGGCGCGGCAAGCCTCCAGCGCGTCAGGATGCTCGGCGAACAGCCTGAGCGTGAGCAGGATCAAATCGTCAAAATCAACCGCATTGCAGGCGCGGAGGGCGGATTCGTAGCGCAGGCGAATGTGCTCGGCCAGCGCGCGGACGCTGGGCTCCGCGAAAACCGCGGCGCGCTCGCCGCCGTTCTTGAACCGGCTGAGCAGGCTGAGAATCGCCGCCGGGTCGGCCTTTTCGCCCTTCGCCGAAATCTGCGCCAGGATTTTTTTGACTGCGCCGAGCTGCTCCGACTCGTCGTAGATGACGAAGTTGCGCTTGTAGCCAAGCTTTTCGATGTGCTGGCGGAGGATGCGCACGCAAAGCGAGTGGAACGTGCAGATCGTCGGGCGCGAATCGCCCGGTGAAGGCTGAGCCGAGGCGCCCGCGCCGGCCCTGGAGCTGGGTTTGGCGGAGCGCGGGATGAGTTTTGCGACGCGCTCCTGCATCTCACGGGCGGCCTTGTTGGTGAAAGTCACGCCGAGGATATTCCCCTGGGCGATGCCGCGTTCGATCATGTGGGCGATGCGAAAAGTAATAACCCGGGTCTTCCCCGTGCCGGCGCCGGCGAGGATCAACACCGGGCCCCGGAGCATCTCGACCGCCTGCCGCTGCTGCGGGTTCAGCGTGCTCAAATTTAACATCGCGCGCGGAGTCTAGTGCCGACCGAGTCGAACGCAAGAGCATTGGAGGAGAAACATGCCGAACCGCAAACATCCGCGACGGGGATAGGGGCGGGGACGGCCACGTCCCCGTAGGCATGCGAACCATTTACGAGACACGGGGACGTGGCCGTCCCCGCCCCGGCAGTTGGATGTGGCTGGAAAAGTTTCGCCGGCCAAAAATATCTCGACTTTTGACAGCGCCTTTGCTCTGGTGGCAAACACCTATGGCAATGGACGACTTTTTACTGGATGCGGAAGACAAGATGAGCAAGACCGAGCAGGTCGTGATCAACGAGTTTGCCGGCGTGCGTACCGGCAAAGCGTCGCCGGCCCTCGTCGAGAACCTCCTGGTAGAGGTTTACGGAGCGCAAATGCGCGTTCGCGAGCTCGCCGGTATCACCACGCCCGAGCCGCGGACCCTTACGATCCAGCCCTGGGACGCCAACTCGCTCCACCCCATCGAGAAAGCCATTCTCAAAAGCAACCTGGGTCTGACGCCTTCAGTCCAAGGCCGGGCGATCCGCCTCTTCTTCCCGGAACTCAGCCAGGAACGGAGACAGGAATTCGTCAAAATCGTGCGCAAAATGGCCGAGGATGGCCGTGTCGCCATCCGGCATGTGCGTCGCGACGCGATGGAGCAGTTGAAAAAGCACGCCCACGATAGCGGCACGACCGAAGACGAGGTTAAGCACGCCGAGAAAGAGCTGCAAAAACTGACGGACGAGTATACCTCCAAGCTCGACCAGCACCTCGCGAACAAAGAGAAGGAGATCATGACCGTTTGATCCGGAACATCATCTTCGATTGGTCCGGCACGCTGGTGGACGATTTGCCCGCCGTCTGGGAGGCGACCAACTACGTGCTCACTCAGGCGGAGCGGGCCGAGTTGACGCTTGAAGAGTTCCGCGCCGAGTTCTGCCTGCCATTCACGATTTTTTACGACCGCCATGTTCCCCACGTGCCCTTGCCGCAACTAGAGGACTGGTTTCACAGCCGGTTCCGGCAGGTGCAGGACTCCGTCTGCGCACTGCCGCACGCGCGGACGTTCCTGGAGTTCTGCCGGGCGCGCAAGCTGCGCACCTTCTTGCTCAGCACCGTCAACCGCGAGCACTTTAGCGTGCAAGCCGCCGCTACCGGTTTTTCACAATACCTGGACAAACCCTATCTCAATGTCTGGGACAAGCGGGAAAAGATTCACGAAATCATCGAGGACAACCGCCTGGAGCCGGACGAGACGCTGTTCATCGGCGACATGCAACACGACATCGAGACAGCTCGGCACGGCGGCATCCATTCCTGCGCCGTGCTGACGGGTTACAACACGTTGGCGCAGTTGCGCGCTGCTAAGCCCGATCTGATTGTCGAACACCTGGGCGAACTGCGGGAACGGCTAGAGCAAAACGGCCTCCAGCTGACGCGAGCCGCGAAAGACCACGAGGAAACCCATCCATCCATCGCGCCCGGTAGGGACGCTGTCCCCAGCGTCCCTAAAACCGCGAACGGCGTCGAGGAACGCCATCCGCCCATCGCGACGGTCGGGGCGTTGATCTATAACGCTGCCGGCCAGGTCCTCATGGTGCGCACCCATAAATGGTCCGACCTGTGGGGCATCCCGGGTGGAAAAATCAAATGGGGCGAGCCGTCGGTCGAGGCCCTGCGCAGGGAAATCAAGGAGGAAACCAACCTCGCGGTCGCGGATATCGAATTCGTCCTGGTGCAGGACTGCATCCACTCGAAGGAGTTCTATCGCGACGCCCACTTCGTCCTGCTCAATTATACCTGCCGGTGCGACGGCGAACCCACCGTGAAGCTAAACGATGAGGCCCAGGAGTTTCGATGGCTGCCCCCGGCCGAAGCGCTGGCCCTGCCCTTGAACCAGCCGACGCGAACGCTATTGGCCGAGGTGATGCGCAGAGCCGAGGTAGCGCGCGGGAGCGTAAGAGCGTTGAAGCGTGGACGCGCTAAAACCGTTTAAGCGTTGAAACGTTAAGAAACTATGTCCAGGATTACGATTGTCGATTTGGAAGTCCATTGCTGCATCGGAGTCAGCGATGAAGAACGCGCGAAGCCGCAGCGGTTGCTCCTCACCGTTGATATGAATTACGATTTTTCAGCCGCTTCGGTCAGCGACCGCGTCGAGAAGACGATCAATTACCAGGCGGTCGTGGATGACTTGCTGGAGTTCGGCGAGGCGCGAACCTGGAAACTGTTGGAAAAGTTGGTCGCAAACATTGCCGATTTCGTGCTCAACAAATATCGGCCGCAGTCCGTGATGGTAGAAGCCAAAAAGTTCGTGATTCCCCAGGCGCGTTACGTCGCCGTGAGCCTGACCCGGGCGAAGACGTGACTCCTGAGCCGGGCCCATTTGGTTGAAAGCTTTAACGCAAAGGCGCCAAGAAGCAAAGACGCAGAGGATCTAAAGAATTCGACCGGAGGGAGCAGGTTTTTTCCGATTACCGTAGAGTGAGCGTCTTATCTGAGGTTGCACCAAGCTCTCGCCTTTGCGCCTCTGCACCTTTGCGTCTTTGCGTCTTTGCGTTAAATTCTCTTCCGCTTTTGCGTTAAGGAGCTCGACTGAGCACGAACGACTCAGCCAGGGTAGCCCGAGATGTAGGTCTGCAATTGGTCAATGGTGTGGCTTTGCGCCGAGATGATCCAGTTAACGAGGTCGCCGATCGAGATGACCCCCGCGATCTTGGCGCCGTCGAGCACCGGCAGATGCCGCACCCGGTGGTCGGTCATCAGCCGCATGCACTCCTCGACGGTGTTGTGCGGATTCACGTGGAAAACCTGGCCCGAGAGGATCTCGCGCACCGCGGTTTGCTTCGAAGACTTGCCTTTGAGCGCGATCTTGCGCGTGTAATCGCGTTCGGTCAGAATGCCCACCAGTTTCTCGCCCTCCGTGACGAGCAAAGCCCCGATGTTTTTGTCCGACATCATCTGGATCGCGTCGAACACGGTCGCCTCCGGGGAAATCGACCAGACCTGCGTGCCTTTGTGGCTGAGGATTTCGCTGATACTGCCGTTCGGATTCATTGCTTGGGTTCTCCTTTGGCCGGAACGCGAGCCTGACCCCAGACCCGTGTTTCCAACCGCGCTTCGCACATCGCCTTCCCGCGAATGTTCATAGAAGCTAACGTATGTTATTGCAACTGCTTAACTCTATCACGCCTCATCGTGATGGAAAGCAAAAACTTTTAGCGCCCAAATCCCAATGCTCCTCGCCTTCAACAAGCCCTTCGGCGTGCTCTCCCGGTTCACCTCCGACGGTTCGCCCAATCGAACGCTCGCAAACTTCGGTTTCCCGAAAGGCGTGTACCCCGTTGGCCGCCTCGATGCCGACTCGGAAGGCTTGCTGCTGTTGAGCGATGAAGCGGCCCTGAACCAACAACTGCTGCACCCGCGCCACGCCCATGAACGCGAATACTGGGCCCAGGTCGAACGAATTCCCTCCTCGGACGCACTCCGGCGGCTGCAGACAGGGATTCTCATCCAGGGCCGAAAAACACTTCCCTGCCGGGCCTGGCTCCTGCGCCCGCAACCGGAGGTCCCCCCGCGCGCGTCCCCGATCCGCTTTCGCAAAACCGTTCCCACCTGTTGGCTCGGTCTCGAACTCATCGAAGGCAAGAACCGCCAGGTGCGGCGGATGACCGCGGCCCTCGGCCACCCAACCCTCCGCCTGCTGCGCGTGCGCATCGGCCAATTTGAGCTCGGAGACCTCGCCCCCGGAACCTGGCGCGCGCTGAACGCAGCCGAGCGAAAACTCGTGCTGGGATATCTTCGTCATTAAGCCGTAACCATTGGGTTCAACCACGAATGGACACCAATGAACACTAACGAACGCGAGGTGACGAAGGAACTCCTGCCTGGCTTGCGTGGACCCACCAAACGGTCGGTGGTACGGACCTCGGAGAAGGAGGCCCATACCCGATGGATTCGTGTCGGTTAGTGTCCATTCGTGGTTTCAAGTGCATAGGTCCGTTTATGGTCCCAGCCGCAACCGGTAGAATCTGGCCGGGTTGGTTGCGCCGCCGACGTCGAGAAAATTGGTTCCAATGATTCCACCGCCGGCCCCGGCTATTGCCGGGCTGAAATCAGTGAACTGGTTGGTGCCGCCCAAACCGTTGGCGACTTGCAGGATGTTCGTCCAGTTCCCCGGCGTGCTCCACGAGACCAGGACATTATTGCCCTGCACGGTGATCCCGGTAAGGCGAAACACATCCGACCACGCGTCCAAACGCCAAAGCTGATATCCGTTGAGTCCGTCAGTGGCCTGGAACATGTAGCTTTTGTTGAACGCGGACATCGGTTGCGGCAGCGAGCTGTTGTATCCCGGGTTGATGTCAGCCACCTGGAGTACGTTTGTGCCGTCGTATTTCCACAGTTCGTAGCCGGTAATGCCGTCATTGGCCGTGAAATAGACCGCGTTGTTGAAGGCGAAAGCGTAGAAGCCGCCGTTGACGAAGGAGGTCAGGCGCGTGACGTTGGTGCCATCGCAGCTCCAAAGCTGGGCACCCGTGCCGTTCAGGCCATCGCTCGCGGAGAAGAACGCCAGGTTCCGCCAGGTGGTCCAGAAAAATGGCGTCGAATTGGTGTGGAACGCGTTGATCTCGCCCAGGAACGTAAAGTTGGTGCCATCGTACTTCCACGGCTCGAAATCGGTCCCGCTCGCGGCCGCTCCCATGTACAGCGCGCCGTTGTAAACCAATAGATTGTTGAGGCTGTTCAGGATCATCGTCCCCACGCGCGTGGCGTTGGTGCCGTCGTACCTCCACAACCCATTGCCGGTGCCGTCGGTCGCCATGAAATAAAGCGCGTTGCCGAGCACGGTCAGCGAGCCCGGATTGGAATCGGCGCTGCCGGGATTAATATCAGTGACGCGCGTCATGTTCGTGCCGTCGCACTTCCAAAGCTCGCGCCCGTGCGTGCTGTCCTGCCCGTTGAAATAAATCCCGTTGTTGAAGACCCGCATCTCTCCGACGCTGCTGGGCAACGGGTTGCCGGCCAGCGACGTAAAATTCGCGCCGTCGAACCGCCACGTCGAGGCATACAATGCGCCGTTGAACGCCACGATGCCGCCGCCGCTCGACGGATATTTGGTGGTGCTGACGACGCTGGCGTTCACGCCGTCGTATTTGTAAAAGAAAGGATTGAACGCGCTGTTGCTCGCGTAGGCGGTAAAGTAATACGCGCCGTTGAAAGCAATGCCGTCAGCAGGCGAGGAACTCCCGGTTCCGGTATTGATCCTGACGGCGCGCGACGCCGTCGTGCCGTCGTATTGCCACAAGTCTCGAACCCCGGCTCCGTCGGTGGTGGCAAAATATAGCAAACCATTGAACACCGTCAGGCCGCCGGGGGTGGAATTGCCACTGCCGGGGTTTATGTCCGCCACGCGGCTGACGTTCGTCCCGTCGTATTTCCATAGTTCTATGCCGCTGAAGCCGTCGTTTGCTGAAAAGTAAAGCGCGCCGTTGTACACACGCAGGTTCCCCGGGTTCGAGCTGTTGCTGCCAAACGCGATTTGGCTGACGCGGGTCGGCGCCGTCGTTCCGTCGTACTTCCATAACTCGGTCCCGTTGACCCCGTCGTTGGCGGAAAAATATAACGCGCCGTTGTACACGGCGAAGTTCGCCGGATTCGAGCTGGCCGGGCCAGGATAGATGTCCGCCACCTGGCCATAGGCAGTCGTCACCCCGTCGAAAGACCAGAGCTCCCGGCCGCTGACGGAGTTGCTGGCGGCAAAGTAGAGCACGTTGTTGAACTCGGTATAACCGGTCGGATTCGAGCTCTGCGGTCCGAAATCGATGTCGAGTATTCCCCAGTTCGCTCCGTCATAGATGAAGAACTCCGTGCCGTTGATCGCCGTTGTGGCTGTGAAATACAGAATCCCGTCATAGACCGTAAACCCAAATGGATTCGAGCTCGCCGAACCCGGATTCAGATCCCCCACCATGCTCACCGTGAAACCGTCGTATTGCCAAAATTCCGTGCCGTTGACCCCGTCATTGGCTGCAAAATAGAGCACCCCATTATAGACGGTCATGCCGGTCGGATTGAAGCCGCCGACAGCTCCGGTGATCTCGGTAATTTGTGTAACGTTGGTTCCGTCGTACTCCCAAAGCTGCAAATCCAATGTGCCATTGGTTGTTCCCGAGCCTCGGAAATAAAGCGCGCCATTATACACGGCTAGCTGACCGATAAAGGAATTGGCGCTGCCGGGCGATAAATCCGTGATGCGCGTCGCGTTCGTGCCATCATAGCTCCAAAGCTCGACGCCGTGGGCCCCATCCGTGGCCGAAAAATACAGCGCGTTATTGAATACCACCATTCCCCCCGGATTCGAACTCGACGGCGAATGATTGACGTCCGCCGCCATCCTCACGAATTCCTGCGCCGGCTGAGTCCAACCGCACAAACCGCCGATCCAGGTGAACCAAAGGAACATTGGAACCGCAAATCGCGCTTTCAATCTCAGCGCGGCCCTACACCTCGAGCGATGAGAATATGGGATCATAGTCTTGGAGACTCGCACTTGCCGTTTCTCCAGTCAATCCCGAGCACGAACCGCGTGCGCGCCGCGCAACGCAATTTGAGATTTTCAATTCGCAATTCTCAATTCCACCCATCACTCCATCACTCCAATTCCCCGTCGTCGTCCTCGTCCTCGTAATGGATCCGTCGCCAACGCAACCCACTGCCTAATCAAGGTAGGGCGCGTTGTCTCAACGCGCCGCCCTCAAGGTAGGGACACTGTCCTCAGCGTCCCCAATATTCCGAGACCTCAAGCCTGAGTCGCATTGGGTCAGGTCCATGTACATAATCACATAATCGAATTTCTCTCGAATAATCCTGGAATGCCCCGAGCGTCACATCCGCTCGGGAAACGACCGACGCTCAAAGAATCATTTTTGCCCCCTCTTGTCCGACAATCCGCGGGACCGCTTGCGTCGGAGGATCTGGAGCAATGCCGCGGCACTCCCAAGTCCAACTAACGCAGAGGTCGAAGGCTCAGGGACTCCGTTCAGGAAAACGGGAGAGGTCCCCAGGCCGGTCAAAGGCGCTGGCGGTGTCGGATTGACAGTCTCACCTCCCGCTATGACTGCGAAAGTGGAGGACTGCCACCACGAATTGGGCAAACCGGAGGCTTGGGACTGAAGGAAGGAAGCACCGGATACCGTGTTCCACGCACGCACCTCGACCCAAGCATAGTTACCAGGGATAACACCGGGGACAACCTGAGGCCCGCCGGAGAAGTAACCAGCCGTTTGACCCGTGAAGAACCCTGTCGTAGAAATGGAGGCTAAGCCGGACGATGAAGGTCCGCCGAGCAGTTCGGCCTGAAATTGCGGCCCCGAGAGTTTGGTAACACCATCTGACTCGTAAACCGGCGCATTTACTCCGGCCGAAGTGTCGAGGTTATCGAACAAAACTGTCCCCTGGGCGAAGACGATCACGGCTGAGGTCGTGAGAAGAACCCCCAGAAAAAGCTTCTTCATAATCGAAGTTCTTTCACACAATGCTGGAAGGCCGCGAGCGTCGGACCCACTGGGGAAACGACCGACGCCCAAAGAATCATTTCCATCCGCTCTTGCCCAACAATACACTAAACCGCTTGCGTCGGCGGATATGGAGGAGCGCTGCGGCACTCCCAAGTCCGATTAACGCGAAGGTGGAAGGTTCAGGAACTGAGTTGAGGAAGACGGGGGCGTCGCCAAGCCCGAGCAAAAAGGCTGGTAGCGTTGGATTAACACCATCGCGCCCGGTTACCACTGTGAAAGCCGCTGACTCCCACCACGAGTCGGGCAAAGCCGAAGCTCGGGTTTGGGAAAAAGACGCGCCGGACGCGGTATTCCACACCTCCACCTGAACCCAGGCAATCCCACCACCAGGCACAGCAGTGATAGTTTGCTCGCCACCGTTGAAATACCCAGCTCCGTTACCCTGCAGAAACCCAGTCGTCGCAATCGAGACCATGTTGGAAGCTGAAAGACCACCCAGGAGTTCGGCCTGAAATTGCGGCCCAGATAGCGGAGTGACTCCGTCTGAGTGGTAAACTGGGGCGTTCAACCCAACGGGAACAGTTACGTTGATGAAGTTCACCGTACCTTGGGGGCGAGCGGCCAGGCACCACGCGGTCAGAAGAACTCCCAGGAAAAGTGTTTTCATAGCCTGGCTCCTTGCAAATGGAGCCGAGAGCACCGAGCCCGGCTGTCTGAGCTGCTCATCGCTACCGACACGGCCGCGCGTTGCGTCTGCAAATACAGAGCAAGGCCAAAGAGCATACCCTGGGCTGCCTGAACCGGCGCGATCTGCGCCACCTGGCCGGATACGGGGTCGGCATAATAAAGACCGATGGGACTGAATTGAAGGACCTCGTTGGACGTGGAAAGGGTAATCGCATCCGCGCTGGTAATATCGCTGCTGAAGCTGGCAGTCATTCGACCCTCGGTGGCCACTGCTCCTGTGGGGGTGGCCACAATCAGGTCTTGGGAGGCCACCCACTGGCCGTTGCTCAGATAATTCATGCCGTTCCCGAGGTCAGTATAGCTCTGGACCTGTTGTGACACCTGGCCCGTGGCATTGTTCGTAACCGAGACCGTCCGTTGCAGCACGCGATAGAAAGGGCCGCGCTCAACCGCGGTGTATGACGTGTCCTCGACCGGGGTCTGGGCGGAGCACAGGAATGCGCAGACCGTGAGGAGCAGCGCTGCGAACATCGAGGCCCTTTTCTCACGATCCAGTTCGATGGTGGCAGTGGTCTTCACACAGGTTTTCTCCTCATCAGATTTGGCGTTGGATTCCTAGAGTACCGACCTTTCTGGTACCGGGTTCCAACGTTGTCTAGCCGGATTTTGCCATTTTCATAGCATTTTTTGCCGCCGAGCTGGGAGGTCATGGGGCAATCAAAGGGGTCGAACCTTTACATGGTCTGTATCGCATCCCCTATAGGCTCGAACCCTTTTTCCGCCGCCTATGCTTGACTGCAATTGGTTCACCCGCGCAGCGCCAAGTACACGCCGCGCGCCAAAAATCAAATTCCTATCAGTTGAGTTATCGGTCGGTAAAAACAACGCGTGTAAGGTCATGCGCGGCGCCGCCAGGCCCTAATCCGTCCCGATGTTTTGATTGAGCCGCAGCACATTCTTGGGGTCGTACTTTTTCTTGATCTCCACCAGGCGAGCGTAGTTGGCTCCATATGCCGACTTGACCAACTCCTCGCTGGTTTCACCCAGTTGGTTGACGTACGTTCCGTGCGCAAAGGGTTGCAAACTGTCTCGCAGAGACTTCACCCACTGTACCGCGGTCGCCTTCTCGGTCGGAACGCCCCAACGCCCCAAAAGATCCACCTCATAACCTGGCTGCCGCAAGGCAAACGCCGTGTCTGTCAATCCCACCCGCGTAATGGCTCCGTAAAGCGGCACAATGAACACCCTGGTGCTTAGTGGCGCATCGTTGGCTGCCGTTGTAATCGCCGCAATTGCGGCGTCGGTGAGCTTCGGAAGAAACAGGGCCGTTTGGAAATGCGCCACGGGAGCGTAGGGATTGATTGTCTCCTGGGTTTCCAAATAGGATGCGACCCGAACCTTGTCCTCTTGCGGTTTGAGCGCTCGCAACGGCCTGAGCAAGTCATTGCCCTGTTCAGGATCGCTGCAATGACATACAAGCATATGGAATCGCGGCCCCCGTTCGGACGGTAACACCTCGCCGACGACGTTCATTTCATCCGGCGCCACATCGACGAAGTTGACAAAGGCATGCAATAGCTCTCCAATGCGCCCGAGCGGATACGTCATCGTCCCGGCAAGGACCTGGGTGACCGGATAGAGCCGGTAATCGAGCCCCGTAACCACTCCGAAATTGCCCCCGCCGCCGCGAATGGCCCAAAAAAGATCCTGATTGGCGCTTTGACTGGCTTCGACTTGCCTTCCGCCCACCGTCACAAGTTGCGCTCGTATCAGGTTGTCGCAAGCAGCGCCGTACTTCGACATCAACAACCCCTCCCCTCCGCCGAGCGTCAAGCCGGCAATTCCCACGCTCGGGCAACCACCCGACGTTGTGGCCAGCCCGAAGCGCTGCGTTGCGCGGTCCAGATCGCGTACCAGCGCACCAGCCTCTGCCCGAGCCACGCGCTTGCGTCCGTCGACTTCGACCCGGTTCATCCCGGAGAGGTCAATCACCACGCCGCCATTGCATACGCTGAATCCGGCTCGGCTATGGCCTCCGCCACGCACTGCCAGCGGCAACTTTCTGTTCTGGGCGAATTCAATCGCTCGCGCGACGTCGGGCGCGCCGGCACAGCGAACGATCAGCGCCGGACGTCGATCGAATGCGAGGTTGAAAACCTGGCGTGCCGACTCATAGTCAGGCGCCTCTGATGTGATTACGCGCCCCCTAATCTGGGAAACAAGCTTTCGGATCGCCGCTTCATCAACCGGACGCGCATTCTGTTCACGCGCTTCGGACATTCCCTGCGCCCCGGCAAGCACCTTAATCGCGCTTCCGCAAAAGGCCACCGCCGCAACGGCTGTTTGCCGGACGAACTGTCTCCGAGTAGTGGGCGCCATATTCCACAAACCTTCGAACGCGAGTCTTAGTTATGATCTCTGCGAGCGATCTGCCAGTCTGCCGGTTGCGTTTATCACATACCTAATGCCCGGTGCTTGAGAATAACCTGAAGTCTAAGTATCAGCGTAAGTCTACGGCGCGCGGCTCCGCCCGTCAATTTCATCTCCCCGTTCACAGAGGTGCCGCAAAATGCCCGGGATCAACCGTAGATCGGTTCGCCGAGATTGAGTCCGGTGAGGTGCAGGGCATTCCAAGTGCCGAGGTATCTGCTCGAATTCGCCGGATGCTTGGGCGTTGAAACCGCACCATTTCCACCCAGCAGCGGCGAAGGATTACACTGCGGCCGTAGCGTACTACGCCAAGATTGACCCCGCAATAGACGCAATCGAAGATGCACCGCTTCTCAAGGTTCAGATTAACCCCAATGGACAATCCCGCCGCACGCTGGGAGATGACCGCGAAAACCATAGGGCTACGTTCTGGTTCGTTTTCATAGTTTGAGCCGATAGAATCGGCTGCCGACAGTGGCGATCGGCACGATTACCTGATTCTGCAAATTCGTGGGATTCAGGACTGGGGGCATGGTCACGTCTTTCCAGTTGGTGGTGGTCAAGTCGGTATTCTCCTCGAACACGAAGTTGAGCGACGGAATGATCCAGGAAATGCGAATGTTAGTGCCCGAACGGATGATGCTTAAGTCCGGTGTGGGAATGGATCGAGAGACGTAAATCCCGCCGCCACCGACCGCAGCGACCACTGCGCTGCCATCTGCTGACGAGGCAACGGAAGTCCAATTGGTGAGCGGGGCGTTGTTCAGCGTCCAGGTCATACCCGAATCGCTCGAACTGTAAATCCCGCCGGCGCCTGCATAGACGCCGTAACTCTGCCCGTAGGCCACCGCCACCAGTTTGGTTCCGTCCGCCGAGGAAGCGACGGACGACCAATTGGTAACCGGCGCGCCAGTGAGGCTCCAAGTGCCGCCGGAATTGCTCGACCTGTAAATCGGGCCGCCGTAATACCCGCGCGCCACCGCCACCAGTTTGGTTCCATCCGCCGACGAGGCGACCGACGACCAGTATTGGGTAGGCGCGCTGGTTGGTGTCCAAGTGAATCCTGAATCGGTGGAGAGGTAAATCGAGCTGAGGTTGTAGTTCCCACCCGCCGCGGCTAGCCTGCTTCCATCGGCCGAGGAGGCGAGTGAGTTCCAAAAGGCAAGCGGCGCGCTGGTCAGCCTCCAGTTAGCGCCCGAGTCAGCGGAGATGTAAATGCCGGTGGAGTTGCTGTAACTTCCTGCGGACACCAACTCGGTCCCGTCGGAAGAGGACGCGACGGAAGATGAGCTGACGAAAGGCCAAATCATGAACGGGGCGCTGGTCTGGTTCCAGGTGGAGCCTGAATCAGTCGAGGTGTAAATCGAGCCGTAAATGGTCGCCGCCGCCAGCTTGGTTCCGTCCGCCGAAGAGGCGACAGAAGACCAGTAGGTAACCGGCGCGACCGCGAGGCTCCAGATGCCTCCTGAATTGGTCGAGATGTAAATCGGGCCGGCGTAGTACCCGCCCGCCACAGCCGCCAATTTGGTGCCGTCAGCCGAGCAAGCGACGGACGTCCAGGAATTGCTGGGCGCGCTGGTTAACGTCCAGTTCTGGCCAACGGCAGTCTCAACGGGGGTGAATAAGCTGGCGGAAACGAAAACGGCACCGAGCGGGTATCTCCTGTTCATCCACACTCCGTTGAGTGCTTGCATTTTGGTTCGCTGCACGGTCTAGGGTCTTTCCGGAGCTCTTTCTCGCGAGCGCCTTTCACTCTTTTCCAGACCGGGATTAAGAAAAAGGTAACAGAATATTATGGCTCAGCCATGGGCTCACCCGCGCAGCGTCAAGCGCATTTCGTGCGCCAAAAACCAAATTACTATCAACATTGCCTGATATTTTTTGGCGCCAAACAACGCACTGAAGTCAGAGCGCACACTATGAAACACTGGCGAACCCATTCGAAATCGGCCCGAATTGCCGGCGAACAGGGGCTTGAATGTCACGAACCACCTTTGGGACGGTCCGCCGAATTCGTGCAAATCAATGCCATTCGTGTCTCTGCCTCTCCCGCATTTGCGTCCATTCGTGTCCATTCGTGGTTTCGACCTTCAACCCTTGCCTGGCCAGCTTCGCTGCTGGTGGCGGGGATGCTCATTTGTCTATGCCAGCCGGCGGCGGCCGGGTCCTGGCTTTCTGTGGCCACTAAACCCGCCGGCAACATCGGCGAGATGTTGTTGCTTCCCGATGGCACCGTCATGTGCGCAGACGACAGTGGCAACCCGTGGTACCGGCTCACGCCGGACCAGTTCGGCAGCTATGCGAACGGGCAATGGAGCACCACCAAGCCCATGAACTACCCCCGCAATTTGTTCGCCGCCGATGTCGTTCAGGACGGCCGGCTCTTTGTCGCCGGCGGCGAATATGGAACCGGCATTACCAACGCCGAAATTTACGACCCCCAAAATGACCACTGGACCGTGATAAATCCGCCCACGTCTCTGTTCGACCCGGCCGAAACCAATGTCTTCTCGGATATGATTTCAATCGTCATCCCGGACGGAACCGTGCTGATGGCGCCGCTGAAACCGAAAACCTTTGGCGGCACGCTCATTTACGACCCCAGGTCGAACCTGTGGTCCGATGGCCCCGTCCTCCAGGGGGTGAGGAGCCAGGGCGAATGCGGCTGGGCGAAGCTGCCCGACGGCAGCATTCTGACCATCGACAAGTGCAGCCAGACCTCCCAACGCTATATTCCGTCCCTGGGCAAGTGGCTGCTCGACAGCCCGGTGCCGCAGTTTATCTGGAACACCTCCCCGCACGGCACCGGAAACCCCGGATGTGAAATCGGACCGGTTCTCACCTTGCCCAGCGGACAGGTTTTCTTCGCGGCCGGCACCGGCAGCAACGCGCTCTACACCCCATCGGGCGGCACCAATCCCGGCACCTGGAGCAACCCGGGCCCGCTCACGCCCAACGACCTGCTGGCGGCCGACGCGCCCGGCGCTGTGATGATCAACGGCAAGCTTCTGTTCATGGTGGCCACCAACTGTTTCAACGGCGGATGCAACCCGCCGTGGCATTTTTACGAATACGATTATGCCGCCAAATCCAACGCGATGAAGGAAGTGGCGGGTCCCCCCAGCGGGCTGGCGAACAACCTGTTCATCCCCTTCATGCTCGACCTGCCCGACGGCACCATCCTGCTTTCCGGCCACACCCCGCAACTGAGCATTTACGTGCCCGACCCGCCTGCGTCGCCGATTGGCCAGCCCACGATCACCAGCATCACGGCCAATCCGGACGGCTCGTTCCATCTCATCGGCACCGGTCTCAACGGCATCACCGAGGGCGCCAATGAGGGCGACGATGGCCAGATGGCATCCGACTACCCGCTGGTGCGTCTGACCAACCTCGCCACCGGCAAGGTTTATTACGCCCGAACCTACAATTGGAGCAGCACCCGCATCCAGACCGGCAGCACCCCGGTCAGTACCGAGTTCAAAGTGTCGACGGACCTGCCCCCGGCGACCTACTCGCTCGTGGTCGTGGCCAATGGCGTCCCGTCCGACCCGGTCAACTTTTACGGCCCGGTCTGGGTTGATTTCAATACCGCAGTCCATCCGGGCAATGGCACTTACGCCACTCCGTATGACACCCTGGCTGGGGGGATGAGCGCCGTTTCCGCAGGGGGCACCATTTTTATCAAGCCCGGCTCTTCGACCGAAACGCCGGCCATTACCAAGCCCATGACGATCGTTGCGTTCGGCGGCCAGGCCAGCGTCGGGCACTAACCCGCAAATTTCACACCCACGCCTGTGCCGCGACAGCAGCGGTCGTAGCGCAGGTTTCCAAACCTGCCGTATCGCCGACTTCCAAGTCGGCAGAGTGTCGTGATTGCATTGGTACCCGCAGGTTCGGAAACCTGCGATACAGCAGGTTTGGAAACCTGCGCTACCATCAACGATGTGAGCTATCCGGGCTAAGTGGTCCGTTTCATAAAGACGCTGACGTAGGCGGCAAAAGGCGTTCCGTGCAAACAAAGCGCGAGCACCGAGCATATCCCGCGAGCTCTGTATGGTGCGAGCAACGCCGTCTGCGTGGAAAAGAACTGCCGAATCCGTTAGTGGATTTATGAAACGGACCACTCAGCCCGCGCGAGCTCGTTGGGCGCGGGCCTAAGACCTGCTCCGGTTGATGGCGTATGCGACAATGGGGTCACCCATAGCATGGCTCGTGCGTCTTCATAGGCCGAGGCGGCCTTGCGCTGGGTCCTCAGGCTCAGGCCCCTTCATGGCCGGTTGTAAGCGGGCGTTCGCGCTCTTGGACGTCCCAACCGGAGCCGGCGCGCAATGGCTTCGGAAATCCTGCCGGTCCACGTCATCCAGAAAAATCCATCGGGTGCCATCTTTTTACTTAAATTCAACCTTGGTTCAATTTATGCTATCTACTCCCGCATGCAGGGCGCTGACGCCGCACATGAGGCCAACCCGCGCAATTCCTGGGACCAGGTGTTCCAGGAAGCGCTCGACTATGCCCAATTACAAGTCAGCCCCCTCTACTGGCGGGGCACCCTCGGCGGCGTCCTCCCCCACGGCTACGACCCCAACTCCATCGCCGCCCAGGCCATCCTCGACACCCTCAAAAGCCTCCCGCCGCACGCCGAGCCTGACAATCTCGATACGCTCGCCCAGGAAATCCATCGCCGAGTCCGCCAGCACGTCAATCGCCTCCACCACCTCAAGGAAGACTTCGTCACCCGCAACGAGCTCGACCTGGCCCTCGTCTTCACCGACGACGGCGAAGCAGTCAGACTGATCGATACTCTGGTCTCCCCCGACACCAATCCGCTCGAAGACCTCCTCAACCACGAACGCCGCGCTGAATGGGAGCTCTTTCAGGCCCGCTTTAAATCCTTCCTCGGACGCCAACGCCGCCTCAAAAGGCTTTTCGCCTGCTACTGTGCCGGCCTCGAGAAACCCGTGGACCTCGCGCGTAGGCTCAAAATCAAGGTCCAGGCCGTTTACAACCTCCAAAAGGCGCTCCGTCGCCGTCTGACCCAGTTTTGCACCTCCAGAACCTCCGCAGCAACTTGAAGAAAAATCAAAAAGATCTAAAAATATTCTCCTCACCATCAAGCACTTGCAACGACACTGCCAAGAATCGCTCCCCAAAATGGCAAAAACGCGTTTCTCGACTCCATATAATATAGAGGGACGATGATCTCTCCGGCTCGGCGCCAATGCCCGAAACGGCGCCGCACCGCAATAAAAACACATTCGGGCGAGACGGAAGCGCCCACTGCGCCTCGTAAGAAAGGAACTTAATGCTCGACACCAGCTTAGCGAAGGTCCGCCGCAGTTCTCGGCCCCTCCGGCCATCGACTCTCGGTGCTCGGCTCTGCCCTCGCGGGGGGACCCAGATCCCGAGGTTCCTCCTGTTAGACTTCAAGCCTTTGTTACACCTTGTTACCCCTTTTTACACCTTGTTACGCCAAAAAAACGTTCATGCTCTGGGCTCTGCGAGCCTGATTCACCAAACCTGACTAAACCACGCAACTTTCAAAGGATTGCAATGTCTTTCAAACCATACGAACTTGGGACCCGAGACTTGAGACTTGAGACTTGAGACTTGGAACCCTGGACTGTGGACCGCAAGCCCCCTATCCGCGTTGTGCGCGTTTTCCGCGGTTCCATCGCCTCTTTGCGTCTTTGCCCCTTGGCGCCTTTGCGTTAATTCCGCACCCCGCACTCCCGGTGATTACAAAAAAAGTTCCAACAAAATCGCCGCCAAGCCGGTTTTTCGCCTTCCTGATGATCCTTACTATGCAGGACTGCGTGTGCAGCCCCGCAGCTCGTAGCCGCCAAAAGTGAATAAACTTTTAACCATCAACCACTCCCATGACCACCACCCCCGAAATCGAACTCCTCGCCGGCGAACTCGCTGACGCCGCCTCCCCGCCCGCTAACCCCCGCCGCAACGGCAAAATCGCCCGGCTCCCCAAGGAGACCCGCGATATGCTCAACCACATGCTCGATGATGGCCTGCCCTATCACATCATCATCGACGAACTCGGCGAAGCCGGCCGGGGCCTCAACACCCAGAATATCACCAACTGGGTCAAGGGCGGCTACCAGGACTACCTCAAACACCAGGACGCCATTGACCGCGCCAAACTCCAGGTCGAATTCGCCATCGACCTCCTCCGCGAAATCGGCGACGCCGACATCGCCCAGGTCCGCCGCGCCTGCAACTATGTCGCCGCTCTCCAGCTCTTCCAAACCCTGCGCGACCACGGGGATGAAACCCTCAAGAACATGCTTCAGGCCAACCCTGCCAAGTACCTCAACATCATCCACACCCTTTGTCACCAGTCCGACTCCGCTCTCAAAGTCGAAAAACACCGCCTGACCCAGGAACTCCTGGCCGCCCGCACCGCACCCCCCGCTCCGCCATCAAGCCAAATCAAGGTGAATCAAGCCCCAACGGAAATCTCCACCGAAGTGCAATCCGGCCCCGTTACCCCGTCAGTGCATCACTCCATCACTCCATCACTCCCTCGCCCCGCTGCAATCCACCAATCCCCTAACCCGTCCGCCTCCCCATCAAGCCAAATCAAGGTGAATCAAGCCCCAACGGAAATCTCGACCGAAGTGCAATCCGGCCCCGTTACCGCGCCAGTGCATCACTCCATCGCTCCATCACTCCCTCGCCCCACTGCAATCCAACAATCCATTCATCCATTAATCCACCAATCCCCTAACCCGCCCGCCTTCCCATCAAGCCAAATCAAGGTGAATCAAGCCCCGGCAGAAATTTCAGCCCAAGTGCAGCATCCGTGTCCATCAGTCCTCACCCAGGGTGAGCCCCTTTCCCAAACAAAGAACACCTGCCTGGCCCTTCCCGCTCCAGTTGAACCAATCCGGACCAATCCGAACGCAAAAAAAATTTTCCTGCGCGGAATTAAGCCCCGTTCGTGGGCCGGCTCCGCCGGACGCTCTTTGACATCTTAATCCCGGTCAGTAAACCCGGGACACCGCAAACGTCAAACCCTCTCCCCTCGCGCACAGGGGAGAGGGCCGGCCTGGTGCTACGCATCACAGGCGTGCCCTCCGGCGCTGCGCATCATTTCCCGCAGCAGTGCTTGTACTTCTTGCCGCTGCCGCAGGGGCACGGATCATTGCGGCCCACTTTGGGTCCGACGCGGACCGGCTTGGCTTTTTCGACCGCGGCGGCGGCTTCGCTGACGATGTCGCTGCCCTGCGTCGGGCCGCCGCGAGCCGCCTGGGCGGCGGCTGAACCTGATTCCGCCGCCCCTGCCCCGCCGAAGGCGCTGGTCGATTGGTGCGTCGTTTGCTGGGGAACGCTGCGCAGGAAATTCTCGAAGGCCATCAGGCTGGAGGCGCTTCGGAAAATGTTGTGGCAGATCTCGGTTTTGATGTTGACCATCAGTTCCTCGAAAATCCGGTAGGCCTCGGCCTTGTATTCAATCAGCGGGTCGCGCTGGCCGTAGCCGCGCAGGCCGATGCTGTAGCGGAGGCTGTCCATCTCGTACAAATGCTCCTGCCAGAGCCGGTCGATGGCGCTGAGGATCGTATAGCGCTCCACTTCCTTCAGCGCCTCGGGGTTTTCGAAGCTGATCTTCAGCTCATAAGCCTTCCGCACGCTGTCGGAGATAAAATTGCACACCGAAAACTGTGCCGGGCTGAGGCCATCATAAACCGAGCCGGGCACCGGCGTTTCGTGACCTGCCTCGGCGGCTTTGGCGATCTCGGTCTCCGGCATGCCCAGCGGGAAGTTCAGGTTCACCCAGTCGGACAGCGAGCGGACTTTCCACTCGTGGTGGTCGGAGTTGGCGTTGGTGAACTCCTCGACTTTCTGGATGACGACCTCCTCCATGATGTCCATGAGGCGGTCGCGCACGTCCGCGGCGTGGATGATTTCATTGCGGAAGCCATAGATGACCTCGCGCTGTTTGTTCATCACGTCGTCGTATTCGAGCGTGCGCTTGCGGATTTGGAAGTTGTGCTGTTCGACGCGCTTTTGCGCCTGCTCGATCGAGCGATTGAGCAGCGGATGCTCGAGTTCCTGGCCTTCCTCCAGGCCCATTTTCTCCATGTACTTGACGATCCGGTCCGAGCCGAACAAACGCATCAAATCGTCCTCGAGCCCGATGAAGAAGTGGGAGGAGCCGGGGTCGCCCTGGCGGGCGCAGCGGCCGCGCAACTGGCGGTCGATGCGGCGCGCCTCATGACGTTCCGTGCCGATGACGTGCAAGCCGCCAATGTCCGGCACGCCGGGCCCCAGCTTGATGTCGGTGCCGCGGCCGGCCATGTTGGTGGCGATGGTGACCGCGCCGCGCTGGCCCGCGCGGGTCACGATTTCCGCTTCCTGCTGGTGGTATTTCGCGTTCAGCACCGAGTGGACGATCCCTTCGCGCTTGAGCATGCGGGACAGGTGCTCGCTGACTTCGACCGAGATCGTGCCTACCAGGATGGGCCGGCCCTGGCCGTGGATTTGTTTGATTTCGTTCAGCACCGCCGCGTACTTCTCCCGCTTGGTCTTATAGACCGAGTCGTTCGCGTCTGTGCGCGCCACCGGCCGGTTCGTGGGAATGACCAGCACGCCGAGCTTGTAGATGTCCAGAAATTCGGAGGCCTCGGTTTCCGCGGTGCCGGTCATGCCGGCCAGTTTCTTATAAAGGCGGAAATAGTTTTGGATGGTGATCGTGGCCAGCGTTTGGGTCTCGCGTTCGATCTCGACCCCTTCCTTGGCCTCGACGGCCTGGTGCAGGCCATCGCTCCAGCGCCGGCCGGTCATCAAACGGCCGGTGTTCTCGTCCACGATGATGACCTTGTTCTCCTGGACGACATACTGCACGTCCTTCTCATACAGGCAGAAGGCCTTGAGCAATTGCGCGATGGCGTGAATGCGCTGCGCTTTGGACTCGTACTCCTGTTGGAGTTTGGTCTTGGCCTCGAGGCGTTTCCTGGCGTCCACTTCCGGGCCGGTATCGATTTCGTGCAAAGCGGTCGTGAGGTCGGGCAGCATGAAGGCATCCGGGTCCTGCGGGCTGAGGTAATTCCGCCCCTTCTCGGTCAGGTCGGCTTCGTGGCTTTTCTCATCGATGGCAAAGAACAGTTGCTCTTTTTCGGCGTAGAGCTCGACCTTCTTTTGATCGCCGTGGAGCTGCAGCTCCGCCTGGTTCATGAGCCGGACATTTTCAGGATCTTCCAGCACCTTGAGGAGCGCCGGGGATTTCGGCTGGCCGACCTTGACGCGATAAAGCAGCAGGCCGGTCTCGCGCTCAAGGGCCTGGGCATCCTGGACATTCGAGCCGTCATCCGGGTTCAGCTTCTTCAGCAGTTCTTCGGCTTCGGAGAGGAACCGGTTGCACAACCGCTCCTGCACGCGGAAGAGCGATTCGACCTGCGGTTTAAATTTGGCGTACTGCTCGTCGTAGGTGACCACGGCCGGCCCGCTGATGATGAGCGGCGTGCGCGCCTCGTCGATCAGGATGGAGTCCACTTCATCGACGATCGCGAAATAATGTCCGCGCTGGACCTGCTCCTCCGCGCGGGAGGCCATGCCATTGTCGCGCAGGTAATCGAACCCGAACTCCGCATTGGTGCCGTAGGTGATGTCGCAATTGTATTGCTCGCGGCGGACGCTGGGCGGCTGGTCGTGCAGGATGCACCCGACCGTCAGGCCGACGAACTTATAGACCGCGCCCATCCATTCACTGTCGCGCGCGGCGAGGTAATCGTTGACGGTAACGACATGGACGCCGCGGCCGGTCAGGGCGTTCAGATACACCGGCAAAGTCGCGACGAGGGTCTTGCCTTCGCCGGTCGCCATTTCCGCGATCCGGCCGGAGTGCAACGCGTGCCCGCCGATAAGCTGCACGTCGAAAGGAATCATCTCCCACTTGAGCGGGTGCTCGCGAACCATGATCTCGTTGCCGAACTGCCGGCGGCAGGCATTCTTGACGACCGCAAAAGCTTCCGGGAGAATCTCATCCAGCCGGAGAGCCAATTCCTCGTCGTCCTCGATTTTGGAAAGGTCCTCCTTCCAGGCGGCCGTCTTTTGCCGCAGGGCGTCGTCGGGAAGTTTCTGCAACTCGGCCTCAAAAGCGTTGATCTTCACCACTAACGGGCGAAGCCGCTTGACTTCCCGCTCATTCCTGGAGCCGATGAATTTTCTTACGATGTACCGGATCATGGTCGATTCGAAGACTCAAACGCTAAGGGAACAGTGGCAGGACGTCAAAGAGATTACAACCTTCGGCAACAGATTGCACTCGCGCTTGCGTTTTGGAGTGCGGCGGTCCTCTGCCGCTTTGGCTTCTTCGGCGCAACCATGTCGATGATGTTCAACCGCACGCCAGGCGGAATCCACAGCCACTACGAGCCGTTACGCTGCGGCGGGCCTGGCGGTTCGGGCGCCGCCTGGAGGCGAAGGTGGCGTCACGGCGCCGGTGCGGAAGCTGCGCCAAAGGTGCAGAGGCAGCAGACCCAACGCAATGATGGCGAGCATGCTGATGTCAAAGGCCCTCAGCCATTGGAACGCGGCGTCCATGAACCCGTAGGAGTGCAGGCCGATGCCCAGCATGTTGACGCCAAACCAGGAGAAACTGGTAACGATGTTGCCGAATACGGCGAGGTTCATCAGCCCGCGCTCGCGGACCAGGCCGCCCCAGCGGGCGTGAAGGATGATGGCGTTCCAGAGGACGATGAGGAGCGCGCCGTTTTCCTTCGGGTCCCAGCCCCAGAACCGGCCCCAGGATTGGTCGGCCCAAATGCCGCCCAGGACCGTGCCGACAAAGCTGAAGAGCGTCGCGAAGCAAACAACGCCATAGACCATTTTGCCGAGGGCGTTGCCGAGGGTGATTTTTGAATTTTGATTTTGGATTTTTGATTCTGGCGGCGCGGAGGTTGCCCGGGCTGCAGCCAGCTTTTGACTGAGCATCGGCGTGAACACGCCCAGGGCGATATAGATGATCGCCAGCAGGCCGGCGAAGAAGGTCGCGGCATAGCCGAGCGTGACCACCACCACGTGGGTGGCGAGCCAGAAATTCGTGTCCAGAACCGCGCGGAGCATTTCCATGGTATCGCCGCCAAGGGCTAGGTTATGAGCGATGAGCAGCGTGACGAACCCGGCGAGCGAGGCGACGAGGCTGCCGAGGCCAACGCGGTAAACGCGCTCGACAATAATGCCGATGACCATCGCCGCCCAGCCGATGAAGATAGCCGACGAGTAAAGATTGGTGACCGGCGGACGTCCTTCAAGGGCCATGCGGAAGACCAGCCCGAAGGTGTGGACAACCCCGGCAAGAATGACGAGGTAAAACGCCGAGCGCCGCAGCGATTCGGAAACGTTTGAGACTACGCCGAAGGCAAGAATCGCCACGCAAGCGAGGAGAAAGGCGCAGACGTAGATAATGGTGGCATGCAGGAAAGCCTTTACGTTGTTGTAATAGAACTCGGCCCGGCCCTTGGCTATTTCGCGGTCGAACCGCGGTGTGAGCCAGCCCTGGTAACTGGCAAGCGCGCGGTTGAATTCGTCCGGTTTATGCTGACGATACGCGGTGGCCATCGCGGCGTAACTGGTCATCGCAGGATGGATTTCGTTATTGCGGGCGGAATCGAGCAGGCATTTTCCGGCATTTTGCCAGTGGTCGTGAGGCTCGGAGGCGAGCGGCGGGACGATGAGGGCATAGCCGTACTCGCTCATCAATTGGAAGTCCCGGAGGGGCTCGGCCATGCGGGCGATGGCGTCCTTGTCGAACTCCTTGCCGCCTTCGTTGGCGCGGGCCGCGGCTTGCGCCGGAATGAGGTCAGCTTTGAAGTCGGCGAGTTCTTTGGAAAAATCATCGGAGTCTTCGGGCTGCAAGGTGACCTTGAGGCGTTGATAGAGCATGACGGCGTTGGCCAGTTTGGCGACCTGCTTTTGGAACGGGGTCTGTTCTTCGGGTTTCACCTCGCCGGCCTTCTGGCCCTGGCGGCCAATCTCGTCGAGGACGGGCCTCAGCTCGTTGAGGCTGTAATAGTGGAGGGCGGACTTTTGGACGCCCTTGCCCTGTAGCTTGAGCTCGTCGAGCAAATCGGAGTAGTGGATCAGGAAAATGCGGCGGGTGTCCGCGTCCTCCGGTCGGGTCATCACTTCGAGCAACCACTCGGAGGCCTTGAGTTTTTGGGGGTGATGCCAGAATTTCCAGAAGGGGACTTCTTCGAGGGGGACGTCGCCGGTGCTGCGGATTTGGAGGAGCGCATTGCGGCCGACGGAATCAAATGGCTGGATGCGGCCGTTCAGGAGGACGGGCAACCGGCCAAACTCGCGCACGTGATATTCGCCATCCTGCTTCGGCAGGAGCACGGCGATAATCTCGGCGCCGAAAAGTGCAACGAAGCACCAGGGTAGGATTTTGAGCAAAGGCTTCATGTATTCTTCTTTTTCAGAGTAAAGCCCAACAGGTGAGTGGCGAACTGAACGATGAGCCCAAGGCCCACCAGGATGCAGGAGAAGTAAGGTGTCAACCAGCTTGGATTATGCACCACCTGGAGGATCGTTCCGTGGTTGTCCTGGTGATCCCAGTCAGCCTGGTAGAAAGTTTCCCCCGCGTAACGCAACGGAGTGTTCATTTTGATGAGGACTTCCCGATTTTCGCCGGTGTCAGGCCGCTGGAGGCGCACAAGGCTTGAGAAATTCTTCGGAATGTCCGTGCCGGGATAGACGTCATGCTTAAATTCAAGGAGCTGCAGGCTGAACGGTTTATAATACCTTCGCTGGCGCAGTGCCAGCTCATAGGTCCGCTGGTTCCAGGTGAAACTCTGTTTCCCGTTGACAAGCTCGGACACCAGCCAGGAGCCGAGGGAGCCTTGCGGAGTGACGATTTCCACGACTGCGCTCGGCACATCGCGGTGATCCATTTGCGTGACACGCGGCAGCTCCTGGACGACCGCGCGCGCGCCGATGTCCTGGGTGGCCGCCGGGGGAGTCGCGGAGTTAGCGGCACGGTCTTCGATCGCGGAATTGGCGAAAAAGCTTTTCACCCGCACGGTAAATGGGAGGCCGGAGGCGTTGATTTCCTTGCGCCGCATGAGCAAGCCTTGGGGGATGGCGACGACCTTGTCCAGGCTGGGATCGGTGGTGTCGAGCAGAGCCAACTCGACCTGGCCGGTGGATTCGGAATAGTTCTTTGGCTGGCCGTCGTTGGCTACGCGGCCATCGCGCAGGTGGAGCATGCTCTCGCGGGAGACGAGGTCGGTCATGAGTTGGCCCAGCAAGAGGAGGATGATGCCAAAATGAACCATCCAGATGCCGGCCTTCTCGCGCGTGAGCTTGAATCGTTTGATATGGGAGGCGACGAGGTTGATGAGGAGCACGCCGCCGACGAGATAACCGCCGGGAAACCAAGGGATCTTCCAGGATGCACCTTTCGGCATCCAGTAAACAAAAAAGCTTCGGAAGTACTCATTCTGTGCCTTAAACAAACCGAGATCGACCTGGGCCAGCGTGCCAAAAAAGACGAGCAACATTCCCAGGACCAGGCAGGCGACGGTTAACCGCATGGACGTGAAGAAGCTGACAAGTCGATCAAGGAAGTCGGTCAAGGAGCCGGAAGCGCCGGCGTTTTTTCCAGGCCCTGGCCCGCCGGGGGATGCCAGCCGGGCGCCCGCCGATTCAGCGGAAGGGGTTTTGGTTTTCGTCCGGTCGCGCTGGTCACGGGAGGCGGGCGCGACTGCGGCAGGTCCTGCGGTGACCGTTAGTCTGTTGCTGGGGTTCATGCTAGTACCTGGCCGTCTGGACGAACTTTGAAAAAGCGTCTTTCTCGCGCCCGACGAGCTGCTCATCGCCCATCAACTTATAGAACCAGGTTTGGCCGCCCTGGGGAACGATCACGCCGACCAGGCGGGCTTTCTGGCCAGTCCGGGCGTCAGTGCCGATCATATCCACCAACATCGCTTTGCCGGCCGCGGTGTCAACGGGAGCAGCGAGCTTGTTCAGTTCATCTTCGGACAGTTGGCCGAGGCCGAGCTGCCCGCGCCAGCGGCCGACGTTTGCGGCCAACCCGCCGCCGTCGCCGGCGGACATGCTGACATTCACGGCCGCCTGCGCGCCGCCGTCGCCGCTAATGGTGAACTTTGCCACGAGGAATTGGCCGCCGGGAACTTCCTTCCACGCGGCGGGCACCTGCCACGCCGGCTTCCCTGACGCGGGTGCGGTGGCGTCGGCCGGCTGCGCGGAGAGCATTGGCGTGTCGATTGGGGGATGATCGGCAGGCAGTCCCGCTTGAGCCACAGGAGCGGCAGGAGCTGTGAAGGTCAGGGACTTTAGGAATTCCACGAAGGCTGGTTTCTGTTGCGCGACGAGTTGATCATCGCCCGTTACTTTGAAGAACCAGGCGACCTCGTCGTGCATTAAAATGGCCGCCAGAATGCGGGTTGGTTCGCCTGAACCCGTGCCTTGGCCGGCTTGTTCATAGAGCTCGCCCGGGTGACCTGCGATTACTACCTTTTGAGCCAAGTTGCCCAACTCGGCCTCCGACACAGGAGCCAGACCCACCTGGCCACGCCATCGGTTCACGTTCGCCAGAATGCCGCCGGCGGCGCCCGGCAACGGGACCACGCTCACGTCGCCTAGCTTGCTGCCCTCGCCCTTGATCCGGAAGGAAGCCACGCGCATCTGGCCGGGGGGGACCACCTCCTCCCAGCCCGTGGGCAAGGTCCACTTCAACCCGGGCGGTTGCGCGGAGACGTCAGGATGGCCGGGGGGCATCGCCGTCGCATCCGCGCCCTGTGCCGGGGGTGACTGCGCCTGCTCTTTGCCGACCTGGTAAACCTGGACATCATTGCGCCCGCACCCGGCGAGCGAGAGAGCCAGCGCCGCGGCGACGAAACTGAGGGCGAAGCGGTGACTAGAGAACCAAGAATTCACAATACTTGTTTATAAGTATTAGGTGCTAAACGCAAGCTGTTGTTCAGCAGATGACAAGAAAAGGTTAGCCTTTACCAAGAAAAAGCGCGAAGGGAGAAACGAAGGCTAAAGGCATTGGGGTTTGGGCTCCTCTCATCCACCGCTCGGAGCCGTACACCCCTGCACGTGCTTGACATCCAGGCATCTGCGTGTCCAGTCTGGATTTATTCATGAAGTCAGACGGCGCGCTGAAACATCTCATCCTGGCGTTCGTGTTGGCGTTGGTCTGCTACGCCCTGTTCTACCACGGCATCGAGCATCGTCGCATCCGCAAAGGGCCGTGGGAAGTGACCTTTACGAACAACCTCGCCGGTACGCCCACAGTAGTGGTGAACCAGCACAAACTGGCGATCACGAATTATCAGATCGCGTTTCCCGACCAGGCGATTCCTTCGACCAACGCCATGGGCACGCTGCTTTTCAACCAGCCCCAGCCGGTGCCCTACCCGGTGCCGTTCGGGAAATGCGTGTTCATGGATACGACGTTCCTTCCCGGCACGGTCACGTTCCAGCTTTTTGGCCACGAGATCGAGCTGCTCCCCCGCGCGCTCATTATCGACCGGCAGGAGCATATCTGGGTGTCGGACACTATGCTCACGCTGCATCTGGTGCCGGAACGGAAGGGACCGTAAAAGAAGGAAAAGAATAAAGCCTTAGTAGAGCAGGTACTTGGACCGGACTTTTTGGAATTCGTCCAGGTCCGGCTGCCACAGGGCGCGGATTTCCTTTAACGGCGTGTCGGCTTTGATGGCTTCCAGGGTCGGCGGGTGAAGCAGCAGATGGCGCATTTTGTCGGGGTTGAAATCGTTCGGGTAAAGACGATAGAGAGTCTTCGCGATTTGGAGGCCGACATCGACGACGTTGCAGGCGTCACGGTCGGTCAGCATGAGATAGACGCCACGGCAGAGCTGGCCTTTGTGCACGCTATAGGTGGGGGTGAACTCGATCGGCACGAAACGGACGCCGGGCAAGCCAGCGCCGTTCAACTCCGCCGCGAGCTTCACATCATCGACGTACGGCGCGCCGACCACTTTGAACGGAGTGTCCGTGCCGCGCCCGACCGAGAGGGCGCTTTCCAGCAGGCCCAGGCCGGGGTAGAGGATGGCCTCGGTGAGATTGCGCATGTTGGGCGACGGGTTGGTCCAGGGCAGCCCGGTCTCGTCGAACCAGGCATCCCGCCGCCAGTTTTCGAGCGGGATGACAGTAAGGTCGGCATCACAATGGCGCTCAGTTTTGAACATTTTTGCCAGCTCGCCGATCGTCATGCCGTAGCGCAGGGGCACGTGGTGGTAAGCGACGAAGCTGGTCTGACCCATCAGAACCGGGCCGTCCACGGTCAGCCCATTGAGAGGATTGACGCGGTCGAGCACGAAGTATTTCTTTCTATTTTCGGCGGCCGCTTCCATCGCGAGCGCCATGGTGGCCGTGTAAGTGTAGAACCGGCAGCCGATGTCCTGGATGTCGAACACGAGCGCATCGAGGTCTTTGAGTTGTTCGGGCCTGGGCTTGTAGTTCGCGCCATAGAGGCTATAGACCGGCAACCCGGTCTGCTCGTCGATGCTATCACCGACCTGCTCATCTTTGAGTCCGCGGATGCCGTGTTCAGGGCTGAACAAGGCTTTCAGTTCGACGCCGGGGGCGTCCTTGAGGAGGTCGATGGTCGGGTTCCGGTCGCGGTCGTGACCGGTAAGATTGGTGACCAGGCCGAGGCGCATGCCCTTGAGCGGCGCGAACTTTTGTTTCACCAGCACGTCGATGCCGTTGAGGGTGCGCAGGGGAGTCGAGGCCGGGCGCGAGGAGGGAGTGGTGGAGGACTGGGGGGATGGAGTGCTGGAGGATTGGAGTGTCGAGGTGGTTTCGGTACGAGGAGGGAGGGCGCCGGGGACGTAGGCGAGGTTGTAATCGGCGACGGCTTCTGCGGCGAGCGTGCCCAACCTGGCGCGGAGTGAACCGACGTTGCCGCTCTCATCCGGATGATTGCGATTGGACAAAAAGATCACGAAGGTTTGAGAAAAGGGATCGAGCCAAAGCGACGTGCCGGTCCACCCGGTGTGACCGTAGGAACCCAGTGGGAATATCTTGCCTCGAAGTCCGCTGTACCCCGAATCGATATCCCAGCCGAGGCCGCGCCGAACGGAGAGCGATTCCGGTGTCTGCACAGTGGTCATGAGCTGGACGGTCTCCGGCTTGAAAATTCGGACACCGTCCAGTTCCCCAAAATTGAGGAGCATGCGGGCATAGCGGGCAAGGTCCGACGCCATAACGAACAGCCCGGCGTGACCGGCGACGCCACCCATGTGTCGGGCGGTAGGATCATGGACGACCCCGCGATAGGGTTTGCCGTCCACGACTTCGGTCGGCGCGATGCGCGGGAGTTTCGATTCGAGCGGCAGGTAACCGGTGTCCGCCATTTTGAGAGGCTGGTAAATCTCGCGCGCGACGAACTCCTCCAGCGGCTGCTTGCTGACGCGCCGCACAATCTCGCCCAGGAGGAAAAAGTTGATATCGCTGTAGCGGAAGGCCGCGCCGGGCGCGCTCAGCAGTTTCTCTGCACAAGCCTTTTGGATAGCGGCGGCCTGACCGTGCCAATCGCTTTTGGTTTCGATGTCCCCACGCAAGCCTGAGATATGCAGCATAAGCTGGCGGACGGTAATGGCCTCCTTGCCGCCGCCCTGGAACTCAGGGATGTAGGCCTGAACCCGTTCATCGAGGTTTATCTGGCCGCGTTCAACCAGAAGCATCACCGCGGGCGTGCAGGCAACCACTTTCGTCAGGGATGCCGCATCGAAAATGGTGTCCTCAGTCATCGGTTCGACGGCGGGCACCAGTGCGCGGTTGCCATAAGCTTTGTGGTACGACGCGCCATGGTGCTCGACCCACAATACGCCGCCTGGACATTTCTTGTCCGCGATAGCCTGGTTGATGGCGGCATCCATCTCGGCCAGTTTGTCGGGGCGGAGAGCGGGCTGGGCCCAGGCAGCGGCCCGGTAAAAAATGAAGGCCAGCAGGACGAGGCGGGAGAGACCCGCCCGGACGCAGGGAGAGAGCGAACGCTTCATCGTGAGCGGATTAAAGCGCAGCGGGGGCACGGAACGCAACCGGAAATGTTACTTTACACCCGAAAGGGCACGACAGATCACTTGCATTGGTCGCTCCTTCCGCATAAATGCGGCGTTCCGGCCGGTTTCAGGACACCGCTATTTGTGAGGCAGAGAAAGAATTTGTCCCGCGCCCCACCTGGAATTGATTTCAGCCGCAGTTTATGGAAACCTTCGGGCCGATGCAGAAACTCGGTCCAGGCGAATTCAATTTGGGCGGGTTGGTTGGCGCGGTCGTCGGCTCGCTCGGCGGCTTGTTTGCCGTGGGTCTCGCACGGGCGATTATCAAGGGACATATCGCCGATTTGTTCGGCACCCCCATCCTTGGGTTGATAGGCTTTCTGGTCAGCGGAGGAACAGGGTGGCTCCTGGGCAGTCAGATCGGCCCGCGGCTGGGCCAGCGGTTTAATTCCCAACGGTTGGAAATCATCGGTGGCGCGATCGGCGGCCTGGTGCCCGCCGTGTTGATCGCCCTGTGGGGTTGGTACATGGTCACCCCGCATTAGGGAGATGATTTCGGAAGGGCTATAAGCCGAATTTTGTCTGCCCGGCCAAAGGCCAGGGAGAGAATCATTTGTCTCAGCAGCCAGTACCCGGAACCCGTTCCGCGTTGCGGAACCTGGAGCGGGCCGCTCCGGGGTCCCCTATTTGGCCTTGCACCCGATGGGGTTTTCCGTGCCCCCAGGCTTGCGCCTGGAGCGGTGGGCTCTTGCCCCACCTTTTCACCCTTGCCTCTTGCGGTCTCAAATCTGTGACTTGAACCCGCAAGATCGGCGGTTTGTTTTCTGTGGCACTGTCCGTCAGGATGCCTCGCGGCATCGCTGCCCGTGTGTATCCTGCCACGACGGCTTATCGCCGCCTTTGCAGGTTACGCGGCATCGCGCCCTCTGGAGTTCGGACTTTCCTCCCCCGGCTCGCGCCGGAAGCGATTCTCCACCCTTCCGAAATCAGAATAAATATATACCAGGCGAATCCGTAAGGCAACGGCTCGCCGGCTGGCTCACTCGCTGAGAGCCAAATCCATGTCGGGAGAGTAGTACAGAATCCGTCCGCAATTGCTGCAGGATATGAGTTCCTGTTGGGCCTGGCATTGGACCAGGAGTTGTGGCGGCAACCGCATGTGGCAACCCCCGCAGACCCCGTGCTGCACGCCCACCACGACGTTTTCGCCTTTGCTCCTGACCAGGCGCTCGTAACGGGCCCGGGCGGTTTCGTCCACCGCGGCCGCCAACTCTTCGCGGTTGGTTTCCAGTTCAGCCAGTTCGCGTTTGAGATTTTGCTCGCGTGCGGCGAGTTGGGTCAATTGATCTTCCATCAGGTTGCGGGCCTCATTGGCCGCCTGCGTGAAGCGAGCGACCTCCTGCTGGGCGGCTTCCGCCTGTTCCATCAACGCGATTTCCTGGTCTTCGATCTTGAATATCTCGGCTTTGCAGGTATCGATTTCGTGCGTCAGCGCCCGGTATTCCTCATTCTTACGGGTTTGGAGTTGCTGGTTGGCGTAACGCGCGATGAGTTGCTTTTTGCCTTCGACTTCCAGTTCCAAGGCTTTGCGGTCGGATTCGGTCTGTCTAACTGTGGTTTTTGCCTGTTCGAGTGATGCTTGCGCTCCGGCCGCCCTGGTCTGGAACAAATGACGCTCGGGCGCGACGTGGGAAAGCTCGCCTTTCAACCGGCGGATTCTTCGGTCGCGGTCCTGCAAAATCAGCAGTTTTTCGATAGCGTCAAGCATTTGAACGAGCTTACTCACGGCACAGATTATCGACCGGCGGGGACCAAGTCAATTCTGCCCTTGTTTTCGCGCAAAAACTCACCCACTTTGTCGCTGGGCCTGCATACCGCATGAACAAGACCCTCGTAGTCGTGCCGACTTACAATGAGCGGGAGAACCTCCCGCCGCTGAGCGAACGGCTCATGACCCTGCCCGTTTCCGTGGAGGTCCTGGTGGTGGACGACAACTCGCCCGACGGCACCGGCAGGCTCGCCGATGAGATGGCCGCCAAGAACCCGCGCTTCCACGTGCTGCATCGGACGGAGAAAAACGGCCTCGGCCGGGCATACATTGCCGGGTTCAAGTGGGCCATCGAGCAAGGCTGCGAGTTCGTCTTTGAAATGGACGGCGACCTGTCGCACAACCCGGACGACATTCCCATGTTCCTGGAGGCGGCACGAGAAGCAGACCTGGTGCTGGGCTCGCGCTACATCAACGGCATCCGCATCATTAACTGGCCATTGAGCCGACTTATGCTCAGCAAGAGCGCCGCGAAGTATGTAAAGGTCGTCACCGGAATGCCGTTCACCGACCCGACCGGCGGCTACAAATGTTTTCGTCGGCGCGCGCTCCAAGCCATTAATCTCGAGGCGATCCACTCGAACGGCTACAGCTTCCAGGTCGAGATGACGCACCAGTTGTGGCGCCAGGGGATGAGGATCGTCGAAGTGCCGATCATTTTCACCGACCGGTTTCAAGGCCACTCCAAAATGTCGGGCCATATCGTGAGCGAAGCTTTTTGGATGGTGTGGCGTCTGTTGCTCCAAAATAAGCTGCGCCGTCGTCCGCTGGTTCCGCCCTCGTCGCCAAATGCCGGGGCGCCGCCGCTGGCCGATACGACCCCGAAGCCAAAACCAGGATAGGACCGCGAGGGACCGTCCGCGGGGGGCTGAGGCGAGCTTGCGAACGTAGCGCGAATGCCCGACGCGCCTGGGGTCGCGCAGGCTTCCGATCTTACTGACTCACCCGCTGCTTCGACACCTGCCGATTTGGAAGTCGGTCCCGCCACGGCGGGAGCAGGTTTGGGAACCTGCGCTAGCGCGGCTTTTGTCGCGACGCGGGGGCGGCGCTTTCCCCCAGGAGAGCAGGTGGTTGCTGTTCGTTGACAACAGGGGAGAGGTGCGCTACCTGAGTTAATTGAAGGTTACAATATTGCTTATGAAAACGCACAGTATTCCCACGCCACTGTTGTTGAGTGTACTCGTTTGCGCCTTCGGGCTGCCCTGCGTTGGCGCCGAGGGGGACAAGCCCAAAGTGGGCGACAAGGCCCCGTCGATTGCGGCCAAAGACCAAACCGGCAAAGAATGGCGCCTGGAGGATGAAATCGGCAAGAAGGTCGTCCTGCTGTATTTCTATCCCAAAGATGATACGCCGGGATGCACCAAGGAGGCTTGCGGTTTTCGGGATCGCATCGCCGAATTGAAAAGCCGGAATGTAGAGGTCATCGGGGTGAGCTTCGATTCCGCGGACAGTCACCAAAAGTTTACCTCGAAGTACAACCTGAACTTTCCGCTGCTGGTGGACACGGAGGGAAAAATTGCGGACGCTTACGGGGTTCGCATGCCAGGGCGGGCCATGGCGAAACGGGTGAGTTTCCTGATCGGGCTGGATGGCAAGATTGCGCACGTGACAGACACGATGAATGCCGACACGCACCTGGCCGAGATGAAGGAAGCGGTGGGGAAGCTAAAGCCGTCTTAGTCCTTGTCCTCGCTGTCAGGTCGAGTGAAGACAAACCCGGCCCGGACCGGCGGCGGCATGGGGTGATCGGCGCCTCGCACTGAACGCCACACCACTTCGTTGAGGAGCAGGTCATCGGCGGCATCTTCGCGAGTGAAGTTCATCTTGAGCTGGCCGCCCCAGGCGAGGCGTTCGTTGCGTTCCTCCAGGTTCACATTGGCCGGCACGGCCCGGTAAGGGCGCAGGTCCGCCGCCGCTTGGAATGAATTAAACATCGGGCGAGCGGCTGCGTCGAATTGAGACATTGGCTTCAGTCCCAAAATCAGTTCCATCGTGCGGAGCATGCTGGTGGTCGAGTAGAGGGTGGAATCGACGACGCGGCGTTTTGCGTAAGGACTGATGACAAAGGCCGTCGTGCGGTGCGCATCGACGTGGTCGGGGCCGTTCTGGGCGTCGTCTTCCACGACGAACACCGCCATTTGCGGCCAGAACTTCGAACTGCTCACCGCTTCGAGCACCCGGCCCAGCGCGACGTCGTTGTCGGCCACCAGCGCAGTTGGCGTCCGGGTTCCGGGGGTGGTCCCATGCGTATGATCGTTGGGCAGGCGCAGGATTTGCAGGCGTGGCATGCCGCCCTCGGTCTCGAACCGTTTCAGCTCCGCGATGAACCGCTCGGCTCGTTTCCGGTCGGAATAATCCAAATCGAACCCGTGAAACCACGGATCGAAATGGCCTTCGAGAGCTTTAACTCTGGTCCTGGCTGGTTCGGCGAGGGTGCGTCCATTCGCCACGAACTCGCCATAGCTGCGGTAGCTGACGCCCGCCTCTCGCGCACGGTCCCACAAATAGCCGCCCGCGGGCGTGGCGATGGGGAAATCACCCTCGCTGGGGTAGGGAAACTTGCCGGATCGGTTATGGCCGTAATCCAAGGGCCACATCTTCTCCACGAAATCGGTCGCGTAGGCGGCCATGCTCCACTCGTGGCCGTCGGCGCTCACCTCGCCATCGACGTAAAAGTTGTCCAGCAACACAAACTCGCGCGCGAGCTTATGCAGGTTGGGTGTGACCCGCTCCGGAAAAAGACACAGCTTGGGGTCGCCGTTTCCCTCTGGCATATCGCCGAGCACCTGGTCGTAAGTCCGGTTCTCCTTGATGATATAGAGACAATATTTGATCGGGCTGGCGTCTCCCAAATTGACCGGGACAGGGTTGCCGGCGGGCTGCGCGGCGGTCACACCTGCATCGGGACGCAAGGGGCTACAGCGGTACGCCTGAGCCGTATAGGCGGCCATCTGCTTCTCGAAAGCCTCTCGCGGAGGCAGCTCAATAATGCTCATCGTGCCGCGCAGAAGCTTTGCGATATACTGCGCAGTGTCACCCTCCGGAACGCCCGCCCGGGGCTGCGGCCCATGCGGGTTGGCCATCGAAGTTCCGCCTTTGCCGTTGGCCACCAGGAGCGTTTTGCCGTCCAGGCTCACGCGCACAGAAGTTGGATACCATCCCGTCGGGATGAACCCGAGCGAGCGGCTCTTGCCGGGCCGGCTAACGTCGAAGACGGCCACCAGGTTATTATCCGCGTTGGCAACGAAAAGCGTCTGTTCATCCGGCGAGAGTGCCAGGCTGTTCGGCGTTGAACCCGACGGCGCTTGGGGATAGAGAGCGGCCCAGATGGTTTCGAGCGGTTTGCCGGCGGCGGTATCGAACACGGTCACAGTGTTGCGGCTCGCGTTGGCGACGAACAGGACTTTGCCGGAGCGGGTCAGCGCCATCTCACATGGATGCTCTTCGGCCGGCCAGCGCGCAATCACCTGTTCGGTGTTCAAATCGACCACAGCGACAGCGGCTTGAGCCCACAGGCTGACGTATAATCGGTGCCGCCTTTCGTCGAGCCTGCAAGCGTAGGGAAAAGTGTCGGCGGGGTTGGCACCATATAGCGCTGCCTCGGCGCGCTTCTCGGCGGCCGCAGTGTCGAAGTCCGTCGAGGGCGTGACCGGAGCAGCCGTGAGCGCCGCGACATTGGTGCCTAACAGAATATCGGCCACCTGCGGCTCGGCGCCGAGCACCACGCGCGTGACCCGATGTCCCCAAACGTTGGCGGCATACAAATGGGTTCCGCCCGAATCGACCGCCAGACCCGCCGGCACACCGCGTTGCCGCGGCTCACGAAGCTTGATTCTTTGGTGGTTCGACAGCTTGCCGTCCCGGAAATCGAACTCATGTACCACTTCATCCCCTGCCCCGCTGCAGAATAGCCTTTTGCCGTCAGGCGAAAACTCCAGCCCGTAAAACGCCTCGTGAATGCTCGTGTGCGAAACGACCGCGGCCGCGGGAATATCCACCATCATAATTTCATGCTGGCTGTAGCCGCTGTGCAGGACCGCGGCGTAGCGTCCGGCGGGATGCAGCGCAATATTGATGGGAAAATCGGCCAGATCAACCTGGCGTCCGGCAGGCCGCAATGACCATTGATTGGGGAGCAACACAGAGCCATCCGGCATTGGGCCAGGCAGGCTTGCCGAGCGAGGGGTGTCAGAGGTGGCACGCCCGGTGCCGCCCGACACCTGGTTTTGGCGACCTGCAACGCAAGCCGGCATAGCCGACAAGCCCGCCAGGCATAGACAGTAACAAATAAAGCGCATACAATGTCCCGAGGGTTGTGCCAACGATTCCATCCGCCGTAAAGCCGGAAAGACTAGCCAAAGCGACGCTTGGGGAGTATAAGAGGATTAGGCATAAGCATTTTTCGACCCGGGAACGGACCTATGAGAATTTTGCTATTGTTAATCGGCTGGTGCCTGTTGCTGGTGTTGTGCTGGCCGCTGGCGCTGCTCGTTCTGGTGCTGGCGCCGCTGGTTTGGCTCCTGTCCTTGCCGTTTCGCTTGCTCGCCATTTGCATCGGCGCCACCTTCGCATTGATTCGCGCCCTCCTTTTCCTGCCTGCCCGACTCCTCGGCCATCGCTCTCGCGCCTAGAGAAACGGGTAGCTGGGGTGCGCAAACCATGCACCCTGGCAAGGCCACGACCAAATCGCGTACCCATCTTAACCCCGTTTGGAGTTGCGGCGCCGCCGATTCGCAGGTACATACTTTGCCTCCTGGCTGTGGCGGAAAACCAGCCTGGCAAAATAGAAACCGCATGAAGTTCCACGATCAATTTGAGGACTTTGAACGGCGCCTCCGCGAGCTGCTCGCCGTGTCGGCCGAAAATCCTCCTGGCGTTGCCGCCGCCGGCTCCGGTGCCGCCCCGTTCAATGCGCTGGCGCTGGAACTGTTCGCACTGCAGTTCGAGCACAACGGACCCTACCGTCGTTTCTGCGCAGCTCGTGGCGCATCGCCTCAAACTGTTTTCGATTGGAGCCAGATTCCCGCCGTCCCGGCTTCAGCGTTCAAAGAGCTGGAACTGTCGTGCCTCGCGCCGGAAGACCGGACCACGGTATTCCACTCCAGCGGCACGACGGAACAACGGCCGAGTCGTCATTTTCATAATGCTGCGTCGCTCGCGACTTACGAAGCCTCGCTTTGGCCGTGGTTTGCGCGGCACCTCTGCGCGCGCGACCAGGAACTTGCGCCCAGCCTGTTGCTGCTTACGCCGCCACCGGACGCAGCCCCTTGTTCCTCGCTGGTGCACATGTTCGAACATATCCGCCAGCAACCGGTTTGGGCCGAGTCGGCCTTTCTGGGGAGGGTAACACCGGACGGTGCCTGGATGCTGGGCCTCGACGCAGCGACGGACCGCCTTAAACGCCTGGCCGCGGCCGGCCGGCCGGCCGTTCTGCTCGGCACGGCATTTTCGTTTGTACACTTGTTGGATTTTCTTGGCGAACATGAGTTGCGGCCGGAGCTGCCGCCGGGTTCCCGTGTAATGGAAACCGGTGGCTACAAGGGCCGCTCCCGCAGCCTGCCCCGATCCGAGTTGCACAACTTAATCACTGCCCGACTTGGGATTCCGCCCGCTCAAATCGTTTGCGAATACGGCATGAGCGAACTGAGTTCTCAAGCCTATGATGGCGTCGCTTGCGCCGCTCGAGGGAATCACGCCTCACCCGTTACTCGTCGCTTTAACTTTCCTCCCTGGGCCCGAGCGCAGCTCATTTCGCCCGAAACCGGCGAGGAAGTCCCTGAAGGCGGAACGGGTCTGCTCCGGGTGTTCGACCTGGCCAACGTCTATTCCGTCATGGCGATTCAAACGGAAGATCTCGGCCTCCGGCGCGGGACAGACTTTGAACTGGCGGGGCGCGCGGCGTTGGCTGAGGTCCGGGGCTGTTCGCTAATGGCGGAATAGGCGTCTTACAATGGAGCTGCCCAATTATTTCCTCGCCGATCTGCCGCCGGAGGCGACGCTGACCGCCGCGATGGTGGCCGAGGCCTGCCAAACGCTCAAGCGCAACCGGGAGCGGTACTTGGCGCTGCGCTCGACCCAGAGCCTGGTGGCACTCCTGAGCGACGTCGGCCAAAGCTGGCTGCAGCCCGATTATCCATTCCGCCAGGTCGCGCTCGAACAAGGGCCCGCCGCAACCGGTTTCTCCCGCGCGACACTGGCTACTGGACTCGACGCCTTTTTCAAACAACTCACGCCCGAACGTTTCCAGGCGCTGCTGCAACAGGACCTGGGGCCGGCGCAGCGGCTCGACCAACTTGCCTCGACGGATTCCGAACAAGCAACCGGCCGGGCGTCCGTCGCCAATGGACCCGAACTGATCGCGCACGTTACGGCAGGCAACCTGCCAACCCCGACGCTCATGAGCATGGTGCTGGGTTTCCTGGCACGTTCGGCCCAATTCGTAAAATGCGCCACCGGAGCCGCGCTCATCCCGCGACTCTTCGCCCACTCGGTTTACGAGGCTGAACGAAAGCTGGGCGCGTGCCTGGAGATTGTTGAGTGGCCGGGCGGCAGCGCCGACCTGGAAAGCGCCCTGTTTTCCGAAGCGGACTGCGTTACTGCGACGGGGTCCGACGAAACGCTGAAGGCCATTCGTGAGCGGCTCCCGCCGACGGCCCGGTTCCTGGGTTACGGCCATCGGGTCAGCTTTGGCTACGTGGCGGCCGAGGTCCTCACCGGGTTCAATGCGAAGCAATGCGCCGGTCGCGCGGCGGTGGACGTCGCTGCGTGGAACCAATTGGGCTGTCTTTCGCCCCATGTCATTTATGTGCAGGACGGCGGGGTCCTCTCGCCGGAAAAGTTCGCGGAATTACTGGCCGACGCCATGACCGAGCGGGAGGAAATCGAACCTCGCGGCGAACCGCCGGTAGCCGCAGCAGCGGCGATTGCCTCACGCCGGTCCATTTACGAAGTGCGCGCGGCCCACTCACCGGACACCCTTCACTGGTCCAGCAGGGGTTCCACCGCCTGGACGGTCGTCTATGAAGCCGACCCGCGGTTCCAGCTCTCCTGTTTGTACCGGTTTGTTTATGTGAAGGGCGTGAAGGACCTGGCTCAAGCGCTCCAGAGCGCCGACAGTTATCGCGGGAAGGTTTCTACTGTTGGCCTCGCGGTGCCCGAGCACAAAGCGCAGGAAATGGCAACGGAATTGGCCCGCTGGGGGGTGAGCCGCGTCTGCCCCCTGGGACAGATGCAGAATCCACCGCTCACCTGGCGGCACGATGGCCGTCCGGCGCTCGGCGACCTGGTCCGGTGGACGGATTGGGAAATGGGGTGATGGAATTACGTAAGACATTTCAATTCGAGGCGGCACATCTGTTGCCGCGGTTATCGCGAACGCATAAATGCCGGCGGCTGCACGGACATAGTTTCCAGGTGGAGATCGTCGTGAACGGCGAGTGCGACGCGAAGCTCGGCTGGTTGATCGATTACGCGGATATCACCAAGGCCTTCAAACCGCTTTGGGAAAAGCTCGACCATCATTATTTGAACGAAGTTCCGGGTTTGGAAAACCCGACCAGCGAAAACATCGCAGTCTGGATTTGGAAAAAGCTGAGACCAAAGTTGCCGTTGCTGACGGAGGTGGTCGTGGCGGAAACGTGCACCGCCAAATGCGCGTATAGGGGAGACGACTGATGGCACGGGGAATTCACGGCTCAGGATTTCAACAAACATTCAGCAATCTCGAAAATGGTTGCGGTACCGGTCGTTCCCACTTTGTGGACCACCACGGAGGCGGCGGCGTTAGCCAGTTCAAGGGCTTCACGCAAGTTGGCGCCCGCCGCCATGGCAGCCGTGAGGTTCGCGGAAACCGCGTCGCCGGCTCCGACGACATCAATCGGCCCGCGCACCGGCAGCGACGCGACATGCTCGACCTCTCCCGCGGCTGTCGCCCCAAGGATGCCGCGTTCGGCCAGGGTGACGAACACGCTCCGGTGGTTGTGTTGGGCCAGGGCGGCGGCGGTTTCTTTGATTTCGTTCAGGCTCAACTCCTGGCCCGTTCCGCTCAGGGCGGAGAGCTCAGCGGCATTCATCTTGAACACCGCGGGCGGATAACCGCGCAGCCCGCGGCGGCTGTCGGCGAGCACGAGCAGGCTGGGATCTTCATCCAAGAGACGGCCCAGCGTGTCGAGAACTTTTTGGGTCACAACGCCAGTCTCAGGCAGGTCAACCTGGTCCAGAACGATAATCACGTTCGCAACCTGCGCGACGGCCGTCAGCCCGTTGACCAAGAGTCCCTGGAGCAACGCTGGAGTCGGGGTCCAATTCTTCGAGTCCAGGCGGTTGAGCTCTACGGGAGGCTGGTTGGATCCGCACAGCAAGGGTTTGCAATAGGTAAAAGTGCGGCGCTGCTTCGTGCGCACAAAGTGCGTCAACTGCACGCCCGGGAGCCATTCCAGCGCGTGCCAGAGCTCGAAGCCTTCCCCGTCGTAACCCGCAAACCCGATCGGGTAGATGGCGCCGATCCCGAGCGCAGCCAGATTGTTCAGGATGGTTCCGGCGCCCCCCGGCTGCGCCCGCACGTTGAGCACGTTATGCACGGGCAGGCCGGTTTCAATCGAGCGTTCCTCTCGCGCCGGGTCAATCTCCAGGTAACGGTCCAGGCAGAAATCGCCCAGCACCGCGACGTGCAGGGAACCGTACCGCGAGGTGATTTCCTGCAAACGCTGCGGAGTCATACCCCGGTATGTTCCAAGCAGCCATTCATGGCTTAGTGGTCATGATCCCTTACCGAGCCGCTGCAGCAAGTGGTGCAGGAACGCCACGTTGTCGCACTGGACGTAGTTCATCTTGCCGCCCATGCGCGAAAAGCTCTTGCAGAAGCGCAAGTAGTAAGCGGGGTTGTCTTTGGGTGGTTCGCCGCGGGACCAATCCCATCGACCGCCGTCCTGGATGTCCACGACGTAAATCGTGTGATCATGAACGATCTTTCGTCCCGCCTGGAGCCGCAAATTGTTGACGACACTGATGCTTTTCTCGAAGACCTGCGGCGCCATAATCGCCGAACCGACCGACAGCACGACGCCGCCATCGAGACCTTCCACCGCACGGCTGAATAACCGAAAATCCAAGCCAGCGGCACGGCCAATCACCGCTCCATTGAACATTGGATGGGTGGAAAAAATATCGTAACCGATACCGGGATGGACGGTGAAAGGAACCTTGTGCCGGAAGGCCCGGGCCAGGATGGAGCTTTCTTTCCAGGGATGCTTTATCTCGATGCGCCCGGCCGGGAGTTTGTGCATCGACATTGCGTGGAGCAGCTCAGCCCACGCAGGCGCCAGAGGATGGGCCGGGTCGTCACAGAGCGATTTGGTCAACAACTCGGTGGGGGCCAGGCTGGTCCCATCTTCGTCGATGAAGCGTCCCAGGCTGCGGCCGTAGCCCTCGTTCCTGAGCGCGCCGGCCAGGAGGGCCAGGTGAATGCAACGGCCCGTTTCGTCCCACGTGCCGAAGGTGCCGGTAGCGACGTTTTCACGCACGTTTTCTTCGGTGCGCCCCAGGCAGGCGAATTCCCAATCGTGAATGGTGCCCGCGCCGTTGGTGGCGAGATGGGTGACCCAGCCACGTTCGACGAGCGCGTTGACGATGCTCATCGCGCCGTTCTTGATCAGATGGGCGCCGTACATGAGGAGCACACTTGCCTGGCGCTTTCGAGCGGCGGTGATTCGCTGAGCACATTCCTGGATGGTCTTCAAGCCATCGGCATCGCAGGGCCGGGGCGCCGATTTGGGATCAACGAGAATCTTCTCGAGGGAACTCAGGCTCCGGCGCTGCGCGAGCGGATAGACTTTGACCTTTTGCAGGTCGATCGGTTCGGGGTAGTCGCTCATTGATTTTGCCGGCGTTGATTATGCGTTCATTTGCCCAGAATACACTCGACCAGCGCATCCGGGCCGCGATAGTCCGGGATTAGAACATCGGCGCCCGCGCTGCGCAATTGGACAAGTTTTTGGGGATGCATGTTGCCGGACCCATTCCGGTCTTCGTCGCTGGCCACGCCGACAGCCAATCCGCCCGCTTCTTTGGCGATCTGTATCTCGACCGGGCCGTCCCCGACGGCGAGCAAGTGCTCCCCCGCTATGTGCTCCTCCTGGAGCAGACGGGCGACCACCGCGCGCTTATCGGATTGGGCAAGGTTGGCGGTTCCCCCGTAGATGTGGCGCCCGAAGAAACCCGCAAGGCCCAGTAATTCCGCCTCCTGCTTCACGCGCGTTTCGAGCGTGCCGCTAAGGATGATCAGGTCCAGGCCGCGTGCCTTGAGCCTCTCCAGCAGAGCGCGGGCGCCATAGACCACGAAATCGTCCCGTTGCGCCCTGCCCTCCCGGATTTGCCCGGTCCGCTCTTCAATCGCAGCATCCAGCCGCCGCTGGTACTCGGACAAGAGCTGTTCGGGCGGAGGGGCGGCGCCGCCTCGCTCCTGGACCCTTTGGACGCAGAGGCGCATTTGAAAAATCGACGGTTTGCCGTTCAAGGAAAGAATATCATTTAGCAGCAGCGCATGGATTACGGACTCGGTTTCACCCTGGCAAACGGGCAAATGCTCGCGAAAGAGCTGGAACATGATTTCCGGCCAACCGTGCCGCAGCCAGGAAAGCGTGCCGTCAAAGTCGAAGACGACATGGCTGATTTGCCGGCGCGGGCGAAAGCCTGGGCGGAACTCAGTGTCCCGGCTCAACGCGATCGCGGCATCCATAGGTCCCGGGTGATTTGGGTCAATTCGAGTGATACGAGGAGGCAACCGGCTCCAACCCTTATCCCACCTTTTCCCAGGTCCGCTCCCGGGCGGCCTTGTACATGGCCTCCATGACGACGACGCGCGCGGCGGCCTCGCGCGGGGTGACGAGGGGCTGGTCCTTGGCACCGGCGACGGCATCGAGAAACTGGTGGAGGGGCGCGCGCGGCGCGGGTGGAAGCTGGGTCCAGGGGTCGGTGCTGGCGCTGCCGGGGATTTTCTTGCTGCGGTAGTACAGATGGCTGTCGTAGATGAGGGCATGGCCTTCGGTGCCGCTAATGAGCAACTGGGCCGGGTCTTCGATATCGACCCAGCCGGCGGCGAGGGTGCCGATGTAACCCTGTTTGAACTGAATCAGCCCTTCGCCGCATTCGTCACAGCTCCCATAGCGACCGGTCACCGACTTCACATCGGCGGTGACGGCGGCGACATCACCGAGCAGCCACATCAGAATGTCCAGCTTATGGGTTCCCAGATCGCCGAAGGCGCCCACGCCGGCGACTTTTGGGTCGGTCATCCAGCGGTAGTCGGTGTCGAACCACCCCTCGAGCGCGCCGCTATGGCAGTTGGAGCCGCGCACGCGGGTAATGGTTCCGAAGTTGCCTTTGGCAATTTCCTGTTTCAGGAAGATGTGCTTGGCGTCCGTGCGCATGAAATAGCCGGTGGTGAAGAGCAGGTTCGCCTTCTCGATCGCGTCGGCCATGGCCAGGCTCTCTTTCGCGGTAATGCCGAGGGGCTTTTCGACGAACATGTGTTTGCGCGCCTTGGCGGCCGCCAGGACGAGCGCGTGGTGCCGGTTGGTTTCCGAAAAAACGACCACGGCGGCGACCTCCGGGTCGGACCAGATTTTCTCGACGTCATCGGTTTTCTGAGCTTCGAAGTCTTTGGCCAGCTTGTCCGCCCGCGCGGGATCGTGGTCCCAGACCCATTTGACCCTGGCGTCGGGCCGCTTCTTCATAAGGGCCAGAAAGCCGGGGGTGTGAATATGGGCGCCGCCGACGAGGGCGAGGGTGAGTTTTTTTTCGCCCTGGGCCCAGACGGACGAAAGGCCGCCGGCGGCGACGGTGGCGACAGTGGCAGTGCGAATGAAGTCTCTACGGGTGAGGTGCGCGTTCATAGAAGAGTTGGTTCAAATTTCCGGGACGGTAACACCGCGGGCAGCCTGGTGCCAAGCGGTTTGAAAAGGACAATTGCCGGTCGGGGTCTTTCCGATTAACATAGGCCACACGTATGAGGAAGCTGTTGCCGCTGATCCCGTTGCTGCTGGCCGGTTGCGCCAGATTGTCCACCACCCCCACGAGTGAAAGCGAAAGCGAAGCTGCTTTCCAGCGGCTGGCCGCCGACTATGTGACGGGCTACCTGGTCTGGCGCCCGCAGGTGGGGACGACGCTGGGATTCCACGAGTACGACGGGGGCATCACGGATTATCGGCGCGCCTCGATCGAGGGGGAATTGCAGCGGCTCAAGACTTACGACCGGCGGTTCGCGGAGCTGAACGTGCTCCAACTCACGCGCCGGTCGGCTTACGACCTGCGCCTGCTGCGCAATGCCATCGAGCGGGAGATCTTTGGATTCGAGCAGATGCAAATCTATTCGCGCAACCCGATGGCTTACGCCGGGGCGCTGGACGTCAACATCTATATCAAGCGCAACTTCGCGCCGCTCGATGAGCGGGTGCAATCGCTCACAGCGATCCTGAACCAGGCGCCGAATATCTTTGCCGCCGCGCGGGAAAACCTGGCGGAGGTCCTGCCGCGGCCGATGGTGGAGACCGCGATCGACGTGGCCAACGGCGCGGCCGATTTCCTGGAGAAGGATTTGGTGGAGGCGGTGCGGGACGTGAAGGACCCGGGGGTCCTGGGGGCCTTCGGCGGCGCGAACCGGCGCGCGATCTATGCGTTGCGGGAGTACGTCGCTTACCTCAAGGAACAAAAGTTGCCGCGGGCCGACGACCGGTATGCGCTGGGCCGGGACAATTACATCAAACTGCTGCAATACGGGGAAATGGTGACGGGGCCGCCCGAGCAGTTGCTGGACCTGGGCCTGCGCGAGTTGCGCCGCAAGCAAAAAGCGTTCGCCGAGGCCGCGCGCCAAATCGATCCGACGAAACCGGCCGTCGAAGTTTTCCAGGAGATCCAGAAGGACCACCCGAGCGAACTGAGCCTGATTCCGGACACGGCGAGGCATTTGGAGATGATCCGGCAGTTTGTGATCGACAACGAGCTGGTGACGCTGCCCTCGCCGGTCCGCGCCCGCGTGGCTGAAACGCCGCAGTATTTGCGGGCGACCAGCTTCGCCTCGATGGATACTCCCGGCCCGTTCGAAACGCGCGCGACCGAGGCGTATTATTACGTCACGCCGCCCGAATCCTTCTGGACACCCGAGCAGAAGGAAGAATGGCTCACGTCGTTCAATTATTACACGACCGACATCGTTTCCATCCATGAGGCGTATCCCGGCCATTACGTTCAGTTCCTTTGCTTGAATGCTTCGTCGGCGAACACCATCGAAAAGATTTTCTCCAGCTACGCCTTCACCGAGGGCTGGGCGCACTATGCGGAACAAATGATGGTGGACGAAGGTTTCGGGACGAGCCTGCCGGCTTTCCCCGAGAAGCGGGCCGATGCCGCCAAATACCGGCTGGCGCAAACCGATGAAGCGCTCCTGCGCGTGTGCCGGCTCTGCGTCTCCATCAAGATGCATTGCCAGGGCATGACCGTGGATGAGGCGACGCGGTTTTTCCAGGAGAACTGCTACTACGCAGAAAAACCGGCCCGCCAGGAAGCCATCCGCGGCACCTTTGATCCCGAATACCTGTACTACACTCTCGGCAAGCTGGAGATTCAGAAACTCCGTCATGACTGGGCGAAACAGGAGGGCACCAGCTTCTCCTTGCGCCGGTTCCATGACGAAGTGCTCCGGCACGGCGCCCCGCCGATTCGCCTGCTGCGCCAGGTAATGCTCCATGACCCGAGCCTCTGGGGCGAGATCTTGTAGGCCGCAAGCGCCCGGTGAATAACTCACTGCTGGACAAATATACACTACTGTCCTAAAGTCCAGTATTGGCATTCGAGCAACGTTCCCGCTCCGCAAATCAGAAGCGCTATGAAAGAGCTGACCGACCGACAAAGGCAAATTCTGGAGTTCATCCAGCGCAAACAGGAGTCGCGCGGCCTGGTCCCCACGTTCCGTGAAATTGCCGCGCACTTCCGCTTCAGCAGCCCCAACGCCGCGCTGGCGCATGTGCAGGCCCTGCTGGCCAAAGGGGCCCTGAAAAACCTCCCCGGCCGCGCTCGCTCGCTCCAGGTGGTGGACCCCCATGTCCCGCCCAACCGGCCGCGGCCACGAGTGGTTTCCGTGCCGATTTACGGCGCCATCCCCGCCGGCCAACCCCAGGACGCCGCCCAGGAGGAGGAAGGGTGTGTGTTGATCGACGTGGAGACGCTGGGCATCAAAGCGTCCGCCCGGACGTTCGGCCTGAAAGTGCGGGGCGATTCGATGCTGGGCAAAAGCATCATCGATGGCGATGTGGCGATTATCGAGCACGGGGTGCAGCCGCGCTCCGGCGACGTGGTCGCCGCGCTGATCGACGGCCAGGTGACGCTCAAGACGTTTGTCCTGCACCGCGGCAAGCCGCATTTGCGCGCGGAAAACCCGCGCTACCCGAATCTCATCCCGCAAGAGGAATTGCAAATTCAGGGTGTCATGGTCGCGCTGGTGCGTAGACGGCGGTGAGGCGGGGAGAGCGGGGAGAGCGGGGAAGGGTTAAAACGTGGGAACGACCTGACGAGGTGGTGGAGTAGTGGATTAATGGATTGGTGGAGTAATGAGGACGGATCGATTACGACGACGAGAACGAGGATGAGGATGATTGGAAAACTGACTGTGCTTTCGGCCCTTTTTAACGTTTCACGCACCTGTCCGCCGAAGCCTTGGCGAAGGCGGATCACGTTTCACGTTTTAACCTTTTAACGCTTTAACGCTTCCACGCTCCAACGCTCCAACGCTCTCACGCTCTAACGACTTGCCGATGTCCTTCCCCCGTTCCATCGTGCACCTCGACGCCGACGCCTTCTTCGCGTCGGTCGAGCAGGCGGCCGACCCCCGTCTCCGGGGCCAGCCGATTGCCGTCGGCGGCGAGAAGCGCGGCATCATCGCCTCCGCTTCGTATGAGGCGCGCAAGTTCGGCATTTATACGCCGATGCCCACGACGATGGCGCGCCGGCTTTGCCCCAGGCTCATCCTGCTGCCGGGCGATTTCGATAAATACGAACTCTTTTCGCGGCTGATGTTTTCCTATGCTTACGATTTCACGCCGGACGTGGAGATCGGCTCGATTGACGAGGGTTACTTCGACCTGACCGGCACGCGCCAGCCGGCGGTCGGCATCGCCCAAACCATCCGCCGGGCGATTCGCCAGTCGCTCAAGCTGCCGGTCAGCGAGGGCATCGCCGGCAACAAACTCGTCAGCCAGATTGCCTCCAAGCTCAAGAAGCCTTCCGCTTTCGAGGTCGTGGCGAACGGCGGCGAAGCGGAATTTTTATCGCCGCTGGCGAATAAATGGTTGCCGGGCGTGGGCCCCCAAACCGCCGGCCAGCTCAATGCCGCCGGACTGGCGTTCATCGGCCAGATTGCGCAAACGCCCATCGACCTGTTGAACCTGCTGGTCGGCAGCCCGGCGCCGCAGTTGCGCCGCTTTGCCCTGGGCATCGATGAACGGCCGCTCATCCCCGTGCGCGCCCCCGCCAAGTCCTACGGCGAACAGGAAACCTTCGCCGCCGATACCACCGACGAACCGTTTCTCGAAGCCACCCTCCGGCGTATGGCCGACAAACTCATGGCCAAAGTGCGCGAAGACGGCAAAAGCATCCGCACGCTGACGGTCAAGGTCCGCTATAACGACATGGACGAGGAACAGGCCAGCGAGAGTCTCAACGAACCGACCGACCTGGAAACGGACCTTTATGCCAGGACCTCCGCGCTGCTGCGCAAGGCCTGGCGGCGGCGCGTCAGTCTCCGGCTGGTTTCGCTCAAGCTTTCCAACATCTATGATGGCCGCTTCCGCAGCGGCCTGGCGCTGGACGTCACCGACCGCCGGCATACCGCCCAACAACGCCTCGCCGGCACCGTCGATGAGCTGCGCCAAAAATTCGGCCGCGCCGTGCTCCTGCGCGGGCATGATTTCATGCTGCGGGCCAAGGGCGGCCGGGGCGAAGAACCGGGGGACGGGGGAGAGAGGGCGGAGAGCAGAGAGAAGAAAGCAGAAAACAGAAAACAGAAAACAGTAATCAGAAGCCAGAGAGCGGAGGACGGGAACCCGAGGACGGAGGCCAGCCATCAAGAGTCAGGCAAATCAAAAATCAAAAATCAAAAATCAAAAACCCAGTGCGTTCCCCTGAACGTTCACAGCTACTACTCCTTTCTCGACTCGACGCTTTCCATCAAAGCCATCATTGACCTGGCCAAGCGCCACGAGCTCCCGGCGATTGCTTTGACCGACCGGAACAATCTCCACGGCGCGGTGGAATTCGCGCAGGCGGCAGCCGAAGCCGGCATCAAGCCCATCATCGGCGCCGAGCTTGACTGGGACGGCCGCCGCGTCTGTCTCTACGTTCAAAACCAAACAGGCTACCAGAACCTCTGCCGCATTCTGAACGCCATGGCCGCGCAAGAGCAGAGGCCGGAGACCAGAAATCAGCGGTCAGCGGTCAGAAACCAGAGATCGGAACGGTCAAACGCGTCGGCTCAGGAAAGCCAATTTGCAATTTTCAATTCTCAATTTCCAATTCTCAATTCCGCACTCGAGCAAAGCCTGCCAACGAACGGTAGGGACGCGTTCCACCGCGTCCCCGATCCCTTGCGTAAAAATGGGGACGCGGGTGGAACGCGTCCCTACCAAATCGTTCCTGGGCCTCATGCCGGCGGTTTTGCGCCTCCGATTCTCCTTACGTCGGCGGCTACAATTCAAAATTTCACCGACGGTCTCCTCGCCGTCAGTCCATCCGCCGAACTGGCGCAATTTTTCCCCGGCCGTTTCTACCTCGAAATCAGCTCCCTTGACGCCTACGAAAATGCCCGCCGGCAATCCACCAATCCGCCACTCCATCACTCCATCACTCCATCACTCCATCACTCCGCCACCCCCTCCCTCTCTCCACCCACTAATCCACCAATCCACCAATCCACTAATCCATCCATCCATCCATCCACCAATCCATCAATCCACCACCGCTCCGCTCCCCTGCCCTGCGTTGCGTCGTTCCCGGTCCACTACGAGCTTCCTTCCGACCGCTGGAAATACAACATCGTCCAAAGCATCCGCACCCTCACCTTGCTCCGGCAACCGCATCCCCAAAAGCGCCTGGCGGGCGATTATCACTTCCGCCCCGCCGCCGAAATGCGCGAACTGTTTGCCGCGCATCCCGAGTTGCTGGCGCACAGCCTGGAAATCGCCGACCGCTGCGCGTTCACCTTTTCCCTCGGCAAACCGCAATTCCCCAGTTACCCGCCGCCTGACGGCTCGACCCCGGCGGCCTTTCTGCGCCGGCTCGTCATGGACGGACTTCAGCGCCGCTACCCGGACGAGCATGCCCGCCTCAGGCCGCAACTCGAAGAGGAATTGGCGATCATCATGGAAGTCGGCTACGAGGAATACTTTCTCGTCATGTGGGGCATTCTCCAGGAGTGCCGCCAGCGCGGCATCGAATGGATTACGCGCGGCAGCGCCGCCGATTCCCTCGCCTGCTACTGCCTCGAAATCAGCGGTGTCTGTCCCATCCGCTTTGACCTCTATTTCCGGCGCTTCCTCAACAAAGAACGCATGGCGCTCAACAAACTGCCGGATATCGACGTCGATTTTCCACACGACCGCAAAGACGATGTGATCGATTTAATCTTCGAAAAATACGGCCCCGCTCGTGCCGCAGTCGTTGGCGGCTTTTCCACCTTCCAATCCCGCAGCGCCTTTGCCGAAGTGGCCAAAGTCCTGGGCGTGTCCGAATACCAGGTCCGCCGCCTCACCGAACGGCTTCCCCATTTCTCGCAGCCGAGCGAGTTGGCTGAAGCCGTCGCCGGCACGCTGGAGTGCCGCGATTTGCCGCTCGACCAGGAACCCTACTCCACCGCGCTGCAGATGGCGCAATTTCTCGACGGTTTCCCGCGTTACCCCAAAATGCATCCTTGCGGCCTGGTGCTCTCGCGCCAGGACATGGACGAAATCACCCCCTGCTTCATCTCCGCCAAGGGCTATCCCACCACCCATTTCGACATGGACTCCGTCGAAGCGGTGGGTCTGGTAAAAATGGATATCCTTGCCCAGGGTGGCCTGGCGGTTATGCGGGATGTGGCGGAAATGCGGGATTTCCATCTTCCCTCCACCGCCGGTCCTTTTGATGACTCGGAAATCTGGGACCTCATCTCCAGCGGCAGCGCCCGCGCCGTGCACCATATCGAAAGTCCCGCGATGATCTCCCTCTGCCGCATGTGCAATGTGCGCGACATCGGTACCCTCATCGCCATCGTCTCGGTCATCCGCCCCGGCGCGGCCAACGAATGCAGGAAAATGGAATTCGCCCGCCGTTACCAGAACCCCAGCCTCGTGCGCTATCCGCATCCCTCGCTCAAACCGTGCCTCCACAGCACCTACGGCCTGGTCGTCTATGAAGAGCATATCCTCCAAATCTGCGAAGCCTTCGCCGGCCTGCCGCCCGGACGCGCCGACGTCCTCCGCCGCGCCCTGGGCAAAAACAAAACCGAACTGATCGACCAAATCCAAACTGAATTCGCCAGCTGCGCCCGCCGGCTCGGCCGCACCGAGAGCGAAATTGACGAAGTCTGGAACCTGGTGGCCGGCTTCCGCGGTTATGCCTTTTGCAAAGCGCACAGCACCGCTTACGGCGTCGAAGCCTATCAATCCGCCTGGCTCAAACTCCACTATCCCGCCGAATTCATGGCCGCTGTCCTCACCAACGGCAAAGGCTTCTACAGCCCGCTCGTCTATATCCTCGAATGCCACCGCCTCGGCATCCCTCTCCTGCCGCCGTCGGTCAATGAGCCTGGACCGAATTTCAGGGTGACGGGTCAAAAGAAAATCCGTGTGCCAGTCCTCTTGGTCAAGGGCCTGACCGCCCGCACCAAAGACACCATCCTGCGCGAGCGCCCTCGCGGGCCATTCACTTCCCTCACCAATTTCTTTCTGCGCGTCCGGCCGCTGCCCGAAGAAATGGAGGCCCTCATCCGCGTCGGCGCCTTCGACGAATTCGGCCAGCCCCGCACCAGCCAATACTGGGAATTCAAAGGAAATGCGGAGTGCCAAAGCCAAATCAAAAATCAAAAATCAAAAATCAAAATTGGCCAACTCCAACTCCTCCCTCCCGCCGACTTCGACCGGCTGCCCACCGTCCCGCTGGTTGAACCCGGCCGTCTCGACCGCCTCCGGGCCGAAGAAGAACTTCTCGGCTACGCCGTGAGCGGCCATCCGCTCGAACTTTTCCCCGATATCGCCTGGGACACCTATTGCCCGGTCAACCGCCTGGGCCGGCATCTCGGCAAGCAAATCGTCACCTGCGGCCTGGTCATCGAGCAGCGCCTCTTCCACCAGGTCACCGGTGAACCGATGAAATTTATCACCATCGCCGACCGGACCGGCGTCGTCGAAACCGAACTCTTCGCCAAAACCTACCAGTCCTACGGCCTGAACACCGTCCGGTACCGCGTCCTGGAAGTTACCGCCACGGTCGAACCGTTCGAAAACGGGCGTGGCCATACCTTGCGCGTCCTGCGGGCGGGCAAACCCAGAACGAAAGACAAAGCCGCGCCCTAAGGTTCAACTCGCTTTTTCTCAGAACCCGGGTAAATTAGGTCGCTGGATGGCATCGATTAAAAAACCTACAAAAGGATAACGCATGAAGAGCAAAGTTGTTTTCAAGACCGCAACCGTAACCCTGAGCCTGGGCGCGCTGCTCGGGCTGCAACACCTTACCCTCGCCGCTGATGAGAAAGCCGCTACCCAGAGCCTCACGGGCGAGGTGGTTGATCTGATGTGTTATCTCGACCATGGCGCCAAGGGCGAGAAACACAAAGGTTGCGCCGAAAAATGCATCAAAAGCGGCGGCCCGGTTGGCCTGCTCAGCGGCGAGCAACTTTACCTGGTGATCGGCGAGCACAAACCGATCAATGACGACCTCGCTTCGAAAGCCGCCCAGACGGTCACCCTCAAGGGCAAAGTTGTCGAGCGCAACGGAATGAAAATGCTGGAAAACGCGGAACTCGAAAAATAGGCCCTGTTCGCGGTAAAATCTCGTACGGCCGCGCTCGTTGGGGGCGCGGCCTTTTTTTATGAGCCGGCTGCTTCAGCAACCTGAATACGTCCACACGCTCATCAACCATTTCCCCCTGGTGGGCCTGTTCATCTCCATGCTCGCCCTGGCCGGCGCCCTCGTGCTGCGGAACCGTCCGGCGACCTTGTTCGGCCTGGGCTTGCTGGCGTTGTTAGCCCTATCGGTCTGGCCCGTCGCGCATTTTGGCGAAGCCGGGTACGACCGCGTGCTCTCGATGTCCGACGATGCGGGCCAGGCCTTTCTAAAGTACCACGGACACCTGGCTGATCGATGGGCTTTCCTGTATTACGTCACCGCCGCCGTCGGTGGGCTCGGCGTCGGCTTGACCCGGAAATGGCCGCGTCTGCTGAACCCGATTTCGATTCTCTCGCTGGTTCTCGCCGCTGCCAGCCTGACCGCCGGCATCTTCATCGCCCATGCCGGCGGCGAAATCCGCCACCGCGAATTCCGCTCCAGCCCGCCGCCGGCTTCAACCGACCAACCATAAAGCACACCGCGCCACGTTTCACGTTTCACGTTTCACGTTTTAACGCTCTAACGTTTCAACAGCGCGAGGTTTGCAGTAGCTTTCCCCTGCCGTTCCCTCTATAAAAACCACGTTATGAAACTCAATCGTCGCGAATTCCTTGCCGTCTCCGCCGCCACCGGTGTCATCGGTTCCGTTGCGCCGGTCGCCAGTGCTTTCCCCTTCCCTGACCCGTCCAAGAAAGCCCGCCTCCGGCTTTCCTGCCAGGAAGGCGTCGCCCCCGGCAAGACCCTCGGCGAAAAACTAGACTTTCTTGAGGAGCTCGGATTCGAAGGCTTTGAACCGGGCGGCCGCGGATTGTCCAAGCGGATCGAGGAACTCCCAAAGGCACTTCAGGGACGCAAAATCAAAATCAGTGCCATCTGCGCGGGCTTCGACGGCTGCATCATTTCCGAGCAGGAGAAGGTTCGCCAAACGGCGATGGACAGCATGAAGGAGATCGTCACGGCCACCGGCGCGCTGGGCTCAACCGGCATGATCATGGTCCCTGCTTTCAACAACCAGACCAAGCTCGGTTGTCAGGAATCGCGCGAGCTCCTCATCAAAACGCTCCCCGAGCTCGGCGAGCACGCTCAAAAAGCCGGCACGCGCGTGCTGCTCGAACCGCTTAATCGCCGCGAATGCTATTTCCTCCGTTTGCTCGCCGATGGGGCGGCGATTTGCCGCGACGTGAACAGTCCCGGCATCTGCCTCATGGGCGACTTCTGGCACATGACCTGGGAAGAACCCAGCGACACCGCCGCGTTCCTCGCGGGCGCGAAATATGTTCACCACGTTCACATGGCCAGCCGCCAGCATCGCAAGATGCCCGGCGAAGACGAGAACGACAACTACGTGGATGGCTTCCGCGGACTGAAAATGATCGGCTACCAGGACTTCGTCAGCTTCGAATGCGGGTGCAAAGGCGACAGCCGCAAAGCTCTTCCCGCAGCCGCCAAGCTCCTGAGGGAACAGTGGGAAATGGCGTAGGGCCTTGACGCCTCCCGCTTCCCTCTCATCTCCACAGCCACGTCAGCAGCGGCGCAACCGCCAGGCTTGGCAGGTAATCTGCAAGCTCGATTCGCTTCAGCCCGAGCATCACGAGTGCGACCGAGAAGATGAGCAGACCGCCCGCCGCGTTCACGGGAGCGAGCAGGTCGTGCGCGCTTAGAAAGGGCTCCAGAAGGCGCTCGCACACCAATGTGAGCGTCCCTTGAACCGCCAGCACCGGCACTGCAGACAGCAAGACTCCCCGGCCGAAGAGCGAGACGAATCCCATCGCGGCGAGGCCGTCGATGACTGCTTTCACGCCCAGGGCGTAAAAGTCCCGCGATAGTGACAGGCCCTCTTGAATAGAGCCGAGAATTCCAAGCGGCGCGGCGCAGAACAGCGCCGTGCAGGTTTTGAAGCCCTCACTAAACCTATGGGGAGCGTCAGGGGTCGCATTGGCAATCCGGTCGCGCGCCTGCCGGCCAAGCCAATTAGACATCCTCTGCAGTTGCAACAGCCGCCCGGTGAGCTTGCCGAGCGTCAGGGCGAGGAGAACGATCAGGAACTGCTTGAGCACGTGCGTGAACGAACCGCTGAAGCTCAGCCACGTGAGCCTTAAGCCACAGAACACGGTGGCGGCCGCAAGCGTCACTTTGAAAAACGATTCATTGGCGGCCGAAAGCGATTTGCGGCCCGCCAGGCCAACACAACCGCCAACCAGGATCCCGGCCACGTTCAGAATCGTTCCGATCATCGCGCGGGAGCATAGATTCAACGGAACGTGTTCAAAGCTAAAAGTTAGCCGTGTCCATTCGGGTCAACCTGTGGTTAACTCCCGCGGTCCTATGGGCAAAGAATTCAGCATCACGCCGCGGCCCGTTCCGCGCGTCGAGACGAAATTCCGGCGGATCGTGACGCCGTTGCCGCACCCGGACTCCCTGGCCACCCTCGAGAAGCTGCGCCGCTTCGAGCCGCAATCGATGCGGGGCCAGCCGCCGGTGGTATGGGAGCGGGCAGAAGACATCTTTATCTATGACAGGTACGGCAACTGCTGGCTGGATTGGAGCAGCGGCGTGCTGGTGGCCAATTCGGGCCATGGAGCGCCGGAAGTGCGCCAGGCCATCACCAACCAAGTGCGTAGCGGCCTGCTGCACAATTATGTTTTCCCAAGCGAGGAACGCGCGACGCTCGTGGAAACACTGGTCAGATTGGCCCCGCCGGGTCTGGAGAAAGTGTTCCTGCTGACCACCGGTTCTGAAGCCGCTGAATGTGCGCTCAAGCTAGCCCGCGCGGACGGCATCCGAAGAGGCGGCACGAAGAAGATTGGGCTCATCGGAGCCGAGCGAGGCTTCCACGGCCGGACGCTCGGAGCCCAGCAAGCCGGCGGCATTCCCGGGCAAAAGGGTTGGATCGTAAACGAAGACCCCGCCATCGTGCAGGTCCCCTTCCCCGACGGTTACTGGACCGAGGACACGAGCTTCGAGCTGTTCCTGCGGACACTCGACCAGAAGGGCATGCGCCCGGAAGAGGTCGCGGGGGTCATGTTCGAGACCTACCAGGGAGTGGGCCCTGACTTTGCCCCGGTGGAGTACATTCGCCAACTAGCGGACTGGTGCAAGACCAATGGCGCGTTGTTGATCTTCGACGAAGTGCAGTCCGGATTCGGGCGCACCGGTAAGTTCTGGGCTTTCGAACATTACGGCGTCGTTCCGGATCTCATCTGTTGCGGCAAAGGCATCAGCAGTTCGCTGCCGATTTCGGCGGTCATCGGCCGAGCCGAGATCATGGACCAATTCCCGCCCGGCTCCATGACCAGCACGCATACCGGCAACCCGGTCTGCTGCGCCGCCGCGCAAGCCAACCTGGACAAGATCGTTTCTGAAAACCTGACCGCCAACGCCGCGCGGATGGGAGTGCTCCTGGAAGCAGGCTTGCGCGAGCTTCAGCAGCGGCACCCTGACGTGATCGGCCATTATAGTTGCCGGGGCCTGGTCGGTGGGTTGCAGATGACTAAACCGGGCAAGAAGCAACCCGACCACGACCTGGCCCATAGCGTCATCGAGCGCTGTTTCCACAAGGGCCTGTTGTTTTTCGCGCCGGTGGGAGCGTGGGGCCAAACCGTGAAGATCGCCCCCCCGCTGACGATCAGCGAAGAGGCAGTGCGCGAGGGCCTCGCCGTGCTCGGGGAGGCCGTAGCTGAGGCGCTTTGATGGTAGGGCGCGTTGTCCTCAACGCGCCGCGTCTGGCAGTTCCCGGTGAGGCCGTAGCCGAGGCGCTGGCCGGATGATCAAATCTGCGAATAGGAGGTCGGCACGAGGAAGCGGTTGTAGATTTTCGAAACCGTGTCCGCGTATTGCGGGTCATTCTTGAGTTTGTTCCAGACCGCGTGGCTGCCGAAAGCAGCCCAGTGCTTTTTGTGCGCCTCCTCGTCTTCGGCGGAGAGCATATAAGTCAAATGCGGCAGATTGGGCCCGGTAAGCGCCTGCCCAAAGAAAATCGGCCCGAGGCCCACTTCGTGCATCGTCTCGATCTCGCCCGAGTTAAACATGTCCACTTTCTTTTGCGCTTTGACCTCGCCATAGCTCTCATAGGTACGAATCTCGAACATGCGCGCTTTCTTTTCGCGGGAATAGGTTGGCAGCTCCAGTTTGGGCATTCCCGCGAACGCGAGCATCAGCCAACTGTCGATTCGCTCGAACGCGGGGTTCGACTTGGGCGTTTGCAGATACTCCGCGCCGGCTTTCTGGTATTCGGCGTCCTGGTTCAGCCGGAAGCCGGCGCTGGCGAACGATTCCACCGAAGGATGCGGGATCAGCACAAGGACGCTGGAGGAGTCCCTGACCTCGGTGGCGGCGGGCGTGCCCGTGCGCTCTTGTTGCACGAAGACGCCCACCGACCTGATGCCGAGGCGGTTCCAGGCGGGGATGGCCGCCTTCTCGAGGTAATTGTCGAGCAGGTCGTGGTTGGCGCCGGTCTTCAGCCGGTAGGCCCGCAATTCGTAGTAGTCGCGGCCCGCGCCGCCGGTTGACTCTGCTGCCGCCGCGACGCCGAGGCTCGCGGTACCCAGTCCGGTCAGGGTGGAAGCTGTCAGTGAAGTTTTGAGGAAGTCGCGTCGTTTCATTTTGGATTCAGGTTTGGGCGAAGACCCGCCCGGTTCATAACGTTGCCGAGATCTAGCGAAAAATCCCGGGAAAAGAAACCACGAATTCTACGAATCCCACCGCCGAACGTATCGCAGGCTTCCAAGCCTGCCGTATCGCAGGTTTCCAAACCTGCTGGCGCTTCGCAAGGTTCCACGCTCCGCCGACTTGGAAGTCGGCGATACAGCAGGCTTGGAAGCCTGCGCTACGGGCACTGCCGTACCAACGCTTTCGAGGGAATGAAATCTGTGGCCTACACCGCCGCCGCTTGCCGGAGCTCCACATGGCGGGTTTTCCCGCTGGTCGTCTTGGGCAGTTCCGGCACAAATTCTATTTCGCGCGGATATTTGTAGGCAGCGATCAGGCTCTTGCAGTGCGTCTGCAACTCGCTCTTGAGGTCGTCGCGCCCGGCTACACCCTGGCGGAGCACGACGCAGGCCTTAACGATCTGGCCCCGCAACGGGTCCGGTTTGCCGATCACCGCAACGTCCAGCACGGCCGGGTGCTCCATTAACGCGCTCTCCACTTCGAACGGGCCGATGCGGTATCCCGAACTCTTGATGACATCATCCTTTCGCCCGACAAACCAAAAGTATCCTTCCGAGTCGCGCACCGCGCGGTCGCCGGTCAGGTACCAATCACCGCGGAATTTACGCGCATTCTCCTCGGGGTTTAGCCAGTACTCACCAAACAAACCGAGCGGACGCCGCGGTTTGACGCGCACCGCGATTTCGCCTTCGTGGCCGGACGGCACCTCCTGGAGGTGCTCATCGAGTAACGCGAGCGTGAACCCGGGAACGGCCTTGCCCATAGAGCCGGGCTTCACGGCATACCCGTGTGAACGAATGTTGGCGATCAGCACCACCGTCTCGGTTTGTCCATAAGCTTCATGCAAGGTCAAACCCGTGGCCGAGCGCCAGAGGTTGAGCACTTCCGGGTTAAGCGGCTCACCGGCGGTGACGCAATGGCGGAGGTGCGGGAAGCGCCAGCGGGACAAATCCTGCCGCACGAGCAATCGCAGCGCGGTCGGCGGCGCACACCACGTGGTAATCGGGAACTGAGCGAGAGTGTTGAGCGTTAGGACAGGATCAAACTTGCCGGCGGAATCCAGGGCGAACACGCAGGCGCCCATCTGCCAGGGCCCGTAGAAACTCGACCACGCGGCCTTGCCCCACCCCAGGTCCGAGATGTTCCAGTGAACATCCTTCGGGGTAAGGTCCAGCCAGTACTGTCCGGTCAAACGATGTCCGAGGCCATAACTGGCCTGGGTGTGAACGACCATTTTGGGTTCGCCGGTTGTGGCGCTGGTGAAATAAAGAATACCGGGAGCATCGCTGCGGATCCGTTCCCGGCGAAACCGGGCGCTGGCCTTACGCATGCCGCGGTCGAAGTCGAACCAGCCAGCGGGCAGTTCTCCCGCGCCCGCTGCCGGTGAGCCGGCGCCGACGAGCACGCGAATGCCATCAAACGCGCCGACCTTGCCGACGCCGTCGAGGCTGGTAACCGCTGCGGTGACGCGGGCGGTGTGGAGGCGATACGCCACATCGCGCGGCGTCAGCAGCAGGGTCGCCTGCACCGGCACCGCCCCCAGGCGGATCAGCCCGAGCAACGCGATCCACCATTGCGGGACGCGCGGCAGCATGAGCAGGACGCGGTCACCCCGCTGGATTCCGCAGGAGCGCAACAAGTTCGCCGCCTGGCGGCTCAAGACGGAGAGCTGACGAAACGTGAACTTCTCCTCCGCGCGCGTTGCGGCGTGAACGCACCAAAGCGCCGGCGCGTCCGGACGCAACCGCGCCCAGCGGTCCAGGACGTCATTGGCAAAGTTGAAATAAAGAGGCGCCGCGGGCGCTTCTACGTTCGCCAGGTGCATCGCGCTGACAGGCTTAATGGATGTGGAGTGGAAAGTAAAGCTGACTGAACCTGGTCACTTCTTGTCCCAGCGCTGGTCTTTGACAATCTTCGCCAGCGCCGACTTCGGTTCCCAGTCAGCCGGCATGACCTGGAACTTCACCACGTATTGGAACGCGCCGTTGACATGCCTGGCTTCGTCCTTTTTCGATTCGAGTTTATCCGCCGGCAGCGCTTTTAGGTCGGCGACGTATTTGCCCGCCATCTGCTCCACCTGCACTAACGTCGCGGGCTCTTTTTCGTATTCGAGCGACTCAAGGAGCCGCAGCATTTCCGGCACGGGATCGGACGGATTCTTGAGTTGCGAGGCATCCTGGCGAATCTCAGCCGCGATCTGTTTGCGCTTGGCCATCGCCGCTTCGGCTGTCAGCGGGCCATCGGTGCCGCCTTCGATTGCATTCGGTGGCAGCGGCCGGTACCAGATATTGCGAAAACGGACCGGGTTGCCGTGGTCCTGGAGTTTCAACGGACCTTTCTCGGGAAACGCCATCGGATGCGTGCGCTTCATGTGCCCGGTCGAACCCTCAAGCGGCGTATGGTCCTGAGCCACCACACCGTTGACGAAAACCGTGACATAGCCTGGATCCAGCACCTGGCCACCGCGATAGACCGGGCGACGGAAGATGATGTCATAGACCTGAAATTGGCCGGGTGGCCGCAGCGCATTTGCCATGGGGGGATTGACGCCATAAACCGAGGCGGCGTGGCCGTCGGCATAAGTGATGTTGTGATACGAATCCAGCACCTGGATCTCGACGAGCCCCATGAGGAAGATACCGCTGTTGCCGCGCCCCTGGCTGCTGCCCGTGACACCCACAGCTTCCGCCCACTCGACATGGAGCTGGCAATCGCCGAACTCTTCTCTGGTGCGAATGTCCCCGGTCGAAGGCGCTACTTCCAGCATGCCGTCCCTGGTTACCCATTTGGCCGGGCCCCCTCCCGCTTTGGCCGATTCCCATTTCGACAGGTCGGTGCCATCGAAAAGAGTAATAGCGTCGGATGGGGGTTTGCCCGGTTGCTCCTGGGAACTGAAGCTGCCGGGAGTGACGACCTGCGGTTGAGGCCGATTGGGGTCGTGCACGGCCCAGGGATGACGCTCATCGGGTGGATCGCCATAAAAAGCCGGAATGCCGGAGGCCGCGCGCGCGCCGGAGGTGAGAGTCAACAGCGAGCAAGCAGTCGAAAGGACCAGAAGACGTTTCATGACGGTTATCATGTCAGGCCGAGGCGGCGGTCGTCAATTCACGAGAAATTCCGGTGGTGGTACGGTTTGAAATCGGGGATGGGCTGGAACCGCGCCGCACCCTGCGCTGCGACTTGCATTATGCCAATAGCCGCATGCCGAACGCTGGAACTCACTGGCGCGACGCCAGCCGGCTCTGGAATACAAATAGAAGGCGACCGCCACGTCCAGTGAAGACATTGTTCGCCTTCCCGGAGCCCCGGAGGGGCGGCAAGATAATAGCCCCGGGCAAGGCCGTCGAGGCCGCCGCCCGGGGTAAAGAGCCACCCCACCCAACCTCTTTTTTTCCTTCTGGTCTGGGGCGCCTCCAGCGCGCCAGACCAGAAGGAAAAAAAGAGGAGATCATTTTGCGTCCGTAACCCCGGGCGGCGCTTCGCTGGCCCGGGGCTATTATCATATCGTCCCTACGGGACTTCAGTATGGCTCCCTGCGCTTGCATGGAAGGCGAACCACAAAGGTCAGCGACCGGAGCCAGCCGCCGCTGAGGGTTGATTTGTCTCTGGTCGAACCGGCTGGCTCCGGTTCGCTGCACCGCCTGGTTCGATGAATCCCACATTACCGGCAATCCGCTCGAAGCCTGCTGGCTCCGGGAGATCCGGATTCAGGAGATCAATGAAATACGTGTCGAAATGACTGTTGTGTATCCGCACTCGGATGTAATCCGGATTTGACGGATCATAGTGAAAGACATCTCCGAGATTGGTGATGCCCGTGAGGCCGTCGCACCATTTGCTACCTGCAATCTCGTCGAGAACGTAGTTGGTCTCCATCGAGAGACGCGCAAACAACGCACGCGACTCGGTCAGGATATTGGTCGCTCCGCCTCCTCTTGCGATCGCCTGCTGCACTTGCTTCACGTGTGTCCCCTTGGGGACAGGAGGCGGGGGACCGCAACCCACGAGCACGATGCAGATGAATAGACCGACAACGCTTTTCATCGAACGATCGCCATCACTGGCTCAGCGCCATCGCGGAGTCCAGTGCATGGCGTTGTTCGGCCACCTTTGCCATCCCAAGTTATCGCGGTTGGAAATTCTCGACAAATAAGTACCCAGCAATGGTGCCCATCAAAAGGGTAGACATTGCAACCACTGCCAAATTGACTGCCTTAACTCCTATTCGAACCGTGACTGCCGTGATTGCGCCGGTTCGTTCACGCTCGGCGCCTATTCGAACAATCGCCAGAAGGTTAAGTGCCAGTGCCCCCAGCACTCCTCCCACCACAAGGAACGGGTAAATAAGAATTTGGGGAACGTTGAACCTGAAGACGCCCGATGAGATGAGAACAGCGGCGGGCAGCAACAAAAGCAGCCCGACAGACGCCAGCCGATTGTTGTTTTTCATGTGATGCCTCGTATTAGATAGTTGTTCACTTTGCACCACAAAGCATCTGGCAGTACTTGCGTTCTGTCAAGACCTGGAAGCGCGTGGGGGTGGTCTCCACTGCGTGGCCGAACATTCAGGGTGAGCGGCGGGAGGCAGCCGCCGCTGGCGTTTGATTTGTCTCTGAGCTAAACGGCTGCCTCCCGTCCGCTCCACCCTGCGGGTTGGGCGACGGGGCCATACTCATCCACACTGAAAGATGCTCCTGGTGTCCATGCACTCGAAGCAGAAAAAGATGTAGAACATGCCAACGTCTCCAAACATGTAATCCTGCTTGCCGTAATCTCGACGATGCGGATTAGCGCTAGCGTTGTGCTCAATGGAATCAATCTGGCCGACGAACGTCATCGGCTTGTGACAGCACGCACACTCGGGTGTCTCGTCGGTCTGAACCCAATCAGGCTCGCCACCGAGTTTACTGCGGCGTCCAAGCGCCTTAGTCCAGTCATCTGGGCCAAGCGCGTGCCTGCCGCCTGGAACACGCTCAAACGAGACTTTGTATTCCGGTAATTTCTTTGGCATGTGGTGGCGAGGATGTTATCGCCCAACGAAAAAACTCACTGGCGCCGCACGGCTGTCGATCAGGATGAAATGAGATCGTCGTCGCGGCGTCGAGTGAAGTGATCCGGTTCGGCACGATGGTCATTTCTTCTGTTCCTGCTCTCGATGAAATTCCGACCAGCTGATCATTTTGCAGACCGCAGGATGTGCGTTTGGAGCGATTTCTACCAGATCCAAACCAAGCCCGCGCGCCATCTTGATGGCCTCGGTCACCGTAAAAACGCCGTGGTTCAGGTTGTTGCCGTCGACCACGCGGACTGACGGCGCGACTATCTCCTCATTGACGCGGAATCCGCGCCCAGACGATTGGCTGTCAAAGTTTGAATCAATCATGCAGGTCTGTCGAACGTTCCGCAGCAGCGGCCCCGCGCCACTGGCGTAAGATGTAGACAGCGCGGCATCGCTGGGTCCGCTGGCTACGGTGGTCAGGCGTCTGGGTCGTGCTTGCTATGAAGTCTCTTGCCGTCACGCAATGCCAATAAAATCAGAACCAAAAATAGGGCGAACAAAACCGCCCAAATCACCGTGTCAAAGAAACCAGAATCAACGCGGAAAGCGTTCGCAAATGACGCGATAGCTACCAAGCAGGAAAACACCAACCAAACCCAACGGCTCAACCGCGAAAGAGGAACAACTGCTGGTCCTGACCGCCGACTCCACTTTGGCTGAAGCCACGGCGCAGCTGAGCAAAAGCCGAGCAAAATGTAAATGATGCCCAAGCTAGACAAAACTCCGACATACAAACTGCCCATGTTCATGTCTTGCTGCATACGCGCAGAGACGCCGAACATCGCACCTCAGCCACCCCGCGCCACTGGCATCCGGCATGCAAGAATGACGTCATCGCGGGGTTGGCTGCAGGTGCAGGGTTGGGCGGCGCTTTCATTAGTCCCCGCTCCACTTGTAATCATATCCAGCAGGCGGCTCATACACCAACCCAAAATCCCCGCGTCGGCTGTTGTCCCAAAAGATCCTGATGTAATTGATATGGCCATCCACGAAACCAACCATGTTTTTGGCGTCTTGAAACAATCCAGGTTCATTGCTGGACGACTTCCTGGGCTCATGCCAAGAGTAAGGAAAGAAAGCTGCATAATCCGCAACGAGAACCGTTTTCGCTGGCTCTCGGATTGAAGCCAGTTTTCGGCCGGCAATGCTTGGGGTGTTTGTGCCAAAAATTAGCAAGTCCCCTCCGTTAAACCCATAACTCGAAAAATCAGAACCGGATTGCTGGTGGAGTCCTGCGGGCACATATGCATATCCCGGATTATTCGTCAGGTAGTCATAATGAAAAGTGTCCGCCGGGCAGGCAAAAAGGTTCGGCGTGGCGTCGCTGCCTAAAAGCTTTTTGTAAGCAGTCACCCCGCCTTGAAAATAGGTGAAGGCGGAATTGGTTTGCGACCAGCCGCCAGGTGCGGCATCGGCTGAATCCCCTGCATACAAATTTACTCCCAAACATATTTGTCTCAAATTACTCAGGCAGGCCGTTCGTCTGGCTTTGCTTTTGGCCGTGCCGACGGCCGAAAACAATAGCGCAGCGAGAACGGCGATGACCACCAGCACTTCAAGCAGAGTGAATCCCTTCGCCGCTTGGAATTTCCTTTTCACGCAAGTTTGGACAATGTGGAGCGCTGTGTCTCACGGCACCCAACGATTGTCGTCAGGCACTCCGGGCACCTGGCTCAGGACAAATAGAATTGCGCAAACCGGAGTTGCCTGCACGAAATTGTTAAGCATCATTCGCAATCTCTCCTCCAAGGTCGGCCCTCAGTCGTTGCAGGAGCGAGACGACTTCAGCATCGCAGTTGTAATGGCGTCCACTGATGTCGGCCGAAATCGTTAGAACCCCGGGCACATCAACGTCATCCAAATCAAAATAAGCCATCACGTCTCCGGTGGAGTCCTTGAGCAACCACGGTTTTGACTGGCCGGGAAACATCTCATCGAGCTTCGAAGCCGCAGCACTTCGTGACTGAATCGGACTGAGGCAATAAGTTTTCACCACATACCTTGATGTCTTGATGCTTAACATCCGCGCTCACTCGCGCCGCACCCGTAACGCAACGAATGCAAACAGACCGCGCCCGCGGCGACGAGTGCAACGCGATAGTTGGGCAAGGTTGACACCATAACTTAGTACAAAAGGATGTCCCGGTAGAACGTGACCGGTCGCTTTCGCAGCTCCTCCTCAATGTCCCCCTCAATCTGCGCGAGGATTTCCGACCTGCGCTCCGGCGTCGCGTTGTTCAACTCGGCGGCGTGCTTCTCCAGTGCCAGCTTGCGCAGATCGTTCTTGAGGATGCGCAGCGCTTCATCCTGCGAAATAATGGGCTGGTTTGTCATACTTTGATGCCGCGTTGGTCCGCCCAACGCAAAGGTGAGCGAATGGCTGGCCCCGCCACAACCCTCGAATTGCAGAAGCCCTGCCGGGCCAGCCATTCGCTCCACGAAAAAGTTGGGCGGCGACAGATTCAAAGGTTCATGGTTTCCGCAAGTGAACGTAAAAGACCATGCCGAATGCCGCCACCGAGCCGAGTAGGCAAAGCAAAACGCCCGATGGACTTTCCATCTCGAATGCTTTGACGATACCAACGCCCCCGGCAGCCAAGCAGCCGAAGACGGCCCAATCCAATGCGGTGGTCTTGCGCGAACTGCTCTCAACAGTCTCGCTCCGGTCAGGTATCTCTGTTTGTGTTGTCATAAAATGTCTCATGATTAAGCCGCCCAACGAAAAGGATAACAGACGCCGCGCCACTGGCACTCAGAATGAAACCAGAGCGTTAGCGCGGCGTTCTGTGCATCCGCTGGTTCGGCGGTGTGTCTCATCTTCGGCCTTCCTGAACGCCACTGTACAGGCGCTGGAGAAACGTGTCGAGCTGCTGCTCGTCCGTGGGACGAAATTCAATTTCGCGCTTCAACACGTAAGTGAGCGAATCAACCGCATCGAAATCCGGTGGCCCAGCTACCGCGACACGCAAGCGCTCCGCTGAATCGTGCACAGGCAGGACGCGATACTTGAGTGCCAAATGCCGAGGAACGCACCTGAGCAACTCCGGTGTGAAGTGAACGGTCGACAGATCGATCCTTTCGCCTCTCCACGTCATCCAATCCACAATGTGCATAAATTTACGCCCAACGAAGAGGTGAGCGATGGCTGGCCCTGCTGCGACTCCCGGATTGCCGAGACCATGCCGGGCCAGCCATTCGCTCCACCGAAAAGTTAAGCCAGGGGTACGAACTTGCCATACAGGTGATGTAATCTTGCGACCGGGAAGCGCCGCCCGGGGCAAACGGTGTGGTGCGGGTCGATTTCCCGGTGCACGGCAAATCTTATGTTTTTGCCGACTACATCCGAGCGCAGGTAGTCAATCAGCTCTCGAAGGGCCAACATCTGGTTCTTGGTGGGTTTGGTCTCCTCCAGGTTGCCCACGAGGCAGATGCCGATCCCAACCTCATTGATATCCTCACGATGGACATGCCCGCCTTTCAATTGCTTGAGCCAGCGCGAGCCAATCTCAATTTCTCCGTCTCCGGAATCGACTCCGTTACCGATCACAAAATGGTAGGCCAAACCGTTCTCCATACCTCGCTCTCGGTGTTGTCGGTCGTATATGGCCGCATTGCCGTATTCGGTTCCACTGTGGTGAATCACCAGCCAACGCCAGCGTCCGGGTGCAATTTGCAGGTGCTTGGTCTTTTCACGGACGTCTTGGGTGAAGCGAACAGAGGCTTTGGTACCCTCCTTCGCCTGGGCGCCGGAGCAGATGGCGATGGAGGCTCCCGCTAGCGCGAGGTTTCTAATGAAATCACGCCCACGGCTGATTCATCTGAGCTCTACTGGATCGCAGCTGCTCGGGTGGGAGTAAGAAATGACTGGACTTTCGTGCCGCCAACCCAGAAGCTCACTGCATGGTTTTGGCCAATGAACGGACCGAGAGCGATGTTTTGGAACG
>DATMRF010000090.1:0-41540 GCA_035566435.1 Candidatus Acidiferrum sp.
AGGCGGCAGGCTCGTAGGTGAGGGCTTCGCAGGCTCTCATGGGTGTATCGCCTTTCGTTAAGGTTTGGGTTTTCATTTGTCTCTAAACCCCGATACACCCGCTCTCTACGCTTTTACACAACCACTCTTACGCCACCCCGAGTACGGCGCGCAGCAGATTCGGATTGAAAAACCGCCCGGTGTATGCTAAAAAGAACAGGATTCTAGAAAACCTTATGAGCGCTTCACGATTCAACCGCCGGGAGTTCTTGCAAACCTCATTGACCGCCACCAGTGCGCTCGTGCTCGGCACAGGCGCGCTCATGACCGCACGCGGCCAGACTGCCGCCAAGCGGACCGCGGTGGATCAAGTGACGCTCGGCAATACCGGGATCAAGCTGAGCCGCCTGGGCATGGGCACCGGCAGCAACAGCGGGCAGATACAACACGACCTCGGCCGCGAAGGGTTCAACAGCCTCGTGAAGTATGCCTACGACCAGGGGATCACCTACTTCGATTGTTCGCAAACCTACCGGACTTTCGATTGGCTCGGCGGGGCCATAAAAGGATTGCCGCGCGAGAAGCTGTTCATTCAGTCGAAAATTCCGAGCCAACCCGAACAGATCCTCGATGTGATCGATCACCACCGAAAAGTGTTCGATACCGATTATGTCGATACCATGTTAATCCATTGCATGATCAAGGAGGGCTGGACCGATCAATGGAAACGCATCATGGACGGTTTCAACGAGGCGAAGGAAAAGGGCTGGATCCGCAGCAAGGGCGTTTCGTGCCATAGCTTGCCGGCTTTGCGGGGCGCTACCGCCACGCCTTGGGCGCAGGTTCACCTGGTGCGCGTCAACCCCCAGGGACACCGCATCGATGGGCCGGAGGAGTCGATCTGGAACGACAAGATACACGACGTTTCGCCCGTGGTAACAGAGATCAAAGCCATGAAGGCGAAGGGTCGCGGCATCATCGGTATGAAAATCATCGGCAACGGCGAATTCGTTGACGCCGAGGACCGCGAGAAGTCCATCCGTTTCGCGATGTCTATGCCCGAACTGGACGCTGTGGTGATCGGGTTCAAGAACCGGGGCGAGGTCGACGAAGCCATCAAGCGCATCAATAGCGCGCTGGCCGAGGGCTGATCTGGCACGCGAGGTTGACGCAGGGTTTGGGCCGCGCCGTGGGTGCGATCCGAGGCTGGGCCGGGACCAAAAGGCCAAAGCGGCAGAGGACAGCCGCACTCCAAAACCTTCGGGCGTGGTTGCGCCTGCGACGACGCTTGCGTTTTAGAGTGCGGCTGTCCTCTGCCGCTTTCCTCCCCCGACAGGAAACCGACGCCAACCTCAGGCGCGTCCTGCAAACAGAAAACGCCACTAACCACCGGACGCATTACCGGGGCAAGGATCAACCCCGGTTTGAACCGTACTCGTTACGCCTTACTGCCCCACCCGCTTAAGCTCAAAATGCCTCGACTTCGGTTTGCGAGCTGAATCGATCTGCGCCTCCAGCTCCGCGATTTCCCCATCCAGCCTCGCCAACTCCGCAGACCGTTTGCTCTCGACCTCCGGGATTTGCGCCCAGGCGGGAAGCGCGAACAATTGAACCTCACGCCAGCGATGGAAGAAAATGTTGTTTTTCTCGAAAACCAATCTTAGCACCTCCTGGGCCTGTTTGGAGATTGGCCCGGCCCTCAGCGTGAGATTGCAGCCCTTTCCGAGTTCTTCGCCCGCGAACTTGCCGGCAGCGTCACCATCGACCGTTAGTTCATAGTCACCAGTCGGCATTCCAGTCAGGCGAAGTTCGTAGCGGCTCAACTCGTCCAGCACCGGCGCGAGTTTCAGCGCCGGCTCGGCCTTCGAATCAATTGGCATGGGCAGCGCTTCGTCTGTGCGGTCGAAACTGACCACGCCATCGGCGACCTTCAGATGCCCAACCTGGCAACCTTCAGTAGTGGTCACCGTCTGCGCGCCGGCGTCGATATCCGCCCGCGACACCATGGCGGGCGCGCCCAACCCCTTCAGCACCGCCCAAGCCATGAGCGTATGGCCAGGCGGCCCCGGATGAACAGCGTCTCCCCCGCCGATGATCGCCGTCGGGTTGCCTTGCCTCTCGCGCAACATAATCGCCAAGTAGGGATCGAACTGGTCCACAAACGTCGAACCGGTCTTCTCGGCCACCTCCTTCAAGCCGTCAGAGAATTTGCGAAGGGATTCATTCTTCACGTCTTTGTCGGGGTCGGCCCGCTTCTCCTCGATCGGCTGGGGCGTCAGCAAAGCCACCCGCGCCCCTTTGCCCTCCAGCACTTTCGCAATCTGTGTCTGGCTTCGGGCATACGCCTTAAAAATGTCCTCCCGGAACGCCTGGTAAGCGTGGTCGTTCATTCCGAAGTCAACCGTCACGACGGTCGGCTTGAGCGGCAGCACATCTCGTTCGAGACCCCGCCCCACCGCATTCCCGACCATCTTTTGTTGAAGCGATTCATCCGCCGCAAAAAGCTGCCCCTCATTCGGGTGCGCCCGCTGCCGCAGCCACGCGGTGTCGCCGCCCCAGCCCACGTTGCGGAACCAGAGCCTCCAGTTCGGATATCGGGTCAGGGTATAGGCCTCGATATAGGTGGTGTAAAGCCGCTGCTCAGTAATGCTGTCCCCGAGGAACACCACCCGGTCGCCGTCGTGGATGAAAAACTCTCCCGCCAGGCTGCTGGCGCAGAGAACGAGAAGGGTGAGCAAGCCAAGAAGTAGTCTTTTTGGAAGGAATTTCATGCGGGCATTTTAAACCGCCATTTCCCGAAACCGCAAGTCTTTGGCTGGGCGGCTACTTCTGCAGATACCTAATCACGGCCTCGGTGCGGGTGTGGACCTTGAGCTTCTCGAATATGCTCTTCACGTGCCCGTGAACTGTCCAATTGCTGATGCCGAGGGCGTCTGCGATTTCCTTGACGAGGTCGCCTTTGCTCAGGAACACCAGGATCTCGTGCTCGCGCGGCGTAAGTTTGGCCAACTTCCAGAACGGAGGGCCGGAAGGCAGCAACGCGGAAAGCTCCCGGAAGTACTCCCGCACGCGAGAGGCGATCTGCTCGCGAGTCGCTGGCCTTGCCAATCCCGCAATCGGCTCCAGGATCCGTCCAGGCGAGGTGCGCTTCAACATGTAAACCGCGGCGCCACCCGGCGTCGATTTAAACAGTTGATCGGAGTCTTCGAATACGGAATAGGATAGCACGCTGAAGCCGGGCCGGGCGCGCTGTAACTCCTCGGCGCGAACCGCGCTCGGCTCGTCCGGGAGATCGTGGTTCGCCAGGGCAAGATCGACCCGCCGGCGGGAGATTTCGTGAAGGGCTTCCGCGGCGCTGGCAAAGCTGGCGTCGCACCGAAAACCCTCCTGGCTGTTGATACAGGCCTCCAGCGCGAAACGGATCGGCGCATCAGGCTCGATGATCACCACGCTCAGGTCCGCTTCCGGGACAGCGCGGCCGGAACCCGGTTTGAGCGGGCCGCTGCCCAGGCGCGTATGGACCGTGGTGTAGGTCCAGGCGAGCGGGTTGTCCCGCCAGCGCAGCGCCAAGGTCAACTCGCGAGGAAAACGCGCGTTCGCACTGGCCCAGCCTTTGGTAATGACCGCCCGATAGATGCGCATTGCTCGGGCAGCCGCCTCGTTTTCATCGCTTGTTCCCAAAGGAAAATACTGGCTCGTGCGGGCATGCTCGATCCAGATGGAGAATTCACGGTCCCCGTGCGACTCGTCTGGCTCGGGATACTTCCGATGGATGAGCCGCCCTTTCCAATACTCAGCGTCGTCCCGAAGGGAGGGCGACGAAATCGGCGACCCGGACAAGATACGGCCTCGCAACCCGGCACCGGCACGGCTGCGGGAGACCGCCCCCCATCCTTGCTCGATGATGGCCCGGTAAAGCTGACATGCCTCCTCCGCGGCCTTGGCGCGTTCGTGGGAACCCAGCGTAAACGACTTCCGTTTGCCGAACAATTGGAGCTTCACCGACCAGGAGCGGACCTTGGCCCGTTCGCCCTTGTAGGCGTATTCATTTTTGAACAGCCGTTCGCGCCAGTAGGACGGGTCCTGTTTGGACCACCGCCGCGTAATTCTCGGACGTTTCTCGGACACTTCACTTACTTAACGCAAGACCGGCCTCCTGGCAACCTCGCGCTTGCCATACTCTTCTGACCTCTTCTGACTGGCCAGTGGGTAGCGCGGATTTTTCAATCTGCTGTATCGCAGAATTCCAATCTGCAGGGGCTCGAACTTGGCGAGCGCTCCGACCGTTTGCGGCGCCGCAGACTACACACCTGCGCCGCTTCCACAGGTGGACCGACGGCCCTGCGACATGGTGAAACGCGCGCTTGGCAACCCCCTTTGCCAAAGACCACTTGCATTCCGGATGACCGTCTCGCATGTTCGCCCGCGTGACCATGAAACGGCAGCGGCTCGTGTCCCAGCGCTCCCTGTCCCGCCTGTTCCAGGAAGCCGCGGAGTCCTGGAAACGCTTGGATTATCAACAATCTATCGAGACCTTGGAACGCGCCGCCAAGCTGGATCCCGCCAACGCCAATATTCAACTGGATCTGGGACGCGCCTATGGGATGCGCTATGACTATCCCGCAGCGGAACGATGCCTGGAGAAGGCGGTGCGCGTCGCGTCCCGAAAGGTGGACACCCTGGCCGAGGCCGGGCGGCGCTGCCAGGAGTTCGGAAGTTCTGAAATGGCGAAGGGCTACTTTGACCGTGCGGCGCAGGAAAACGGCGCCACGGCCGACGTCTTCGTCACGCTGGCGGAAATCAGCGAACGCCACGCCAATCTGGAGGAAGCGGCCCAGCTCGCGGAGCGCGCGTTGAAACTGGACGCAGCCTTTCCTCCAGCGCGGCTTGTGCGTGCGCGGTTGGCTCGGCTGTCCGGCCGCTTGGTTGAAGCCGAAAGCGGCGTGCGCGCGTTGGTGATCGGCGCCTCTGCCGATCCCTGGTGGGGCCGCTGTTGGTATGAACTAGGGGAAATTCTCGATCGGCTCGCTCGTTACGATGAGGCGATGGAGGCGTTCCTCGAAGCCAAAGCGCTCATCCGTCCGGCCGTGGTAAATCACATCGCCACTCTGCAACGGATTCAAGGCCGGGTGCGCGAGATGGAGGAGACCATCTCCCCAAGTGCGCTTGACCGTTGGGCGGGCGCTGCGGAGGCGCTGCAGCCTCTGCAGCGGTTTGCCATTTTGTGCGGCCATCCCCGCTCCGGCACCACGCTGCTGGAACAGGTGCTGGATTCGCATCCCGGTGTGCTCACGGCCGAGGAAACGCACATTCTCCACGACGAGGCCTACCTCCCCTTGAGCCGCGGATTCCCGCCCGAAGCATCGGTGTTTGAAGTATTGGAGTCAGCGCCGGCCAGCCGGCTCCGGCAATCGCGCGAGAATTATTTTCGGTTCACCGAATTGTTTCTTGGCAAACCGCGCGGCGACAAAATGCTCGTGGACAAGAATCCGGCTTTGAATACGTTGATTCCCGCGGCAGTCCGCATCTTTCCCGAAGCCAAGTTTCTGATCGCGCTGCGCGATCCGCGCGATGTGTGCCTCAGTTGTTTCATGCAGTCCCTCTCCCCCAACCCGGTCAGCTCCGCTTATCTGAGTCTGGAAGGAACAGTGACCCAATACCTTTCGGTGATGGGTTTCTGGCGGACGCTCCTGCCCCGGCTGCGAAATCCGTTCCTCGAAGTGCGTTACGAGGAGCTCGTGGATGACCTGGAAGGCACGTCGCGCAAAGTGTTGGGATTCCTTGCAGTTCCGTGGGATGAGCGGGTCCTGCGCTTCGATGAACATGCACGGAGCAAATCGCTCCGTTCGCCAAGTTACGCGGAAGTGACCAAGCCGGTCAGCAAACGCGCCATCGGTCGCTGGCAACACTACCGCCGCCATCTCGAACCCTACTTGGCCAGGCTCGAACCGATGATGAAAGCCCTCAGCTACGCCTGATGTTGCGTCGCCGTTGGCCACCACCGGCGCGTTCCCGGGCAGGGGAGCATCATTTTGGAGGGGATGCTGCACCGCTTCGCAGGCGGCCGGCCCCGGGAGGAATTCCCTAACCCACTCCCCAGGAAAACGAAAAAGCATCGCGCGACTTAAAGCTGGGTGCTGCCGCGTGCGTTTTTCCGGCTGGTTGCCGGCGGACCTCCCTCTCCCTTTGGGAGAGGGCCGGGGTGAGGGGCATTTTTGATAACACCGCGCCCGGAAATTGTTTGCACGTTCCTGACGCCTCCCCCCTAAACAGGGTATTGAACCGCCCGGCTTCGGGTGTAGGTTTTTTGTTGAAGCCTGTGTCGTCGGCCCTTAACCGGCGACTCATGGGCCGTTCCGCGTGAGACAACCGAAGCATGAAAGTGACTGTTCCTCCTGTCCGGCCTTCCGGTCCATTGCTGTCTCAGCACTCTCACTGACCACTATTCCACGTACACCAGGATGTCGCTAAACCCAAACGCAAAAACGAGCTAGAAACAAACCCATGAAAAGAAAAACACTTGGAGTCTGTCGCACCGGGGCACTGATTGCGATCGGCGTCTTCCTTGGACGCGGCGCACACGCAGACACGACTTTGACTTTTGATAGCGATGCGGCTTCATGCACTCCCCCTCAAATGGAAAACCCAAATGCCCCCCCCGGAATCACTAACTTCGGGAACTATGCCGCGATCTCAAGCGGTGGCGTAACCGTCTCAGGATTCGGCACGCCGAACATCGGCCTGAGGTGGAGCGGGAGCCCATGGCCAGACACGAGATGGGAATATTACAACGCTCCTGGAACGCCCTGGGCGGGGGCAGTCCAGCTCCAAGACAGCTTCGTAGGCAGCACTGAGGAGCTCACCTTTATTCCCAATAACCCGTCCGCACGTGTGACGGTCGAATCATTCAGCTTTGACGCCTATTACAATGACAAAGAGAGATTCACTTATCAAGTCAGCGTCGTGTCCGGGACCAACGTTCTGAGCGGCCCCACCACCGTTTCATACTTGTCGGATGCCACCAAGAACCACCCGGTCAACATCAACTACACCGGCCTGCCGGGGCAGTCCTTGAAGTTGCAGCTCCTCCGGGTGCCTTCCACCCTGGGCGCGGGTGAAAGCGAAGGCAACGCGTACAATAATGCCGTGGATGACATCGCATTTGCCCAAACGCCGGCCACGACATTCCCTGCCGGGCCGCAGGTCGTGTCGGTGACGCCTCCGGATGGCACCAGCGGCCTCCCGGCGACCTCCGTTCCTCCCTACGCGGCAATTATCACCAACGGCCCCACCCTCACGGTGGCCAACCCAATCCAATTAAAACTTGATTACAGCCTGGTGTCGCCTCCACCGACTGTTACCTCGTTGGGCGGCGGCCTGACGAGCGTTACTTATCCCGGTGCAACCTCCGTGGGGTTGACCAGTGGTCCCCATGTGTACACGCTCACCTATGCCGATAACCTCGGGGGATTTTACACCAACGAAGTAGAGTTCATCACGAGTTTCACCACATTGCCCGCAGCTTATGCGCTCCCGCCAGGCTCGGGCGTCACACGAGGCTTCAACTTCCGCCTGGTTTCGGCCTACTCCCAGGCATTCGCCTTCGTCCTGGATAGTTCGATTGCTCGTGCCGTGGCGCAGTTGAATGGCACATTGATCAACACGAACACCGGGCAGCCCTATACCAACGATGCCGTGCTCGGACCCAATCCCGACGGTTCTTACAATGTCGATACCGTAATCAACTTCAATGGCGATGGGTTCGACGAAGGCGACTTTACAAACGACGTGCTATTCCCCGGGCTTCCCACGGGTGGTGCGAGTTGGTACTCAACTGAGGCATTACTTTTCCTAGATTTGCCCGCCGGCTACTACCGGTTCGGCGTGAATAGTGATGACGGTTTCGAGGTCAATGCCTTGCCCCCGCAGGGCGTGTCCGGTTCGCCCATGGTGTTGGGCTTATTCGACGGTGGTCGCGGGGCGGCCGACACTCTGTTCGACTTTCAGGTGACGACCAGTGGGGTTTACCCGTTCCAGGTGATTTACTTCCAGAGCACGGGGCGCGCCACCGAAGAGTTCTTTTCGGTGACAAATCTCGTAACGGGGGACAAGATCCTTATTAACGATCCCAACTACTCAAATGCTATTAAATCCTATCGCGCGCTCAAGCCACGCCTCACCCATATCGCCCGGAACGGGCCTAACGCAGTCGTCGATTGGGCCTACGGCACGCCTCCGTTCCAATTGCAGTTCAAGAGCAGCCTGACGGCTCCCGTGTGGAGCAACATCGGGGCGCCCACGACAAACCAGACCGCCACCGTTCCGATCCAGCCCGGCGCCGGCTTCTTTCGCGTCTCTGGACAGTGACCGTCGCAAACTGCGTTAGGCCGCAGGCCCGGGAAACGAGTCCAAACAATTCTCCCCAGGCCTGCAGGGGCGGGACAAAACCAACATGGCCGCCGGCGTGAACCGCCGGGGGCCAGTGACCTTTCAAAAACCAGTGCAAAGTAGTGCAAAGCACTGCAACGTGGTGCAATCCGGTGCAAAGAACGGCCGCACTCCAATACGCCAGCGCGCACAGTGGACGCACCGTACGCCCGACAGGTTTTGGAGTGCAGCATTCCCCTGCCGCTTTAACCCGAGGCTCGAGAGCACGCCCGGCAATTTCAATAGGCCCCGCCGCACAAGGCAGTTGATGCCCAAAATCAATCATGGGGAAACTTTAGCACGGCGAAAGGGACGAGGTCTTCTTAGTGGAAGAGGGTTTGTATTAATAAAGCCAGAGCAGGCCAGCCAGGGCCGAGGGCCCGCAATGTGATAAGCCCGGGCTAGAGCGCAGCGAAGGCTTGGGAATGGGCCAAGTGGGCCAGGCTTGAACATGGTTCTTATGCTTCTCGTGTTTTCCCGCATGTCAAGGGTTTCAAACCGCGGAGGCGGCCATTGCGAAAGTGAGACAGTTGAGCGACGGTGAATCAGCAAAGAAAAACATATGGAAGCACCAAATCGTATCGATACCGAGAAGGGTGAAATCAAGGCAAAACTGGAAAACGTAATCGAGAAGGCCAAAGAGGTTTGCGAACGCCTGCAAGACCAGACCACTGCCGCCGCTAAAGCGACCGACAAGACTATCCGCGAGCATCCGTATCATGCCCTCGGAATCGCGTTCGGCCTGGGCGTGCTCATCGGCGTGTTGACTGCGCGGAGTCGAGGCGACTGAGGGCAGGTCGTCATCGGTCGTTGGGTGCAACCCGAACAGCGTGCATCTTAAGACCTGGTGAGGTCGGGTTGCGAGCGAGCGGCGGCAAACCGCAACCGCGGCCGGCGGACTTCTATGTGCCGCCGGGTTTATATCCCGGACGTTTCCTTGCCCAGGTATTTCTTTCCGGCGGTGTCGACGCGGATGATGTCGCCGTTGGTGATGAACAGCGGAACCATGATTTGAAGGCCAGTTTCGAGCTTCGCCTCCTTCCATGACGTGTTCAAGCCTGTACGGGCGGGCGGAGCGGTGTCCACGACCTTGAGCGATATTTGCGGCGGCAAGACGATGTCGAGGAGCCTGCCGTCGAGCCGAAGGGCTTTGTATTCCTCGTTCTCCTTCAGAAACCAGCGGCGCTCGCCGATTTGTTCGTCGCTGAACTCCAACTCGTCGAAAGTCTCTGCGTCACTGAAGAAGTACGTTTCCCCTTGGCCGTAGCTGTAGGTCACGCGGCGGGTTTCGAGTGGTGCCACAGGCACGCGCTCATTTTCGGCGAAGACGCGCTCAATGACGCGGCCGGTCGTGAGGTGGCGCAGGCGGGTGTGGAGCCTGTGCCTGGTCTGGGCGGTGCCGCTGGTGTGCATATCCTCGACCACGTGGGGCGAGCCGTCCAGCATCAGAACCATTTGACGTTTGAACTCGGAGGGAAGAATCGTTTGCACACTGGCTTTCTCCGGCAAATGCCGGGATATGACGTTGCTCCAATTGGTGCTTCTGAACCCAAGCTTGTAGCCCGGACCCCGCGCGGCGTCAACCCTGACAAAGCCACCCTGACAAAGCCAAATCTGTCCGCCGGTTGAAATTGAAAACACGCCGGAGCCTGGCGCCACCGGTAACTGGCTGCACGGGTGGGGGAGTATAGAGTTGCGGTCCGTTCGTCGGCGACGCGGTGATTGAGACCATCTTGCCCTATCTGACCTGAACCCGGTAGAACCTCGCGGCGTCGGTCAGCCCAATGTCAGTTACCGTGATGGGCAACCCGGTCCCAGCAACCCTCGTCAGTTCTCGCCATACCGCCTCACCCAGGCTCAGTTTGTACTCCACGACGTAGGTGGGTCCCTGCTCAGTCGGGAAACCAAGCGTAGCCGTATCAAGGTTGAGGCCGAATGAAGAAATTGCTGGCGACGCAGCCGGCGTGAGTGCTGCCACGGCGCTCAGAACGGAGCCATCAGCGTCGCTCACCAGCACAGTGTAATCCGTGAAATCAGAGGATCGGACGGGCGCGATCGTCAGGCTGGCGTTGGTTTGGCCTGACAGATCTGCGCCGCTGGCCCGCCACTGATAACTCAGCGGGGGCTGTCCTGCCGCGGCCACCAGGAAAGTGACGCTGCCACCGACCACTGCTGCCTGGCTCGTGGGTTGGCTCGTGATGTTCGGCGGTGGGAGCGTCAGCATCGCTGCGATGCTGGTGAACGATCCGAGGGCATTCTCGACCACGACCGAATAGCCGCCGGCATCGCCGGGTTGAACATTGCTAAGTGTGAGGGTGGCATTGGTCGCGTTCAACAGGTTGGTTCCGTTAAACTGCCACTGGTAGCTGGCCGCCGCGCTCGCAGAGACGCTGAACGCGACGTTTTGGCCGGCCGTCACATTCCGGCTTTGCGGTTGGGCAGTGAGCTCAGGCGGGCAGAGCTGGGCTGTTCTCAAACTCTCATCGAAATGGAAGTTGTAATTACCCGTCATGGTGACTGCGTTTGCGACGAGGCAGCCGGTGAAGCTCCCGCCATTCCCGCCGTCATTCAGGGCGATATTCGCGCTGGGGGCGACGAGGACTCCGATAAACCCCCCGTTGCTGTTGAAGCTGAGGCTGGTCACGGTCGGTGCGGCGTACAGGACGAAATCGGCGGCGTAACCGGCCAGGTTGATAACGCCAATGCCGCCCACCACGCAGGAGGTGCCGCCGGAGTAGACGATCACGTTTGCGTTTCTGCCTACAGTAAAGCCGTCGTTCCCGCTCATGTTGAGCCCGCCGGATATCGCCAGAACGACGTTGCTGCCGATGACTATGGTGTCGCCGAAGAGGCTGCTTGTGACAAAATAATTTGTCTGACCGGTCACACCGGAAGTGAGCACATAGGGATTGCTAGTGCTGTTGGGATTGCTGGGGTTGACGCAGGCCAGGGAGGAAGCGCCGTTACCGTAGAGGATGCTGTCGTACTGATTGGTATAGTAACTCGTGTACGATTGCGTGAAGGTATACGAATAGCCAGTGATGGCCCGGTAAAAGTAAGACTTCACGCCGTTGTTGTTGTTCGTGACAACCAGGCAGCACGAGACGAGCGGAGGATTAGTGGAGAATGTCAAGGCGCCGCACACGACGGTCACTCCACCCGGGGGTGCCGGGTCGGGATAGGTGGATACGTTTGTGGTATAGGAAACACTCCAATTGGAGGTGATCATGAGGTAGCCTGAAGGGATGGTGCTCTGGTAACCCGTTGTGTTGGGGAAGGAGTTTGTCCGGAACTCGAAATTCGAATCGGGCACCCACCAACCGGGATCGACGTTGCCTGTCCCAACCGCCAATTCGTCTGCATGGGCACCACAATAACCCTGCGGTCCGATTTGGAGGACCGCGGCCTGGCTTCCCGGCCCCGTGTGAGCGTGGCCGTAAATTTTAGCGCTTCCCCCGGATGCGCTGAGCGAGTTGATGATCCCGCCAGGGGCTCCCATCGGACCCACCATCACGTCGCCTTTATCGCCTTTGTACCTGGCCGGGTCGTACTGGCCGTTGGTGCTTTTCGAAGGATCGGAAGAATCATAACTGTCAGTGATGAGGTTGTGGTCGCTCAGGTCGATGGTGCCTCGCGCTGCCAGCGCCTGCGGTCGGGCAGTATCGGGGAGACCCACTATGCCCAAACAGATCGCGAGGAGAGCCAATACGCGCCTCTTTGAATCAGCGCGAACGCCATTTTCAGCTTCCTGTGCCCCTTTCATGGCTTGCAAGCCGACGAATGCTCTGAGCAAGAATTTTGCCTTCAAACGAAGCCCCGGAGTTTCCAAGCGGGCATTTCCATAGGTTTTCCTCATGCGCGTTTGTGACAGCATGAGCAGTACCAGACCACAACGCCAAAGAGGGCTATGACCGGTGCCTGGATAAAGCGGGCACGCGCAACGGAGGTCTTCTTCCCGGTGCCGTTCGTAACTTAACTGTGCCCTGTTTCAGGACACCCGCACCTTGCCAGGAGCGTACGAAAAGCATTTCGGCGTTTTTCAACCTGTGCTGGCCACGAACTGTCCCTTCTGACCTTGCCATCATTGAGGCACCATGAAACGTCAGAAGGTGCCGAGGTCGGAGTGAGCCAGAATCGTGACTGGCGGCACCTGGCGGTGTTTCAATCGTGGATAATGCTTCCAAGGGGTGAAAAGGCGCTCGGTGAACCAGTCGGTCTGACGGAGGCGGCTGACCGCCTTGTTGTCCGGCAGGACGAGCGTGAATAGTTCCTCGCCGGGGACGTATGGAAGATAATATTCCGGAACGCCGGGGCCTTGAACGAAGGCCTTGCTGCCGGCGTGATAGACCACCCGCCATTCTCGTTCGTGAACATAGTCGAGCTCGAGGCCGAACTTGCGCTTGAAGGTTTGTGCGTCAACCGCAGCTTTCGTTCGCTCCTTCTGGGGCTTCGCAACGGGCGCGGTTTGAGTTGCGGCGGGAATCAAGGCGGCTGCTTTCCTCCGCGGTGAGGGATGCCGCTTCTTCTCTCTGATCATTTTGGCGAAATGAAGCACATAGCGCCTTGTGGCCTTTGTTAGCCTTGTCCAACTCGCGGCCGATCCAGTGAAAGAGCTGCTGGCGGTGGATGCTGTTGGTGGTTGTCGTTTTCATTGGGTTAAGCCGCGATCGAGTATTCTAGAAATGCCCCCGCAGCCGACTGGCGCCTACCACCCCGCTCAATTGCCAGCACCTTGAATGGCATTAAAGACAAGCTCCTTTTCCAGCAGCGAGAGAGCATGAGCCATCGTTTCGCGGAACGCCGTGTAATCGGAAGACTTGAATTCTCCCTCGGGCTGACGGCACTCGAACCGGGCTTTCAAGCTCCCGCCTTCGAGCCACCAACTATTGGTGCAGGCCGCAAAACGCGAATCCAATTGCGGCGTCAGGTCCGCGGGCAGCTCGGCCGCGAAACCCTGCGGAATTTCGACCGAAACGGTGCTCTTTAATCTTAGCGGGATACGGATCTCGAAAGGGGTCAGCCGGTTGTCAACCGGCCCGGGCGCCAGGTAAGTCCGCTCCAGCGCCGCCCGGACCACCCCGGAGAGGTGGCCCTTCGAGCGATGGAACTGCTTCTTGAGAGTGTAGGCGTACTGAATGACCAGCGGCTCTCGCGGCGTGGCCAGCGGCTCGGCCTTGAAATCCGTCAGTTCAACATCCGCCAAACCCGTCTGCTGCTGGAAGACCATTCTTCGCGAGGGCGGCGGAATTTGCCGCAGAAAATTTCGCAGGTAAGCCGCGTGAATCCCTCGCGCCGTGACCGTTTCCTCGCCGACGACGCTTTCCTGGTCCACTACCCGGAGGCGGCGTTCCAGTTCAATGCCGCAAACATCCTCAGTCGGGCCGGGGATGGTGGCAAATCGCGGATTGTCGCGATCCAGGATGAGCGCGTCGCGCCCAGCCAACCCGACCGGACTCCCGCAGACTGGATCGGACCCTTTGTCCGTTACATCGATAAACAAGCCTCGGTCGATCGGCACGAAGACAATCATGTGATCGAACTGGTCGAGCGAAGGTAGGTCCTGCTGGACCGGTGAGTTGTGGCTCACGAGCGCCAGCCGGGCGGGTACACCCGCGGCAGTGAGCATCTGTTGCAGCAGGACGGCGTGGTCCTTGCAATCGCCGTACTTGTTGCCCATCACTTCAGCCGCTTTGTTGGGGATGCGGGCGCGGCGGCCAAACTCAATTGCTTTATACGTGTAATTGGTCTGCACATAATCACCCAGCGCCGCGATTTTCCCCGCCATCTTGTCGGCTCCGGCGACCACCTTCCGGCTTTGCTCGGCCACTGCGGTATCAGGCTCGAGCCGGTCGGCAATCGAGGCGAGGTAGTTCGTCACCAGGGCGGTCCAGCGGGCAGAACCGTCGGCGATCCAGAGCATCGGCGCGAAAGTCGCCAGCGGCGGCTCCAGCGGTTCATAGCGCACGACCAGCGGTTCGGCGCAGCGCCAGCAAAGGCCTTCGCGTAGTTTCTCCGGTTCCCCTGGAGGCGCGCTCCGGTACTTGAGCCCCGTCGCATCGCCCGTCAGCAGCACCAGGCTCTCCCGAATGGGAAACCCTCCCGAGAAGGGATTCTCGAAAAACGCGAACTCTTCCAGCTTCCCAAGTTCGCGCCGGGTTATCGTCGCGAGCAATTGGCAGCCGGGTTGAAGCCCCGGCACAGGAATGTTGAGCACCTTTCTATGGGTGGCGATGTCCTGCGGATGCTCGTCGAGCACATAGTCATCCGCCAGCTTCCCGGTGGAGATGGTGTTGCCCGCGCGGTCCAGAACACGGACCTCGTTGACAAACAGTTGCTCGCTCAAGGGGTCGAAGGGCCGTTGCAGCGTGCTGAAAGCTGACACGCCGGAAGAATCCAAGAGCTGAACCTGCAAATATTCGGTCGTTTTATGTTCTTTCCCCGGCTGCCAGGACACGGCGACAATCCGCCGCAAGTAATAGGCCCCGTAGCCCCTGGCATAGCCTTCCGGCACCGCCTTGCCGGGGGCGTTGGTCCAGGCCAACGGGATGGCGACCGGTTCGATGGGTTCCTTGACCGCGCTGTTGTTCCCCTCGCCAAGCACGCCGCCGACGAGCTCAAGGTACGAACTGATCGTTTTGTCAGCCGGCGCGTGTTTGGCGGCCGCTTCAAACGACGTCTTGGCCTCACGGTACCACTTGAGCCCAAACTCGCTCCTGCCCCTGAGATAAAGCGCGTACGCCGAGTCACGATTTCGCTTGGCCATCTCGCGAGTGATTTCCAGGGCGTCGTTATACAGCCCCGCAGCCAGGCTGGTTTCGGCTAAAGCGCCCGCGACCTGGAAGTTAAAGGGCGCCTTCTCACGTTGTTGCTTCAGCAGGCTGATCGCTTTGGGCAAGTCCCCTCGCAGCCGGTAAGTCTGCGCCTCCAAGAGGCGCACCGGGATGGAATCCTCTTTCTTCAGATAGGTTTCGATGGCTGCCAGGGCCTCGGGAAAACGCCGCTGCGCGTTGAGCAGGTTCACATATTGAGAAAAGTGGGTGTCCTCGTGATAGCCGTCGGTGAAAAGATTGGCGTAGTTGGTCAGCGCCTCGTCCGTTAGGGAAGCTTCCGCCTGGAAATACGCTTGCCAGGCCCGCACGTCCGGGTTCTGAAGGATGGCCGCAGGCTGGGAACGCAGGAATTCCAACGTCTCGCGCGGGCGCTCGAGATGTCGCCAGGTTTGCAGCGCGTTAATCACATAAATCCTTTCGAAGCCGTTTATCCGAGCGGCGGCGCGGAACAGCGGCAGCGCTTGTTCGTAATCCCCGTCGTTATAATGGAACAGCCCGGCGTGATTCAGCACGAACGCCTGGGTTTTTCGTTCCTGGGGTGTATAGGGTCTGGCCGCGGATAGCAACGGCATCACTCCCGAGTCAAACTGAACCCGCGCAAAAGCATCGGCCAGGATCGATTCGGCGTCCGCCGCCCGCCGTTGTGTCCAGGCCGCCACCAGGTATGCTGTATCTGTGCCGCGCAGAATCCCGAGACGGTAATGATAGCGCGTTTTCTCCACGTCACGCTCGTAATCATACCGGACTCCTTCAAACTGATTCGGCGCGTACTCGCTTCGATTTTGCAGCTCCTCGGCGGGATATTTGATGCCCATCACCGCCAGCAGTCCCGCCGTCAGGCTTTCCAGGCCGGGGCTTTCTCCGGCCAGCCAAACCGGGACCACGACCAGGCAACTGTCTCCCCGTGAGGCGCCAAACTCGGCCTCGGGAAGATCCTTCTGCAGAGAATGGTAGGCGTGCCAGACCGAATTGGTCACCGCGACTGAGTAATGGTATTGCGACGAAGCAAAATTGGTTCGAAAGCCTGGCCCCCCGACGAAGGCAACCCGCGTGGGATCACCCAGCTCGAACCGGCTGAATAGTCTCCCTAACTCCGCCACGATGCGGGAGCGCTCCCGCAAGAGCCCGTAGCCGATGAGCTGGTAAGCAAAGCCGTTGGTCGCAATGTACCAGTGTTGATAAAACAGCGCCTCCCCGTGGAGGGAGACCTCGGTGTCGACGAGCAAACCGTCCAGGCCGTTCAGGTGATACGGCGTCTCTTTGACCACGCGGCTGGACTCCGCCGCGGATTCGAGGTGCGCTTTGCCAATTTCCGCCAACCGCTCGCAGGTGAAATCCTGCGCGCTGCCCGCCCGTTCCGCTATGATCGTGAAATACACTTCCGGTGCCCGCCGCATGAAACTGAGCTTGGCGTCCTTGTTGAGCTTTGCCGCGTTCAGGGCCACCCAGGGCCGGTCTGGCGCTCGGAAGCGGAAGTTTAGCTCATCAAAATTCACAAACTGCCCGGCCGCGGCGCCGCGCCCGGAACCGGCGATTTGACCCGCTCGCTGTATTCCCGCCACCGCGCCGAATATGAAAATCACTCCGAACACCCCGGTCAGCACGAGCGTCCAGATCGCCTGCGCGCGGCCCTGCACGAACACTCCGGGCTGCCTCGATAACTCCGTGAGGCCGATGATCGCGAGCACCAGGCCGGTAATGAGGCAACCCAGAAAACAAGTTCCCAATAGCCCGGCGACGAGCGTTCGCGCGGGTGTGAAGGCCATCATTTGGGAAAGAATCGCCAGCGCGGAGGAAACCAGTAATCCCAACAGGACGAACATCAGGCCGAGCGCGCACTTGGTGTTGGTCGTGGGACGCCGCGAAATCGACCAGCACTTGAGCGCGCCTGCCAGAAACCCAATCAATACCAACCCTTGACCGGTGGCACGGCCTGCGGAGTTCGGGTCGAGCTCCGCCAGAACCGCAAGGAGGATACCGCCGGCCATCAGGTGCATTGGATTGCCCTGCCCCTCTTTCTCAACAAGTGCCCGATTCTCACAGTAGAAGCTATCCTTACCAGAACTGCCCGCCTAAACAAGAATTTTAGATTCGCAGCGTTTTCGCAGAGCGCAGCCCGGTGGCTGAGCGCGGTGTCCCCGTAATTCCAACCCCGTGCCCCACCACCCTCCGCAGGCAATTCCTGCCGCTCGTTACCACGGTAACAGGTTTTTGTGGCCTCATATATAGTGAGAGTAACCATCTCAAAATTCCGGGGTTGAAGCTCCTCGATTGCGGCTTTGCCGCTGCGCGCGCATCGCGCCACACCGGTTCCGAGGCTCTCGCCCTTCACCTCTCCGCGCCCGGTGCCCACGCGCCGCGCAGGTAGGGCGCGTTGTCTCAACTCGCCGCGCCGAACACCAATCACCTTAGAACTCAGACACTACCTCAATTACCTTCAACGGCTTGCCGGAACGATCGCGCCATTGGGAATCGGGACCTCTGCTGGCCCAACACCTATAACCTTCACACTGTACTATTGCCGTTTGCGGTTTAGCTTTCGGACGCTCTTGCTCCCCCACATCAAACCCCAGCGTCGCTTGTCTGTCGTTGTCCATAAAAGGGTATAATACGGACACCTCCTGCCCCGACTCTAAACCGGAATTGCCTTTCCCTAACCTCCAATTGCACGTTCGCTCGCCACCCTTCATTTCTGCTTGCCGTCCACCACACTTTTGGCTTATGCTCTATACAGCTTTAGATATACATACTAATACTGTTAAATAACTACGGTTAACGTCCCCGCTCGACCATGAAAACAATCACTTTTGACACTGCTGTCGACCCTTGCCCGCACTGCGCCGGCACCGGCCTCTGCCTCCACGGCACCATCACCTCCAACCACTCCCACCAATGGCTCGATTGTGACGACTGCGGCAAAGGCATTCCGGCCGTCGTCGCGGCCGACTTCGACGATGCCACCCATCGTCCCGTTTGCTCGCATTGCAATGGCACTGGCGTTGCCCGCTCCGCGCGCCGCGCCGCCGCCTGCGCCCGCTAGCCCGGATATTTCACATCGTTGCCGGTAGCGCAGCTTTCCGAACCTGCCGGTAGCGCAGGTTTCCAAACCTGCCGTATCGCAGGTTTCCAAACCTGCTGTATCGCGGTTTCCGAACCTGCGGGTACCAATGCAATCACGACACTGTGCCGACTTGGAAGTCGGCGATACGGCAGGTTTGGAAACCTGCGCTACGACCGCTGCTGCCGCGGCACAGAGGTCAACGGAACGGTAGGGACGCGTTCCACCGCGTCCCCGATCCCTGCCGGAAATAACGCGGACGTGACAGAACGCGTCCCTACCGTTCATTGGCAGTCTCTGATCTGCCGCCAAATCGCGCCTCTGCACCTTTGCGTCTTTGCGTTAAAGTCCGTTTTTATCCTTCAGCCCTTCTCCACTTCCGGGTATTCCGCGTATTCCGCGTATTCCGCGGTTCCATTCCCTCTTCGCGTTTTTTTGGCGCCTTTTCGCGGCAACCTGTCCCTCCTCCTCATCCTCGTTCTCTTCCTCATCCTGGTCCTCGTAATCGAAAACCATCCCCGCCCCGATCCGCGTCCATCCGCGGTCACAATCGGGTTCTGCGTCGGGCCCTCTTTTTCGTGGCTTCTGGTGCCTTTTTGTGGCAATTCACTTCCTCCGCGTATTCCGCGTATTCCGCGTATTCCGCGTATTTCGCGGTTCCATTCCCTCTCCGCGTTTTTTTGGCACCTTTTCGCGGCAAAAACCCTCTGCTAACCAACTATCAACCATCAACTAACAACCCTCGACCATTTCCTGTTCATTTCCTCTTGAACATTCTAAACCCTTTGCTCACTATCACTCTCGCAGGTGTTGTACACCTCTCAGAACGAACCGCCTGAAGACCGCCAGAGCGCCCGCCCACGCCCGCGCCCCGCCACCCAATTTTCTGGCCGAAGTCCGACAGAGGCGAACCGGCCATGACCTCTCACTCCCCTTCGAAGTCCCTCGTCGAGCCGGAATCCGATGGCGCCAAACCACCTATCAACTACCCGGCCGCCATAGCTTCAACGAAGGAAGCTCAACCACCGACTATCAACCACCCCCCGACCCTCTCCGCCCTCGAAACCGAAGTCATCGACCTTTTTGTGCAAATCTCGCGCCTGCTCGGCCAGGCCCGTTCCCTGGGCGAAACCTACGGCCTCCTGTTCATCTCCGCCGCGCCGCTGACCATGGACGACCTGATCGCGCGCCTGGGCCTGAGCAAAGGTTCGGCCAGCCAGGGCCTGAAATTCCTCCGCACCAATGGCGCCATCTCGGCCGTTTATGTCCCAACCTTCAACCTTCAACTTTCAACTTTGAACTTTCACCCCCTTCCTGCGCGACCGGACCGTGCCCCACCTGGACAGCGGCCTGGACCGGCTCGACCGCATCGCCGCGATGGTCCACCGGCTGCCGGCGCCCGAACGCGCCCGGCTGAGCCCCCGGGTGACGATGCTCCAGAGCTGGGAAAGAAAGAGCCGCAGAATTTTGCCGATCATCGTGAAAATCCTGGGCGGCTAGTATGTGCTCCGGCAGTCCAATAGTCCGTAGTTCGGTGGTCCAGTGGTCCCGTAGTCCGTGGTCCCGTAGTCCTGTGGTCCGGTAGTCCTGTGGTCCGGTAGTCCGCCAACTCGCTTTGCGCCTTGCGCGTGGCGAATACATCTGAAAACGCGAGCAGTGGTTTTGCGAAAATCCCTGCAATCAACCACGTGCGGCAGCTTGTATCGGCCGCTGGACTGTGTTTTTTAGCAATTTCTGGTTTCTGCACTCCCAATCTCAGCTTTTCTTAAATCAGGTGCATGAATTAATCATCGAACCCGGCCGCGCCGAGAAGAATTATTGGCGCGACCTTTGGCGTTATCGCGAGCTCTTTTACTTCCTTGCCTGGCGCGACATTCTGGTACGCTACAAGCAAACTGTCATCGGCATCGCCTGGGCTGTGATCCGGCCTTTTCTGGCGATGATCGTTTTCACGGTGGTGTTCAGCCGGATCGCCAAGCTCCCCGCGCCCGGCGCTGTGCCTTATGCCTTGCTGGTCATGGCCGCGATGCTGCCCTGGCAGTTCTTTTCCACCTCCCTGAGCGAGTCCAGCAACAGCCTGATCGGCAACGCCAACCTGATTTCCAAAATCTATTTTCCGCGCCTCATCGTACCCGCCGGGTCAATTATCACCAGCTTCGTGGATTTTCTGACTACCCTCGCCCTCATGGCCAGCCTGATGCTCTGGTACGGTTTCCTGCCCGACTGGCGGATTCTCGCCTGTCCGCTGTTCATGCTTTTAGCTCTTGGGGCCTCCTTTGGGGCCGGCCTATGGCTCTGTGCACTTAACGTCGAATACCGCGACTTTCGCTACATCGTCCCCTTCATCGTCCAGCTCGGCCTGTACATTTCGCCTGTAGGTTTCAGCAGCGCCATCGTGCCCGAGAAATGGCGCCTTCTCTACTCGCTCAACCCCATGGTCGGCATCATTGACGGCTTCCGCTGGGCCCTCCTGCGCGGGGAAACTCCGCTTGAGTGGACCTCCGTCCTGATGTCCTGTTGCCTCGTAGTCCTGTTGTCCGCCAGCGGCATCTGGTACTTCCGCAAGATGGAAAGGACATTTGCCGACGTCATTTGAGGAACAACAAAACACCGAGAAAGCCAGAAGCAGAAATGAAGAGTCGAGGTCACCCACCTGTGGATGTTCGCGATGGGACGAAGCAGCTTGCTTCAACACCAATCCGGGTATCTGCGGCTCTGCCGAAGAACCGGTATGAAGCGCGGATGCCCGGGAAACAGTTGCTGCGCTCCGGCACAATGGTTTCTGCTCTCTGCTATCTGCTATCTGTTTTTAGAGGATGAGCTCTGACACAGTCATCCAGGTTGGATCCCTCGGCAAACGCTACCGCATCCGCCACCGCCAAGAAGGCGGCATGCGCTACAAAGCCTTGCGCGACGTTTTGGCGGATGCCGGGAAGTCCGTGCTCAGTCGTCCGTGGTCTCTTGCTCGCCGCCTCTGGTCCGCAGTTCGCGGTCCTGTGGTTAGTGGTCCTGTAGTCGGCGGTCCGTCCTGCGAGGACTTTTGGGCACTGAAAGATGTCTCCTTCGAAGTCAACCAGGGCGACGTCGTCGGCATCATCGGCAGAAACGGTGCCGGCAAGAGCACGTTGCTCAAGATCCTCAGCCGGATCACCGAACCCACCGAAGGCCGCGTTCGCATCAAAGGCCGCGTCGCCAGCCTGCTGGAAGTGGGCACCGGGTTCCACCCCGAACTCACCGGCCGCGAAAACATCTTCCTGAACGGAGCCATCCTCGGCATGCACCGGACGGAGATCAGGCAGAAGTTTGATGAGATCGTCGCGTTTGCCGAGGTGGAGAAGTTTCTGGACACCCCCGTGAAGCGTTACAGCAGCGGCATGTATATCCGCCTCGCATTCGCCGTTGCGGCGCACCTGGAACCGGAAATTTTGATCGTGGATGAGGTGCTCGCGGTCGGCGACGCCGAGTTTCAGAAGAAGTGCCTTGGCAAGATGCAGGAGGTTAGTACAGGCGGACGAACCGTGCTCTTCGTAAGCCACAACATGGCGGCAATTGAAACCTTGTGCAGCAGTGCCTTTGTCTTGAACAGGGGCAACCTTCTTTTTCAAGGAGAGGTTAGAAAATCTCTCGCGTTTTATCAGTCACTACAAACAGACGCTTTCACGGTTGTCAGCGAACGTACCGACCGAACGGGCTCTGGAGCCGCAAGGTGCGTAGACGTGCTTCTTCTTGATGCCAATGGCCAAAGCCAAAATATCATAAAATCTGGTGATGCATTTGCAGTTGTTTTTGAAGTAAAAAGTAAAGGCACTATAAATCGCGTTTTGCCTGGGCTAAATATAACCAATGCGTTGGGACAGCGAGTCGCTACGTTTTGGGGTGGTTTTACCGACAGTGAAGTAACCCTCGAACCTGGTCGTAATCGTCTATTACTTCGAGTTAACCGGCTGGATTTGCTACCGGGAGATTACACATTGTCTGCACTCCTCGGACTGGATGGTGAGACTATTGATGTTGTGGAGGACGTTCTCCAAATGAGCGTCGTTGCACCCGCGAAATGGTCGCCAGCGCGCTTCCCTACACTTGATCATGGCCCGTTATTTACGGAATTTGAGTGGAGCAAATATGATTAGGTGGAAATCTTTCTCGTTCCACATGCCAAACGCGGCTCCGGAAATTGTGCTCCTGCAGAAGAAGGTATTTGATTCGCTGGATGAACCGCTTGAACAAATACAAGATAGTTGTTCACATGGCGAATTCCTGACCCAGACACTACGAGAAAACGCCCACAATCTCGATGTCGTTGTGTTTTTTGACTTGGACTGCATACCCTTGAAGACTGGTGTCGTGCAACGCGCGATCCGCGCAGCAATGGACCACGAGATGATTATAGGTTGTGCGTACCAAGCAAACCACATCGAAGAACAGAAAATGTTCGATAAGCGCAGGAATTGGCCGATTGTATTGCGAAAGCTAGACAGCCTTAGAATCTGTTTTTGTAAGCTCGCCGGAATTGACCCTTTCCACTTCAAAAACCCGCTTATTATTGCTGGACCTTGCTTTCTCGTGGTTCCAACCGAAATCTACAGGTTTGTAGGAAGCCCGACCCTTGTCGTAACTTCCCGTGCCGATGCCGCAGGTGAGTTGACAATCGCATGTCGCGAGCGGGGGGTCAAAGTCATCTGCCTCCAACCGACCTACTGCCATGTTCCAAAGTACAAACTGGGGAATCAAAGACGTTTGGGCTTGGGGACAATCTTTGGTCGTTGCATCTTTCATGCATTTGAAACAACCTACTTACACAACTCGCAATCAGCATCGTTGTTTCAGCGATACTGTAAAGATGTGATCTCAGGGACGCAACAGCGACCAAGTCGGTGAATGAAAGCACCTCTAAAGATGAGCGTCGATTACAATCACGCCAAAAATCTTCACTCACTCGGCGGGCCGCAGGCGGCATTGCCCGTCTTGTTCGCAAACTCCAGGCCCGCAAGCCTGCTGGACGTGGGCTGCGGAACGGGCACGTGGTTAAGAGCAGCACTTGATTTTGGCATCGCGGATGTTTTCGGCGTCGACGGAGTCGAAATACCCCGGGACAAGTTGCAGGTTTCAACGGAAAAGGTCCGCCACCAAGATTTAGCCGAGCCTTGGAATCTCGGTAAACAATTCGACATCGTCATTTGTTTTGAAGTGGCGGAACATCTGGATAAGGCTTTTGCGCCGATACTAGTTGATGCCTTAGTGAGGCATGGTGACGTGATTTATTTCTCCGCTGCGTGTCCGGGCCAGGGGGGACAGCATCATGTTAACTGCCAATGGCCAACTTACTGGCAGAAGCTATTCAACGATCGCGGATATGCTTGCTGCGATGCTCTCCGCTGGCAACTGTGGGAGCTGGAAGCTGTCGAGCCGTGGTATAGGCAGAATCTGTTTGCAGCGCGCCACGCTCCCCAAGAAGCGGGAAAAGAGCCTCGTATTCCATCCGTGATTCACCCCGAAATGATGCCCTGGTTTGAATCCGGAATGGCAGCTGAGGCCTTTAGCGCACATGTTAACCAAATCCAAAAAGGGCGCATGACGTTGGGGTGGTATCTGAGCATTCCCTTTCGAGCCTTGAGCACTAAGTTGAAAAGGCGTCTGCACTAACCATGCTCCCAATTTCCGTCATCATTTGCACTCACAATCCGCGCGCTGATTATTTACGCCGGACGCTGGAGGCACTTAAGACACAGACGTTGCCCAAGGACAAATGGGAACTGCTGCTCATTGACAACGCCTCAAAAGACCGGCTTGCAAGCGGATGGGATCTGTCTTGGCATCCACACGCTCGCCATATTAGGGAAGATGAACTTGGGTTAACCGCGGCACGTTTGCGAGGAATACGCGAAGCAGAGACAGGCCTTCTCGTCTTTTTGGATGATGATAACGTCGCACACCAGGAATACCTTTCCAATGCGTGTGCTATCGCGTGCGAGCATACTAATCTGGGATGCTATGGAGCGGGTATTTTGAAACCTGAATTCGAGCACGCGCCCTCTCCCGAACATCTGCCTTACGTGTGTTATCTCGCAGTCAGAACCATTTCGCGCAGCACCTGGGGCAACCTGCTACCAGCAGTGCCTGTGCCCTGGGGAGCTGGCCTCGTGGTTCGGCGGGCCGTTGCGCAACATTATGAGAGGGCTGCAGAGACCTCTCCTCTCCGAGCCCAGTTAGACCGTAAAGGGGAGTCGCTAATGTCTGGCGGAGATGACGAGTTTTCCTATGCCGCAAATGACCTAAACCTCGGGGTCGGCGTGTTTGTGGAATTGGAAATTACACACCTTATTGACAAGAGGCGGGTAAGCGGAGCGTACCTCGAGCGCATCCTGTTTGGGAATGGGCGGTCTGCTGCTATCCTGGCACACTTGCACAGGCTATCGCTCGACAACCCATTTAAAGTGCCCCGTTTTGGCGCCGTCTTGAACGCCGTCTTAAAGGGACATCCTGCCCGCGCGCTTGCTGCCTTGGCGATTTGGGCTGGTTTTCGTCGCAAGCCTCCAGTGGAAAGAACGTTCCTCCAAGCCCAGTCCACAGGTTGGGAAATGGGGGTTGCGGACATTTCCTCTTTCCAGCACTTCTACGCAGATCACGTCGCAACAAGTCCTGAGATTTCAGACAGGACCTGATTATTCCCAAACGCATTTGCTATATCCTGCCTTGTTGTACTTGCTTTGGCGGAGTCATGGTCGTGTTGGAGCATGCGAATCGCCTCATCGAGCGGGACTTTGACGTTTCGCTCCTGAACATCGGCGGCGAGGGCACGCTCGAATGGTTTCCCAACAACCGGGCCCAGCTATACTCACTCAGAACCAATTACCCGAAAGCGTTTGATCTCGTGGTCGCGACCGGGTGGACGACGGCTTATAAGGCCTCGCTGCTCGGTCTCCAGGCGAAGCGGTGGATTTACCTCGTCCAAAGCGACGAGTCCCGATTCGTTTCGAAAGACAATTTAGAAGCGGATCTGGCACGCATAACGTACCATGCCCCCTACGAGTACGTGGTCGTGGCCAAATGGATGCAGGAATGGCTGCACCGGGATTTCGGGAAGAATGCTCTATATGTTCCCAACGCGCTGAACGAAACCCACATGTTTCGAACCGCGCCAATTGCTCCCCGCACTGGCCAGTTGAGAGTGCTGCTGGAGGGACCGATTCATTGGGGAATCAAAGGGATGGATGATGCCTTCGCGGCGATCAAAGACCTGGACGTGGAGGTCTGGTGCATCAGTAACGGCAAACCCAAGAGGGGACAGCGTTATGACCGCCTGTTTCAGTCGGTTCCCTACGACCAAATGCGGGCAGTGTACTCCTCTTGCGACGTGTTGTTGAAAATGAGCAAGGTTGAGAGCTTTAGCTATCCGCCTCTGGAGATGATGGCCTGTGGTGGCACCGCTGTCATAACGCGATTCACCGGCCATGAAGAGTACGCTTCTGATGAGGAGAACTGTTTCGTGGTCGATATCGGGGACATCCCGGCGGCGGCAAAGCGGCTCCGGCAGCTCTCTCAGGACCGAGTACTTCTAGCACACCTGCAGAAAAACGCATTACACACCGCCGCCCAGAAGACGGGTTGGGGAAAGTCCATCGATCTGCTTCAAAACCTTTTTGAGTCGGACCCACCCCCAGCGGTTACACCCGCCACTGCCTTTGAGCAAGAGGCGTTTCGCACGCTGGCTCTGCTGGTGGATAGGCTGGTCATCGATTTCCAAAACAATAGAGTAGGCTCCTCTCTCGGCTGTTTGCAGCGGTTGGAACATTTGGAGAAGCGCCTCCAGCACTTCAAAACGCTCTCAGGGTACGAGCTCCTTCGGCGCTTTCGGCCAGCACCGCGTTCATAGGGCTCCGTGACCGCGCCGAAGATCTTCCGACGCCCTCCGCCAAGATGACATTCTCCATTGTAATTCCGGTCCGCAACGGCTCCACGTACCTGGCGGAATCCCTGCGCTGCGCCTTGGGCCAAACGCGCCCGGCTGACGAGGTGGTGGTCGTTGACGACCACTCGGAGGACGATAGCGCGTCCATTGCCAAATCAAGCGAATGGGGGAAGCGGGTAGAGTATTATTCCAATCCTATACCAACTGGGTTTGCCGATGCATGGAACCGGGCAGCGACCAAGGCCACCGGTGAATTCGTTTCGATCCTGCATCAGGATGATCTCCTTGACCCAGAATATCTGGAGGCAATGGAGTGCGCCTTGGATAAATTCCCCAGGGCCCGCCACTTATACTCAGGCTGTCGATACATGGATGGTTCTGGTAAGGTTATCAGGACCAGCCCGTTGCCTCATCGGGGCGAACCGATCCTATACACTGGTTGTGAGTATGCGAGCCGCTATTTGAAAGGCGTGTGGAACGGGAAGCACATTCACCGTTGCCCCGGGGTCCTGACAGCACGTAGTCTTCTTGTAAAGGAATGTGCCTACCGCAAGGAAGCAGGCCATATCGCTGATGACGATTTCTTCTACCGGGTGGGCGCTTTGACAGACGTCGTTGGGATTTCCAAACCAATGGCCAGCTACCGCGAACATGCCGCCTCAGCTACGGGGCAGGCAAGGCTACTCCCGCTGCAGTTGGCTCAGGACTACCTGTTCCAGATTCGCCACCGTCAAGACCGCGCCGAGGTCATGGCGGTTGCAGAAGAGGTGATTCTTGAGAAGCTGGCGGTACGAGCGATGAATGAAGCATTGTACTACGTTTTGGTTGCAGGCCTTCCCGGACATAGCGAGGTTCTCAAATCGGCGGATGAGCTGGACGCCGTGGCACCGCGGATTTTCGCGCGGTACCTTCCGGTTTGGGGCCGCCCGATCTGGTCAGCGGTCAGAAGCGGCCGCATCCGGGACGCCTGCCTGTGGGTTCTTGCCGTACGGGCTTGCCGCGGGTTCAAAAGGAGGCTCCGCCGCAAAAGCCGGGCTGAGAGACGGTGAAGCGCATTCTGAACATAGTAAACAGCCTGGACACAGGCGCGGTTGAAAACTGGCTTGTGCGCGCATGTGAGGCGGTCGCCGCCAAGAATCCGGACTGGAAGTGGACGTTCTATTGCACCTACGGCCAACGAGGGCGCTTGGATGATCGGGCGAGCCAGTTCGGCGCACAGGTAGTCTATTCGCCGCATCCAGTAGGCAACAAGAGATCCTTTTTCTTGAGCTTGCGGGCGTTCTTACGCTCACACCATCATGATATTCTACACTGTCATCATGATATCATGAGCGCGGCCTACCTCTGGTCCGCTGTGGGTATTCCTTTCCGGAGGCGCATTGTCCATGTACACAATAACCAGGCGGAACTGCCTACCCCGAGCCGTTGGAAACGTCTGTTGCTCCGCGAACCCATGCGCCAAACCTGCCTGCGGTTTGCAGACCGAGTTGTCGGCGTCTCCCAGCATACGCTAGCTGCATTTCTTAAAAACGAGGCTCCACAACCGCCGCGTGACCGCGTTCTGTACTGCGGCATCGATGCGCAGCGGTTCCGGGTCGAAACGGACCCGGCAGCTTTCCGGCGCGAAATGGGCCTCTCTGCTTCTGCCAGGATCCTGCTTTTCGCAGGCCGCATGGTTCCATTGAAAAACCCTCTCTTTGTAGTGAACATGATGAAGACTCTGGCGCACCTCGATGCATCAATCGTAGCATGTTTCGTGGGAACTGGTGAGTTGGAGGAAAAGGTGGCACGTCTTGCTCAGGAAATGTCCATTAGTGGCCGCATTCGGCTGCTGGGGTGGCGCGACGATCTTGCACGCATCATGAAGGCGAGCAATTTGCTCGTTTTTCCTAACATCGAGGAGGTGAAGGAGGGTCTTGGGCTGGTTGTAGTTGAAGCGCAGGCCGCCGGATTACCAATGCTGGTCTCTCAAGGGGTGTCGGAGGAAGCCATCGTCGTACCCGGACTCTCCCAAATCCTGCAGTTGGCAACGGGCCCCCAACACTGGGCTCGGAGGGCAATGAAGACTCTCGCAATGCCAATCCCTGATCGCAGGGCATCGCTGAGCCAGATAGAGAACTCGGCATTCTCGATAGGCAACAGCAGTGCCGGCCTGATGGCACTCTATGAGAATTGAAAAATTTGTAAGCACGGCCGCGCGGCGGAGTGAGAACACGGTGAGCGGAGGTGGGCGGAACACGGCATTATGCTCCAAATCACACACAACGACCTCAAGTTAGTGCGGCCCTGATCCATACCGTAGATGGCGTTGAAAATACTTCACATCCTGTCCGGTCTCGGCCAGGGAGGAATTGAAAAGTGGCTGGTGAATTTGACTGCTGAACTCCACCGGCGGCACGGCACTGAGGTTGAATGTGGATTTTTGACGCTGCTTGAGCCCGACGGGTACTACCGGGCCAAATTGGAATCGATGGACTGCAAGGTCAGCCACTGTCAGCTTGCCTGGAGGCATCTTCCCAGTTTTATCCATCGCCTTTCCACTCGTTTACGTCCGGGCCGTTACGACGTGGTACATTGCCACGCCGACTACCTAAGCGGCCTTGTTTTGCCTGTTGCTCGCGCCGTCGGCGTGCGGACGAGGATTGCTCATGTTCACACTACGCAGTTTGCGTTTCAGGCGCGCAAGCCACTGGCACGATACCTTGTGGGTCGCCTGTTGCGCCGCTTAAGCGCTTCCCAAGCCAGCTCCTGCGTCGGGTGTTCTCAAGCGGCACTGGATTCGTACCTGGGCGAGCTACAACGCAAAGTCCCCCACGTCATTTGTGCTTGCGGTATCCCGTTTGCAGGTTACCGGGAAGCAGTCAGCCTTGGCAGGGGAGAAATCCGACAATCCCTGAACTGGCCAGAGGGGACCGGAGTGGTTCTTCACGTGGGGCGTCACTCGAAAGCAAAAAATCTTTTTTATCTGCTGGGTATCTTTGCGGGGATGGTTCGTCATAACCCTGACCTCCTGTGCGTGCTGGCAGGCGCAGGCCCACTCACAAACGAGCTGCTCGGGAGAGCAAGTGAGCTTGGAATTTCCGAAAAGGTTCGGTTTTTAGGGATCCGAGAAGACGTGCCCCGACTAATGAGGGCGGCTGATCTTCTCTTGTTCCCTTCGCTTTACGAGGGGTTGGGTCTCGTGCTGATAGAGGCGCAAGCCGTCGGGTTACGGTCGCTTGTCTCCAACATTGTCCCATCTGAGGTTCAGCTTGTTGAGGGTCTTGTCCACCGATTGCCCCTGAGTCGGCCACCCGAAGCCTGGACTGAAGCTGCACTGCAACTATTGAAACGACCATTGCCTGACGCAAAAGCCTGTTTGGGCAACGTGGAATCAAGCCCATTCAATATCCGACATTCAGCCGAATCATTAATGGCCCTTTACAGCAGAACCAAGTGACATCCATCACATACCACGATCTTGCCAGTGAGTACTACATGGCCTACGCGGTCGATGGCCTGATGGCGGAGGCTGCCAAGCGGGGATGCAAGTTTTCTGTCAGCAAGGAGCCACCCGTCTTCCTGCGGCAAATCGACCTGGGCGCTCAGGATCGGAACTTGATATATTCGCTCGGGATTTTCCAGGTTAAGGATCGCAGCACTACAACATGGTTTTGTATCGACTCTCATGATGACTCGAGCGCTCAGGGATATTTTCGGTCCGTCTTGCATAAAGTTGATGCTTACTTCAAACTGAACTGCAATCCTTCCGTTTTTTCAAATGACGCTGAGCTCAGCGGCAGCAAAGAGAAGATTCACTCCCTCGGGTGCACGTTCTCGGTCCGGCCTTCTCGGCCGTGGCTGTTTTTCCCGCGGCTCAGGCCCTGCACAGCCTATAGGTGGAACTGGCTGTCGGTGAAGAGACGCCTGCGCTTCTTTCAGAGTGTTCCCAACCTGGAATGGCACCGGCAACTACGGCTGCAAGAGCCAAACCATGACGTGTTTCTCGTCAGGCGATATTATCACGAAACCGGGCACTCACAATCCAACGAGGTGTGCTCTCGGATATTCGAGTCGGTAAAGCAACATACAAAACTCTCGGGACCGATCGGGTTTACCAACACGTCGGCAGCCACCCCCGCAAGGTTCCTAAGACACGCGGTAGGACCGGACCGCACTCACCGTTGCCATCTGACACAAGCCGCGCGTAGCCGCGTCTGCGTATATATCCCCGGGACCTACGATTGTTTGTCCTTCAAATTTGGACAATACCTTGCTTTAGGTAAGCCGGTCATCGGTCTGAGGTTGCCATTTTGGCCCCTTCCCGACATGGACAATGCCAGCAAGGCAGTACTGGAAGAACAGTTCTGTTGCAGCGAACCCGAGCAAATTCCCATGAAGCTCCTTGAACTGCTTCAGGATACGAGACGCATGGCGGCTCTCAGCGCCAGCAATGTCAGCATTTACGAGCGTTACCTGAGCCCCCGCGCTGTGGCGGGACGGATTTTGGATAGGGTGATTTAATGTCAGGAATTGTGAAACAGCGTTTGGTGCCGGTCGCAAATCACAGGTCCAGGTGGCTCCCTTATATTCTTTTTGCTTACGTAATGGGAGTTTCGGGCGTGTGCACTCTGTATTCCCAGAAGGACCTTTCGCGAGTGGAGCTTCTGGGCGCAGTGGGTTACGCCATTCTGTGGGGTTGGTCTTTATTCCAGGGGATCAGGCTGCCCCGTGCAGTGCTCTGGATGGCGGCGGCAGCTGCAGCGCAGGCGCTGGGGTTCCTGGTTACTTCCCAACCGATCGACCTGGTCCAACCGCTCCATTGCGCTTTAAAGTTACTTGCCATCACGGGCGTTCTGTGTCCTGTCATACATTCCGAGAAGCAGTTCCGCTGGCTGCTGTTCATCCTGTTGGCCGGACTGGCGGCTAATTTTGTTCTGTCCCAAAGCCGGCATGAGATAGAGTTGCTCAGTGAAAGTCGCGAAAAAATCAACATGGTCGCGGCTTACGGAATGGTGTACGCCGTCGTGGGGCAGTGGATTGGAGGAGTTGCCGGAGCGGTCGTCTTTTCAATCGGCCTGGCAATCGACCTGATGACAGGCTGCCGCAGTGTGCTGCTCGGCATCGTCCTCGGGGGCTTCACACTAGTTTTTCTAGCGCGAACTCGACCGAAACTGCTGCCACGGAACAACAAGCGCTTCTGGCTGGTAGTAGCCGTTTTGGGCATCGCTGCTGTCGCGTTGTCATACCGACGCGTGGACGAGGATGCCAAGGAAAGTTTTGGCTCTCGCCTTTCGCATTTTCTTCAAGAGGATCCAGCTCGCGCGGAACCTTGGGCGGCAGGCCTGAGCCGTTTTCGGCAGTCACCCCTCCTCGGCAATGGACTGTTCACCGGCGATGCAGGCAACGCGCACAATACCTGGTTATGCGCCGCCGTGGCAGGCGGCGTCCCGGCGCTCCTGCTGCTGATCGCGGCCCAGCTTTCCACGTTCCGGGCGTTAAGGCGCGGACTCGGCGGGTCCAGGGGCAGCCTGGCCGCCCTCAGCCTGGCTTGGTGGGCCGCTCTGATGGGAAGGGACTTTTTCGAGGGCAGTCTTGGCGGTTTCGGCACCAGCGGTATGAATTGGGTGATGGTGGCCCATCTCTTCCTCCTGGGGGTTGGGTTGCGGGACGTGCCTCTCGGGAGGCAACGGCTCTCCAAATTGCAGCGGCTTCGTCAGAAACGTACGCAGGCCAAGCCCGGGCGGGTAACACCCGAACACGCTCGCCCTCACCCATCCTCGGCTTGAGTCGTACGTCCAGGCCTGTTGATTTCGCCATTCTTCACGTTGCTCTCGAACCGAAGAGCGGTGTTTGGAGCGTAATCAGGGATCTTTCTCAGGCCCAGATAACCTCAGGACGCTACCGGGGGGTGGCTATGGGTGTGATCGCCTCGTCAAAATGGCCGTCACGCTACGCTGAGGAGTTAAAGCGCCTTGCTTTACCCGCCTATCGGTCGGGAACACTCAGTACCTTCGGCACCGCCCAATTTCTGTGGCAACGGTTGCAACGCCCGCCCATCGGCGCCTGGGTGGGAGACCTGATGCAGAAGTCGCAAGCCGCTTCGGTGGTAGTGCATTTCCACAACGCCTGGTTATCGGGGGTATTTTTGCCGATTCATACTGACCCTGAAGAGCGGACCAAAACTGTGGTCACGTTTCATGGGGTCTCCACGACCTTGGAGGGACAACCGTTCCGCCGATGGCTGCATCGGGGCATGGCACGGCGCTTGTTGCGATATAACGCGAGCCTTACCTCCGTGGATGCAGGTAGTCTTCCATTGGCTGAGCGGCTATTCGGCCTGCTGCCGCAACGTTTTACCCGGGTCCCCAACGGGGTGACTGCCGACGAGAGCTTGGGAGCCGCCCAATGGAAAGGAGCAGGGGACTTTATCGTCGGCTATGTGGGGCTCCTGGCACAGCACAAGGGGTGGAGAATCGTTGTGGATTCGGTGCTGAGGCTCAGGGCTCGCGGCCGGAAAATTCGTCTTCTCATCGTCGGCGCTGGCGCGGAGGAAGAAGCGGCTCGGGCTGTGGCGCAGACCCATCCGGATTCGGTTGAGTTCCTCGGGCACGTGTCATCGCCGCGGAAGAATCCAATGCCCCGGATGCACGTGCTTGCGCTGATGTCAACTTACGAAGGGCTGCCAATGGTCTTGATCGAAGCAGCATCAATCGGGTTGCCGGTGGTTGCTACAAATGTGGGCGGTGTCACTGAGATCCTCGATGATGGAGTAACGGGCATCGTGGTTTCCAGGTCCAGCCAAAGCCTAGCCGAAGCTCTCGATCGCCTCTACGAAAACCCCGCACTTACGTGCCGGATGAGCGAAGCCTCACGCGCTAGACACAATGATAGGTTCGAAATCAGTAAAGTAGTAGCGATGTACCACTCGGTCTATTTAGGAGGTTCTGATAGTCGCGGAAGTTGTTGTTGATTCGGCCGCCGAGAGATGAAACCTGCTCCAATACCCAGATTTGTAGCCGCTCAGCCCATTCCCCGGTCTGCATTTATTTTCCCCCACGCACTCCAGGCTCAAGGCATGTTGGCTGCATTGGTCACCGGGTATGTTCCACCATTTGGCCAGCGCCTCGCAAAAGTTTTTAAAACCTCCGGAACCGCCGACCTTAGCCGCTTAGCGAACCTCTGTCCCAGGGGGATCCCTCAAGGATCGCTCATTCATGGGGGGCTCTCGAGCCTGCTGCGGCACGTAATTTTTAAGAGGCGTATGCGGAGCGGCGCGGGGGGCGAGTTGATAATGGAATTTGAACGCCAATTCGCTGAGTGGGCCTCTCGGCTCGCTCTACCCGATCATACGTCTTTTATGGGGTTTTCGTATTCCTCGCTGGAGTTGATGGAAAAGGAACGTGAAGCCGGGCGGTTCGTGGTCGTCATTCAAATCGATGCCGCGGAGTTCCATCAGAAACTGGTGCTTGAGGAGGCGAAGCTCTGGCCAAACTACGCTGGCGTGGGTATCGAGTTCCCGAAGGAGTATTTCGAACGGGCTCGCAGGGAGTGGGCATTGGCAGATTTGATTTTGGTGAACTCAACCTGGACCAGGCAGATGCTTGTCGGTGAAGGCGTTCCGGAAAACAAAATAGAAACGATTCCGCTTGCCTACTCACCCCCGGCTGCAGACACCCCCGCCCCCCGTGAGGAAAAGGTAGAGCTTTCCGTGCTTTGGCTTGGCAATGTTGCGCTCGGCAAAGGCATCCAATACCTGGTGGAGGCTGCCCGGCTTCTTGTGGGAGAACCTGTCCGCTTTACCGTTGCCGGACAATTACACGTTTCCAAGCAAGCAGTGAAAGCGGCTCCCGGTAATATGATTTTTGTTGGCCCGATACCCTCGGCGAGCGTCGCCGCGTTCCTGGATCGGGGAGACGTTTTCGTCTTCCCAACACTTTCAGATGGGTTCGGCATTACTCAGATTGAAGCGATGGCTCACGGACTGCCGGTCATAACTACGCCAAATTGCGGCGAAGTCGTGGAGCATGGAGTAACGGGGTACATCATTGAACCTCGAAACCCACACGCATTGGCAAATGCCATTCATCTCTTTTCCCGTAATCGTGATCTCCTGCGGACGATGGCATCGCGTTGCGTTTGCGCCGCAAAGTCGTTCGGCCCGGAGGTTTTTGGAGTGAAACTGCGGGATATCCTCGTGGGGCGTTCCCATGGCACGACTGGGGCAATTGCCTCTCTGCGCCCTGCAACTTAAGCTGGTGCGTCGCTATGAGTAAGGCAGCCATAGCGTACCTGACGCAGTCGCTTTCCAGGCTCGCTGGCGGCCTTTCGGAAAGCGCCCGGTGCCTGGCTCAGAGCGTCCACTCAGGTGGAGTGATGAGCGTTACTGTCATCGGCCTTAAAGACGAAAGAGCCGAGCTTGACAAAGCCCTTTGGACTCCCCTTCCCATCCAAACTTATCCTTTCCTTGGCCCGCGCAGCCTGGGTTACTCACCGCAGTTAGCCGCAGGACTGGCTGCGACGGAATATGACGCGGTTCACTTGCACGGGCTGTGGACTTACACTTCAGTTGCGGCCTGGCAGTGGGCCAGACGCACGAGCAGACCGTACGTTGTGTCGCCACACGGGATGCTTGAGCCGTGGGCGCTCAGCCGCTCGGCGATCAGGAAGCGAATCGCTTCCCATCTCTACCAGGGGCGCTGTTTGCGTGGAGCCGCCTGTGTCCACGCAACTTCCATGATGGAAGCCAGGAACATCCGGCTGGCCGGATATGACAACCTCATCGCGCTCATTCCAAACGGTGTTGAACTTCCCAAAGCGATTTCCCTCCATGAGCCGCGGAAGCAAAACGAACCTCGGCGCGCTCTGTTCCTCTCCCGGATCCATCCGAAGAAAGGCTTGCTGAACCTGGTCGAGGCCTGGCACATCATCAGGCCGGTCGGTTGGGAACTGCTAATTGTGGGGCCGGATGAAGACGGACACTTGGAACGAGTCAAGGCCGCGGTCCGAGCGCGAGCCCTGGAGCAGCAGATCTCTTTCCCGGGAGAGGTCTGGGGCGAAGAAAAAACCAGGTTGTACTGTGGCTCCAACTTGTTTGTCCTGCCCTCCTTCAGTGAAAACTTTGGGCTCGTCATCGCCGAGGCGCTAAGCTGTGGAGTCCCCGTAATAACCACCCGCGCGACGCCTTGGCAGGAGTTGGCCGAACGAGGATGCGGTTGGTGGATTGAAACCGGCGTCGAGCCCCTGGTCGCAGCCTTAGAGGAAGCCTTTGCCCTTCCGGCCGCATCGCTGAGTGCGATGGGTGCACGTGGAAGCACCTTGGTTGAGGACAGGTATTCCTGGGGCCCCATTGGGCAGGCCATGACTCGGGTGTATGAGTGGATCCTGGGCCGGCGCTCAAGGCCCGACTGTGTTATCGACTCAGAGCCTCGCGCACCCAAGTCATCTGGAACTTCCCCATGTCATCCCCAGTAAATCTCTCGCGGTTCTCGACTGGTCAGTTTGAACGTGGCGCCGGGCCCCTGAAGGAAGCGCTCTGGGTGGCGACGAGCCTGCTGCTGTTCCAGCTTTGCCCGTTGAAGTTGTCCGCGCTCAAATGTTGGGTGCTCCGGCGCTTTCGTGCGACCATCGGGAAAGGTGTGGTGATCAAGCCCAGCGTGAAGATTACATTCCCCTGGAAGCTGACGTTGGGCGACCATGTCTGGTTGGGGGAGGAGTGCTGGCTATTGAACCTGGCGCCCATCGTAATCGACAGTAACGTGTGCATTTCGCAGCGGGCGTTTCTTTGCACGGGAAATCATAATTACAAATCTGCACAATTCGACCTGATCACGAAACCCATTCGCATCCGAAGTGGAGCGTGGGTAGGAGCCGGGGCTTTTGTCGGGCCAGGTGTGACGGTCGGAGGTCATGCTGTACTCGCGGCTGGTTCGGTGGCCACTTGCGACCTCGAGGATTATGGAATTTACCAGGGGAACCCAGCGGCGTTCGTAAAAACACGAGTAGTTGGAGAAGGCTAGACTCAGCTCAACCCGTCTTCTGCGTTGGCAATTGGGAACGCAGGTCGAACAAGTCCGTACGAGCAGGGGAGCTGAGACGGCGGATGCGGCGGCGAGCAGCCGTCGTCCGACCTCTGTGGTCGGCGCTCTCCCCTCCGTCCTCCAATCGCCGGCCCCTCGAGTCCCGCTGCGGAGTTGCGCGGTGTGGTAACCTCCATGCGCTGTGAAATTCAAGCGGTGGCACAAGATTGGGTTGGGGTTCGCGGCGGTGGCGTTCGCGCTGGGGATCGCCGCCCTATCGTTCCCACAACGGGTGTTGACGGTGGACAACGGACCCGTCAAGGCGGATGCGCTCGTGGTCCTCGGCGGCGGCCAGGGAGAACGCGCCATCCGCGCAGCCGAACTTTTCAAAGCGGGCGATGCCTCCAAAATCATCGTCAGCGGAGCCGGGGATGGGCTCGAGGTTCAACGCGTCCTGATCAGAAACGGCGTGCCTCCCTCAGCGATCCAGCTTGAGTCCAACTCGCAAAGCACGCGGCAAAACGCGCAGTTCACCGGCCCTTTGCTCCGGGCGATGGGCGCCAAGAGGGTCATCATTGTCACTTCCTGGTACCATTCCCGTCGCGGCATCAAATGCTTTCGACATTATGCGCCGGACATACAGTTCTATTCCCGGCCCGCGTATTCTGACTATTCAAGCTCCGGGTGGGCGCGGCACTGGACCGGGCGGTATGTCCGGTTCGAATACTTGAAGCTGGCGGGGTACTGGGTGTGTTATGGAGTGTGTCCTTTCTGAGGGACTGCGGGACTGAGGGACCACAAGACCACGGGACTACAAGACCACGGGACTGCGGGATTATGAGAGACTACACTAAGATTGATGCTTGGAGGCTGACTGACGATTTGACGGTTGCTATTTACGAACTGACCCGCTCGTTTCCGAGGGAGGAGTTATATGGTTTAACCAGCCAGGTTCGGCGAGCCTCTTATTCCGTGCCGGCCAATATTGCGGAAGGTTCTTCCCGCGAGAGCAAGCGGGATTATTTGCATTTTCTGTATATCGCCAGAGGGTCTCTTTCGGAAACACAATATTTTGTCCATCTCGCGCAAAGGCTGGGCTACTTGACCGCAGCAGAGGCGCAGGAATTCAATAGCCAAACCAAGCGAGCGTTTGGATGCCTGCACGGCTTGATTCGAGCCGTTGAAAAGGAAACGGGCAGGTTCGGCAAAATGATCGCGACGGCAACGAGTTTGCTGGTTATTGGCGTCTCGCGCATCGCTTTCGCTTCGTAGTCGAGCACTCCCGTAGTCCCTCGGTCCTGTGGTCCCGTAGTCCTGTATTCCCGTGGTCTCGTGGTCCTGTGGTCTTTAATCCTTGCCATTACCCACAACTCTTACAGGGTTTTGTAAGCTCTGCTGATGACATAAACTATTCATCTTCAATGATTTGCCGGTTCGCTCAGGCGTCGCTACGCGACGCGTTGTGCAATGGGTTGGCACCCACCGTGGGCCGAGGCCCACGGCTACCATCAAGCTGCCGCTCCGCGGCGCAGAGATGACAGCGAATTCCGGGCATTTTCCAGCGGGTTTGGGCGGCCAAGAAGGCAAACTCATCCCATGCTCAGGAAGATGTGGGTAATGACAAGGTCTTTAATCCCCCTCGCCTTGCTCTGGCTGCCGCTGTTTTATCAGCTTAGCGCCCAGTGGCTGGCATTTGAGCAGTATAATTACGGCTGGGCGGTGCCGTTTCTGGGATGGTACTTGGTCTGGAAAAGGTGGGCGGACCGGCCCGAAATTGAGCCGGGCGCGCGAGCCGTTGTGCATCCGGCTCTGTTGATGGGCATCCTCCTGGTCTCGCTGCTGGCGACCCGCGTCGTTCACGGGGCCAACCCTCTGTGGCGGCTGACCAGCTGGGCCTGGGCGCTTGGCCTTGTGTGTTTGGATCTCGTGCTGCTCTGGTCGGCCGGAGGGTTTCCCTGGGTGCGCCATTTTGGACCGGCGATTGGTTTTCTCCTGGTGGCTGTGCCGTGGCCTGGTGCTGTCGAGGGACCGCTGGTCCAGGGGCTGACCCGCGGGAATACGTGCCTCACCGTCGAGGCTCTGGGCTGGCTGGGCATCCCGGCGTTGCAGAGAGGGAACGTAATCGAGTTGGGGACCGGACTGCTGGGGATTGAGGAGGCTTGCAGCGGGATAAGGTCTTTCCAGGTCACGCTGATGCTGGCCCTGTTCTTCGGCGAGTTGTATCGATTCAGGGCGGTCCGCCGCGCGGTCCTCTGTCTGGCTGGTTTCGCACTGGCCTTCTTGTTCAACGTCACTCGCACAAGCCTCCTGAGCTGGGTCGCCGCGGACAAAGGGACGGTCGCAATCGCCAGGTGGCATGACACCGCGGGCACCATTATTCTGGTCGCATGCTTCATCTGCCTTTGGCTCTTCGCGCTAGCCGCACTACGGGACCACGGGACTGCGGGACTACGGGACCACAGGACTACGGGACTACGGGACCACGGGACTACGGGACCGCGCGACCCGCCGAAGCGTACCATTGAGAGAACACCAGACTACCCACCCCCCGACGCGCCGGAGAGCCGGTCCGCTGCCACACCTCCCCTCGCTGGTTTCCGCCCCCTGCCCTCTGGCGCGGTCGCCTTTCTCATTTTGGCCTACCTGGTTCTCTCCGAGGTGGGGACGGAGCTATGGTACCGTTCCCGTGAATCATCGCAGCGCCCAACAGCTACCTGGAGCGTGGACTTGCCAAGAACCAATCGGAGCATGGCCCAGGCTCCTGTTTCTGAAGCCGCCCAGCGGATCCTTCGTTGCGACACCGCCACTCGCGCCACCTGGATCGATGCGGACCAGAATCGGTGGCTGGCCTATTGCCTGCGGTGGAATCCTGGGCGGATGGCGGCACACCTCGCGAAGTTGCACACACCGGAAGCGTGCCTGCCCGCATCCGGCTGGAAGCTAACGTGCCTGCCCGGCATCCGGCGCATGGGTCCGCTTCAGCCGCCGCTGCCGTTCCGGGCTTTTCGGATCGAAGATGGAGAAGGAGGCTCTGGCTATGTATTTTATTGCCGCTCGGGAGATCGCCGCGACAATGAAACCGAAGAAGATTCCGAATCCACCCGGCTCCAACGGCTAAGGTCGGTTTGGAACGGCAGGGGCAATCAAGGCATGACCGTGCTCGAGATTGCCCTCTGGGGAATTGCCGACGAAGCCCAGACGCAAGCGGCGGTGGAGGCGGAACTCAAGAAAATCGTGAAATCTCAAGAACCCGAGGAGCCGAGGCTTTGAGCCCGGGAATCTGAATGCAGCGGAGGTTTCCGAAACTGCGGGTACCAATGCAATCACGACACTCTGCCGACTTGGAAGTCGGCGATACGGCAGGTTTGGAAACCTGCGCTACGACCGCTCTTTGAGCCCAGAAACCTGAATGCGGACGCCGAAACGCGAACCCGAATAGTTCACAGCCCTGAAGGCAGCGCAGGCTTCCAAGCCTGCTGTATCGCAGGTTTCCGAAACTGCGGGCACCAATGCAATCACGACACTCTGCCGACTTGGAAGTCGGCGATACGGCAGGTTTGGAAACCTGCGCTACGACCGCTCTTTGAGCCCAGAAACCTGAATGCGGACGCCGAAACGCGAACCCCTAACCCGTCGCGTCCCGGAGGCTACGGTAGGCTGCGGTAGGTTTGCCGACCCAGTGTTCCTTTTTGGTTCAACCCGCCCGCTCCCCGGCCCACTCCCGGAACTCGATCTTCTGCTTTCTGCTTTTCGCTTTTAGAGGCGCATGCGGTTCTTGCTGCTCAACCAAACCTTTCACCCGGACGTCATGGCCACGGGCCAGCACCTGGCGGACCTTGCCCTGGGCCTCGTCGCACGAGGACACCAGGTCACCGTCGTGACCAGCCGCCGCGCCTATGACCACCCGGAAACTCTCTTCCCGAAAACCGAAACCTGGCGCGGCGTTCGCATTGTTCGCATCGGCTCGACCGGCTTCGGCAAAGGCGCAAGGTGGCGGCGCGCTGCCGACTTCGCGTCGTTTCTCGCCTCTTGCTCGTTCCGCCTGGCCGTGCTCCCCCGACATGACGCGGTCGTGGCCCTGACGTCCCCGCCGCTCATCTCCTTCCTCGGCGCCTGGCTGACCCGCCTGCGCGGCGGACGCTTCTTTTACTGGGTGATGGATTTCAACCCCGACGAGGCCATCGCCGCCGGCTGGCTCCGCAAAGATTCGCTGGCGGCCCGCTGCCTCGAGCTCCTCTCCCGGTTCAGCCTCGAACACTCCGCCAAAATCGTCGCCCTCGACCGCTTCATGCGCGACCGCATCACGGCCAAAGGTATCGCGACCGAGAAAATCGCCGTGCTGCCGCCGGGGTCCCAGGATGACCAGGTGAGATTTGACCCGGCCGGACGCGAAGCTTTTCGCCGCTCCCACGGATTGGAGGGCAAGTTCGTGATCATGTACTCCGGCAACCACAGCCCCTGCCATCCGCTCGACACGCTCATGGCGGCCGCCGACAAGATGAAAGAGGATGGCTCACTCGCGTTCTGTTTCGTCGGCGGCGGCAGCGAATTCAGCCGCGTGAAGCACTGGGCCGAGCAGGGCGGCTATCGCAATGTTGTTTGCGTGCCTTATCAGCCGCTCAACCAGTTGGCGGCCTCGCTTTCGGCTGCCGATGCTCATCTGGTCGTCATGGGCGACCCCTTCGTAGGCCTGGTCCATCCGTGCAAGATTTACAACATTCTCGCAGTCGGCGCGCCCGTCCTGTATATCGGTCCCCGGCCCAGCCACATTACCGAGATTCTGGGCGCGGAGCCTTCCACCGCCGCCACGGCTCCGGCTCCGTCCGCCGCGACCGGCGCGGGAGGTTTCGTATGGGCCAGCGCCCGCCACGGTGATATCGACTCGGTCGTGGGCGGGATTAAGCTTTTGCGCGAGGCTTCTGCCAGCGCGCCCCGCAAAGCCCCGGAGTTCCTCACCTCAGAATTCTCCCGCGAAGCCCTCCTCCCCCGCCTGATCAGCACGCTCGAAGCTTGAACGACTGAGCGTTTGCTTGGAAATCCCTTTTCTCTGCAGGAGATGACGTATGGAGAATCAGATCCGCATTAAGCAGGGGCATGCGGTTAACGGAACGGTAGGGACGCGTTCCAGCGCGGCCCCATTATTTCCGGCAGGGATCGGGGACGCGGTGGAACGCGTCCCTACCGTTCGTTGGCAGCAAGGATCGGGGACGCGGTGGAGAGACTGTCTCAAAACATGAAGACGGTTTAGAGAGGAGACGTCAAAAGTCCGATGACTCAACCCATTGCTCCTGATTACGGACAGCAGTTTCTGTTTCCTCCCGCGCTGGAAGATTGGGTGG
>DATMRF010000091.1:0-72987 GCA_035566435.1 Candidatus Acidiferrum sp.
AGGCGGCAGGCTCGTAGGTGAGGGCTTCGCAGGCTCTCATGGGTGTATCGCCTTTCGTTAAGGTTTGGGTTTTCATTTGTCTCTAAACCCCGATACACCCGCTCTCTACGCTTTTACACAACCACTCTTACGCCACCCCGACGACAATGGCCAGCGCGACGTTCTTTTCTTTAACTAGTTCTTCCCATAGATTGTACGGAGTCAGTTTGTCGATGATAACGAATCCGAGGCAGAAAACGACAAACCCCAGAACGGAATAGACCATGGAGTTCAGGACGAGGAGCCAATTCATAGGTTCATTTATGTTGAGTGCTTGGGTTGAGGTGTTGCCAGGTGCTGGAGGCGAGAGATTGGACGACGCTCCAGCCGTTGTGGTTTGCCATGGCCACCAGGAGCGTTACGGCCAGGGCGAACGGAAGATAGACCGGGTTTCGCAATTTCATGATCGTTTAATCGTCGTCGCTACTGGAGGAGGCATACGGCGAAAAGTCACTATCCAGCCAGCGCGCGCGCTCGAAAGTGTACGCTCTTCCCCAGCAGTAAAGCGGATAAATCAACAGCAACCCGAGGCCAATCCAAAAGTTGGACCAAACGGGGACGTCACGGACGACGGTCACCGTAAATGGCATCTCGGCGATAGCGGGGTCGGCGGACGTGTCGATTACCAAACGGTACTTCCCCGCAGGCAAACCCGGCACGAGCCGGTGTTGGGTCGGGCTGCCTTCGCTCCAATTCCCGTCGTCATAACCGTGATAATACTCGATGCCTTGCTCGAAGGAGGCGACGGCTTGCTGCGTGTCCGCGTTGACGACATCGACGTCCAGCTCCACCCAGTTGTTGTCCACCGGCGCCTGCATGGTGAAATCAACCGCCTGCTGGCCGCCATCGATGATAAACGGCTGACTTACCGCCGCTGGATTCGTCCCATTCGCCTGGTAAAGAAAAGCGCTGCTCAGCACACGTTGCCGGGCGGCATGGGCCAAGGTTAGCGCCTGGACGACCAGCAAGACCAGGAGCAGCAGAGGCACGAGCCATTTCAGTTGACGCCCCTTTTCCAGGTAAGGATTGGGCTGGTTGAGATAGATGCCCGTGGGTTCCGGCAGCGGCGGGTCAATATTGAATGCCTGCTGAATGACGGCCGGTTCGACATACTCGCCTTGCGACCAGGTCTGTTCGGTCAGCCCAGGATAAACTTCGCGCGAAAGGATGCGCGGCGGAGCGACAAAATCGGTCACATTGGCCGCCATGCCAACCGCGACCTTCCAATAGAACTCGCCGATGACGTAATCGGTCTCGACCGCGCTGGCCGCAAAGATCCGATAGCGGTCTCCCTGGAACCGCGCATGAGCGACCTTCGAGAAGACGCCCCGTTCATCCACTTCCGGCAGTTCGACCAAACGGCGCACAAATGTCCAATGGCCCGCGTAGGTCACCAGCCAGACAAATCCCTGCCAGGGATTGAAGAGGAGGTATTCAAACCAGCCGCTGTACTCGTCCTTAACACGTTGGAAGCCTATGACCTCGTAGTTGACGCCGAACAAAATCCCGCGGCGTCCAAGAGGAATCCGCGGCTGGACCTGTTGGCGCGCGGCGGCCTCACTAATCAAGCGCAAGTCCGGCGTCGAGGTGTCGAGAAGCGACCCGCAAGAGCCGCAGGTGGCGGACATCGTGAACCCCGCCGCGAGGAGACTCACAGGAGCGCCGCACTTAGGACAATTCAAGGTGGTGGTTTCGTGATGGATCGGCTCGACGGCATCGTCGGACCAGCCGGGCACGGAGCGCAGATTCGAGAACTTCAGCTCATCGAACACCGCATAGCGGCCGAGAAACAGGCGCGTGCCCGTTTCGGAGTACTCGAGATTCGCGAAGCCCGCTTTGGCCCCCGAGAGATCGACACTGAGGGCTTTCCTCCCCGGCGGGGAGGCCACTGGAAGCTCGCCCTCGCCAGCCAGGGACACGGTTTCCTTGCGGTCGGCGACATGATAAGCCTGGCCGGAGATTTCGACGACGCGGCCGGGCGTGGCGTCATCGGCCGATACGCAGCCTTCCGGCGGCGCGTATTCGAAACTGACCATGAAAAAGCCCTGAGCTTCGCCAATCCAGCCGTAACGGTTATCGCTAAAGAGGGCAAACCACTCGTTCCAACTGCCCTCGTGATAAGCCAGTCGCACGCGGCCCAGGATCGTGAAGGCAAGACCATCGAACTCGCCCCGGGCACCGAGCTGGAGGGGGCTGAGGTCCGGCGGCAGGACGGCCATTTGGCCGATGGCTTCGACGTTGACATCGTGCCGCACGACCATCGACCGGCAGAAGGGGCAGACCGCGAAGACCGCGACGGTCCATTGAAAGCTAACCGCCCCGCCGCAGTTGGGACAATCGTAGGTACTGTTCACCGCCAGGAACGGCTTGGGTTTAAACGCGCGCCTCGAGTCATGCGGTGAGTTTAAGGGCGCAGAGGGGCTAAACAATTACAAAATCGGAGCGTGATTCCACGTTGCCAATTGCCTGTTCCTGTGGAAGATGGAGCCTATGAACGCTGAGACCCTGAATTGCCCGATGTGCGGCGCAGCGGCCTCGAGCGATGCGGCCCGCTGCGAGCATTGCGGCGCCCGGCTCGCTACGGTCGCCTGTCCGTCTTGCTTCGGCTTGATGTTCGTCGGGGCGAAGTTTTGTTCGCATTGCGGGTCCAGGGCCGACCGGACCGAGGTAGAGGCCGATTCGCACCAATTATGCCCGCGCTGCCGGGTCGAGATGAACGCGGTGGTCGTGGGCAACACCGACCTGAAAGAATGCCCCAAATGCGAAGGCATCTGGGCGGCTGCGGCCTCGCTGGAACAGATTTGCTGCGACCGGGAAAAGCAGGCCGCCGTGCTTGGCATGGCCGCGCCGATCGCCACCCCGGATTCCGGAGAGGTGGAAAAAAACATCCGGTATGTGCCGTGCCCGGTGTGCAGCACGCTCATGAATCGCGTAAACTTCGCGCACTGCTCGCACGTGGTCGTCGATGTGTGCGTCAAGCACGGCACCTGGTTCGATAAGGATGAGCTGCGGCGCATCGTGGAATTCATCCGGGCGGGCGGGCTCGAGGAGGCGCGAGCGAGGGAAATCTCCGAACTGGAGGCCAAACAACGCGAGCTGCGGAACGCGCGGCTGACCAGCGCCTGGGACACGCCGCCCGACCCGCGCGCACCGAGCTATGAGAGCGCCCACCTCGGGTTGTCCGCCGCGGCGTCACTGCTCCGAATGTTTCTAAAGTGAGGGTGGTCTACGCCGCGTCGAAGACCGACCTGGTGGAACGTTGGGGCGCCGGCGTGCGATAGCCGAGCCTGTTAATCGCGCCCTCGGTTTCGCCGGGCTCTAGCTCCCGTCCGACTTCCGACCCTTTCCAGGTCCGTTCAGGGATTTGGGAGACGAGCTACCCTGTAATACTCGGCGGCGCCTGAGGTGCTATTATCCTGATACGACACCGGGTTGGTGGCCGCGGTGTTGGTATTGACGCCAACCCAGTTCTTGAGGTCTGCTGAGCGCTGGACGACATACCGTAAGCCCACGTCTGCCGCGTAACTGAACGCAAAGCCGCTTGCGGAGACACGTCGCGGCGCACTCACAGTGAGCGGCGAGGGGTTGATCACGCTCACACTGACCGAATTCGTGGTGGTGAGGCCGCCGTTGTCGCTGGCCACTGCGGAGAAGGTGTAGCTTCCCGCCGCCAGACCCGTCACAGCCTTCGAGTAGGGCGCCGACGCCACATTTCCCAGCGAAGTCGAACCTTGGAAGAATTGGACGTTGGTGACACTGCCATCCGCATCGGCAGCGGTCGCGCCGAGCGTCAACGAAGCCGGTGCGCTCAAGACCCGTCCGTTAGGAGGGTTGGTTATGATAACTGTAGGGGGCACATTGACGGCCTGAACCATGACCGTGCCCGTAAAGCCGTGGTAGGTGCAGGAGTACGGGAAGCTGCCCGCACTGCTGAACATGTAGGTGTAGGTGTAACCCGTGTTGTACAGCCCGGTACCCCATAGCCCGGTGGTGCTAGTAGAGTTATGATAATCGCTGTACCAGATCCATTCGACTGAATCGTTGACATTGATCGTCACGGTGCTGGGACTAAAGTAGTAGTTATAGATACCAACAGTAACGGTAGCGGCCGTGAGAGGCAAACAGCCAAGAGTCCATCCGACCACGCCGAACAAAAGCCCGAGAAAGGGGCGCCCTCTAGGATGCGAGTCTTTCATAATTATGATCCAGTCAAGCGGTGCCCGGGCGGCCAGTCGCTCGCCCGAGCCTTGTTTTTCGCCCTGGAGGGCTAACAAACCAGCCACGCCAGCCAGCACGAGCCACTCCCCATTTGACGTAAGAGCAATAACTGGCTCGTAAAGTTCCCGTGAAAAGCAAGTTACTTTCGCACCGTTTTGGCCCGTTGAACTCGAAGGTCGACAGGCACGCGTGCGTCGAATCACGGATTGGGCAGCCGCCAGGCCGTTCACAGGAATCGAGTTGGGAGTGGCCGGAACACTGCCGAGAACCGTCGATCCCTCGAAGAATTGAACGTTCGTGACGCTGCCTGCCGAACTGGCGGCTGTTGCTTTAAGCACCAGGGATGCGGGAGCACTCAGAACAGCGCCGTCCGGGGGGTTGGTGATGGTAACCGTTTGGGGCACTGCGGCCCCGACCACCGTTACGGAGCCCGCAAATAAATGGAAGGTGCAATAACTCGGGAGGGTTCAAGGGGTCCGGAAGGTGTTCGTAAACGCGTGACCCGTGTTGTACTCGCCGGAATCCCATAACCCGGTGGTGCTCGTGGTCGAATGATAATTGCTCACCCAGGTCCTGTTGACTTTATCGTTGACGTTGACCGTGACAGCGCTGGGGGGGGAAGCCATACGGGCCGATGTCCACGTTGGTGAGCGCAGTGGTTAGCGGCGAACAAACGAGCGCCCAACCCATCGCGCCCAACCATACGTCTCGAGGAAGACGCCTGCTAGCATCCAAATTGTTCACACCAGCAACAGCCGCACGGCTGCGCCATGGGCCATTTGTAAGAGGCAAAAAAACGACGGTCTTGTTCCCGACGCCAGGAAATTGCCCAAAGAAACCCCACTATCGGGTCAGAAAAAGAGTTGACTGTGGCCATAGCGATAGTTATGGTGGTCACAACAGATGCTGATGTTGTATTGAATCCCCCTATGCTCCGTTTTACCCCCGCTCCCCAGAACACTGACCTTTTGACCACCCATCCCCGCCAACAACCGGCCCAAACCAAGAGCCTGCGTGCAAACCTCGGTCGCCGCGTGGCTTTTCGATCGAGGGCGGCTGTTGTCATCGGCCTTGCACTGCTTGGTCACACCCTAGGCGTCGTCGCGGCCCCTTCTCCCGTAGCGGTGTTGACGTACCACAACGATATCGCGCGCACGGGCCAAAATACGAACGAAACCATTCTGACCCCGGCCAACGTGAACACGAACACGTTCGGCCTGGCGTTTTCACACGCGGTGGACGATTGGGTTTATGCCCAGCCACTGGTGATGACCAACGTGAACGTCACCGGGAAAGGGGTTCACAACCTCGTACTGGTAGCGACGGTCAATGACACGGTCTATGCGTTCGACGCGGACGATCCCAACGCCATCAATCCCTATTGGCAGACCAATTTTCTAGGGCCGAACATTGTCGCGCCGCGGAACACCGACATGACGGGGGCATGCGGCGGCAACTACCAGGATTTTCATGGGAACATGGGGATCGTCGGGACGCCGGTTATAGATCCGGTGGCGGGCACGTTTTACGTCGTGGCCAAGACCAAGGAAAACGGCACAACCTTTGTTCAGCGATTGCACGCGCTGAATGTGGCGACCGGCGCGGAGCGACCGGGCAGCCCGGTGGTCATTACCGCGTCGCTGCCTGGAACGGGCGATGGCGGCGGAAGCATTACTTTTGACCCGATGAAAGAGAACCAGCGTCCTGGTTTGGCGCTGCTGAATGGGGTGGTTTATATCGGATGGGCTTCGCACTGCGATTGGGGCCCGTATCACGGGTGGCTCATCGGTTATGATGCGCTGACCTTGGCGCGGGTGGCCGCTTTCCTCACGACCCCTAACGGAGGGTTGGGGGGCATCTGGCAATCGGGCGGGGCCCCGGCCATCGATTCCGCCGGCAATCTCTATTTCGAGACCGGGAACGGCACTTTCTCGCCTGCGAGCAGCAATTATGGCGACAGTTTTCTCAAGGTATCCACTACCAACGGCCTGTTGTTGGCGGATTATTTCACTCCCTACAATCAATCGACTCTCAACGGTGCGGATTTGGACATCGGATCAGGCGGCGCGATGGTGCTGCCGGATGCGGTCGGCAGCGCGGCGCATCCGCATCTGCTGGTGGGCGGGAGCAAAGCCGGGACGATCTACCTGTTGGATCGCACGAACATGGGGCATTTCAACGCCAACGCGGACACCAACATTGTGCAGTCGATCGTCAATGGCACCAAGCAGTGCTATGACACACCGGCCTATTTTAATTATACGCTGTACCTGGCGGGGACGGGTGACCCGCTGAAAGCCTACTCGATATCCAATGCCGTCATCAGCTCAGCTCCGTTGTCCCAAAGCCCTTCGACCTACGGTTTTTCTGCCCCGACGGCGAGTGTCTCCGCCAATGGCGCCAGCAACGCTATTGTCTGGGCCCTGCAGGTGGATGGTTGGGGAAGCGGTCTGCCGGCGATTCTGCACGCCTACAACGCGACCAACCTCGCTCTCGAAATCTACAATAGCAACCTAGCCGGCAGCCGCGACACGGCCCCCGGCGCGGTGAAGTTCACCGTGCCGGTGGTAGCCAACGGCAAGGTGTATGTGGGAGGGCAATACGGGTTGGAGGTTTATAGCGCGGTTTCCGGTTTTGTGGCGGCCCCGACGATCTCCCCCAACGGCGCTACCATCACTTCGCCGGTGACGGTCACGCTCAGCGACACCACTGCGGGAGCGAGCGTATATTACACGCTGGATGGCTCGATCCCGAGCACAAACTCCTTGCTGTACACGGGCGCGTTCCAGGTGACGAATACGCTGGCCGTCAAGGCGCGAGCGATCAAACCTGGTTGGGCGCAAAGCCCGGTCGCTCTGGCGAGTTTTGTCAGCGCCTCCTCTTTGGGCACCGGTACTGGACTGGTTGGAGCCTATTTCTCGAACCATTTCCCCACAAACGCCTACTCCGGTGCGCCCACGCTGGTCCGGACCGATGCGGTGGTCAATTTCAACTGGGGCTCGGGCTCGCCCGACCCGTCCATCAGCGTGGACCATTTCACGGCGCGCTGGACCGGCTCGGTGCAGCCTATATTCAATGAAACCTACACTCTCTACACCACGACCGATGATGGCGTACGGTTATGGGTGAACGGCCAGTTGCTCATCGACCATTGGGTGGATCAGGGCGCGACCGAGTGGAGCGGGTCGCTCCCTCTCGTCGCCCAGCAAAAGTACAACCTTGAAATGGATTACTACGAGAATGCCGGCAGCGCCTCGGCATCGCTTTCCTGGAGCAGTCCATCGACCGGCAAGACGAACATCCCGCAAACCCAGCTCTATACCACGTCGAACCAGCCGCCAGTTGTCACCCTGGTCGCCCCGGCGAATGGGGCGAGTTACACCGCTACCGCCAGCATTACCTTTGTTGCAACTGCCAGCGACCCCGATGGCGCAGTCAGCAAGGTGGATTTCTACGCCAACGGGACCTTGCGGGGGACGGTCACCAACAGCCCCTATGCCCTTACCACGACCGGGTTGGCAGCGGGTCGGTATGTGTTGACCGCGGTGGCGACGGATGGGGCGGGGCTCGCAACCACGTCCGCGCCGGTCACCAATACTGTTCTACCCGGCACGTTCCTTCTTTATGGCATGAATTCGCGACCCACGGCTCCCGCCTTTTTCAACCTGCCTCCGACCTTCAGCGGGGGGCTCCCTCAAACACTGTCGCAAGCAGGGCTGTTCAGCAACACCGGCGCGCTCACGCCGGCGACGGGCCTGCTGTCCTACACCGTCAATGTTCCACTTTGGGCGGACAACGCCAGTATCACCCGTTGGTTCGCCGTTCCTAACAGTGGGGCGCCCTATACGCCGGATGAGCAAATCGCCTTCTCGACCACGGGCGAGTGGAGCTTCCCGGCGGGCAGCGTGTTCGTCCAGCATTTCGACCTGGCCACCGATGAGACCCATCCCAGCGTCACGCGGCGGCTCGAAACCCGTGTGCTGGTGCGGGACACGAACGGCGCCGTGTATGGCACCAGCTACAAATGGCGCGCGGACAATTCGGATGCGGATGCGCTCAGCAGCAGCCTGACCGAGAGCATTCTCATCACGAACGCCAGCGGCGTCCGAACTCAGGCTTGGATTTATCCCAGTCCGACTGACTGTCTCACGTGCCACAATCCGGCTGCCAATTACGTGCTGGGAGTGAAAACGCGGCAGCTGAACTGCAAATTGACCTACCCGTCCACCGGGCAAACCGACAATCAGCTTCGGACCCTCAACCGCGTCGGCATGTTCTATCCCGCCTTTGACGAAGCGGCGATCGCGAGTTACACCCAACTTTCAGCGCTTACGAACCTGAGCGCCTCACTCCAGGCTCGAAGCCTCTCATACCTCGACGCCAACTGCGCTCAGTGTCACCGGCCGGGCGGTCAGGGGCCCACCTTCGATGCGCGCTATGATACTCCGTTTACGAACCAGAATATCTTGTACGGCGTTTTGCAGGCGGGCAATCTCGGCTACGACAATGCGTATGTGGTGACGCCCAAGGACGTCTGGCGCTCGATCCTCTGGCACCGGGTCAATACCGTGGACCCCGATATTCAAATGCCGGACTTCCGCACGCTCATTGATACCAATGCAGTGCAGGTGATCGCCGGTTGGATCAATAGCTTGCCGGGCACTCCGGCCCTCGCGCCTCCTGCTTTCAACCCCGCGGGCGGCACTTTCGTTGGTTCCGTGAGCATCGCGGTGGATTATGCGGACACGAACGCGGTGTTCTATTACACGCTGGACAACTCGTTGCCGACGACGAACTCGTTCTTCTACTCTGGTCCTTTCGTGTTAACCAACAGCGCAACCGTTCAGGCGAAAGCCTTTGAAACGGGCTACAATGACAGTGTCGCTGCTAGTGCCACCTTCGCCATTCGGCCGCCGATCTTCTTCGTCTCGGGCGGCTATTTCAGCAACGCGACTTTCTATGCCCAGTTCTCAGGACAGTCGGGCAAAACGTACGTCTTGGAGGCCACGACCGATTTTGCGAACTGGGTCAACCTCAACACCAATGTGGCCGGGGCCAATGTGTTCAATCTCCTGGACGCGGGCGCCACCAACTTCCCGTACCGGTTTTACCGCGTGCTTGAACTGCCCTAAGCTTAGATTAAACCGCACTTTCAAAAACCCTGAAATCGGTTACGTTGACGCGAACCAAAGCAGCGATGAATCGACTTTGCACGTCCGGGCTTGCCGTGCTGTTGGCGGCTGGCTTGAATTCCCACGGCCAGGACTGGTCCCGGGCCCGCCTGGCAGAATCGCCAGGGCATCTCGAATGGGTGGACGTCAAGCACAACGGGCGTGTGGTTCGTTGCTTTGTCGCTTATCCTCAGGGTACGGCCAAAACGACGGCGGTGGTGCTGGTTCATGAACTGTTCGGCCTCTCCGATTGGACCCGCGAGGTAGCCGATGAACTGGCCGAGGCAGGGTATCTTGCCATGGCGCCCGACATGCTGTCCGGTTCGGGCCCGGAGGGTGGCGGCAGTGCCGCGATCAAGGGTACCACCGACTTGAAAACTGCTATGGCCTCCCTGACGCCCGCGCGAGTCAACGCGGACCTGAACGCCGCGGTGCGGTATGTCGCACAATTACCTGCCGCCAACGGCAAGGTAACCGCCGTCGGCTTTTCCTGGGGCGGCACGGAAACCTTCCGGCTGGCCACCAACACCCAGGACCTGAAGGCCGCCTGCGTCTTCTACGGCATCGCGGCAGGCCAGGAGCAAGAGTTCGTGCGGATGAAGTGTCCCGTGTTTGGTTTCTACGCAGAACTGGACCACCCGGTGGCCCGCACGGTTCCGCAGACGAGGGAGTGGATGGAGAAAGCGGGAAAAACCTTCGAGCCAGTTACTTATACCAACGCGAACCGAGCTTTCATGCGCTTCGGCTCGATGCCGAACGCTACCGGACCGAACAAAGACGCCCACGACGAAGCGTGGAAACGGCTGACGGACCTGCTGAAGAAGATCTGAATAACCTGGAAAGGCACGTTATGACTACCGAAAAGAAAACCGAGACGCGGGGAACAGGTGTGGCAGTTCCTAGCCTCGGGCTGCCGGCCCGGGCCCGCATGAAGCGGACGGCTGCGCAATCGAAGGGTAACTCCCGGCCACTTGCCGGAATCATCGGGTTGGCTGCCCTGCTCGCTGCTTTTGCGGCACCGGCGCAGGACTGGGCGAAAGCGCGTCTCGACAAGTCTCCACGCCATCTTGAATGGGTGAAGCTCAAACACGATAACCGGGAGGTCAACTGCTTCATTGCCTATCCCGAGGTCAAAGACAAAGCCACGGCGGTCGTCGTCATCCACGAAATCTTTGGCCTGACCGATTGGGTCCGCGGTGTGGCCGACCAGTTGGCCGAAGCCGGCTACATCGCTATCGCGCCGGACTTGCTTTCCGGCTCGGCTCCGGGTGGCGGTGGCACAGCCGAACTCGGCGGCAGCGATGCTGTCCGCAAGGCCATTTCGTCACTTCCACGCGAGCAGGTCACCGCCGACCTCAAGGCGGTTGCCGACTATGTCGCGAACCTGCCCGCCTGCAACGGCAAGGTGGCGGTCGGCGGATTTTGCTGGGGCGGCGGCGAGTCTTTCCGTTTCGCAACGAATGACAAGAACCTCAAGGCGGCCTTCGTGTTTTACGGGACCGGGCCGGAGCAGCCGGACTCCATCGCGCGAATCAGTTGCCCGGTTTACGGCTTTTATGGTGGCAACGATGCGCGAGTGACCTCGACTGTCGTTAAAAGTGCCGAACTGATGAAGCAGGCGGGTAAAACCTACGAGCCGGTTACTTACCAGGATGCCGGCCACGGCTTCATGCGTGCCGGCGAAGCGCCTGATGCAAACGCTCCGAACAAAGAGGCCAGGGAGAAAGCGTGGCAGCGCTGGAAAGAATTGCTCGGTAAACTCTGAGCACAGTCAACTTCTCGCTCGCCTCCGTAAACGTGTCTCTGCCATGCTGGTTATTCCAGCATGGACACCGCCCATTCGAGCCCTCCGCAGGAGGCCGGGTCCGGTCCGGCGCCGGAGTCAGCAAGCCTGCGCCAACTCTCGCCTCAGCAGTGGCGTGGCGGCGTCGCGGCGTGGCTGGGCTGGACCTTCGACGGCCTGGACATGCATCTCTACACGCTGGTGGCGGCGCCGTTTGTCGCGGAGCTACTGGGCGGACTCAGCACCACCACCGAGGAGGTTGGCCGCTACAGCTCGATTATCCAGGGTGCGTTCCTGCTGGGCTGGGCTCTGGGGGGCGGCTTTTTCGGTCGCATAGGTGACCGACTTGGCCGGGCGCGGGCACTGAGCTTGACCGTGCTGACTTATGCGGTGTTCACGGGTCTTTCCTTTTTCGCGCAGGCCTGGTGGCACCTGCTCGTCTTCCGTTTCCTGGCCGCGCTCGGCATTGGCGGAGAATGGGCGGTCGGCGCATCGCTGCTGTCGGAGACCTGGCCGCGTCGCTGGCGACCCTGGATCGCCGCCGTGCTGCAGACTGGGGTCAATGTCGGCATTCTCGGGGCCGTTTTGGCCAATCAAGCCCTGGCCAAAGCGCCGCCCCGTTATTTGTTCCTGGTCGGCATCGTGCCGGCGCTCCTGGTTTTCTGGATCCGCCGCGCGGTGCCTGAACCCGAAGAGTGGGTGGCGGCAAAACAAAAAGCCAGCCAGCATGATCCTGGCGTGCGCGACCTGTTTCGCAAGGACACGCTCCCCGTCACCGTTTGGGTGGTGTTGGTTTGCGCGGTGTCGCTGACAGCCCACTGGGCCTTCATGTTTTGGCACCAGCAACAACTGCGCAACCTGCCGGAAGTGCTGAACTGGAGTCCGGAACGGAAAAACCAACTCGTGAATACGGCGATGTTTATCGTCATCGGCTCCTCGATCGCCGGTAACTTTTTCTGCGGCTGGGTGGCGCGCTTTTTCGGCTATCGGGCGACCATCGCGGCGGGCTTCCTCGTGTATTTCTGCGTAATGTTTGGGGCCTATTGCGTGCCGCGAGACCATGTCGCGCTTCTTTATTGGTTCCCCTTGATCGGCTTCTGCCAGGGCGCGTTTGCTCTATTCACGATGTACCTGCCGCCGCTGTTCCCGACGTTGCTGCGCACCACCGGCGCCGGCTTTTGTTATAACATCGGACGCATCACCGCCGCGTTTGGGACCGTATTCTTCGGCCTGTGCTCCAAGGTCGGCGACCACCGCGCCGCGCTGTTCTACGCCGGGTTACTCTTTCTGCCGGCGGCCCTTGCCGCGCTGTTCCTCCCGCGGACCCGCGACTCATAGAAGGAGCGCAGAGGTTAATGGCCACATCAAGGCACGCCTAAGACCATCATCGAAGGAGGAGGTTTGGCGCAGCAAAACTTCCACACAAGCGGGACGAGACGGAAGTTGGATGAAGCCGTAAGCACGTCCGAACGGAGGGGGCGACCGCCACGCGAGCCCTGGTGGCAAACTTCATTTAGACCCGCGTTTTTCCCGTAGGAGGCTTTCCGGCAATGCCAGCAGCGCTGACTTGCTGCCGTCAGGGCGCCACACGATTCGGCCATCTTCGAGCACCCTTAGAACCTCACCGCGAGCCGAACCTTTAAACGTGCGGACTCGCTGGCCAGGGACGAAGTTGGCCAACTCCGCCAGGGTTGCGAGGCCCTGTTCCATCGACTTACGGTCGAGCACACCGGCAACGTAGTGGGCCGCCAGGGAGGAGGCTTCCCGACGCCGGCCAATCGGGAACTCGATAAAGATCGCATCCACGATGCGGCGCGCGATTTCCCCGAAAGTGTTCCCGTTGAAAAATAAAAAAGGCGCGCTGCGATGGCACGCCTTCAAAAAGTCTAACGTCTCCCCCAGGCTCAGCTCGTTCGGCCGTCTGGCTTCCCAGTCTTGCCGGACTTTCCCATGAGTTTCCGAGTTATGCCCGAACTGAGCTTTTCCTCGCTCGCACGCTCCGCAGTTGAGGCTGGCGACAAGCTCCCAGTCCCAGTTTTTGATAAAAGCGGCTCGGCCTTGTAACGGTGATTGTTCGACAGCACGCTTTCGCGCAGCATCGCCGGGCTCACCCTCTCGACCATGTCGTATCGGAGCTTCATCTTCCATAATATGCCCTGTTTTCCCGGCCCTGGCAAGCTCTTACCCGGGTCCGTGGGAACCTGGTCAGTACGGGCGACCCCGTGTTCCGTGCCCCGGGGATACTGGCCCGCCGTAGCCTCCGCCTTCAATCAGAAAATGGTGCGTGGCCGCGCGGCGTATGCAACCCAGAGTTTTCAACCCATTCTCCTCAATCTTCCGCTGGCGCCAATGATGACCGCCATTTAGTCTGGCGGCTCGGTATGATTGCCCGCAGTTCAAAAACCCTGAACCAATCCGAGTCAATGAGCTGGAAACTCCACTCCACGCTGCTGCTCGCCTTCCTGCTGACCGCCGGCGTGCGAGCCCAGGACACGCAGCGTCAATACTTGTCAGGGCACGGCAAGGACGATGCCGTGCCGTGGCGATTCTTCTGCACGGGCGGGCGGCAGTCCGGTTACTGGACGAATCTGCCTGTGCCGTCGAATTGGGAACTCCACGGCTTCGGCACACTCAATTATCACCGGGATCCGCCCACCCCCGCGCCGGAGGAAGGCCGCTACGAACGCGATTTCAAGGTGTCACGAGCTTGGGCGCGGGACCGCGTGTTCCTGGTGTTCGAGGGCGTGATGACCGATGCGAGCGCGTTGCTGAACGGCCAGGCCGTCGGCCCCACTCACCAGGGCGCTTATTATCGGTTCAAGTACGACGTTACGGGCTTGCTCAAGTACGGCGCTGCCAACCACCTCGAAGTCAACGTGGCCAAAAAATCCGCCAACCCATCTGTGAACACCGCTGAGCGGAAAGGCGACTATTGGATGTATGGCGGAATCTTCCGGCCGGTCCACCTCGAGGCGGTCCCGCCCCAATTCATCGAGCGCGTCGCCATTGATGCGCGAGCTGACGGCGAGTTCCGGATGGAAGTCTTCGTCGATGGCAGCGGGAGCGCCCGGGACATCGAGGCGCAACTCACAACCCTTGACGGCCAGCCGGTCGGCCCGCTGTTCGCGGCACCGTTGGCCAGAGGCAAAACCACCTTGAAAACGCGGGTGTCAGCTCCGCGGCAATGGACGGCTGAAACCCCGAACCTTTACCGCATCGAAGTCAGGCTTAAGGAAGGCAGGAAAGTGGTCCACCGCGTTCAGCAACGCTTCGGCTTCCGCACGTTTGAAGTGCGCGAGGGCGACGGCCTCTACCTCAACGGGCGCCGGGTGATCCTTAAAGGGTGCGACCGCCATTCCTTCTGGCCCGATTCCGGCCGCTGTCTCAGCGAAGCGGTGCATCGCCTGGATATTCAACTCATGAAAAACATGAACATGAACGCCGTCCGCATGTCGCATTACCCACCGGATGTGGAGTTTCTCGACCTCTGCGATGAGCAGGGCCTCTACGTGCTGGATGAGCTGGCCGGGTGGCAGGGGTACTACGATACCGAGACGGGCGCCCGGAGAGTCGAGGAAATGGTGACGCGTGATGTGAACCATCCCTCGATTTTATTCTGGGACAACGGCAACGAGGGCGGATTCAACACCGACCTCGATCGCCTATTTCCGGAATTGGACCCGCAGCAACGCCGAGTGCTCCACCCCTGGGCCCTGTTCGGCGGCGTCAACACGGCTCATTACCGGCCCTATGACTCAGCGAAAGCCCTTTGCGCTGGAACCAATGTCTACATGCCGACCGAGTTCCTCCACGGCCTGTTTGACGGCGGCGCGGGCGCTGGCCTCAAGAATTACTGGGATCTGATGGAAACCAGCAAAGTGCTCGGCGGAGGCTTTATCTGGGCTTTCCTGGACGAAGGAGTCCGACGCCCCGACACCGGTCGAATCGATGTCGCCGGCAACCAGGCGCCGGACGGTATTGTCGGCCCTTATCGCCAGAAAGAAGCCAGCTTTTTCACCATCAAAGAAGTGTGGTCACCGATTCGTATCCGCGAACAGGCGTTGCCCGCTTCTGCCTCCGACGCGGTCAGTCTGACCGTCGAGAATCATTTCTGTTTCACTGACGCCCGGGACTGTGGTTTTGTATGGCAGCTCCGCAAATTCCGGCGCGTTGATGAAACCGGTGCAGGGTACAGGGTGTTGTCCGAGGGCAAAATTGAAGCCCCGTCCATCCCGCCAGGGGAAATCGGGGCCCTGCGGATCGGGTTGAATCGAAGCCGTACCGAGGCCGACGCGCTGGCATTGCAAGCCAATGACCCGGCTGGCCGCGAGCTTTGGACCTGGGTCTGGCCATTGCCGGGATTGGCTGGTTCGTTGCCAACGCCTGCAGCAGCCGCCCAAGGCACTGCCACGGCAAGAATCTCCGAAGCTCCAGATGCGTTGGTAGTCCACGCGGGCGAACTGACATTCGCTTTCAGCAAGCAGAGCGGCTTGCTGACCGATATCCACCGCGGCAAACAGAAATTCTCGCTTGCAAACGGACCACGGCCCGCCGTAGGCGAGGCGGAACTGCTGCATTTGGACCATTCATCGGATGGCCCGGACGCGCTCGTCACGGCCACGTTCAGCGGGGCGATGAAATCCGTCCGCTGGCGGGTGCGGCCCAGCGGTTGGTTGCAGTGCGATTACACTTACATGGCCGAGGGTCCGAATGAGTTTTTCGGCGTCGCCTTCGATTATCCGGAGGCGAGGGTGAAAGGGAAGCGGTGGTTGGGGTTGGGTCCCTATCGGGTCTGGCAGAACCGCTTGCAGGGCACAACGTTCAATGTTTGGCAAAACGACTACAACGACACCATCACCGGCTGGGCCGATTGGGTATACCCGGAATTCAAAGGCTGTTTTGCCGGTGTCCGGTGGCTGCAGTTGCAAACGACCGAAGGGCCTCTCACGGTGGTGCCTGGAGGTGATGACCTTTTCCTCCAGGTCCTCACACCCCGGTTTCCTCCCGTTAAGATAGCAGGAAAAGCGAGCGTGGCTCTGCCGGAGGCGGGCTTGGCGTTCCTCCATGCCATTCCCCCAATGGGGAGCAAATTTCACACGGCCTCCCAGAGCGGACCCGGTGGGCAGCGCACCGTCGCCGAAGGCGAATACCACGGCTCGGTCAATTTTTTCTTCGGCAAACTGCCTTGAGCCCGGGGGCGGGGACTGCCACGTCCTCGAGCGATCCTAGATTGTCATTGCGGGTCCTCTGGGAATCGAGCTAAGTTTTGCTATTAACTCGCGCGGTTCGTAAAGCAAAAGCAGCACATTCGTCAGGCGATTTGTCTTCGCCTCGACCAGGCGGTTTTCCTGGTCCGGCAACAGGGGTTGCTTGGGTTGCATGATGAATCCGGCACTTGAGGCTTAGAATCTGGGGCGTGAAAAATGGGATAACCTTTATGAAATCAAAATACATGTTCACGACCCTCGTGTTATCCGCCGGGTTGGTGGCCGTTTGCGGCTGCAAGAAAGAGGAGCCCGCCCCCGCCGCGCAGCCCCAAAAAACCAGCGAGGCGGCCCCTGCTGCCGCGGGCGACCTCGCGAATGCGGCCTCAGCCGCCGTAACCCAATCTACACAGCAGGCTGCGGCTCAAGTCAATACTGCGGCCACGGCCGTCACCCAAGCGACTGACCAGTCGGCCACTCAGGTCAAGACCGCCACCACGGCGGGGACCGACCTGCTCAATTCCGCGACCGCGCCCGCCGCACAAGCGGCGGCGCAAGCCCAGCCTGCCCAGGCACAGGCCCAAAGCGTGATTGACCGCGCCAAAAGCCTGGTGGCAAGCCAGAAATACACCGATGCTTTGAACACCTTGAGTCAGTTAACAAACATCAAACTGACGCCGGATCAACAAAGCTTGGTCGATTCTCTGAAGTCGCAAATTCAAGCTGCGCTGGCCAAAGCCGGTGCCAGCGACGCCGCTTCTGCACTCGGCGGCGTCCTGGGTGGAAAGAAATGATCATCGACGTGGCCGGGCGAGAGAGTTGCCGCCAACCGTTCTCGCTCGTCGTCCGTTGCGGCCCCGTCCGGAACCCACTTGTCTCGCACCAGCTCCAACTCACAACCGAACTGCAGCCGTGAAGCCACCCACCATCCCCACCCTCACGTCGGCCCTTTGCCTGACCGCAGGGCTAACCCTCGCCCAGACGCCCGCCGTCACCAACGCTCCGTCGAAGTCGCCACCGTGGGAAGCCAGCGCCGCCGCCGGCCTGACCCTCACCCGCGGCAACAGCAAAACCTTGCTCTTCACCGCCAACCTGGCGGCTGCAAAAAATGGGACCAAAACGAACTGGGCCTCGGCGCCGACGGCGTTTATGGCGAGAACAACAATGTGAAAAACGCCGAACAACTGCGTGGATTCGGGCAATACGATCGGCTCTTTGGCGACCGCATTTTCGCCTACCTCCGCGTCGAAGGCCTGCACGATGGCATCGCGGACGTCAAGTACCGGATCTCGGTCGGGTCGGGCGGCGGTTATTACTTCATCAAGACCACCAATACGATGCTGCGAGCCGAAATCGGCCCGGGCTACATTTATGAGAGGGACGGTGATGGCACCACTCATAGCTATATGAGCTTGCGTCTGGCCGAGCGGTTCGAACGCAAGCTGAACGACCACGCCAAAATCTGGCAGGCCGTCGAAGTCCTGCCCGAAGTGGACCGGTTTAGCAACTACATCATCAACGGCGAGGTCGGTGTCGAAACCACCATGACAAGAAAACTCAACCTCATGACTTACATTCAGGACTGCTACCACAGTGAGCCCGCAGCCGGCAGGCTCAAGAATGACATCAAGCTGGTCTCGGCGATAAATATAAATTCTGAACCGCACGGGGGCTCAGGCAAACCCATCAACCCATCTTCCTATGACAAACCCAACTCCTTCCTCCAGGCAATGGCGATTCTTTCGCGCCGGCGGCTTTGACCAGGTGAAGCTTGAGAGTGGCGCCGACCTCATGGCCCTCGACCAACTCGACCTTAAACTCTGGGTCGCGCTGGCTTGCCCGGCTTCCGGTTTGGAATTCGACAAGGCTACCCTGGCCCTCATCGACGCCGACAAGGACGGACGCGTCCGCGCTCCGGAGTTGATCGCCGCCGTTAAATGGGCGGGCGGCCTGCTCAAGAACCCTGACGACCTCCTCAAAGGCGCTGCCACCCTCCCGCTGGAAGCCATCAATGACTCCACCCCGGAAGGCAAACCGATCGCCTCCTTTGCCCGCAATGTTCTGGGTAAAAAAGACTCGGAGGTCATCTCGCTCGATGAGTCCGCCACCGCCAACCTAACCTTCGTCGCCAAGCCCTTAAATGGCGACGGCATCGTCCCCGCCGACTCAGCCGCCGCCGACACCACCAAAGCCGTCATCAATGACATCATCGCATGCCTTGGACCCGATGCCGACGCCAGCGGCAAGCCCGGCGTCAGCCAGCCTAAAGTGGACCAGTTCTTCGCCGAAGCCGCCGCTTATTCCGATTGGTGGAAGCAGGCTGAAGGCAACGCCACCATCCTTCCGCTCGGCCTCGCGACTACAGCTGCCGCCGCTGCCGTCAGGGCCGCCCGGGCCAAAGTCGATGACTACTTCGCCCGCTGCCGGCTGGCCGCTTTCGACCCACGAGCGCTCAACGCCCTGAACCGCGAGGAAAAGGAGTTTTTGGCGCTGGCCGCCAAGGACCTCACGATTACCTCCTCCGAAATCGCCGCGCTGCCGCTGGCTCGCATCCAGCCCGGCGCTCCTCTCCCCCTCGCAGAAACCGTGAACCCCGCCTGGGATGCCGTCCTTGCCAACCTCCACGCCGATGCTGTGAAACCGCTCGTCGGCGACAAGTCGGCCCTCACCGAAGCCGACTGGGCCGACCTCCTTGCTAAACTCGCGCCTTTCGAGGCTTGGGACAGCACCAAGGCTGGTGCGAAAGTCGAGAAACTCGGTCTCAAACGCGTCCGCGAAATCCTCTCCGCCAACACCAGGGCTGGCGTCACCGACCTCATCGCTAAAGACAAAGCCGAGGAAGCCCATGCTCAGGCCATCATCGGCCTCCATCGCCTCGTCCGCTACCACCGCGACCTCTACCAACTCTGCAACAACTTCGTCTCCTTCCACGATTTCTACTCCCGCAAACGCAAGGCGATCTTCCAGGCCGGCACGCTCTACCTCGACCAGCGCGCTTGCGAACTTTGCCTCACCGTCGAAGACGCCGCCAAACATGCCGCCATGGCCGGCCTCGCCGGCACCTACCTCGCCTATTGTGATTGTGTTCGCAAGGGCACTGGCGAAAAAATGCAGATCGTCGCCGCCTTCACCGCCGGCGACTCGGACAACCTCATGCCCGGGCGCAACGGCATCTTCTTCGACATCAAGGGACTCGACTGGGACGCTACGATCACTAAGATCATCGACAACCCGATCAGCATCCGGCAGGCGTTTTTCTCCCCTTACAAGAAGCTGGTGCGGATGATCGAAGAACAAGTGGCGAAACGCGCGGCAGCCGCGGACGCCGGGGTGGATGCTCAACTCGCCGCCACGGCTCAAGCCGCCAGCGGTGCCCCGACCGCTCCCCCCGGAGCCTCCACCAAGCAGAAAATCGATACCGGCACCCTGGCTGCAATTGGCTTGGTGCTGACCACCTTGTTGGGGGCTTTGGGCGGCATTTTCGGGCGTCTGCTCGGTCTGCCCTGGTGGCAAATCCCCATGGCGTTAGTCGCCATGGTCGTCGCCGTTTCCACACCCTCCATGCTCATGGCGTACCTCAAGCTCCGCCGCCGCAACCTCGGCCCCATCCTCGACGCCAACGGCTGGGCCGTAAACGCCAAGGCGAAAATGAACGTCCCGTTCGGCGGGTCGCTGACCAGCGTTGCCGCGCTGCCACCTGGCTCCCAACGCGACCTCGTCGATCCCTTCGCCGAGAAAAAGAGTCCTTGGCCAAAGGTCGTCGTCGTCGTCATTCTGCTCATCCTCGCCTACCTCGCGTTGGACAAGATGGGCTTCATCTACGAATGGACCAACGGCCGTCTCGGCGAACCCAAACCGGTCAGAATCCAGAAGCCTCCCGCTGCCTCAGCCGCGCCTGCCGAGGCTCCTGCAAAATAAAAAGAGGGGCTGCGGCACCGAGTGCCCAGCCCTCCCTTTCAGCGAGTCCTCAAACTAAAAGGCGTGCCGTCGCGACCTCACGCCTCGCATCTGAGTCCTGGCGTTAGATCATGGCCTCAGTCTTTGTCTCCCTGACTTTTGGGAACCATTACCGTGACGGTCTTTGTGTCAGACAGGTTCCCGGAGACGTCTTTAGCTTGCACGGTGATGGTGTACGTCCTCGCGCTTCCCTGGGGGTTTTTCTCGGCGCGTAGTTTCACCGTATGGTCGCCCGTGATCACCCAATCCGGGTCCTTTGAAGCATCATTGCGGGCGCTGGCCGGCTCATCGCTCGTCACGCTCACGATCTTCCAGGTGGTCGCATCGCATGTGTCGGTGACTTGTGCGAAGACTCGCACGTTCACCCATTTGTCGTTGGGGGGCCAGAGCACCTTCGGGTCAGCCGCTACCTTGGTGATTACAGGTGGCGTCGTGTCCACAACTTTGATGACCGTCCCGCACGAGGCGGTGCTACCGCCGGAGTCTGTCACGGTCACTCCCACGTGATTCGTGCCGAGCCCCAGTGAAGTCATGAAGAGGACGTTGGCCAGCGTTGGGGGACTGGTGGCGGGGAGCGTGTTGGTCTGCACAGCAACTCCATTTACGGTCCACACCACGGTCAGGGCATCACCGTCCGGGTCGCCAACCACCACCGTCACCTGGGCCAGCGTGCCACATTCTAGGGTCGAGTCGGATGGGCAGCTCACGGTCGGCGGCGTATTGGGGGCCGGAAGCAGTTGGCCCCGGATCTCGCCGCCGGGGTATTGCGGAGTGTGAATGTTAATGTAATTTAAGCCGGCCATCAGGTTCGAAACGTCGTTTGTCCCTATGGGGACGGCGCCGAAAATGATGCCCCCATTCGTCGGGTTTGCGGCTGGAAAATGGTAGGCAGTCAGAGGAATCAGCACCCCCGCGTTGGTCCCGGGCCCGGCCGGGCTGTGGATATGCATCGCTATTGCGGCGCCGGTCAGGTTCGAAAACCCGGCCGCCGAGCCGTAGCCGATCGCAAGGTGCAGGATGTTGCTCGAAGAGTCGAAGACGAGGCCGCCGGAGATCGCTCCGCCCGTGCCGGTGCTGTTGGTCGGTGGTGGAACCTCGTTCATCCAACTCATCCCCACTGCTTTGTCGCTGCCAGGCGGGGAGAGTGAGAACCGAATCATAGCGGCCTGCGTGGAGAGCGCTGCAAACAATAGTAATGTTAATAATGCCTTCATAGAACGTTTCATGTTAACGGTAAGCGTGCCGCGTCACGCGATGGATTTTTTGTGATCTACCACTATACCACGGTTCTGAGGTGATGCAAATAGGGTGGCTAGAGAGGCAAAGATTCTTCTGTCCGCGCTTTGTGTTTGGTTGAAACGCTTCCGCGCTGCAACCACCGGTGTCTATCTGTGGTCCAACTGCCCCTTTAGGTTCAAAAACCGGCGCGCCCCGCCCTCTTCTCCAGGTTCAGCTCCACGAAATACACCGGCAACAGAGCATCTCCGCCATAGCGCACCCGGTAGGCGAAGGTATTCGCTTGGGGCTCAGGCGGCTGCGTTCCCGGGCCGTCCGGTGCGCGAAATGACAGGTTCAGAACCAGCCCCCCGTCGGCCCCGGGCCTGACATGTTTGAGCAGGCGCAGAGGAATCGCGATTTCGTAATTCGTCCTATCGCCCTCAACTCCTGAAGCGCTGCTTACCCCCGGCACTCTGGCCTTCGCGTTGCGCCCGGGACTCGCGTTTCGCGCTCCCCGGATTCCGCCGCTGAACCCGAGACGCAGAAAATCCCCGCTGAAGCCCGTGTCGTCCAGGCGCCGGGCAATCCCGATTTGCAGGTCGTCGATAACAGCGGATTCATCCTCCTCCGCCGCCTTAACAGTTGGAATCGTGACCGCCAGGTAAAGGGTTTCATCAGTGTTGAACGCTCGGAGCTGGGCTTCCGCGCTCGACCGGTTGCTGAGGATTAAGGACGGAACACCCTCCCAGTCACCTAGTTGGCCATCCAAAGTGGGCGCCCGGCGTCGGTAACGCGTGGCTGCCTTCTGGACCACCAGCAGCTCACGGTGAAAGCGATGGCGCCGCTGTCCCGCGACCACGTTGAATTCCAGCCGGGGCAGCGACTGCAACGTCGCCGCGTCTTTGAGCGCCTGCACGGTGAAGCTGTATTGATGCGTTCCTCCTGGGGGAATCTGGACCGACGCCCCTGCCGGCTGCACCGCGAAAGCGCTCGGGTCGAAGACCCACGAGGCCTTGCCGGCGAGAAAATCAGGATACGGGTTCCTGAGCGACACGGAGAACTCCGCTCCTTTTGTCAATTCCTGCGCCCCTGGTTCGAACCCGATCCGGGAACTGTGCTGGTCGCCAAACTGAAGACCGCCCATCACATCCGCATCCGCGTCCGTCAACTCGCCCCGCTCGGTGACCACCCGCAGATCCCACTGGTCTCCGTTAACCCTCACGACCACGAAATGATGGACCCCGCCCGATTTTTTGTAATCGGGTATTAGTTCAGCGCCGCCACCGCCCGTAATGAAATAGCGGATGCCGTCAAATTCCCGGCTCGGACCGTAGGTGTGATAGTGCCCGGCGAACACGGCCCGGACGCAGGATTCCTTGAACAGCGGGTGAAGGGTTTGGGCCCAAAACTCGTAATACTTTGGCGCGACCCGCTCAGGTTCCCAAACCGGGAAGTGGAAGAAGACGAAAGTCGGCCGTTCCTTTGTCCCTTTGAGATCGTCCTGCAGCCAGGCGAGCTCCACCGCCCCAATATAGCCTCCGCGTTGGGCCTCGGTGTTGTCCAGCAGCACGAAATGACAGCCGCCGAAATCGAACGACTGGTAGCACTTGCCAAAGCGGCGGGTGTAAATCCTCCGGGCCTCCTTCGAATGCGTGTCGTGGTTTCCCGGGGCCTGGTAGTAGGGCGCCTCGATCGCCTTGATGACCCGCTCGTATTTGTCCCACTGCTTCTCTTTGCTGCGCGGACCGTAACCGTAGATCAGGTCGCCCAGGTTGATCACGAACGCCGGCTTCAAGGCATTGATCTCCGGAATCAAACCTTCGAACAGGCGGAAGTCTTCACTCTCGAACCGCGGCCGGGTGTCGCCAATAACGACAAACTCAAATTCGTCGGCCGGCGCAGGCGCGGCCGCCAGCGCCCCCATCAGCAGGAAGATCAAGCGACCATTCATACGTCTCGCGGTCACCGCTGTCGAAACAACTATAAAGTCATTCTGAAAACCTGTCATGACTTTTATCGGCGGCTTCGCGAGGAGCGCGTTTCGCGTCTCCGAGGATCTGCTGCGTAGTTCTAAAGCACTTCAGTTCCCCTCACCCTTACCCTCCCGGAGGGAGATTTCAAACGGGAAGGGACAGGTGGAACGAGGGGGACGAAAGAAAGGCGGCATGTTCGGTAGGTTTGGGTTTGACGGCTGGCCTTTCTGGCGCTGGGTTCTCGGGTCGGAGCTTTGGCTTGACTACCGCTGCGCCGGGTGGTGTAAATGCGTGCATCGGACCTCGCTCCGCTTACTAGCCGATGACGGGTGAGTCCGAGTTGTCGAGAAAGCGCACGACTATGGCTGACATCAAATTTTCCTGCCCCCATTGCAATCAACACATCACATGCGATGAACTTTGGGGCGGCCACGAATTGCAATGTCCCAGTTGCCAGGGCCAGCTGGCGGTGCCCGCCCGGCCCGCGCCGGCTGCGGCCCCGCCTCCGCCGCCTGCCCCTCCGGCCGGCCGCGGAAGCTCGGTGACGTTCAAGCCGCCGGCGGGCGCAGCGCCCAAGCTCGCGCTGGGACAGGCGCCGGCCCAGGCGGCCGCCGCCGCCGCCCAGCGTTCGATACCGATCCGCAACCTGACACCGCCCCCACCTAAGAAGACCAATCGATTGCTCAAGTATGCCGTCACGACGCTGGTGGTGCTGGTCGCTGGCGCGGGCGGTTATTTTGGTTTTCTGTGGCTTCGGCAAATGCAGGCCAGCGCCAATGAGAAAAGCCGTGCTGAGGAGGCAAGGAATTCGGGCCAGAGCCAGGTGGGCCATATCGCCAGTTTGAACTCGGTGCTGGATGCGACTGAGCCGGGGCATTCGCTCGGGGAGCTAAGCGAGCGTAAGAGCAGTGGCCCGCGCCAGCGCCGAACGGGCGTCGGAACGGAAATTCCCGTCGGCGGCGGCGGTCCCGCCGCGTCGCCGATGGGCGCGGATAATTCGCCGGTCGTCGCCCCGGCCTATACGCTGGACGTCGCGGCGGCGAAGATTCCCGACGGGCGCGTCAACGGGACGATTTCCGGGTCGAACTTTGCCGCCGAGGCGGTCCGGCTCGAGCCGGTCGGCTCGGCGCAGGTGTTGCGGCTGCTGCAAGGGCCGCTCGTTTCGCCGGACCGCGAGGTCCTGGTTTATCTCCACCTCAAACCGGGTGAAAGGCTGGGCGGCCAGACCCTGAGCGTCGCCAGCGACATGAAGGGCTCGGGTGTGCCCCAGGTTTCGAAGCGCTGGAAACTAACGCCACGGTCAGCGCCGTCATTGAAAGCGTTCAACACCGGCTACGCGATGAAGCTCGAGCTCGGCGCTGTCACGAATGGCCTGGTCGCGGGGAAGATCTTCCTCGCCCTGCCCGACACGGAACAGACAGTGGTGGCCGGCGGATTTAGTGCCAGCATTATTATCCCCGACCCGACCGCACAAATGCAGGCGACTCCAACGGTCGCGCCGATGGTGCCGGGCGGGGGTGACGCAGCGACGCGGGCGATGATGGACCAGCGGTATGGGATAAAACGTTAAAACGTGACATGTGAAACGTGGTGCGTGGAAAGTGAAACGTGGAAAAACAGGCGCCGGCGCTCAATCGCCCATGTTCCGTCTTAACGTTTTAACTCTTTCAACGTTTTAACGGCGACGACCATGGCCGCCAAATCCAGCTTTCTCGACAAAGTCCTGGGGCGCATCAGCCGGCTCGATGCGGAAGGGTTGCAGACGGTCGTCCAGCGCCTGGCGCGGGAGCGGACTTTCCTGGAGACGCTGTTCAACACCATCGAAGACGGGGTGCTGGTGGTGGATGAGAACGGTCGGATTCTCTATTTCAATCAGGCGGTAGCGCGGTTCTTGGGACTGCAGCCCAACGTCGAAGGCCAGCCGATCACGGATTTTATTCCCGAAATCGAATGGGAGAAGATCGCGCGCTTTGACAGCACCGGCGGGGCGGGGGTGGTGCGGCATGAATTCGAGGTGCATTATCCGCGGCCGCGTTTCCTGCGGCTCTACGCGGCGCCCCTGGACGGACAGGCCACCGGCAGCACGGGCGTCGCGCTCATCCTGCACGACGCCACCGAGGCGCGGCAACAGACTTACGATGCGATTGAAAGCGAGCGCGTGCAGGCGCTGACACTGCTCGCCGCCAGTGTCGCGCATGAGATCGGGAATCCACTCAATGCGCTGCACATTCACTTGCAGCTTATGGAGCGCGAACTCAAGAAGCTCCGGGCATCGACCGCCGGGGCGGCGGTGTCCGGTCCGGGGGCGCGGGTCCGGGCGCGTCCGCGCTCGCAGTTGCTGGCTGAGGAAGGGGAGGCCGCCGAGATTGCCCGCAAGCTCGAGCAGTACCTCGGTGTGGCCAAGGGCGAAATCAACCGGCTTGATTACATCGTCACTCAATTCCTGCATGCCATCAGGCCAACCCCGCCGCAGATGCGGCTTGCGCCGCTAAACGAGGTGGTCACGAAAACGCTGGAATTGCTGAAGCCGGAGCTGGAAAACCGCGGTGTGCACGTGAAGACACGGCTGGCTCGCGAGCTGCCGCTCACGCCCATCGACCCGACGCAAATCCAGCAGGTGCTGGTCAACCTGATCAAGAATGCGATCCAGGCAATGACCCAGGGCGGCACGCTGACGCTCCAAACCGGCGAAGGTTCGGATGGGGTATGGGTTAGCGTCGCCGACACGGGCGGCGGGATTCCCCAGGAGCAGCTCAATCGTATTTTCGAGCCGTTCTACACGACCAAGAAAAAGGGGTCGGGCCTCGGGTTAATGATCGTGCAGCGGATTGTGCGTGCGCATGGGGGAAGGATCGAGCTGGAAAGCCAGGTCGGGCGCGGGGCAACCTTCCGGATCTGGCTGCCGTTGCATGAACGCAAGCCGCGGCTGCTCGAAGCGCCGATGCATGACTAAGGACGGGGAAAGAGTGAAGAATAAAGGATCGTGGTGTGTGATGCGTTGTGCATCGGAGCGTGAAGAGCGTGAAGGTCGTGGGGAGCATTGAAGCATCAGGGGGCGAGGGTTATTCGAGATTATTCGGCCGGAGTGAATGACCACGCAGGAACAGAAAGCTCACAAAGAATCGGCAGGGCAGGTTGCAGCGCTGTCGCGCCGCGCCTATTCGGCCTTGTCTTCCGGTTCGAGTGGAGTTTTAAATAAGCTTCAGGATGAGCGATGAGAGGTTCCTGGTAGCGTCCTGCGAGCACTGCGGCCAGCACATTGAATTCCCAGCCAGTGGAGCTGGCTTGAGCGTGGCGTGTCCGCATTGCGCGATGGAAACGGTGCTCGTCGAGGATGTGTCCGGAGTTCAAGAGCAGACGGACGAGGTCACGGCGGGCGAGTTGAAGGCGGCGCTCGAGGGCGTCCTTCCATGGCGCCGGATTTCCGTTTTCTACCAGGCCGGCTTGGTTTTGGTTGCTGTGTTCATGGTGCTGTTGCCGTTGGCATATCTCATTCGCCGCGTTCGCCGCCTACTGTACTTACTGGTACGCAGTGCATGCCTGGGTGCTCTTCTCCGGCTCCCCGGGGGGTATTCATTTGGTGGTCTTTAAGGCCATTCTCTACCTCGGGCCGATCGTGGGAGGCATCGTGGCGGTTTTTTTCATGTTCAAACCGCTGCTGGCGCGAAGCCCGAAGCGTGCCGAACCAATCGAATTGAATCCGGCACACCATCCACGCCTGTATCAGTTCATCGCGCACTTGAGCGACGGGTTGCGCGTCTCCATGCCCAAGCGCATTTATCTCGACTGCGACCTGAACGCGAGTGCGGGTTTGCGGCGCGGCTGGATGAGCTTTTTGGGTCATGACCTGGTTTTGACACTTGGCTTGCCGCTCATAGCAGGGCTGAACACCAGACAATTCGCCGCCGTCGTCGCGCACGAACTGGGCCACTGTACGCAGGGCCTGGCGATGCGCCTCGGCTTCATCATTGACAGCATCGACCGCTGGTTCCTGCGCGTGGTGTATGAACGGGATACTTGGGACGAAGCGCTGGACGACTGGTCCAACTCAACGGAGGATTGGCGATTATCTTTGGTGGTCGCTTGCGCTCATTTGGCGGTGTGGCTCTCCAGAAAGGTGCTCACGCTGCTGATGATGCTGGGGCATGCGGCGAGCTGTTTCTTGTCGCGCCAGATGGAGTTCCACGCCGACGCCTGCGCCATGGGAGTGGCGGGCTCCGGAGGCCTTGAGAGCCTGCTGATTCGCCTGCGAGAGCTGACGATGCTCGAGCATCTGGCTTACGGCGCACTGCATCAAATATGGCAAAAGCGCCATCAACTGCCCGACAACGTGCCGGACTTCCTCGAGCAACTCGAACGGCGGGTCCCAGCCGGATTCCACGACCAAACGCGTCAAACACTCCTCAACGAAACCGCTGGTTTCTTTGCCACGCACCCGACGGCTTGCCAGCGCATCCAAAAAGCCCGGCAGCGCGCCCAACCGGGCATCTTCGGCCTCGAACGACCCGCTCGGGCCCTGTTCAACGATTTTGCAGGCACGGCGCGGTTGGTCACCGGCCGGCATTACCGCCAGACTTTGCGCCTGGCAGTCACGAACCCGATGCTGAAGCCCGTGACTGATTTCTTCCAAGAGGTGGAAGGACAGAGGACCAGGGTGGTCGCCTTGAAATAAGGGGAACTGTGGGCCATCCGTTGCGGGCGGAAGTTGGCACGCAGCATGCTTTTCCTGGCACCATGAATTACACTGAAAATGCAGATCAACAGGACGACCGGTCGGCTCTGGTGAAAGGTGTTTTTGGAGCGCTTCTGGGCGCGGCCGTGGGAGTTGGAGCCATGTTCGCGTTTTACACTTTCGCGGGCTTCCGGTTCCCGCTGTTGGGCGTCGGCATCGGTATCCTGACAGGGTACGGCGCTAAACTGCTTTCCAAGGGCGGGGATACGGTGCTCGGCTACGTTTCCGCAGCCATCGCAATCGCGTCTGTAGTGGGAACGCTCTACCTGATGTACGGCACTTTCCCTATCATCAGCATTATCTCAGTGGCCGTCAGCGCGAGCTTTGCGTATCGGATTGCGTCGAAGTAGCGGTGATGGTGAATAGTTGAAAGTTGATAGCCGGTTCAGACCGAGGAGGAGGAGACAGAGGAAGAGAGGGCGGGAGAGTTGATGGAGCGGTCAGCTCCGAACCGACGCCTGGGGGACGGTCAGCGGCCGGATTGGACTTCGGAATAGAGCCAGGCGCGGGCGTAGGCCCACCAGCGCTTGGCGGTCGCTTCTGAAATGCCCAGCACCCCGGCGGCTTCTTCGATGGAGAGACCGGCGAAGTAACGCAGCTTAACCAGTTCGGCCTTTGGTTTGTCCTGCGCGTTGAGTCTGTCCAGGGCTTCGTTGATCGCGAGCAACTGGTCGTCCGCCACCGGAGCGGGGATTTCGATTTCCTGAACGTCCAAACGCTGCTGGCCCGCGCCATGGCGCACAGCCTGTTTGCGGCGCGCTTTGTCAATGAGGATGCGGCGCATGGCTTCGGCCGCGGCGCCAAAGAAGTGGGCGCGGCTGTCCCAGCGAGATGCTTCGTTGCCCGCCAGCTTCAGCCAGGCTTCATGCACCAGCGCGGTAGGCTGCAGGGTCTGGCCCGGGGCCTCGCGCGCCATCTTGCTGGCGGCGAGCTTGCGCAGTTCATCATACACCAGCGGCAGCAATTCATCGGCAGCTTTGGCATCGCCGCGATCAATCGCCTGGAGGATTTGGGTGACTTCGGTCACTGGGGGGCGGCTGTCGTGTTGGAGGCATCCGGAATGAGGGCTTTGGCCTCGCGCATCAGTATTTGGGTGGTCAGTCGCTCGTTCCAATCCGGGCTGCCGGGTTTCGGGCCTTTGTCGTCGGCCAGTTTGATGCCTTTGGCCAGGGTGGCGCGGGCTTCGTCAGTTTGCTGGAGCTGGAACTGGGCCATGGCCAACACCATCGAGGCCTGGACCGCATGAGCCCCATCACCCTCCTGACCAGCAACCGCCTGGAGGCGCTTCGCGGCAGTTGCGAAATGGCCGAGACGATACTCAGCGAGCCCCTTCACGAATTCGAAGGTTTGCCCTGGGCTGCTCGCGGTTTGAGGTCCGAGGGCTGGAGCGGCCATTGTCATAACGGCCGGCAGGTCGGCCGCGGCCGGCCGAAGCAGCAGGCACGCCCGGGTCAGGGGCTCGGCGACAGCGGGGTTGGTCGTTCGACCAAACTGGCGGAGAATCCGCTGGCAGAGGCGCCGGTAACCATCGAGGTCTCCGGTCTGCACGAGGAGCGGAGCCAAACACTCATAAGCCTGGTGGTTGGTGGGATCGTCGGCAACAGACCTGGAGTAGTGCTTGATGGCTGCCGGCCATCGCCCCATTCGCGCACGCACGTCGCCCAGAGTATCGTACATGATGGACCCTTGCGGGATGCCGGGCGGAATCTGCGCGACCAACTCTTCGGCTTTATCGATTTCGCCCCGGCTCAGGAGGCGGCCGGCCTCCGTGAATTTTTCGGTGATGGGCACCATAGCATGCATCTCGCGTTCGATTGCGAGTCCGCGCTCCGCCTGCTCGCGCAGCGCGGCTTGCTGTTTTTCGGCGGCAACGGCGCGCCGCAGGGCCTGCCTCTCCTGGATAAAGAGGTAAAGCGAAAGGCCGAAGCCCAGAACCAGGGCGGCGGTGACCGCGCCCACGGCGGCAAAGGTGGCCTTGTTCCGTCGCACCAGCTTCTGGAACCGGTAGAGACTGCTTGGCGGGCGAGCTTCCACGGGCTCGTTTCGAAGGAACCGCTCGACATCGGTCGCCAGGCCACTGGCGGTCTCGAACCGGCGCGTCCTGTCCTTCTCGAGCGCCTTCATCACAATCCAGTCGAGGTCGCCGCGGATCAGGTGGACGAGCCTGGGTGGTTCAGCGCGATGACGTTGGGCGACGGAGGTCAGGTCGGCGGCGAGCATGGTGCTCAACCGTGTGGAGGGCCGCTGCGGTTCCTGCTCGCGGATGGTGCGGCGCATTTGGTCGAGGCCCGCCTCGACGAGTTCCTTGGCATCGAACGGCGTCCGGCCGGTAAGCAATTCGTAGAGCAGCACGCCGAGGCTGTAGATGTCGCTGCGAGTATCGATATCCAGGCCGCTCATCTCCGCCTGCTCCGGGCTCATATACGCCGGCGTGCCGATGAACTGATGGAGTTCGGTATAGACGGTCAGGTCGGTAAGCCGGCCTTCGGTGGCCTTGGCGATCCCGAAGTCGATCACTTTCGGAACCGGCACGCCATCGTGGAGAGTGACGAGGATGTTGGACGGTTTGATGTCGCGGTGGATGATGCCTTTTTGGTGGGCGTGCTGGACGGCATGGCAAACCTGGATGAACAAATTGAGGCGCTGATGGGTGTCGAGATGGTTCTGATCGCAGTAATCGGTGATCTTGATTCCCCGAACCAACTCCATGACGAAGAACGGACGACCGGTTTCGGTCGTGCCGGCGTCGAGCACCTTGGCGATATTTGGATGGTCCATCATGGCCAGCGCCTGCCGCTCGGCTTCGAAGCGGGCGATGACGCTGCGGGTGTCCATGCCCAGCTTGATGATTTTCAGAGCGACGCGGCGGCGGACCGGCTCGGCCTGGTCGGCGACATAGACAGCGCCCCAACCGCCTTCGCCCAGCTTCTCGCGGATTTTGTAGCGGCCGATGATATCGCCGGGCTTTTCGGTGACCGGGACGGAGACGACCATGGTTCGGCGGGTGGTTTCCGCTGCCGGGTCAGTTTCGAGGAAATCGCCCGCCTGTTCGTCGGCCTGCAGCAGGAGTTGGACACGTTGGAGCATTTGAGCGTCGCCGCCGCAGGCCTTTTCGAGGTAGCCGGCGCGTTGTCCCGGCGCCAATATCCGCGCGTCCTCGAAGATGGCCTCTTCCCGGCTTGGGTTGGGTCTTTCGCCTGAGGCGCCGTTCGGCTCGGTCTTCATGGGAGGCAGCATAACCAAAGGTTTTTGAGTCGTGAAGCCGTTTCAGTTTCTTCAAGGGCGCGGGGCCTCGGTCACGGGAGGTTTACTGAGCACCCCCGGAGGTGCAGGCCTGGGCAACCGGTGCGGTTGCGAGTTTGTTCTTCAACCCCTCATGATTCGGGAACAAGGCCGCGCCGCGCTCCCACGCCGTGCGCGCGTAATCGTTACGTCCAGCTTTGGCGTATTGGTCTCCCAGCCAGGCGTACGTCTCGGCAAATTGCGGTTGAGGCGCCTGGGTCTCCTGTTGTTCGACCAGCGTCTGGAAATGTTGAATGACCTCGCCGCCCTTGTTGAGGTTCGCCGGCCAGTAGGACAAGGCAACTGCTTTGGTAAAGCGCGCCTCCCAGTTGGAAGGATCCAAGGTTAAGGCGGTGTCGAAGACTTTGTCGGCCTGCATGGCGAGGATGCCCTGCTCGCGGACGTCCTGGATGGTCGCGCACTTTTGGAGATAAGCCTGGCCCAGCGCGGCAGGGTACTGGGCCACGCGCGGGTCGTTGGCGGTCCGCTGCTCCAGCTCACGGATTGCCAGGTCGATTTTGCCAGATTCCCGCAACTGCTTCCAAGTGGCTTGCTTTTGCTCGCAGGTCGCCTGAGGAGACACCAGGAGGTCAACGGCCCCGTTGAGGTTGGAGGCCTCGAGCTTCGCATAGGTCGATGGCGTGGGCGCCGGCGGCAGCGGCTTCGAAGTGTTTGGCTGTTCCGGCGGCGCCACAGGGTGCTCTGGCTTGGCGACCACGGGTGGCAACAGGGTCAGGTCATCGCCCGCGTGGACGGGAAGGGGTTCAGCCGCTGCTTCCGCAGGAGAAGCCGTAGCGGTCTTCGGCCGCTCTACGTAGAATAGGATGCCTGCCGCGACGCCCGCTCCAACCACTGCTATGATCAAACTCTTCATATTCATTCCTTTCAATTTGGCGCCGCCGGATACTGCGGCAGCGCGCTCTTCTACCAGACAATGCGAAATCGCGGGTCAAAAGGGCTCATTGAGGTTTTGCTCCGGCCATGCTAGGGTCCGAAGTCTGGTCAACCGCGGCCGCGCCCCGGGTGCGCCATTAAATGAATGCTGAACCACTTTTGCGGCAACTGCTGGATGCCATCCCGTCATTTGTCTTCCTGTTGGACGAAGACCTGAGAGTCCTCGACTACAATGCCGCGGCCGGCGAGCTGACGAGTGAAACTCGAGAACGGGTCCTGCTCGAACGCAGCGGAGACGTTCTGCATTGCATCCACTCCACCGATTCGCCCGAAGGCTGCGGGCGCGGCGACTTTTGCAAGACCTGCCTTATCCGCAAATCGGTTGGCCGGGCCCTGGCTCAGAATGTGTGCGTCCGGACCCGGACGCGGATGGAACTGCAGACCAACGCCGGCCTCCGACCGTTATCCATCGTGCTGACAGCCTCGCCCTTCTCGTACGAAAACCGCCGGCTCGTGCTGCTGGTGCTCGAAGACATCAGCGAGTTGATCGACCTGCAGCGGCTGGTGCCAATCTGCGCTCATTGCAAAAAAGTCCGGGACGACGATGAATACTGGTCCCATGTCGAAACGTACATGGAAAAGCACCTCGATATTCAGTTTACGCACAGCGTATGCCCGGAGTGCTTCGCCGCGCAGGAGGCCGAGATCGACCAATGATAACCGCGGACGTGAGGTGGCGCTTTCTCCTCGACTCTCCGCGCCGGGCACCCCAAAGAATGGGCCGTGCGCACGTGCGTCATTTTCAACCCCACCGCCAAAGGCGACAAGGCCAAGCGCTTCCGCCGCCACCTTGACGAGATCGCGAGCCAAAGCACCTTGAAGCTCACCACGGGTCCGGAAGACGCCCGCCGGCTCGCCGCTGAGGCCGTCGGCGAAGGGTTCGACGTAGTGGCCGCCGCCGGCGGGGACGGCACGGTGAACGAAGTGCTCAACGGCCTGGGTGACGCGCCGGACGGCTTCGAGCGCGCCCGGCTCGGCGTCCTGCCGCTCGGGACGGTAAACGTCTTTGCCCGTGAGTTGGGCGTGCCCATGCAGCTCAGAGCTGCCTGGAAAGTGCTCCGCCAGGGCCGCGAAACCCGCATCGACCTTCCGAGCGTGGAATACGCGGTGAATGGCTCGACTCGGCGCCGTTTTTTCGCGCAGTTGGCCGGCGCCGGATTGGACGCGCGCGCCGTCGAGCTCGTGCAATGGGAGCTGAAGAAGAGAATCGGGCCATCGGCCTATGTGTTGGCCGGCCTCCAGGCCCTGGGGCGTTCGCCCTCGAACATCACCGCGACCGCCGGCGGGCGCGCCGCAACGGGCGGCCTGGTCCTGGTTGGCAATGGACGACTGTATGGCGGGCCGTTCCGGGTGTTTCCCCGAGCAGACATGCGCGACGGTTTGCTGGAGGTTTGTGTTTTTCCTCGCGTGAACTGGCTGACGCTGGCCCGATGCGCCGGGCCGTTGTTGTTGCTGGGGCGTTTGCCGGACTCCGTTGCGGAGGTTTTTCAGGCGGCATCGTTGACACTTGCCAGCACGGCCCGGACCCCGCTGCAGGCGGACGGAGAACTCATCGGACAGCTGCCCGCGACATTGAGTGTGGAACGCTCACGGTTGAGGGTAATGGCGCCAATCGAACTCGGCCATTAGCTCGGAGGAATGGATCCACTTGGGTTCGCGGGGATGTTCGCGCCCCATTGTGACCTTTTCGGATCAGGTCAACGCGTCCGAGCAAACATAAACCGCCAGAAGTAATCCGAGCGCAGCGCCAGAGTGCCGATCCTCCCGCGCGCGAACGGCGCGAGCATCAGCCATTGCAGCCGGCGCGCCCACGCCAGCCGGCTGGCAAAGGCGCGATCACACGCGTGCGCGAGCGCCTGCCGGGCCCGGCTCCAATCGAGTTCGCCGCGGCTCCAGGCGGACACTGGTTCCAGGGCGATTCCGGCGGCTTCGAGCGCCATTGACATGCCGTTGCCGGTCACCGGAGGGATCATCGTCAGCGCGTCGCCGATGCAGCACTCGGCATGCATCGACGCCCGCCCGGGACGCAAAGTCAGCCCCGCGACGGAGCAGAAAGAATTCACGTCGAACTCCGCGCCGGCCAGACGCTCGCGCAGAGCTGAGCCCGGTGGGCCTGACAATAATTCGCGCCAGGGTGCCGAGGGAGAACCGGCCCGGGAGCGGCGTCGAAACAACCCACATACATTCACCTTCTCGCCCGGCAGCCGGCAGAGACCGACATAGCCATCGTCCAGCACATGCATTTCCAAAGCCGCGGCGAGGTCCACGCCGCGCGCATGGGCCTTGAGACCGAACCACCGCCAGCCGTTTGCCACCGGCTGCGTCCGGCGGCCACTCGCGCGAACTACGCCTTCGTGGGCGCACCCGCCGGGCCAGCGCATGTGTTCGCCCAGCTTGCCTCCACAGGCGCGAAGTTGGCCGGCCAGGAGCGCGTCCATCGTAAAACGCGACAGGCAGAGAGCGGGAGGGTTCACCGGCCGGGCGGGCGAGGCCCGGTCGCCCTGAAAGAAAGCAGCATCTTGCCCCATGACCGCTCCCGCTTTGAGGAAAGGCTCCCAAAGCCCCAGGCGAACGAGTACCTCCTGTCCCCGGCCGTTGATGAACTCGCCGCAAACCCGATGCCGTGGATAGCCGCCCGCCTCCCACACCGTCACTGGAATTCCGCGCTGCCGCAACCCGATGCCCAGGGTCAATCCTGCCAGTCCACCCCCGACAATCGTGATGGGTTTAAGAGATGACATCACAACCCGCTCATCAGGTCGGGTGGTAGGGCGCGTTGTCCCAACGCGCCGTCCGGGAGGTAGAGACGCTGTCCTCAGCGTCCCCATCTCTCTCGGAAACATTTCGAGCGACGCTATGGAAAGCGTCCCTGCCCGTCTGCTTGCGGGCAGGGCACGCCACGAACAGGTGGCTGAACAGGCCAATGGGCCGTTCCTCGAAGGTCCAGGTTCCGTTTGCGGGCCACAGTTGGGATAATTCGCTTCCATTGAACCCGGCGCGGACGCTCACCGGCGCGTCGTGGCGGGTGATGCGGTTACAGCCAATCAAACCCACGAGATGACTGAACGCCAGGGCCCAGGCCGAACGGCGCGGTTCGATGGCGACAAAACTTTGCGCCCGTCGCGCGGCATAGCCGAACAATTCCGTCAACTGCGCCCTTGAAAAGTGGTGCAGGAACAGGTTCGCCACGAGGGCGTCACCGTCTTCCGCCCTCTGCTGCTTTAGCCAATCAAATACATCCGAGGTCACGGTTTCCACGCGCCAGCCTAGCAGGGCAAAATCCCGGTTCGTCTTCGGCGAGACTGCGGCCACTCGGTCTAGCAGCACGGCGCTGGTCCCCTTCCACCGGTGACGCAACCGGCAGGCGACGCGGTACAGGAAATGGCCATCGCCGGCGCCCAACTCCACCAATCGGCGAGGCTGCTCGCGAACGACCACGCCGAGCGCTCGGTCCATGGCCGGCGCGTTGCCCATCAAGCCATTCAGCCGCCGCAGGTCCCCGCGCGAGCCTAGCGCGACGGGGTCTCCCGGCGGCAGTTGGTCCAGCAACTCGGATTCAACCAAACGGTCCATCAGAAATGTCAGGTATCAGGTGTCAAGGGTCAGGTGCCAAGTACCAGGCTTTAGGTTTCACGTCTCGCCTTTCACTTTTTACGTTTCACGTTTCACGTTTCACGCCTCACGCACCACGCATGACGTTTCCCCATCACTCCATCACTCCACCAGCAGCAGCGCGCCGTGGCCGCTGAACCCCGCCCCGAACGAAGAGAGCCACCAGTACCCGCTCGGAGCAGAATCGGCCAGGGCCGTTTGCAGGACGAAGAAGACCGAAGGGCTGCTAAGGTTCCCGTACTCCTCGAGCACGGCGGCGCTCCAGCGCAGATCGGCGCCGTCTAAGCCCAACCGTTGTTGCAACGCCGTCAGGACGTCGCGGCCGCCCGGGTGGAAGACCCAGGCCTTAACATCCTGTTGCCTCAGTTTTGCCTTGGTGAGCACGCTTTCCAGAACCCGCTGCGCCTGCTCGGCTGCCAGCCCCGGCACTTCCGGCCTTAGGATATTGCGAAGCATCCCCTGTTTTTGTTCGAAGCGCAGCGCGTCGCGGTCGCCGGGATTGAGCAAGGAGCCGCTCAGCTTCCACTCCACGCGGCGTTTGCCGTTTGGCTCATGGGCCAGCACAGCGGCGCCGGCCCCGTCGCCGAACAGGCAGGCGCTGATGAGTACGCCGGGGTCGTTATCGAAAAAGAACGCCGCGCTGCACACCTCGACGCAAACCGAGAGCACCCGTCGGGACCGTCCGGACCTCAGGAGGGCTTCGGCGGCGCGCAGGTTGGGGACGGCTGCACCACAGCCCTGTCCCACCAGGTCCAGCGCCAGCACGTCTGGCCGCAGCCTCAGCCGTTCGCCAACGTAGCTGGTCAGTCCTGGGCACAAGTAGCCGGTGCAGGTGCTGATCAGCAATGCATCGATCTCGGCCGCGGCGCACTCGGCGTCGGCCAGCGCCCGTTCCGCCGCCTGGGTCGCCAGCAACGGCGCATTGACCGCGAAGCGCGCGTGCAACACATCCGGGTCGAGTTCGAACGCCTCTTCGAGCCGCTCCAGCACGAGATGCCGTGTCGTAATCCCGTTGCTGCCGGTGAGCACTTTTTTCAGGATTGCTCGCGAGCGTGAATTCAGTTCGTGGAATCGCTTCTCCGGCTGGAGCGCCTCCCAACATTCCCTTTGCGCGTAGCGTTGCGGGGGCGCAGCCGTCCCCAATCCGACAATAACCATGAACTCAACCTAGCGCGGTTCCTCGCGCAACGCCAGCAGGGCGGGGTCACACGAGTGCGATTCGGATCTTGCTTTCGCCTTGCTCAGGTTGGGGGATTGGTTTGACTGAGCGGGTGAGTGGCACCCGGTCCGCCCCCCGTTGATGAGTTTCCCGCCCGCTCATTCTGCGACTGCCTCTGGCGCACGGCGCTATCGACACTGGTGAGGCCAATTAAGTAACCTCTTTGGTGGCTGCGGGGTCTTACTGGTGAGCGATAGATTGTTTTTATGGCAAGCAACAAGAAATTTCACTGGGGCAAATGGATCACGATTCTGGTGGTGCTGGCTTCCGCGGCCGGCGGTGGCGCCTGGTACTACAAGAACAGCCATGATGCCGCGACAGAATACCAGACAGCGACCGTCACCCGCGGCGAGTTGATCCAGGTGGTGACGGCGACCGGCGGGATCGGTCCGGTGATCAACGTGCAGGTCGGTAGCCAGATCTCCGGCATCATCCGCAAGCTTTACGTCGATTTTAATTCGGTAGTTAAGTCCAACCAGATCATCGCCGAGATCGACCCCTCCACCTATGAAGTCAACGTGCTGAAGGCCGAGGCCGATTTGGCCAACGCCAAAGCGAACCTGGCGCTCGCCGAGGTGCAGGCTCGCCGCTCGGATTCCCTCTACACGAACAACTTGGTTTCCGGGTCCGACCACGACACCGCTAACGCGCAACTGCTGCAGGCCCAGGCCCAGGTCCAGGGCAGCGAAGCCACCCTGAAAAACGTCAAGGTTCAGCTCTCTTATTGCACCATTTTGGCCCCCGTCGATGGCGTCGTCATCTCGCGCAACGTCGATGTCGGCCAAACCGTCGCTGCCAGCTTCAACACCCCAACGCTCTTCGTGATCGCTAACGACCTCACCAAAATGGAAATCGACGCCCTCGTCTCCGAGGCGGACATCGGCGGTGTCGCCGTGGACCAGGACGTCAACTTCACCGTGGACGCTTATCCCTACCGCACCTTCCGCGGCAAGGTCAGCCAGGTCCGCTACGGCGCCATCACCAACCAGAACGTCATCAATTACGACTGCGTCGTCGGCGTCAACAATTCCGACCTGAAACTCCTCCCAGGCATGACCGCCAACGTGTCCATCATTACCGCCCAGCGCACCAACGCGCTTAAGCTACCCAATGCGGCCCTGCGGTTCCGCCCGCCGGATGCCGCTACGGAAACCAGGACCAACCTCGCCGCGGCCCAGGCCCCCGGCCAGGGACAACGGGCGGACAGCGGCGGCGGCGGGATGCGGCAAGGAGGGCAGGGCGGCGGCGGCGGGATGCGCCAAGGCGGGCCAGGCGGCGGCGGACCCGGCGGCGGCCCGGCTGAAGGCGCGCGCCGGCCGCGCTCGGAACGCCAGATCTCCCGCACCGTTTACGTGCTGGCCAAACCCGATCCCAAGGACCCGGACACCCTCAAGCCCAAGCCGGTGCAGATTAAGGTCGGCATCAGTGACGGCATCTCGACCGAGGTGCTCGACGGGTTGCAAGAGGGAATGCAAGTGGTCACGGGCATCATTACCTCGGATCTGGCCTCCTCGCGTCCCGGCAGCCCGCCTTCCAACCCGTTCGGCGGCGGCTTCCGCCGGTTCTGAGCGGCCTCTGTGAAACCACACCGCCAGCCTTCACTTTGATGCAGCATGCCGCCAAAAAATGGGAACGCGCCGGTGGAAGTCGCCAGTGTGCCCGAAGAGCTCACCGGCCAGCCCCGCCGCGTCGTGCTGGGGCATTTGCTCTGGCGGCACACCTTTGCGGCGCTGCGTCACCGGAACTTCCGCCTGTTCTTCGCCGGTCAGCTCGTTTCCCTCATCGGCTCCTGGATGCAGAACACCGCCCAGGGCTGGCTGGTTTACGACCTGACCCACTCGAAAGTGCTTCTGGGAATCGTGGCGGCCGTGGGCTCGGCGCCCATGATGTTCTTCTCCATTTGGGGCGGTTCGGTGGCGGACCGCTACTCGAAACGCCGGATTGTGCTCTTCACCCAGACCGCCCTGATGGTCTTCGCGTTCGCTCTGGCCGCGCTGGTCTGGAGCGGCCGAATCCGCGTCTGGGAAATCCTCGTGCTCGCGGCGTTGGCTGGCCTGGCCATGGCATTCGACATGCCGGCGCGCCAGGCCTTCATGGTCGAGATGACCTGCCGCGACGACTTGATGAACGCCATCTCCCTCAACAGTTCGATCGTCAACGGGGCGCGCGTCGTCGGGCCGGCCGTGGCGGGTTTTTTGATGGCGCAGGTCGGGCTGGCCTGGTGCTTTTTCCTGAACGGACTCAGTTTCCTGGCGGTGCTTGCCGGGCTCTGGCTCATGCGGCTGCCGCGGTTTGTGCCGCCGGTGCGCGCCGCCTCGGCCTGGGGGCATATCGCCGAGGGATTTGTGTACGTCTGGCAGCACCGTCGGATGCGCACCATTCTGCTCCTCTTCGCCGTCGTGGGCATCTTCGGCTGGTCCTATTCGGTGTTGATGCCGGCGTATGCGCAGGATGTTCTCCACGTGCGGCAGGCAGGGTATGGGGCCTTGCTCAGCGCCAATGGTGTGGGAGCCTTGCTCGGAGCGCTCACCGTGGCAACCGTCGGCAACCGCGTGAACCGGCGCTTGCTGGTCCTGGGCGGTCTGTGGCTCTTCTCGGCGATGCTGTTGCTGCTGGCCGTGGTCCAGAACTATTACGTCGCGCTCCTCTGCCTCGCGATTGGGGGCTGGGGCATGCTCCTGTTCTTTGCCACCATCAACACCCTCTTGCAGACCAGCGCCTCGGACGAAATGCGCGGGCGAGTCATGGGTATTTGGGCGCTCGTCTTCGGCGGCATGACCCCCATCGGCGGCCTCGAGGCCGGCACCTTGTCCCATTACCTCGGAGTCCGCTGGGCCGTCGCGCTCGGCGCGCTCGTTTGCGCCCTGGCAGCCCTGGTCGTCTGGCTCAACATCCGCCAGCGCCCGCCGGAGTCGGCGGCCCAGGAAACCGCACCATGATTTCGCCCCTCGCCCCTCTTTCCCGCAATCGGGGCGTGGACCGCTACGTCCCCGTAGGGAACCTGTTGCTGGGACCTTCGGGGACCTGGCCGTCTCCGCCTTCACCCTTAGCTGATGAACGCTGTCATTAAACTGGAAAATATCCACAAGATCTACCACACCGGCGAAGTGGACGTCCACGCGGTGCGCGGCGTCTCGCCGGAGATCCAGCCGGGCGAGTTTGTCGCGATCATGGGCGCCAGCGGCTCGGGCAAATCCACTCTCATGAACATCATCGGGTGCCTGGACCGCCAGACCGAAGGCCGGTATTTGCTGGACGGCACCGACGTCTCGCAGTTGGGCCGTGATGAGCTGGCCGACCTCCGCAACCAGAAGATCGGCTTCATTTTCCAGGGTTTCAATCTCCTCTCCCGCACCTCGGCGCTGGAAAATGTCGAACTGCCGATGCTCTATCTGCACCAGCACCTGACCAGCCGGGAACGCCGTGAGCGGGCCGTGCGGGCGCTCACGCTGGTGGGACTGGCCGACCGGGCGGGTCATCATCCCAATCAACTTTCAGGCGGCCAGCAGCAGCGCGTCGCGATTGGGCGCGCGCTCGTCAACCAGCCGGCCCTGCTGCTGGCAGACGAGCCGACCGGCAACCTCGACAGCCAGACGAGCATCGAAATCATGGGCGTTTTCCAAAAACTCAACGAGCAGGGCATCACCATCGTCATGGTGACCCACGAGCTCGACATCGCCCGCTACACCAAACGCAACCTCATCATGCGCGACGGCCGGGTCGTGAGCGATGTGCTCGTGACCGACCGCCTCAACGCGGACCTGGAGCTGCGCCGCTTGCGCGACGCCCAAAAGGAGGTTCAATTAACCGTATGATGCGAATCCTTGCCACTTTGAAGATCGCCGCGCGCGCCTTGCGCCGGAACAAGTTGCGCACCCTGCTCACGATGCTGGGCATGATTATCGGCGTGGGCGCCGTCATCGCCATGGTCGGCATCGGCAATGGCGCCAAATCCCAAATCGAATCACAGATCGCCAGCATGGGACAGAACGTCATCCTGGTCTGGTCCGGCAGTTTCACCCGCGGTGGCGTCCACAGCGGCTGGGGCGGCGCCGGCACCCTGACCATCGATGATGCCGAGGCCATCCAGCGCGAGATCCCCGGCGTAACCATCATCAGCCCCGAAGTCCGCAGCGGTGCCCAGATCGCCGCCGGCAATCAGAACTGGTCCACCCAGATCCTGGGCGAGTCGGCCGAGTATTTCGACTTGCGCAAGTGGCCGGTGATCGTCGGCTCACCCTTTACTCCGATGGACGTGCGTAGCGCCAACAAAGTCGCCGTGATCGGCAAGACCATCGCCGACCAGCTTTTCCCCGGCGAGGATCCCATCGGCCAGATCGTGCGGATTCGGAACGTGCCCTTCCAAATCGTCGGCATGCTGCTGCCCAAGGGGCTGTCGGTCCAGGGCAGTGACCAGGATGATTTGCTCATCATTCCTTACACGAGCGCGATGAAGCGGGTGCAACACGTTACCATGCTCCGTTCCATCAACGTGCAGGCAGCCAAACCCTCGCTGCTTAATCCGGTTCAGCAGCAAATCACCGACCTCCTCCGCCAGCGCCACAAAATCACCCCGGGCCGCGACGACGATTTTACCGTCCGCAACCAGCAGGAAATCGCCGACATGGCGACCGCCCAATCCAAAACCATGACCCTGCTCCTCGCCGCGATCGCCATGGTATCGCTCGTGGTCGGCGGCATCGGCATCATGAACATCATGCTCGTGAGCGTGACCGAGCGGACCCGGGAGATCGGCATCCGCATGGCGATCGGCGCGCGCGGCCGCGACATCCTGCTGCAGTTCCTGATTGAAGCCGTCACCCTCAGCGTCATTGGCGGCATCCTCGGCATCGCCGTCGGCTTCGGCAGTTCCAGATTGATCGCCGCCCAAACGAGTTGGCCGACCTTGGTGCCGTCCGAGTGGGTCCTTTACGCCTTCATGTTCAGTGCCGTAGTGGGCATCTTCTTCGGGTTCTATCCCGCTCGCAAAGCCTCGCGGCTCGATCCCATCGAGGCCCTCCGGTACGAGTAAGAGAACATAATAACTCGGAAACGGCCCTTGGGGATTCAAAAACAAGCACCCGTCGGCTTTGGTCCTTCGCTCTTCTGCTTCGCGCTTTGTGGCTCACTTCCGTGGTTGAGGCGGCTGAGGTTTGCGAATCTCGGCATAGAACGTTCCCGCGGCGAAACTCTTCGCCTCGTCGGGCAAGCCGATGTAAATCTCGCCGGGCATTCGGCCGTTTGCTGGCTGTCCAAAAACGACCCGGAGCGCGTAGCCGCTGTTAAAGGTTCGATTCACAGCTTTGCCCTGCTCGTCCTTCCATCGCAGGACCACCCGGGGGACAGGCGGCAGGCGCTCCGGCGCAACGACAACCGTCTTGCCGCTCAAGTCCTCGCTCTGCTGGGCGAACAGCACAACCGTCACCCCCAGGTCTGGCGGCCAGTTTCGGCCCTGGCGCAGAGTGAGGTTGCCCCCCTGCAACGTGGCGCGTTCACATTCGAACCCGCGGCCATGGATTCGGCCGGCGGCCCGGGCTGCGGGCGTCACGGCGTTGGTCAGATCGAGGCTCCAGCTCGTGTTCGTCGGGACGGGGTAGCTCGTTGCAGGTGCGGATGACGCCGAAAGCCCGGGCGACTGGTTCGTCGCGGCGGCGGTCTGGATGCCGATCGACTTCAACAGCTTACCTCGCCAAATGAACAAGGACGCGGCGCTGGCTCCAATCAAAAGCAGGAGGAGCACTCCTGCGACCCGGGAACTGCGCGACGACGAGCGCCGGAGTGGCCCGAAATCCGAACCAGCGTCGGTGGACGTTGGTCGCGGTTTATTCACCTGCGCCGCTTCGAGGATGAGCTTGGAATCGCCGGCGGCCGGCGCCTGGGGCACCACGATTTTTCGGAAGCAGGTGGGACAATCGAGCTGCGTGCCGCTCGCCCTCGAATCGGCCGTGATATGCTGGCCACACACCGGGCAAGCAAACTTGAATTCGCCCATTGGTTCAGTCCACCTTTCCACAGGCCGGCGGCAAGGACAATGCTTTTTTGGCAGTGACTTTCCATCTCCTTGCGCCCACATTCGGCGCGTTCGCAGCGCATGAAAAAAACCTCACCTGTTTCCCGGAGTGGACGCTTTGCCGGCGGCCCGGCGGCGGAAGTCGCGCAATTCACCGAATCGGTTTCCTTCGATTGGCGGCTCTGGCGCCACGACATCCTCGGCTCCGCCGCGCATGCCGCGATGCTGCACAAAGCGGGGTTGCTCACGCGCCCTGAGTTCCGCGCTATTATCAAAGGCCTCGATGCAATTTACGAGGAAATCGCCGCCGGCAGATTCCGCTGGAAAACCGAGCTCGAAGACGTCCACATGAACCTGGAAGCCGAGCTCACGTGGCGCGTCCCGGCGGGTGCGAAGCTGCATACGGGCCGGTCGCGCAACGACCAGGTGGCCCTCGACATGCGGCTCTGGCTGCGGGAGGAGATCGTCGAGTTGCTGGGCGAGATTGCCGGTCTCCAGCGGGCGCTGGTCGGCCTGGGAGAGCGGGAAAAGGAAGTAGTAATTCCCGGTTATACCCACCTGCAGCGGGCGCAGCCGGTTTATCTCGCACACCATCTGCTGGCTTATGTGGAGATGCTGGCCCGGGACGTCGAGCGGCTGGAGCAAACTTTGCTCCGCGTTAACGTCTGCCCTCTCGGCAGCGGGGCGCTCGCCGGCTCGACCCTGCCGCTGGACCGGGAGATGGTCGCGCGCCTGCTGACGTTCATCGATCCTCAGGGCCGGGTGCAGGTGGCGCAGAATTCGATGGACGCCGTCAGCGACCGCGATTTCGCCGTCGAGTTCTGCGGCAACGCGGCTCTGCTGGCGGTTCACCTTTCGCGGCTGGCGGAGGACCTGGTCCTGTGGGCGAGCAGTGAGTTTGATTTCATCAAGATCGCCGACGCCTACACCACCGGCTCGTCGCTGATGCCGCAGAAAAAAAATCCGGATGTGGCGGAGTTGACCCGCGGCAAGACCGGGCGCGTCATCGGCAACCTCGTCGCCCTCCTTACACTGCTGAAGGGATTGCCGATGACGTATAACCGGGATTTGCAGGAGGACAAAGAGCGGCTGTTTGACAGCACGGACACGGTGCGCGCAACGGTGCGCATTTGCGCGTCGATGCTGCCGCACGTTTCTGTCAATCGCGAAGTTTGCCTCGCGGCCGCGAACGACCCCGTCCTGCTGGCGACCGATCTCGCCGAGGATCTCGTCCGCAAAGGCTTGCCGTTTCGTCAGGCGCATCACGCGGTCGGCTCGGTGGTCGCACTGGCGGAGCGCCTGGGCAAGCGCCTCGACCAGCTCACACTGCCGGAATTGCGGTCGGTAGAAAGAAAGTTCGGCGCGGACGCGCTCAAGACCTTCAATCTCAAACGCGCCCTGTCCCGCCGCAAGCTCACGGGTGCGCCCGGAACCGCCGAGGTGAGGAAACAGTTGGCGCGGTGGAAAAGACTCCTGGCGCAACGGTGATGAAGGGCCTTGCGCCACCGCACTTGCTTGCGTCGTTGCTGCGGGATGTTTCGCGTTCGTTTTATCTGACGCTGCGCGTTCTGCCGGCCCGGATTCGGCCACAAATCGGCCTGGCGTATTTGCTGGCTCGCACAACCGACACCATCGCCGATACCGAGCTGGTGCCGCTCGAGCAACGGCTGGGAGCGCTGCAAGCCCTGCGGGAGCGGATTCAGGACCGCCGGCAGGGCCAGCTCGATTTCAGCGAATTGACCCGTCACCAGGGCTCACCCGCCGAACGCATGCTCCTGGAACAATTCGGGACCAGCCTCGCGCTGCTCGATGCCCTCGCGCCAGCCGACCGGGAGCTCGTCCGCGCGGTTCTCGAGACGATCACCAGCGGGCAGGAACTGGACTTGCATCGATTCGCCGGCGCCTCGGCTGAACGAATCCTCGCTTTGCGGCACGACGCCGAATTGGAAGACTACACTTACCGTGTCGCGGGGTGTGTGGGGGAGTTCTGGACGAAGATGTGCCGTGCGCACCTTTTCCCCAAAGCGCCGGTGGATGACGCCGCATTGCTCAGGGATGGTGCGCGGTTTGGCAAGGGGCTTCAATTGGTAAATATCCTGCGAGACCTGCCGGCCGACTTGCGGCACGGCCGTTGTTATTTGCCGGCGGCGGGGTTGGCGGCTGGCGGTTTGGCTCCGGCCGACCTGCTGGAGTCGGCCAACGAGCCACGCTTGCGCCCCCTTTTTAACCCGTGGCTTGATCGCGCCGAGTCGCACCTGGCGGCGGGCTGGACCTACACAAACGCCCTGCCGCGCAGCTGCATCCGAGTGCGGCTGGCCTGTGCCTGGCCGCTTCTTATCGGCCGCGAAACCATCGCGCTTTTGCGTGCGGGCAAGGTGCTGGACCCGCAGCAGCGAATCAAAATCGGCCGACCGCAAGTGAGGAAGATAATTTGGCGCTCGGTCCTGTATTATCCGTTGCCCGGCGTCTGGCAAGGGTTGTTTCGGGCCACCACCTGACTCCCCTTGAGACTTGGGGCTTGGGACTTGGGACGTGAGACATTAGGATCGGCGCGTGCTCGAACAATTCATCCGCCAGCTTGCCGCGTCTGAGCCCCTGACGGACGCTCAGGTCGCCGTTGCCGTTGAGCAATTGGTCGCTGAAGCGGTGCCCGTGGCGACCAAGGCTGATTTCCTTAGCGGCCTGGCGCGCAAGGGCGAGACAGCGCGGGAAATCGCCGGGTTCGCCCGCGAGTTACGCGCCCGGGCCATTCAACCGGTACTTGATGGCAAACTGCGCTCGCGGGAGATCCTCGACGTCGTTGGGACTGGCGGTGACCGCTTAAGCACATTCAATATTTCCACCACTGTCGCGCTGATCGCCGCCGCGGCGGGAGTGGTCGTAGCCAAACACGGCAACCGCGCCAGCACGTCCCTCATCGGCAGCGCGGACGTCATCGAAGCCTTGGGAATCCCCTTCGACCTGGGGCCCGAGGAAGTAGTGCGCTCGCTCGAACAGCATGGCTTCGCGTTTTTCTTCGCGCCGAAGTACAATCCCGCGTTTCGGCACATCATCCCGGCGCGGAAACTTTGCGCCGAGCGCGGCCAAACCACGATTTTCAACTTCCTCGGCCCGCTGCTCAACCCGGCCAGTCCTTCGGCGATGTTGATCGGCGTTCCGCGTCCGGATCTGTGCGAACCGTTCGCACGAGTCCTGCAGTCACTGGGTGTGCGTCGCGCGATGGTTGTTTGTGGGGCGGTGCGCGACGAATCGGGAGCCGCGCGCTATCTGGACGAGCTGTCGCCACTCGGCCCGACAACCGTAGCGGAGTTTTACCAGCAGCACGCGCTTACCTGCTCAACTTTGTCCCCGGAGCTGTTCCCGGTCCAGGCCTCGACCCTGGTCGACTTGCGGGGCGGCGGACGCGAAGTCAATGCCGGCATCATTCGCCGGGTGCTCAGCGGTGAGGAACGTGGTCCGAAACGCGATGCGGTACTGCTGAATGCGGCCGCCGCTTTGTTTGTGGCCGGACGAGCGCGCAGCCTAACCGAGGGATGGGAACTGGCTGCAGGCCTGCTCGACAACGGGGAAGCGCGACGCAAACTGGAAGCGCTGGCAAGTCTATAGAAGATGTACAGACCGCCTTCCGGGCTTGATCATTGGAGGCGGACGGGGTAGGCATTAGCAGCAACGCTTGGCGGACCGGACTCATCAAAAAGGATTCATATGTATCGCATCATCGGAGCGGATGGACGGGAATATGGCCCCATCACAGCGGAGCAGTTGCGGCGATGGATCGCCGAAGGGCGGGCCAACGCCTACACCAGACTCCGGCTGGAGGGCGCCACCGAATGGAAGACGCTGTCGGAGTTTCCGGAGTTTGCGGACGCCGCCGCCAGCCGGCCTGCGCCGCCGGCGCAGCTGCCGCTGCTGGGCGCGGCGGAGGCGGAAGCGGTGGCTCAGGAGTTCATCACGCGCGACTACCAGTTGTCAATCGGCCGGTGCATCAGCCGGGGTTGGGACCTGGTGACGGCCAATTTCTGGCTGACCGTCGGAGCCAGCCTTTTAGTCTATTTTCTGGCTGGAGTTATGGCGTCGACAGGAATCGGCGGTTTATTGCTGAACCTCGTCCTTTATGGCGGCTTGGACTGGATGTTCCTCAAGCTGGTGCGTGGTCAGAAGGCGGAACTCGGTGACGCGTTCGCTGGGTTCAGCCTTGCATTCGTGCCTTTGATGCTATTCAGCCTCGTTGGCCAGCTCCTGACCGGCGTGGGCGTGGTCTTCTGCGTGTTGCCGGGCATTTACCTGTTCGTCGCCTGGCAGCTATTCACCGCGCTGCTCATCTTGGACAAGCGCCTCGATTTCTGGCCGGCGATGGAGTTGAGCCGGAAAGTCGTGACGCGCCACTGGTGGCAACTGTTTGGATTCGTCCTGCTTTGCTTGCTGCTCAAGCTAGCCGGCACAATGGTCTTCTGCCTCGGCTTTTTTATCGCGCTCCCGATCGCGAATGCCGCCAGGGTGGTCGCGTACGAAGAGATTTTTGGCGCCCGAGCACCCTCTGCCCCGCCAGCACCGGCACCTGCACCGGTGTCGGTTCCGCCGTCGTCCTGAGTTGCGGATGTGGCGCGATTGATCTCAGGCAACGATGCATAGCGTCGAAGAAAAAAGTTCCAGCCTGCACTTGTGGCTCATTGCGACCATGAGTGTGCTCGCCGCAGCGGTCCTTTTCTGGTTCGACCCGAGCCGCTTCCATTTCTATCCGCTTTGCCTGTTCCACAGCGTGACCGGCCTGCTGTGTCCCGGATGCGGTTCGTTACGAGCCTTGCACCAACTGTTCCACGGTCACGTTGTGGCCGCATTCCACCTCAACCCTCTGCTTTTCATTTGCCTGCCGTTCTTCCTTTGGAATGGAGTAGCGCGATTGGTCCGCCATGTGACCGGCCAACCGCGCGCCCGCTCACTGCGCGCGGTGTGGTTTTGGTTGTTTCTGGGATCGGCTTTAATGTTCGGCGTTCTACGGAACTTGCCGGGCGAACCGTTTGCGTTTCTGAGGCCTTAGCCGGGACAAACTCGAAATCCCAATGCTTGCACCTTGAGAACGAATCCCTTACAGCTACCTCATTGGCCGCGGGCGTTTAGCCATTACCTATGTACAAAATTATCGGAGGCGACCGGAAAGAATACGGACCTGTCAGCGCGCGCGAAGTATTGCGCTGGCTCGCGGAGGGTCGCCTCAATGCACAAAGCGTGGCCAAGGCGGAGGGCAGCGGCGAGTGGAAGGTGCTGGCGGCGTATCCGGAGTTCGCGGAGGCCCTCGGCGCGCCGGCGAGGTCACCGACGTCTGGCGGCACGCTCCCTCCACCGGTGACTCCGACGGTGTGGAGCGCGGACATCGTCGCACGCAAACCGCAGTTGCGGGTTGGACGTTGTCTTTCCCTCTCCTGGGGCCTGTTGAGAAACCATTTCGGTTTGCTTGCGGGCGCGACGGCGGTGGTCGTGCTGATCAGCCTGACTGAATTCATTCCTCTCGTTGGTGGCGTGGCGTACCAACTGTTGTGGGGCGCGCTGTACGGTGGGTTTTACCTCGTATTTCTAAAGAGAATTCGCGGGCAGGCCACCGGAGTGTCGGAAGTTTTCGATGGATTCAGGCTGGCGTTCGGGCAATTGGTTTTAGCGGGCTTTCTGAGTTCGCTGGTCGCCGGAATAGCCCTTCTTTTTTGCCTGGTGCCGGGGATCTACCTGATAGTGGCGTGGACCTTCTGCGTCCCGTTGGTGGCGGATCGCAAGCTGGAATTCTGGCCGGCGATGGAGCTCAGCCGAAAGGTGGTTACCCAGGTATGGTTCCCGGTATTTGGGTTGGTGCTGCTGGCCTTCCTGCCGATGGTGTTGGTGAGCTGCGTCGGGACGATTAAGATTACGCTCATCGGACTCTCCGCAGTCAAGCACGCCGTGATCTCTGGACATCTTGACGTTCAGCGCTTAGTCGAGGCGGTGAGGGAAATCTTCAGGGTCAGTCTGGAGTTCGGGGGCGTGAGCCGGGTTGTGCTGCTTTTCAACCTGCCCTTTGCGGCGGGGGCGTTGATGTATGCCTACGAAGATCTCTTTGGCGCTTGGAAAGCGCCAGCCGCTTAGCCGGCAGACCGCGTGGGGTTGTTTCACTACCAACCTTGCGCTGCCCGGGTTTGGCTCGCTGGTAGCGGGGCACGCGACGGGTTACGCCCAGGCGCTGCTGGCCGTGGGCGGACTGGCACTCACCCTGATTTTCGGCGCGCAGTTCCTTGGCTGGTATGTGGCCAATTGGTCACGGCTGCAGGGAGCGCAGATCGATCCAATCGAGGCGCTGGCTGAGTTGTGGCGGGCCGCTCGGTGGCCGTTCCTGGGCATTGGAGTGTTCGCGCTCGGGTGGCTTTGGGCGTTGACTACAAGCTGGCAAATCCTGCGCTCAGCTAAGCAAACTGAAAGCGCCAACGCACCGCCACGACTTAGTTGATTCAGGGGGGAACCAGGGGCGGGGACGGCCACGTCCCCGGAGTTCGGTCTTTAAGGGAGGGTCGCACGGGGACGGGGCCATCCCCGCTCCGACTATTGAACAACCGTGGAACCTTCAGCCGCGGCGCGCAATCGGGCGAGGACCTGAACGGCAGCCGCGCGTACCCAGGCCGGCTTCTCATTCATGGCCGCTTCCAAGCCGGCGCCGGCGCGCTGCGCTGGCTCGGTCTGTGCCCAAAGAGGCTCGATTTGGTCCAAGGAAAGTTCCGCCGCCTGCCGGATGGCTCGCTCTTCATCCACTAGCGCCAGGACCAAGCCTTCGATTGCGCTGGGGTCGGCGATCGCCCCAAGGCCCTTTGCCGCCGCAAGCCGTACATCGCTGTCAGCGTCGCTGAGACGCCGGACCAGCGCTTCGACGATCTGCGGACTCCGGAAGCCTCCGAGGAATTGCGCGGCCGTCAACCGCACTTCGAAATGAGTATCCTCGAGGGAGCCAAAAAAATAGGGCACGAGCTCGGGCTGGGCGCGTTTGGCCAGGACCTGGGTTGCGGCCAGCCGGACGCACCACTCCTGGTCGCGCAGAGCTTTCAACAACGCCGCGGTGACTTCCTCCGCACTTTCTTTGCCCAAGGCGTGGATGGCCGAAACCCGGACCGTCGGGTCAGTGTCACCGACGGCGGTGAGCAAGGGTTTGATGCGGCGCGGGTCCACGGTGCCCTCCAACGCCTCCGCGGCGGCACGACGGGAAAAACTGGTATCGTTCGTGAGTTCGGAGACGAGCGGGTTGACCGCCGCCTCGCCCTGGAAGGAAGCAGCTTTAACATTGCCCGAGGCGATATTGAACAACGCTTGCTCCTCTTCGGAGGCCGGATGCCAGCCCAAGCTCCGCAACGCAGCGGCCGCGCTCGCCCGGACGTTCGGATTAGCATCCTTCAACACACCGGTCAGCGGCCCAACGGCGAGTGGGTCACCCAAGTGCCCCAATGCGGAGGCAGCCGCTTGTCGGGCGTCAGGGCTGGCGTCCCATAGCAAGGGACGCAGCAACTCAGGCGCGCGGTCGTCTTGAGTCGTGCCCATGGCCTTGGCAGCAGCGCCTCGCACCTGGCCATCCTCGTCCGCGAGGCAAGCCGCCAGCGCTTCGAATAGTTGCGAGCCGGCGCCCGCCTCGAGGTCCAGACTTTCGATGGCCTTGCGGCGCACCTGAGGGTCTTTGGATTTCAGCCGTATATTGCTCCACCAGACCATAATCGGGGCTTGAGTAGCCGGGACAGTCCGTGCAGGACAGTGTCCCGGCTTTATACACCGTTTCACCCGCGGTCGCGGGAGCCAAGCTCCGGGCAAACCGTGGCTGGAACCGGCCGCGTCTGGTCTTGCCAGCCAGCTACCATAAGAAGCGTTTAACGTGCCAAAACCCAGCGGTTGAACGGGCGGACCTGTTGACGGTCAAATCCGCATGAATTCAGCAGCCTTTCGCTCGTGTTGCCGCCATTGGTGGCGCAAGGAAATTCGGCCGTTATTGTTCCTCGCACTGGTCGTTTTTACAGTCCGCTCCTCGCTGGCCGATTGGAACGACGTGCCGACCGGGTCGATGAAGCCGACGATCCTGGAGGGCGACCGTGTTTATGTGAACAAGCTGGCCTACGATCTAAAGGTGCCCTTTACCACCCGGCATCTCGCCGAATGGGGCAACCCGTGCCGGGGTGACATTGTTGTCTTTTTCTCTCCGTACGACGGCCAGCGGCTGGTCAAGCGTGTGGTCGGGCTGCCGGGGGACACGCTCGAACTGCGCCGCAACGTTTTGATCCTCAATGGCCAACCGATCGAGTACAAGCCGATCGCCGGGGAACTCCTGCGTGATGTTAGTCCGACCGATCGCGCTGGCCACGTGTTCGCCGCTGAAGAGTTGCCGGGTCGAACCCACGTAGTCGCCGGCTTCCCGGCGGTGCCTGCCAGGCGCGATTTTGGCCCCATTCGCGTCCCGGACGGCCAATACTTTATGATGGGTGACAACCGCGACGACAGTTTCGATTCCCGCTATTATGGCCCGGTCGAGCGGAAGCGAATCGTGGGGCGGGCGACGGCCGTGGCGTTGTCCTTCGATCGTCAGCACTACTGGAAGCCGCGCTGGGATCGGTTCATGAGGTCGCTGGGAAGCTGAAACTTTCGTTTCTCTGCGGTCGAATCCCGCTGTCAGCCGAACAAATCCATCTGGGGAGGGGGCGCGAGTTTCTGCAGACGTTCGCGGTCTTTCTGCCGGCGAGTCACTTGCCGCACGTTGCCTTCCGGCGTCAGCTCGGATTCCTCCAGGTTGCGCAAGATTTCCTTGGCGCGCTCCAGAACATTCTTCGGCACTCCCGCCAGGCGCGCCACCTGGATGCCATAGCTTTTGTCGGTGCCGCCTTCGACAATCTTGCGCAGAAAGACCACCTGGTCGTGCCATTCGCGCACGGCGACATTGAAATTCTTCAAGCGCGGTAACCGGGCCGCCAGCTCCGTCAGTTCGTGGTAATGCGTCGCGAACAACGCTTTGGCGCCGACCTGGTTGTGGAGGTGCTCGACGATGCTCCAGGCCAGGCTCAAGCCGTCGAAGGTGCTCGTGCCGCGTCCAATCTCGTCCAGAATGATCAAACTGCGCGGCGTGGCGTTGTTGAGGATGTTCGCGGTCTCGCACATCTCCACCATAAAGGTAGATTGTCCGCGGGCCAGGTCGTCGCTGGCACCGATGCGAGTGAAAATGCGGTCCACGAGATCAATCCTCGCTTCAGTGGCGGGGATGAACGACCCCGTGTGCGCCAGCAGCGTCAGCAGCGCCACCTGCCGGATGTAGGTGCTCTTGCCCGCCATGTTCGGCCCGGTAATCAGGGCAATACGGGTCTGGTCGTCCAGCGCCACGTCGTTGGGCACAAAGCGTTCCTCCGTCAGGCTTTGTTCCAGGACTGGGTGGCGGCCATCCCGAATGCGCAGCACACCCGCTTCCCCGATGTGGGGCCGGCAGTAGTTATGCAGCCGTGCGGTTTCGGCGTAGGCGCCCAGCACGTCTAATTGCGCCAGGGCCGCGGCACTCCGCTGGATTTGGGGCAACCGGCCGAGCACCTCTTCCCGGACCTTTTGGAACAGTTCGTATTCCAGTTTAACGCTCCGCTCCTCGGCGCCCAGGATCTTGCCCTCCATCTCCTTCAGTTCCGGTGTGATGAACCGCTCGCCGTTTGCAATCGTCTGTTTGCGCACATAATGGGGCGGCACTTTTTCGAGATTCGCTTTGGTAACCTCGATGTAATAGCCGAACACGGAATTGAACCTGACCTTGAGCGATTGAATGCCAGTTCGCGCAATCTCGTCCTGCTGCAGTTTGGCGAGCCAGTCCTTGCCCCCGCGCATCGCGCCGCGCAGTTCATCCAAACCGGGATCGAACCCGTCGCGTATGAGGCCGCCCTCCTTCAGCGCGAGCGGCGGCTCCTCAACAATGGCGCGGCCGATCATCTGCGCCAGTTCGGGAAGTTGGGTGATTTGCGCCTCCAACTCCGCCAGCAGCGCGGAGGCTCCGTCCGCCTGTGCCTCGGGAGAACCGCCCGGCTCGGGGAACACCTCATCATTAAAGGAATCGCGGGAAGGGCGAGGCGTCCGCGCTGCCATTTCGCGCAAGCTCGATTTTAGTCCCGGCAGCTGCTCCAGGGCCAGCCGCAGCGCCGCCAGGTCACGGGCATTCCCCGTGCCGGCGCCCAGGCGACCGATGGTTCGCTCAAGATCGCGCACCTGCGCGACCTGCGCGCGAAAATTTTCCTGCCTCGCGCTATCGTCAAAAAATACCTGCACCGCCTGCTGCCGGCGGCGAATCCTTTCGGCGGTCGCCAGCGGCTGCGACAGCCAATCACGCAATCGCCGCGCGCCCATCGGGGTCACGGTGCGGTTCAGCGCGCCATATAATGATGCATTGCGCGGAGCGTCATGGTGCAGCGGCTCCAGAATTTCGAGGTGCCTCAGGGTGGTAAAATCCAGCGCCAGATAATCGCTCCGCTGATAATATGAAATGCGCGTCAGATTCCCCGCGTCCCGCCGCAGATGCTGCGTCAGGTAGTGAAGCACCGCCCCGGCGGCTCCGATGGCCGCCGTCCGGTCTTTCAGCCCGAAACCATCCAGCGACGCGACTTTGAAATGCTCGCGCACTGTGAATAGTGCCGTCTCGGGGGCGAACACCCAGTCCTCGTATCCGTTCAGAATCCAGCCAAACGAGGCCGGCGAACTAGCCGTCCTGGCTCGCCCCTTCTCCCCGTCCGCCGGCGGTGGGGCCGCGGTGAGGGGTTGCCTGGACTCGACCGGTGCGCGGCTGCCCGCCCCTAATAAGTCACGGGTCGAGCCCGCTTCCGCCGGATATAGGATCTCTGCCGGCCGCACCCGTTGCAATTCTGTCAGCAGCGCGTTGTCGCCTTCCACCTCGGTCGTCAGAAAATCCCCGGTGGTTAAATCAGCCAGGGCAAGTCCATAGCTTTTTCCGGCGGGATAAACGGCCGCAAGAAAGTTATTGCGTTCGGCGGCGAGCATCCGTTCGTCGAAATGGGTGCCGGGGCTGAGAATTTGAGTCACCTCGCGTTTGACGAGTTGCCCGGGGCGCGCATCCTCGATCTGGTCGCAGATGGCGACCTTGCGGCCGGCCCGCAGCAGCCGGCCGATATAGGCGTTGGCGGCGTGGAACGGGATGCCGCACATCGGCACGACGCCGCGTTTGGTCAGCGCCACATTGAGCAACTGCGCCCCGAGCTGAGCGTCTTCGAAAAACAGCTCGTAGAAATCACCCAGCCGGAACAGCAGCAAGGCATCCTTGGGCAGTTCGCCCTTGATGCGGCGATACTGCGCCATCATGGGTGTGAGTTGCGTGTCGCTGGTCATCACTCGGAAACTAGCGGCATCTCCCCGAATGCGGAAGGATAAATCCGGAGCCCGCCGGCAAAACTCAGGAAAAGCTCAGCCCGGCCTCGCGTCCGATTTGGAACAGGTGTTCCCTGGCGCCGGTGTATTCTTCGGCGGTGGCCAGGTGTTCGAGCATCAGCGGCGGGCGGTGCGGCAGTTGCGCGAGGCGCCGCAGATAAGTGGAATAATCGAGCGCGCCTTTGCCGGGCGCCACTTCGCGAAAGTGGACGTTCATCTCGACGTCCCAGGTCAAATCTTTGGCATGGCAGCTCACGATCCAGCGGCCCAGCTTGTCGAAGCATTCATTGAGCAAATCGGTGTTGTGATAAAACTTCTCGGGGCTGTTAACCAGGTTGCAGGGGTCCAGGTGGACGGCGAACGCTTCGCGGTCCACGGCTTTGATCATCTTTAAGTAATGGTCCGGGTTGTCCGGCCAGGCCCATCCCATTACCTCGTAGCAGAATTTTGCGCGCCTCGGTTTCACCGCGTCGATGATGTTGCGGGCGTTCTCGACGCTGGCCTCGAAAAACCGGCGTGACAGATTTTCCGGATGCGGACCGAACCAGGAGGTCGGACTGAATGAGCCGGCGATATCGACACAGCAAAGCGCGCCGACGGCTTCGGCCAGCGCCAGGCCGTCCGTGACCGTCTGCAAGTTCTGGCACCGCTTGTCGGCGTCGGCGTCCAGGAGGTTGACCCAGCGGCCCACTTCAGCAATGACAACATCGTGTTTGGCAAACGCCTCGGTCAACGCGCGGATACGATCGGTGTCCTTCAGCGGAACATTGGGACAATACGCGGCGCGGTAACCGAGCCGGCGGTGAGCCAGCGCGAGCTCCTCGGGGACATCCGTTTTTGCGAACGCGGGTCCGCCCAGGCGGAGTGGCCCGGGTTTATGCTCCGCGCCACGGGCTTGATTCCAGGAAGTCGAAGCGGGGCTGAATAAGGCAGCGGCTGCAGCGATTTGGAATGAGTCGCGAACGAAGGCACGGCGGGTTGACTTGTGCGGTTCCATGCGCATGTTCTCCCATTTCCGGCCGCTGGATTCAAGTCTCGCCACCATAGTATTTTGCCACAAAGGGGGCGCAAAGGGCACAAAAGGAACGTTTTGCTTTAGAGCCTTGGGTTGTGCAGGGTACCGCCTGGCAGCCGAACCGCGAAAGCCATGACGCCGCAGCATAAAGCAGGAAAGTGACCCTCTACGACCTTATCCCCCGGGGCGACCGGCCCGGCAACGACGTGTTGCTGGGTCAATTCCTCGAATACACGGAAAGCAAGCACCTCCAGCTTTATCCGGCGCAGGAGGCGGCCATCCTGGAATTGTTCGAGGAGAAAAACGTCGTCCTCAATACTCCGACCGGTTCGGGCAAATCGCTGGTCGCGGCGGCGCTCCATTTCAAAGCGATGGTCCAGGGCAAACGTTCGGTTTATACCTGCCCAATCAAGGCTCTGGTCAATGAGAAATGGCTGGGCTTGTGCCGCGAGTTCGGTCCCGACAACGTCGGCCTGAGCACCGGCGACGCATCGGTGAACCGCGACGCGCCGATCCTCTGTTGCACGGCCGAAATCCTGGCGAATATCGCCCTGCGCGAAGGCGCGGCGGCAAACGTCCAGGAGGTCATCATGGACGAGTTCCATTACTACGCCGACCGCGAACGCGGCGTCGCCTGGCAGGTACCGTTGCTGACGCTGCCCCAGGCGCGGTTTCTATTGATGTCGGCGACGCTCGGCGACACCACCTTTTTCGAAGGGGAGCTCACCCGGCTTAACGGGCGCCCGACGGTCACGGTGGCTTCCAAAGAACGGCCGGTGCCGCTCGAGTTTGCTTACTCCGAACTGCCGCTGGCGACTACGCTCGAACAGCTCGTCGCCCAAGGCAAGGCGCCAGTCTATATCGTTCATTTCACACAGTTGGAAGCGGCCCAGAGTGCGCAGGACTTCACCAGCATCAATGTCTGCACGCGCGAGGAGAAGGCTGCCATCGGCAACGCGCTCGAGGGCTTCAAGTTCACCAGCCCCTACGGGCCGGACATACGCAAATGGCTCAAGCACGGCATCGGGCTGCACCATGCCGGCCTGCTGCCCAAGTACCGCGTGCTGGTCGAGCAACTGGCGCAAAAGGGCCTTTTGAAACTCATCTGTGGCACCGACACCCTGGGCGTCGGCATCAATGTCCCCATCCGCACTGTCCTCTTCACCCGTCTCTGCAAATTCGACGGTGAAAAAACCGCTATCCTGACCGCGCGCGATTTTCACCAGATCGCCGGGCGCGCGGGGCGCAAAGGATTCGATGACCGTGGCTGGGTTGTGGCTCAGGCGCCCGAACACGCCGTCGAAAATCTTAAGCTGGAGGGCAAGGCTGCGCGTGACGGCAAAAAGGTCGTCAAACGCAAACCGCCCGAGAAAAATTTCGTCAACTGGGACAAGAACACCTACACTCGCCTGATCGCGGCGCAGCCCGAACGTCTCACGTCCCGCTTTCAGGTGTCCCATGCGATGCTGCTGAACGTCCTGAGCCGGGACGGGGACGGCTGCCGCGCCATGCAGCGGATGCTCGCCCACTGCCACGAAACGCCCAAAGCCAGGAAGCACCACACCAAACGCGCCTGGCAATTGTTCCGTTCCCTGGTGGACCGAAAGATTATCGAGATCGTCCCGCCTCGGGAGGGCGAGCGTCCCCGCGAGCCCCATCCCCCTCCCTCAAATCAGGGCTCGTCAGGAGCCTCGCCCTCCCAGGGCCGCAAACTCCGCGTCAATGTCGAGCTGCAGGAAGACTTCTCGATGGACCAGACCCTCTCGCTGTACCTCCTCGAGACGCTTCCGCTCATCGACCCCCAGGCGCCCGATTACCCGCTGGTGTTGCTGACGCTGGTCGAATCCATCCTCGAAGACCCGGACATCATCCTGCGCAAGCAGCTCAACAAGGTGAAAGACCAGAAGATGGCGGAGATGAAGATGGTGGGCATCGAGTACGATGAGCGGATGGAAGAGTTGGAAAAGCTGGAATACCCAAAGCCGAACCGGGAGTTCGTGTATTCGACCTTCAACGCTTTCGCGGACAAGCATCCATGGGTCGGCCAGGAGAACATCCGCCCCAAGTCCATCGCGCGCGAAATGTTCGAAACCTTCCGGTCGTTCGCCGATTACATCCGCGATTACGAATTGCAGCGCGCGGAGGGCGTGCTGCTGCGGCACCTCAACAGCGTCTATAAAGTGCTGGCGCAAACCGTCCCCGACATGGCCAAAACCGATCCGGTGCGCGAAATGGAGCTGTATCTCATCACGATGATCCGCCAGGTCGATTCCAGCCTGCTCGACGAGTGGGAAAAGATGCGCGACCCGAATTACCAGCGCACCGAGACCAAAGAGGTGCGCCCGCCCGGGGCCGAAGAAGCTGAGAAGGACATCACCCGCGACACAAGAGCGTTCACGGCGGCCATCCGCAACCGCATCTTCACCTTTCTGCGTGGGTTGGTGAACCAGGATTACGAAAGCGCTCTTGCGAGCTTGAACGCTCCGTCGCTTGAGGTTGAGCCCTCCCAACAGGGCGAGCGTCCCCGCGAGCCCCAATTTCAACTACCGGGTCAGGGCTCGCCAGAAGCCTCGCCCTCCCGGGAACCCTCGCCCTTGCCAGGCGACGACCAAGGCTGGACTCCCGAGCGCCTGCAGCAAGCGGTGGAAGCCTTTCACTCCGGGCACCAGCGCATCTGCCTCGATCCTAATGCGCGCAACCTGCGCCATACTTACGTATTGCCCTCGCAGGACAAACGCACGTGGCGCGTGCAGCAGATGCTCGTCGATCCCGACGAACACAACGATTGGGTGGCGGAGTTCGAGGTGGATTTGGCGAAGTCAAGGATGGCGAACGAGCCTAGCCTTTGCCTGCGGCGAATCGGGAGTCTGTAAGCAGTAGTCGGCAGTTTGGAGGAGCAAAGCGGCAGAGGACAGCCGCACTACAAAACCCTGCGGGCACTCGTGGGAGCCACGGCACACGCTTGCGTTTTGGAGTGCGGCTGTCCTCTGCCGCTTTGGGGACGTTCGCCCGACAGTTTTAATCGCGCCTCTCGGCCAGGCTAACTCAGAACCTATTCCACCCACCTGGTGAGACCAGTAGAACGCAAAGCGTTAACAACACTGCGCACCGCGTTCTCATCGGTCGTCTTCCAATTGAACTCGGGCGGACTCAGCGTCCCGCCCATAAACACGCGCGCATTGCGCCAGGTCATCCCGCTTTCGACTGAGGATCGCGCGCTCAAGTGCACCTCGCTCACGCCGGTCCCGGCGACCTTCAGCAGGCGATGGCAGAACGGCTTTAAGAATCCTCCAATGGCTGGTCGAGTGCCCGGATGCTTGCAGATTTCCAGCCATTTCCCAACCTTTCATCAGATGGCAACAGGTGGGGCTGATTCACAACGGAATTGGGGTCAGCGCCCCATTTGACTTTCACGGTAACCCGATTAAAGACAATAATCTGAACTTTGTAGTCGCTTCAAAGCGCCTGCGTGCATTCCGAGGTGTGCGGTATGAACGTCTTAGCATTCACAGGTTTTGATGCATGCGTTGTGGCGGGGTCCAAACCTGCAAGCCAACTCTTTTTTGCTCGTCAACAAGAAACCTTGGTGACGACTGAGAGTGTTTTTCGGGCGTCGACGGAAGGGCTTTGGAACCCACAACTTGCACCGGGCGCTATTTCTTGATGCCGAACTTAATGCTTGACGATGATCTCGATCTTTGCCAACCTTCGGACAAGGGTGAGCAGGATAAGAGGCGAACTCTCCTTTGCTCGGACCGCGTTGATAGACAGGACGAGTGCCGAAAACCAGCTGGATATCATGAAGAGAGAAGGAGATACGCTATGAAAACGCCGCTTCTGAGTTCGTGGCTTCGCTTGTCATTCTATCCGCGCCTGATTCATTTCCAACACGGAGCGATGCTTTGGCTGTTCCTTGGGGTGATACTCCGTGAGGAAGCCTCTGGTACTGTTCTGACCAATTGCAGCGACGCTGATCTTCGCACCGCCATGTCCGGCGGCGGATTGATCACCTTTGCATGCGACGGGACAATCTCCTTAACGAACGAGATTGCGGTGACCCTGGATACGCTCCTCGACGCGAGCGGACATCAGGTCTTACTCAGCGGCCGGGGCGTGAATCGAATGTTTACCGTCAACGCAGGAAGGACGCTGACGCTGACGCATCTTGTCCTGCAGAATGGCTTGGCGACGGCAACCAACGGCACAAGCGCAGGCCCGACGGGAACCGGGGCCGGAGGCGCGATTTTGAACCAGGGAGGCACACTGAGCACAGCCGATTGTTGGTTTCAATCCAACGTTGCCGTTGGTTTAGATGGCGCAATTCTTGGAACCGCCACAGGCGGCCAAGGCATGGGCGGAGCTATAGCCACCCTCGGCGGAGTGCTTGTACTGACAAACACAATGTTCCAAGCAAACTCGGCTATTGGAGGACACGGAAGAGACATTATCTACGCGGGGTCGACCGGTGGGACCGGCGGTTCGGCTTACGGTGGTGCCATTTCCTCGGATGGGGGGGCGGTGACGGCGGACCATTGTTACTTTCAGACGAACAGCTCTGTTTCCGGCGGCCCAGGTGTTGGTCAGACGCCCGGGGCGGCGGGAGATGTGGCCGGTGGAGCGGTCTTTAGCACAAGCGGGACTTTGAAACTGCTATCCAGCATGTTGTCAATCAATTCCTGCCCAGCCGGCTATGCCGCAGGCGCAGCAGGTGGCGGAGCCTATGTAGTGGGAGGCGTTTTGGAGGCCGCAAATTGCCTTTTTGCCACAAACTCCGCAAGCGGTGGCTCCGGCGATGCTGGCGGACAGCGGGGAAGGGGTCCGGGAAATGGACTGGGAGGAGGTTTATGGATTTCGGCTCCCAGCAATAATCTCAGCGGCTGTGCGTTCATCGCCAATTCCGCGTCCGGAGGTGCAAACAGCTCGTTGCAATTCGGTTTGGCGGCCGGAGTTGGCGGCGCCGTCTATAATGCTCAGACCTTGACGATGGCGAACTGCACCCTGTTCGGAAACGTTGCCCAATGTGCTCCTGCGTTCACTGGTTGGGCATCCGGCCACGGCGGAGCCATTTATAATCAGGGTGGCACTGGTATCCTGACGCATGTGACGGTGGTTGGCAACGCGGCCCAGTTCGGCGCCATCACCGCGCCCGCGGCAGTCGAATCCCCCGCCGGGCCCATGACCCTCCAGAACAGCATCCTCGCCTTCAGCACCGTCGGTAGTATGACCTGCAGCAATGGGTATGGTAATTTGATCGATGGTGGTGGAAGTATTTCATCGGACACCACGCCCGCACTGACCGATCCAACCAGCCACAACAATGTGAATCCACTGCTGGGCCCGTTAGGTTATCAGGGCGGTTTGACACCTACCGTGCCGCTGTTACCGGGCAGTCCCGCCATAGACGCGGGCATCTCCACCACGTGTCTCCCCAGTGACCAGCGAGGTTACCCCAGGCCCTATGGCGCGGGCTGCGATATCGGCGCGTTCGAGTTCTGGCCCTCGAACTCCGTCTTCGGCCGCATCAGCGGCTACGCGGCTTCACCCGGCGGAATGACGGTGGCCTCCGGTGCTATTTCAGCCAGCGTCCGAGCGGATGGGATCTATGGGCTCGCCGGTCTTCCGGCGGGGGTATCGGCGGTCGTTCCCAGATGTGCCGACGCCGTGTTCGTGCCGGGCAGTCGTGTTGTCAGCGTGCCACCCGACATTATGGGCGTGGACTTTTACGCCTACCGTTCCAACGCCCTGATGATCGTCGCCGGCTCGACCAACGCCCTCCAGCTTCGTCTGGCTGGCCAACCCGGAAGGACATACAGCTTGTTAATCTCTACAAATCTTCAAACGTGGTTCCACTGCGCGACAAATACCACGACATCCGATGGCTTGACTGACTTTGCGCAAACCAATCAGCCAGCTTGGAATGAGCGCTTTTTCCGGGCGATCAGTTTATGAGGTAACCCCCATTTCTTAACAGGTCAGGGGCCGTTACGCAAAGCGTTAACAACACTGCGCACCGCGTTTTCATCGGTCGTCTTCCAATTGAACTCGGGCGGACTCAGCGTCCCGCCCATGAACACGCGCGAGTTGCGCCAGGTCATCCCGCTTTCGACTGAGGATCGCGCGCTCAAGTGCACCTCGGTCACGCCGGTCCCGGCGGCAATCCGCTGCACGTTGCGTGGCGTGATGCCGCCGCCTGGCATAACGATGGTGCGCCCGGCGGCTTGCTTTTGAAGCGTCGCAATCAATTCGAGCCCTTCCAGGCAGGTAGCTTCCTGGCCGGAGGTCAAAACCCGGTTCACCCCCAGCGCGACCAAATCCTCCAGCCCTTTTAACGGTTCGCGGCACATATCGAACGCCCGGTGGAACGTCACATTAAGCGGCCGCGCCAGTGCGATCAGCTCCGCGGTGCGACCCAGGTCGATGTCGCCAGCCGCGGTCAGGCAGCCGATCACCACGCCGTCGGCGCCCAGCTCCTTGGCGCAGCAAATGTCTTCTCGCATGACCTCCATTTCGTCGCCGCTGTACAGGAAGTCGCCGCCGCGCGGGCGGATGATGACCTGCAGCCCGATTTTCAATCCGCGCCTTGCCACTTTGATCGTTCCGGCACTTGGCGTCGTGCCCCCTTCGAGGAGGTTATCGCAGAGTTCCACCCGGTCGGCGCCGCCGCGTTCCGCCGCGAACGCGCCTTCTGCGGAGTCCACACAGATCTCTATGCGCATAACTTCAGCAAACTGCACCGCTATCGCGAATCAACCAGGAAGCTCAGCCAGGATCTTCTCGGCAGCGTCCCGTGGAGATTTCGCCTCGTAAATGGGCCGGCCGATGACCAGCCAGCTCGCTCCGGCCTCGATGGCTTCCTTCGGGCTCAAAGTACGTTTTTGGTCGTCCGCCTTTTCCGCGCCGGTGCGAATGCCGGGAGTGACCAATTGAATCTTCTCAGGAAGGCTCTGGCGCAGCGCGACAATCTCCAGCGGCGAACATACCAGGCCGCGCAGGCCGGCGCGCATCGCCAGGCCGGCCAGGCGCTCAACCTGCCGGCCCACATTGGCATCGCAGCCCACCTCCGCCAGGGTCTGGCCGTCCAGGCTCGTCAGCACCGTGACTCCCAGCACCAGCGGCGCGTTGCGGCCTGACTGCGAAGCGGTCCGCTGCGCCGATTCCTCCGCCGCGCGCATCATATCCAAACCGCCCCCGGTATGGATGGTCAGCATCTGCACATCGAGCCGGGTCGCCGCCGCCACCGCTTTGGCGACGGTGTTGGGGATGTCGTGGAATTTCAAATCGAGAAAGACGGCGCTGCCCGTGTCCCGAACCCGACGGACGATATCAGGCCCGGCGCTCGTGAAAAGCTCGCTGCCGATTTTGAACCCGCCCACTACCGGCGCCAAATCGCGCGCCAGGTCCAAGGCCGTTTCAGCCGTCGGCACGTCCAGGGCAACGAGGATTGGATTGCGCATGCCAGGATTCAAACGCATCGGAAGCCGAGCGACAAGTTCGTTGTGAACGAGGTGATTTGCCAGGTTATCAATTTGTCAGGTTTTCAAGTTCTCCGGGTACAACTCGAATCGTCAGCCATCGGTTTGCACGGAGAAGACCGGCAGAAGACAGCCGCACTCCAAAACGCAAGCGCGTGCCGTCTCTCGTTCTTGTCTCCGCAAGGTTTTGGAGTGCGGCTGTCGCCTGCCGCTTTGGATGCCCACCCGACGCTTCGCCCGACCGTCATTTATACCACCTGAATTGTTAAATTGAGACAGGCGCGCGGACCTTCCGACCTGAAAACCTGATAACCTGAAAACCTGATAACCTAACAACCTCGCTCCCTTTGACTTTGCCCGATGCATTTCCTAGCCTCACGGCGCATGAAAGTGATTCGGCACTCCGACAGCGATTTTCCCGACCGCCTGCGCGAGGTGACGGCGGCTTCGAGCCTCTTCGACCCGGTCATCGAAGAGCGCACCCGCGCCATCCTCGAAGAGGTCCAGGCTCACGGCGACGCCGCACTGATGGCACTGACCGAGCAGTTTGATGGCGCCCGGCTGAGCGCGGGCCAACTGGCAGTTACACAGGCTGAGCTTCTGACCGCTTCGTTGCAGGCCGACGAATCGCTGCGCGCGGCACTCACAGAGGCAGAGAAGAACATCGCGGCCTTCGCCAAAAAATCGCTCCGCAAGAACTGGCAAACGCGCAACTCGCATGGCGCGCTCGTCGGCGAAAAGTTCGACCCGTTTCAGCGTGTCGGAGTTTATATCCCGGGCGGCACCGCGCCCCTGGTTTCGACGGCGCTGATGACGGCAACCCTCGCGAAAGTGGCCGGCTGCCCCGAGATTGTAGTGTGCACGCCTTGCGGGAAGGACGGCAGCATCAACCCCGCGTTGCTGTTCGCCGCGCGGGCGGCAGGCGCAACCGAGATTTACCGGGTGGGCGGGGCGCAAGCGATTGCGGCGATGGCCTGCGGCACGCGAACGATTCGCCGCGTGCAGAAGGTCTTCGGTCCGGGCAACACTTACGTGGTGACGGCGAAGAGGCTCTTGGTGGGGCAAGTAGCAATCGATTTGCTGCCCGGCCCGAGTGAGCTGTTGGTGCTGGCGGATGAGTCGGCGCACGCAAGGTTCGCGGCTGCAGATCTGCTCGCGCAAGCGGAACACGGGTCCGGCCACGAGCGGGTCTGGCTGGTCACGACGTCCGGCAAGCTGCTAAAAGCCGTCGAAAAGGAAGTAGCCCGCCAACTCACGAGTCTGGCTCGACTCGATTTCATTCGGCGTGCGCTCGACAACGCCTGGCTAATCCAGGTCAAGTCGCTCGAGGACGCTGTCGCGCTGGCCAACCGGCTCGCGCCGGAACATTGCGAGGTGATGACTCGCCAGGCGCGTAAACTCTCCGAGCGAATCTTTACCGCCGGCGCGATTTTCCTCGGCCCATGGTCGCCGACGGTGCTGGGCGATTACGTCGCCGGTCCGAGCCACACGCTGCCTACCGGCGGAGCCGGCCTGTCCTTTGCCGGTCTGACCGTGGACCAGTTCCAGCGCCGAACGAGCGTGGTAGAATACAATCGTGCCTCGCTCAAGAAAGCTCTGCCTGCGGTGAAGAAATTTGCCGAGGTCGAAGGGTTGGATGCGCATGGTCGGAGCGCTGAAAGCCGTTTCTAGGCGCCTTATGTCACTTATTAACCCACCCAGCCTGGTCCGGCCTTTGGTCGCCCGCCTCCATGCATACGTTCCAGGCGAGCAGCCGAAGATCAAAGGACTGATCAAGCTCAACACCAACGAGAACCCGTACCCGCCATCGCCGATAGTGCTGGCAGTCACGAAGGCCGCGGTGGACGGCCGGTTGCGCCTTTACCCCAACCCCACGGCTCAGTCTCTGCGTGAAGAACTCGCCAGGCTGCATCGTTGCCGGCCGGACAATATCATCGTGGGCAACGGTTCGGATGAACTGCTCGCCATGGCCGTCCGGTGTTTCGTCGAACCTTCAGCCGCCGGCCGCCGGACGCGCGCGGCCAGTCGCTCTGTCGCCCAATTCTTCACGCCGAGCTATTCCCTTTACCCGGTCCTCGCGGACATTCACGGGGCGGCGAAAAACGCGGTTCCGCTGAACCCCGATTTCAGCCTGCCCCCTCTGGCCGAGTTAAAGCGGGCCCGGCATTGGGACTTTCACGCCGCCCTGACCTTAATCACCACGCCAAACGCCCCGAGCGGTCGGGGTTACCCCAATGCCCAATTGGAACCGCTTTGCCGCGCGCAGCTCGGCGTCGTCGTGTTGGACGAGGCCTACGTTGATTTTGCGCAGGAAAATGCCCTCGCGCTCGCGTTGAAATACCCGCACGTGCTGGTCGCCCGAACCTTCTCGAAAGCCTACTCCCTTTGTTTTCAACGAGTCGGCTATTTTGTGGGCCACCCGGATCTGATTGGCGCCTTGCAGAAAATCCGCGACAGTTACAACGTCAACGGCCTGGGCCAAATCGCCGCACTCGCGACTCTCGACGATTTATCCTATTATCGAGCCAACTTCCGCCGGATTATCGCCATCCGGGAGAAACTTAGCCGCGATTTAACCCTGCTCGGTTTTCGGGTCCATCCCAGCCAGACGAATTTCATTTTTGCCAAGCCGCCCCGGTTCTCCGCCCGGCACTGGCTCGAGAAACTGCGTGAACGCAAGCTCCTGGTGCGGTGGTTCGATTATCCTTCCGTGCAAGATTACCTGCGAATCACGATTGGCACGGCGCCACAAGCCGCTGCCTTGCTCAAAGCTGCCAAGGCGATTCTCCGAACGAATCGGTAGGGCGCGTTGTCTCAACGCGCCGCCAGGGAAGAAAGGGCGCGTGGTCCACAGGATGTATTAATTTAACGCACCGTGAGGTGGGCGATCTCCACGTTCGTGGCGTGCTGGACAGCATCCCGAAGGCACCATTGTCCTCCTTCAGGACAACCTCCGCTGGAGCGTCGCGCACAGGCTTTTATGGCCCTCATCGGCACTGTTTGTGCTCATAAAAGGGCGTGTACCTTGACTTTTATGGATTGACGGAGCCGCCATTCGACATCACGCCGAACCCGCGGTTCCTCTTCTACAGCGCCAAACACCGTGAAGCCTACAACCACCTGTTGTATGGCATTCGCGAGCGCAAAGGATTTGTCCAGCTCACAGGCGAAGTCGGCGCCGGCAAGACGACGCTCTGCCGCGCGATGCTCGAGCAACTCGATGAGCGGTTCGCTACGGCGCTGATTCTCAACCCGGTGATGAGTCCCAACGAACTGATGAAGGCCATCGGGCTCGAGTTCGGCCTACCCGTAAGCGGACTCGACCGGCTCGATACCCTGGCGGTCATCAACCAATTCCTGCTCCAGCAAGTTGAGGCCGGAAAAGATGCCGTGCTGATCATCGACGAAGCGCAAGACCTGACGGACGAGTTGCTCGAACAGGTTCGCCTGCTCTCGAATCTCGAGACCGACAACCGCAAGCTCCTCCAAATCGTCCTGATGGGACAGCCCGAACTCCGGGACCGCCTCAACAATCCCCGGCTTCGCCAGCTCCGCCAACGGATCACCGTCCGCTACCATTTGTTGCCTCTGAGCCGGCACGAGGTTCGCCAATATGTGCAGCACCGCTTGCACTTGTGCGGCGGAAACGGTCATCCCTGTTTCACCGGCCCGGCTTTTTGGAGGTTGTACCGTTATACCAAGGGCATTCCCCGAGTGCTCAATGCACTTTGTGACAAGGCGCTGCTGGCGGGGTTCGTCGCGCAACGCAAGCGCATCGATTATCACCTGGTCAGTCGCGCAGTCCGCGAGTTGGAAGGAGACATCCACGCATGAGCTTGATCAATGAAGCCTTGAAACGCGCCCGCCAGGCGCCGGTTACCCCCACCCCGGACCTCCACTTCCGCCCGGTTGAACCCGCTCCCGCCGCCCGGCGCTCTGTCGGCGTGTTGCTCCAGGCCGTGCTGGCTGTCATCGCGCTGCTCACTCTGTTGTTGGTCTGGCAGTTTGCCCACCGCTCTGGCCCGAACGACCAGAAACTATCCCTGGCGCCCGCTGACGAGTCAAAGCCGGCCCCGGTTGCGCAGCCTCCCGCCGACTCCACGCCGTCGCAGCCCGCAAAGCCCGCCGCTTTGGGCGCTGCGGCCTCTACCCCGGACAATACCGCAGTATCGGGAACGGCCACCAACCCCTCGGCCGTTGACGAGCCTCCTCCTCCCGCACCTGCCCCGCTGAAGCTGCAAGGAGTCGTGTATAACCCGAGGCGACCGTCCGCTCTCATCAGTGGCAGGACGCTCTTCATTGGTGACCACATCCGCGATTTCCGGGTCGTTGCCATCACCCCGAACAGCGCCACGCTGACGGGGGCCGGCCAGACCAATGTGCTAAGCATGGCCGAATAATTTGACTTTCCGCCGGCCGGCCCCTTACTTTCGCGGGCTTCAGGCAGCCGGCATGACCATCTTACACGAAAAACTTCGGACCTCCCCGATTCACGCCCGCGTCGTTCCGTATGTGCTTATTGTGGCGCTGACAGCGCTGCAGGATGCCTTCGGCGGCGAGGCTCGATACTGGCTTTACCTGGCCAAAATGCTGCTTGGCCTCTGGTGCATTTGGGAGATGCGTTCCCTGGTCCCCGAGATGCGCTGGGCTGTGAGCTGGGAAGCCGTCGCCGTCGGCATTTTCGTCTTCGTCATCTGGGTGGGACTGGACCCCTATTACGCCAAATCTTCGCTTCTGTTTAAGGTCGGCGAGCCCTGGAACCCGTTCAAAGAATACGGTGAATCCTCGACGATAAGTTGGTTCTTCGTCGGTGTGCGCACGCTCGGCTCGGCCCTCGTTGTCCCGCCGCTCGAAGAGGCGTTCTATCGTTCCTTCCTCTACCGTTACTTCGTCCGCCTGGATTTCACAGACATGCCCTTCAACCGGCTCCATTGGCTTTCGCTCATCGTCACCTCCCTGATTTTCGGATTCTCCCATTACCAATGGCTGGCTGGTGTCCTTTGCGGCCTCTCGTTCCAATGGCTGGTCCTGCGCAAAAACCGCCTGGGCGACGCCATGACCGCTCACGCTATCACGAATTTCCTCTTAGGAATCTGGGTCGTGTGGAAAGGCGCCTGGCAGTTCTGGTGATCCAACCGGAACGTATTTAACCGCAACTAAACTGGTTGGGACGCTGTCCACAGCGTTCCCGTCTCTTCTCGCAATTTTCCTGTCCGCGCTTTCCGTTTGCTCCCGGCGCTCCGTTCTTTGCGGTTAGCCGCTTTTGTGGTTCCATCCCTCCGTGTTGCCGTGCCTGATTTTCGAGGATGACCACTTGCTGGTGGTGAACAAGCCCGCCGGCCTGAACACCCACGCGCCCGGTCCTTACGCCGGCGAAGGTCTGTACGACTGGCTGCGTCATCGTGAGCCGCGTTGGGCCACACTGGCCATCGTCCACCGGCTCGACAAGGAAACCTCGGGTGTCATCGTCTTCTCCAAATCGACGCTGGCCAATCGCTCGCTCACTGAACAATTCACCCGCCACGAGGTCCGCAAAAAATACCTGCTGCTCACCGACCGCAAGGTCCCGCCGAGCGAGCTTACCGTCCGCAGTTGCCTCGTTCGCGCCGGTGACCGATACCTCAGCCGCCCCCTGCGCTCTGGAGCGGCTCACGCCGAAACACATTTTCGCCCTCGACCCGACCCTGCCCTGAACTTCGCGCTCGGCGGTTCGAACCTGGCTCAAACTGTTTCGTGGACGGTCGTCGAGGCCGAGCCGATGACCGGACGCACCCATCAAATCCGGGTCCACGCCGCAGAACGCGGATTCCCTGTTCTCGGTGATACTCTGTACGCCGGCACGCCGGCGGCTCGGGTCTATTTGCACGCCGCCGAACTTACGCTCAAGCACCCGGCTTCGGGCAAGCCATTGACCTTTGCAACGCCCTTAAGCTTCGAGGCCGATGCGCGCCAGGCCCTTCGCGAAGCCCTGCTCGACCCTGCAGCGACTGATGCGTACCGCGTACTCCATGGTGCGAGCGACGGCTGGCCCGACTGGTATGTCGAACGCCTTGGGCCGTACCTGTTCTCTCAAAGCGAGGCGCCCCTGAGCGCTTATTTGGAAAACCCTCTCCACTGTAGGAGACGACGTAAGGAGTCTCTGCTCCTTCAAAAGAACGTAACCTCTGCTAAGGCTTCGAGACTGCCTGCTTCATCCCCTGCAATTACAAAACACGCTCCTAGCGAATCCCAGGCCTCCGAACTGGACCGGCTGATGGAACGGTTCGCCGCTCGTGGCGCCTATCATAAAAGGCTGACCCGGCATCTGCGTCGAACCAGCGTCGCCGAGGCCTCCCCTCAGCTCATGCTCGGCACGCCGGCGCCCGAACGCTTCACCATCCGCGAAAATGGCCTGCATTTCGAATTGAGTTTCGCCGAAGGCTATTCGACCGGTCTCTTTCTTGACCAGCGCGACAACCGGCGCCGCTTGCTCACGGCGCATGTCGCTGCGGGCTTCGCGTTGTTTCAGACGCAGAACCAACCAAGGAAACCGCAGGTCCTGAACACCTTCGCCTATACCTGCGGCTACTCGGTCTGCGCCGCCAAAGCGGGCTCCCACACTACCAGCCTCGATCTTTCGAAAAAATATCTCGAATGGGGGAAACGCAATTTCATGCTGAACGAGCTCCCGCTGGCGGAACACGATTTCATCTACGGAGACGTCTTTGATTGGTTAAAGCGCTTCGAGAAAAAGCGGCGATTCTTCGACGTGCTCCTGCTCGACCCGCCGACTTTCTCGCAGTCGAAGGAATCCGGCGTCTTCCGCGCCGAAAAGGACTATGGCGAACTCGTCGCGGCAGCGTTGCCGCTGCTTCAGCCCGGTGGCGTTCTGTTCGCCTCGACCAATGCTGCGAACTGGTCCCCCGAAGTCTTCCTCGCCGCCATCCAGGCGCCGGTTCGCGCCGCCGGCCGGAAAGTGCTTAAACTCCATTACGCCCCGCAGCCGCCCGACTTTCCCATCTCGCGCGCCGAGCCGGCCCACCTCAAGACCGTCTGGCTCCGACTGGACTAAGCGCGTGTTCTGAAAATGTAGGAGACGACGTAAGGAGTCTCAATTGTGCCGAGCTGGCCCACCTCAAGACCATCTGGCTCCGACTGGACTAGGCGCGTGTTCTGAAAATGTAGGAGACGACGTAAGGAGTCTCAAATCCGCCCTAAAATTCACTATCTGATGGCAGATGAGGGACTCCTGACGTCGTCTCCTAAAGAGAACGGGGATTTCCAAACACGCTGTAGGCCTTATTGCTTATGTTGCTCCAGCGAATGCGTGATCAAGCTCGCGGGTTCGTCCAGCCGTGAACGGGAGCGCCAAAACCAGACCAGCCCCGCAACCACTCCGACCCCGCACAGCGCCGCGAGCCACACAAGCTTGCTGCTGAAAAATGTCTGTCCCGCGGCGACCGTTGCCGGTGCGGGCGCAGACGAAGCGGACGCAGCCGGTTGTGATGTCGCCGCCGGAAGCGCTGGCGTCCCCGCCGGCTTCGCATCGACGACCGGAAGGGGCGGCGTCTTCGCCGCCAGAACCGTTGCCGACTCTCTGGATTGGCCGCTGCTCACGGGCGCCTCGCCCGTTTGAGCCTGAGCTGGCGTCGTGGCCGGCGCCTGCCGTTCCAGTTTCGGTTGTGGGTCGTTGTTCTTATTTGCCAATGGGAGAGCAACCGCGCGCTCCGCCGCAGAATCCGTTGTCGCCGCCGCTGCCGCCGTCGGTGCGGGGGCATTGGGCGTACTGGCCGGCGCAGGCGGCGGCGGCGTGGACGCTAGGGCCGATTCGGAAGTTGGATTCGTCAGCACGTAACCAGTACCCGTTAACGGTTTGGCTGCGGTCGGCGGCGGCGCCAACGGAAGCGGCGGAGTTGTTGGCGGCTTCCTGCCCGAGACGATCAACGGTGGGAGCATCGGCGGCGCGGCCTTTGCCACCGCGACGGCGGCCGGCTTCGGCCGGACCCTCGCAAGCTGCAACTCTTGCGGCAGGGGCGGCAGCTCGGCAGCCCAGGGCGCCTGATTAACTCGGTACTCGGCAATGCTGCCGTTTTGCGCCCGCAGCACGGTGAGGAACGGCATGTTCGCTTTCTCCTGCTCGCTGCGCCAGGTCTTGTAAAGCTGGTTGATGGGCTCGTCAAAAGGGGTCCCGCGCAGCTCTGTTTGTCCGCTGGAAACCAGCACAATCGTGATATACTTGGAATGTTTGACCACCTGCTGCAGCGTCGGCATGACCTTGTCCAGCCGCGGTTGCTTTTCACATTTTTGGCTGAGCAGGAAGTTCAGCATGCGGCCGTTGATGCCGCCTTGCGCTTCCGGGGACCACACCTGCAAGGGAAGAACGCCGGTGTAAAGGTCGCTGTTGAAAGTCCATAGACCCAACGTGTCGCCGCTCTGCAATTGCCCGTGCATCCCCGATTTCAGCAACTCCTGGATGGCGTTGAGCGCGCCGTCCCCGCGGGATTTCATCGGCTTGGAAATCTCGATGATGAACAGGTAGCGATTGGCCAATGGGGTAGCCCGCGCGGCATTCGTCTGGGCGGGCGTTTCCCGAGGCGCCCCCGCCAGGCACAATGCCAGCAGGGCCGATAGCCACCAGGCCCTCGCAGCCCCTCGCCTCCGGCTCGGCTCCTTTCGCCGGGCAGCTCCCGGACTTTGCCCCCGCCAGGACACGAGCTTACTTGCGACCCCGTTGAAACCGGTGCCGCTCCCGCCGATTATGGTCTTTAAGTTCATCCGCGAATTCCGTTAACGTGCCTTCGACAACCTGAATGAAATTCCAACAACTGGACGCCGAACCGCCCACGCTTAGGACAGTTTCACGCTCCAAATGGTCATCCGTGACCGCTAACACTTCCCCGTAGGGCTGGAAGCGGTGCGCCGCCCGCTCGATCAAGTCGTCGGCGGTCTGGCCCGCGCGTGAATAAAGCACTTCGACTTCCGGCCTCTTTACAGCAGTGTCTGTGCCGATCCTTGCCCCGGCACCGTCAAAAAAGATGCTAATTGGCGTCCCCGCCGCGTCCTGGTACTGCGTTAACCGCCGAATGAGCGCGTCCCGCGCAGCCGCCGAATGCCGCGGCTTCCCGCGTGCCAATTCCGGCCAACTGTGCAGCAGGCTGTACCCATCCACCAAAATGCGCACCAACGCCATCCCCCACGATAACCTCCGGCTCAACAACCCTAAAGGCTAAAACCCTGGACTGACTTGCGACCGGTGTGGGACAAATTCCTTCTGAACCGGACAGCGGCATGCACCGCGCAGCGGTGCAACCCTGGTAGCCGTGGACTTTAGTCCTTGTCATTACCCACATCTTCCTGAGCATGGCATGAGTTTCACTTTTTGGCCGCCCAAACCCGCAGGAAAATGCCTGGAATTCCCGGCCATCTCTGCGCCGCGGAGCGGCAGCTTGACGGTAGCCAACACCTGCATGCATCGCGTAGCGATGCAACGCTGGTAGCCGTGGACTTTAGTCCTTGCCATTACCCACATCTTCCTGAGCCCGGCATGAGTTTCCCTTTTTGGCCGCCCAAACTCGCAGGAAAATGCCAGGAATTCCCGGCCATCTCTGCGCCGCGGAGCGGCAGCTTGATGGTAGCCAACACCTGCATGCATCGCGTAGCGATGCAACGATGGATAGGGGTAGGGATGGCGCAGGTGCGCCACCCCTCCCTCCGAACCGGACGGGCGGATTTCCCGCATCCGGCTCTCCAGTTAGTGG
>DATMRF010000092.1:0-45208 GCA_035566435.1 Candidatus Acidiferrum sp.
CCCTGAAGCTGGCCGCGCTGCCCGGCTTGCCTCCGCCCACCGTGAAGACCAATTCCACCCTGGCGAAGCTCACAGCCCCGAAGGAGACCGGCCTGCCCGCTCTGGGCACGAACGTCACGGCCGCCGCCGCGAACGACAGCACCGGCAGCAGCGAACTCGGTGAGGATGCAGTTGATGAGAAGCCGGCAGCGCCGGATGCCACGCTGGATGAGTCCGAGCACATCCTCGTCGATTACCTGGGCCTTTTGCCAAAAGGCAACCTCGTGACTGCCGGCCACGTCTCCGCGCTTCAATAGGCGCCCGGCTCCGTCGGCGTTATCGTAACCATCGTCGTCCGCGTCATCGATCTGGTTTGCCGATCCGTGTTCAGATCACTCAGGTCGATTACGAGGACGAGGAGGAGGAACATGCCGAACACGAATGGTTCAACCTAGCCGCCACTCCATTACTCGGGAACTCTAATGCCTCATCATCGATTTGCCCGCGCCTTTCTTTGACTAATTGACCTGCCGTTCCCCTTCTTCTAGACTCCGGCCTCTTTATGAAAATCCTGGTTTGTGACCCGGTTTCGCCAAAAGGCATCGCGCTGTTACAACAGCGACCCGAGTTTGAGGTTATCGTGTTGCCCAAGCGATTTGCGGAGGCTGAGTTGGCGCCGGTGGTCAAGGATGTGGTCGCGATGGTGGTCCGGTCGGAAACCAAAGTAACGCGCAAAGTGATCGAAGCGGCGTCTCAATTGCGCGTCGTCGGGCGAGCCGGAGTCGGAGTGGATAACGTTGATGTGGACGCGGCGACGCAGCACGGCGTGGTCGTCATGAACACTCCCGGTGGCAACACGATCTCCACCGCCGAGTTGTCGTTCGGCATGCTGCTGAGCCTGGCGCGCAAAGTCCCCCAGGCCTACGCCTCCATGACCGCCGGCAAATGGGACCGGAAACAATTTCAGGGCACCGAACTGGCCGGCAAGACTCTCGGCGTGCTGGGCCTGGGCCGCATCGGCAGCGAGGTCGCCCGCCGGGCCATGGCGTTTGGGATGAAGGTGCTGGCTTACGATCCTTTTCTTACTGAACCCCGCGCTCGCTCTCTGGGCATCGAACTGGCCGCCGACCTGGACGCCGTCTATCGCGATGCCGACTTCATCACCGTCCACATGCCGGTCACCGACCAGACCCGCGGCATGCTCAACGCCGCAGCGTTCGCCCGGATGAAACCCAAGGTGTGCCTCGTCAACTGTGCACGCGGGGAGATCCTCGTTGAAGCGGACCTGCTGGCAGCGCTGGATTCCGGCAAGCTTGCCGCTGCGGCCCTCGACGTGTTTGCGGCTGAGCCGTTACCCGCGGAACACCCGTTCCGCCGACACCCGGCTATCGTCCTGACCCCGCACCTGGGGGCCAGCACCCACGAAGCCCAGGAGAAATGCGGCATCGAGGTCGCTGAGGTCATTGCGGGCTACCTGCTCACCGGCGAGGTACGCAACGCGGTCAACCTCCCTTACCTCGACGCGAAAACCTACGAACAGGTTAAGCCCTACCTTATTCTGGGGGAAAAGTTGGGCAAGTTGCTGGCGCAGATGGCGCCCCCGCAAGTGGACCGGCTCCACATCACCTACGGTGGCAAAGCCCAGGAATTGCCCAACATCGACCCCGTTACCCGGGCTATCTTGCTGGGCTTTTTATCCCGGGCGTCGGTCAAGGACCTCAACAATGTCAACGTGCGCAGCATCGCCTCAACCCTCGGGCTAACGGTTGAAGAGAAGCGCTCGAACGAACCGGTCACGTTCAACGAATGGCTGCATGTCCAGGCTTTCCGCAACGGCGAAAAGCTCATCTCGGCCGGCGGCACCTTCTTCGGCTCGCCGGACAATCCGCGGATCGTGCGGCTGTTCAGCCAGCCGACCGAGATTGTGCCGTTCGGAGTGGTGCTCCTGCTGGAAAACAAAGACCGGCCGGGCATTGTCGGTTACCTCGGCACGCTGTTAAGCAAATACCACGTTAACATCGCCAGCATGAGCCTCACTCGCGATACCGTCGGAGGCCGCGCCCTTACCGTCTTGAATCTGGACAGCGTGCCCCCGGCCGAGTTCCTCAGCGAACTGGAAAAGGACCCCGATATCCGAAATGTTAATGTAGTCAAATTGTAGCACTCTGATAGTATCGATCGCCTATGTTTATGGAAAGAATCACGAAATCGCTCGTCCTGATCGCCGCCGCCGCCGCGTGGACCGCCTGGCCTGCCGCGGCGCAGTCGGCCCCTGCCACCAATGCCCCGGCGGCGGCCAAACCGGCTCTCAAGGCCGCTGACCTTTTCCCCGATTCCGTCGTTGCCAAGGGCAAAGGGGTCGAAGTCAAACGCAATCAATTGGATGACGAGGTTATCCGCGTCAAATCCCAGATCGCCGCGCGCGGCCAGGCGATCGCCCCGGAGCAGGCTTCCCTGCTCGAGAAGCAGATTCTCCAGCAGCTCATCCAATTTCAGTTAATCAAAGGCAAAGCCAACGACTCCGACCGGGCCGACGCTCAGAAGGAAGCAGCCAAATTGTGGGACGATGCCAAGACCCAGCTTGGAACGGAGGACGCCCTTAATCTCCGTCTCAAAGCCCAGGGCCTCACCCGCGAGGAACTCCTCGCGAAGTGGAGCGATGGCGAGCTGGCCAAAGACGTCCTGATCCGTGACCTCAAAATCAGCATCACTAACGAGGAAATCAAAAAATTCTACGACGACAACCCTTCCCAGTTCGAGGAGCCCGAGATGGCCCGGGCCAGCCATATCCTGCTGAGCACTCGCGACATGGCAACCAACAAAGAGCTGTCGGATGAGCAAAAAGCCGCCAAGCACAAATTGGCCGAGGATCTGCTGAAACGCGCGCGCGCGGGCGAAGACTTTGGCAAACTAGCCAAGGAATACTCGGAGGACCCCGGCTCCAAGGACAAGGGCGGCGAATACAAGTTCCCTCGCGGCCAGATGGTGAAGGAGTTCGAGACCGCCGCCTTTTCCCTCAATACCAACCAGGTGAGCGATATCGTTACGACGCAGTTCGGTTATCATATCATCAAGCTGAGCGAGAGGTACCCGGCGCGCAAGCACGAGCTCTCCGAGGTCTCTCCCAAGATCAAGGATTACCTGACCCAGTCAGCCATCCAAAAGCAAGGGCCGGAGTACCTCGATAAACTGCAGAAAGATGCCAGCGTGGAAATCCTCGATGAATCGTTGAAACCAGCACCCCTGGATTCCGCCGCCTCACCGGCCATCCGTCCATCGGCCGAACCGCCGAAAAAGCCCGAAACCAAGTAGGCTGCCCGGTCGGCTCCCAAAAGTTCGAGATCCGGAAGTCCACCTAATCGGCGATCACCGGTCACCGATTACCCATCACTAATTTCTCTTCTCGTTGCGCTCTTGGCGTTCCTTGCGGCTGGCCGTGCTGCTTCATCAGCTCTTCCGCAATTTGCACCGCGTTGAGCGCGGCGCCTTTCAAGAGCTGGTCGCCGGAAACCCAGAAGGCGAGGCCGTTGTCCATCGCGCAATCCTTCCGCAGCCGGCCCACGGCGCAGTCGTATTGTTCGGCCAAGTACAGTGGCAACGGGTATTGGTTCTTCGCCGGCTCATCGATGACCTGTAGCCCCGGCGCCTGCTTCAAGACCTCGCGCGCCGACTCGACGGTCACCGGTTTCTCGAACTCGGCGCTGACGGCGACCGAGTGCGCCCGGTAAACGGGCACCCGCACGCAGGTAACGCTCGCGCGGAAAGCCGGGTGATGCATGATCTTGCGGCCCTCGTTCTCCATCTTCATCTCTTCTTTGGTGTAGCCTGTCGCCAGGAATGAGTCCACGTGCGGCAACACGTTGAACGCGATCTGGTGCGGATACACCTCCCGTGTGACTGGCTGGCCTTTGACGACCTGGCCGACCTGCCGCTCCAGTTCCGCGATCGCTTTCGCCCCGGTCCCGGAAACCGCCTGGTAGCTCGACGCGAAAATGCGCTTGCAGCCAAACGCCTGGTGGAGCGGATAAAGCGCCATGAGGGTGATCGCCGTGGTGCAATTCGGATTGGCGATAATGCCCCGGTGCCGCTTCACATCGGCCGCGTTAATCTCGGGAATCACCAACGGGACCTTGTCATCCATGCGGAACGCGCTCGAGTTGTCGATGACGACGCATCCGGCTTGTGCAGCAATTGGCGCGAACTCTTTCGAAATGCCGCCCCCGGCGCTGAACAACGCGATGTCGATCCCGCGAAAGGAGTCTTTCGTCAGCTCCTTAACCGTGACCTCCTGGCCTCGAAACTTGAGCTTCTTGCCTACGGAACGGGCCGAAGCGAGGAGCGTCAGTTTCCCCACCGGGAAATTGCGCTTCTCCAGGGTCTTGATCATTTCGATGCCGACGGCGCCCGTCGCGCCGACCACGGCCACATGCGGTTCTCGATTCATATAAAGGGCTCAGAATATACTGATCAATAGCAGGAAATGTCAATTCACTCGAAATCCCGGCAGGACGCGGCTGCTGGCCCTGGTGGCGGTGGCAAATTGGAATTCCTTGTCCGTGCCGGCGGCCCCGTAGCGGCCCTGTTTGTCCAGCGCGACAAAGTTGATGCTCAAATTCAGGCCTTTGGGGTCCTGCCGCGCGATGCGCCGGATGGTCTGCTCGCAGGCGGCCTGCGGGTGGAGTCCCTGCCGCATGTACTCGACGACCAGAAATGAACCGCAGTAGCGCATCACGTTCTCGCCGACGCCGGTCGCTCCCGCGGCGCCCACGTGGTTGTCCACGTAGAGGCCGCTGCCAATGATGGGCGAGTCCCCCACTCGGCCCGGGAGTTTGCCCGCCAGTCCGCTCGTGGAACACCCGCCGGCGATGGTGCGATCGGCGCCCAGTACCAGGAGTGCGATGGTGTCGTGGTTCCCCTTTTTCGGTTCAGCCGCCCGGGCTGGCTGGCTGGACGAACGGTCCTTCCACTTTTCGTACGCCTCGCGTGAGTTCACTTCCACACCCTCCAGGCCCTGTTCCAGAGCAAACATCCGGGCGCCCTCGCCGACAAGCATTACGTGCGACGTTTTTTCCATTACGAGCCGTGCGGCGGAGATGGGGTGTCGAATGCCTTCAAGGGCGGCGACGCTCCCGGCCCGATGGCCCGGGCCTGACATGATGCAGGCATCCAACTGCACCACGCCGGCGGCATTCGGTTTGCCCTTGAGCCCGACGGAGGTGACCGCCGGATCCACCTCCGTTACCTGGATGCCCCACTCGACGGCGTCGAGAATCGACCCACCCTCGAGCAAAGTTTTTAGGGCGGCATCGTTGGCCGGTTTACCAAACGGCCAGGTGGAAACGATCAAAGGGGCCTCACCGCCGGAGCCGGCGGCGGATTCTGCGCCGTACGCCGAAGGCACGACGGCGCCGCCCAAAAGCCCGAGAGCCGACTGGCCCAGAAAATTGCGTCGTGAAACGTTCATAAGACGATGTGGGTGTTGTGTCGCAGATCCTAACCGAGTGGTGAAGCCGAGGCCAGCCGAACTTTGGCCTCGGATTCCCAAGACCCTTTGCGCATGCCTGTGTGAGCCTTTGCGTTAAGGATTTCGAGCGAATAAATACGGCTGAGGCGGTTTAGCGTACGCCAGGTCCCATAAGTGCTGTTCGCAGGCCGACGACCGGATTATCCTCAAGGCATGGACGAGCCGGTTGAGCTGCCGATCGATGGGGTGCTGGATCTGCACACGTTCAAGCCGTCGGAGGTGAAGGACCTTGTGCCGGACTACCTGGCGGCTTGCCTGGAACGCGGCATCTTCCAAGTCCGGATCATCCACGGCAAGGGCATCGGCAACCTTCGGCGCACTGTCCATGCCATCCTGGCGAAGCATCCGCATGTCGTTTCCTTCGCGCTCGACCATCCCGAATACGGCGGCTGGGGCGCCACGATTGTGCATCTGCGCAGGCCGTGACTGAGGCCGTCATCTGTGGGCTGCAACCGACGGCCCTCGGCACTCAGACTCCTTCGGCCTGAAGTATTCCGGTCTGGCGCCACGTCAGCGGCGTCAGGGCCAAAGCGAAGAAACGAACTACGGGCTAGTGACCCTGAAGAACTGAGGACCGGCTCCGATGGCGACGGTCTGCGGGTTCTGTGAGCCCAAGTTGCTCCACACCGTATGCGCGGATAGGGTGCCCGCCTGTTGCAGGATGAAGCCGGGTCCGTTGGTCCAGGAGATGATTACGTTGGTGCCGCTCTTCCTGATAGAGAGCACTGGCGGAAGGGTTCCGGGCGGCGCCAGCGGGTTCTGGAAATCGACCCAGACGAAATTGAAATCCGCGTCGCGAAGCGTGACCACGCCCTCACCACCGCCGCTCACATCGACATAACGCGACTCGATGATGAATGCGTTGGCGGGCGTGTTCGTGCCGCCGTATTCATAGGACAACAAACTGGTGTCCACGACGTTGGTCAGACCTGTCGGTTGATTGGCAAGATAACCGGAATTCTGCAACAGCAACATGCCGTTGGTGCCGGCTTTGCCGGGAATGGTCAGCGCATAACGTCCGGTGGAGAGGCGCTGGACGTTGAAGCTGCCGGCGCTCTGAATAACGGCGGCGTTCGTTCCGCGGATGTGGCCGCCGACGAGGTTGTCCGCATTCCAGGGGATGTAGAGGAAGGAGAAGCTCGAACCGGCGTCGGAAGCGCCGGTCGTGGCATACACGGTGGGATCGGCCTTGCTGGTTTCGATGTCGCGCACGGCGACGTACCACCCGGAACCGTCAGTCAACGCCGCGTTGTTGGCGGACGGACCCCGAATGCCGGCATTCTCGTCGTTTCCGACCGTGAAGAGCATCCCGTTGGTAGCCGAGTTCACACCAGGCAATTGCAGGATCGCCAGGCCGCTATAGGTTCCGCCGCCTGTAGTGTCCACCCACGAGAGAATGTTGGTCGGCGAATTGTAGAAACTCTGACCGCCCTTAGCGGTGAATCCAGAGACCGCCGACCCGCTATGCAGCCCCCAGCCATCGCCATGCTTCCAGTGCGGCCTTCCGGGGTTGAGGGTATCAACTGAAGAAGCGTCGATGTAACCGGCCTTCCAGCCTTGGTCGTACGGGAACCACGCCAGCGAAATGGGTATCGCGCATCGTTGGAGCGAGCCGGACGTGGGACCGCCCGTCGTGACGGAACCGGTGACCAGCTTGGTGGAACGTGTATAGAACTGCCCGCCCCGGAAATGGCCACCGACCATGTCATAGCCCTTGCCTGTGGCGATGCCGTCCAGTTGGACGTAGCTCGCCGCATAAAAGAATGGGGATTGGTCATTCCAGGCCTGCCCGTTCTTGCGGACGGTGGTCATGACAAAGCCGTAATTGGGCGAAGGCGTCCAGGCCTGCGATGCGGGAACGCTTGGGTCGCCGATACCGATGCGCTCGCGGAGCGGGTTCGAGTACGGCCCCAGGTTCTGCAGGGCCAGCGCCGGGTCGCGCGGGCTGAGCAGGAAATCGAATGCGCCGGCCTGATATCGGGCGACGGAAAAACCGCCGGGCGTCTGGCTGTTGACGCCGGCAATCACGTCGCGCGCAACGCTGCCGAAGCCGCCGCTGTTCCAGACAATCTGCTGGGGCGCGCCCTGGCTGGATTGCACGATATCGGAGGGATAGCCCATTCCATCGGCTGGGAGGCTAGCATCCCAGTTGACGGCGAGCACCTGTTTGTTCGGGAACGTACCCGGTCCGTTGGTGCTCGGGACCGGCACTCCGTTGGTGGACGGGATGCTCGGAGGCGTGGGAGTCGGCCCATAGCTGGCGTAGGTCGAGGTGACTGTGTGAGTAGTATCACTGATGACCCCGTTGTGGGCAACCGTGCTCAAACCGACATAAACGGTTTTCGGAAAATTAGTTCCGGCAGGCATCACCGTCAGCAGTTGCCAGCCATTGGTGCTGAATGGGCTGGCCCCGGCCGGAAAGTCCGTGGTGTTCGTCGTGGCGAAATAGCTCATGAACTTGTCGCCCCGGCGTTGGATGCGGAGCCACACATCAGGATAGGTGCAGTAGCCGAAATCGGTCGTGTCGCCACCGTAATTGAGTGCTTTCCCGGGCAGGTCGTCAGTGTCGATAGCTGCATCAAGCCGGCCGATGCTCTCGATCTGGCCGTTACGGCCGGACGGCGCCAGCGGCAAAGCGCTGATCTGGTAGTCGAAGCTCCCCGGATCCAAAGTTGCCCTCACCATCAGTGACCCCTTTGGCGAATCCTGCCCCGCTGGGTCCGTGGCGGTGACATCCATCACGCGAACACGGATGTCGAAATCTCCGGTCACTTGCTGGTACGCGTACGTGAAAGAATCCGGCGCGCCGTAGGTGTCCCCACCACCGGCGGTGATGGAGATGGAGCCGTCCCCATTGGTGACAACGATCGGCGGTATGGGATTGTTAATGTTCACCAAGGTCAACCCCCATTGGATTTGCTGCGCCTGAGCGGTGAAGAACGCAAAGATGGAAAGTAAAACGGCCGCGCCCCATGACGTCAGCCTGGGAGTTCGGTGTTTGCGAGTCGAGATCGATTTCATGACATCGTATGGAGACAGGGCTTTGGTTAAGTGTTTTTTTCCGAAGCCTAATTAATTACTCGATGAAGTCCAAAAGTCAATCGTGGGCCACGTCGTCGGGCAACTCGTTGGCGTCATCCGGGCGATGCGGAAAATGGCGGGCGAGCAATTCGCCGGCTTTCTGGACACCGTGAATAATGCCGCTCGTGAATTCGGATTTGGCGAAGTGGCCGGACATCTCCGCGGCCAACTCTTTCCAAAAACTTTCGCCGCAGCGGGTGTGAACGGCCACGTCACCCACCACGGCGAACCGGCGCGAGCGTGGGGCGACAAAGATCAACACGGCGTTGCGTTCGCGCGTCTTCTCCATCCCCATTTGCACGAAATGCGCCTGCGCGGCTTCAACCGGGTCTGTGACCTGCTTCCGAGTAATAAACACCCGGATCTCGCCGGAGGTCTTTTTCTCGGCCTCGCGAATCGCGGCGACGATGTCGTCGTGGCGCAGTTGCTTCAAAAATTTCGCGCCGGTCATAAAATGCTTCCCGAATGGAGAATCTGCCTGTAGAAGAGCGGAGAGGATGGGTCTCCAAAATGACCAACGGGTGCAGGTTCTAGGCTCGCGAGTGAACAGGCTGGAGCGGCCAAAGCGGCAGAGGACAGCCGCACTCCAAAACCTTCGGAGTCCGGGCGAACTTTTGACCACGCTTGCGCTTTGGATTGCGGCTGTCCCCTGCCGCTTTCGCTCACAGTTGCCATTGGCCCGACGGTTTTACTCGAACCCATTACCAACTTCCTCCCGCGCCACCGCCGCCAAAGCTGCCGCCGCCGCCGGAGAACCCGCCGCCGCCACCACCACCACCACCACCACCACCGCCGCCCCAGCTCCCTCCGGAAAAACCACCGCCGCCTCCCCAGCCACCCCAGGAGGAATAATAGCCGCGCCGGCCATAGACGGCGCCTCCCAGTCCGCGAAGAATCCTGCTAAGGACGATAATGACAATAATGACGAAAACGATGAGCGCAATCTTCCCGACGCCGCCGGATTGTCCGCGGTCGGCCACGGTGCGACCCGTCCCTTTGTACTCGCCGCGGGTGGCGGCCAGGATGGCGTTCACCCCGGCGCTCAGCCCGCCGTCATAGTCGCCCTGTTTGAAGCGTGGCGTGATTTCGTTGTCGATGATCTGTTTTGCGGTCGCATCCGGCAGCGCGCCTTCCAGGCCGTAGCCGACCTGCAAAAACATCTTCCGGTCCTGCGTGAAAACGAACAGCACCGCGCCGTTATTCGTGCCCTGCCTGCCCACCCTCCAGGACTGGGCCACCCGGACCGTGTAATCCTCAATCGAGGAGTCGGACTGCATCCTGGGATAAATGGCAACGAGGATCTGGCTGGAAGTTTGCCGCTCGAAATCTTCGAGGGTTTTGTTGAGGCGCGCCGCGGTGCCTGAGGAGGTTACTTTGGCGTAGTCATTGAAATACTGGCTTGGTGCGGGCGGGATAACTTCTGAGGCGGGCGCGCTGACAAGTCCCAGACAAAAAAACAGACCCAACCCAACCCTCGGCAAGTAATGGAAACCTTTCACAAATGAGTGGAGATGCCAGGCCGCGGCGTCCTGCGCATACCGCGTGGCAGGCAGCGCGACACGGCGCGCTGAGGACAGCGCGCCCTACCACATATTCGGAAAAGGCCGCGAAGGCGCACAAGGAGAGCAGGTCCAAGCGGTCGCCCCACAAGCGTCGCGGAAGCAGGTTTCACGAGGCTAGGGTTTTTCCGCTGGCGGAGGAGTCGAGGAGGCAGGCTTTCCAAAATCGAACTGGACTTTCGGCGGGGCTTCGGCGCCCGGTGTCGCGGTGAAATACGGTTTGTCGTGAAACCCGAACATTCCGGCATACAGGAGGGCCGGGAAGGATTTTATCGCAGTATCGTAGGCGCGGACCGCGTCGTTGAACCGGCCACGCTCGACGCTGATGCGGTTTTCGGTGCCTTCCAACTGCGCCTGGAGCGTCTGGAAATTCGCGGTGGCCTTCAGGTCCGGGTAACGCTCGACGACGACGAGCAGGCGGGACAAGGCGGAAGAGAGCTGGTTCTGGGCTTTCTCGAACTCGGCCAATTGTGCGGGATCGGACGGGGCGGTGTTGGGGTTTATCTTGACCTGGCCGACCGAGGCGCGCGCGGCGGTGATCTCCGTCAACGTGGACTTCTCGAAGTTGGCGGCGCCGGAAACGGTGGCAACGAGGTTGGGAATGAGGTCGGCGCGGCGTTGATAAACGTTCTGCACCTGGGCCCATTGGGAGTCGGCGGCCTGGTTAAGCCCGACCAGCCGATTGTAGCTGCCACCAGCGAGCACCACGAAAATCAACACCACGAACGCCAACGCGCCTAAAACGGCGCACCCTATGCCTAGTTTTTTCATAAGTTTCTTTGCACCTGCGGCACGATACTCTTCCCCCACACCGGCGCAATTATAAAGCCAAAGCCGGTTTATAGAGGAAAACGCCGGAACGTGACGTCCGCATAAAATCAGCACGGGGTGTCCTCAGCGCGCCGCTGGCGAGGCGGCGCGCTGAGCAGTGGGGCGGCGCGGAGGTTTGGGACGGAGCCGGTTAAGCGATTAAGATGTCAAAGAACGAAGCAGGGCGTTCTCGCGCCTGCGAAAGGGTTGACCGGGGCCGCGGCAGGTGATCAGGCAGGTGCTTTGTTGCCAGCACCTACCAGGGCCTACCAGGGGGCACCGGCAGGCTTCTGCGAGCAGTCGTCACTGTCCATTGGAGCTGGTGTTTTTCATTAACAGTTCGGTGGAGGTCACGCGGGCCATTGGGCTCGGGTTCGGTTGGCGTTGTGGAATATGAGTCCAGGTCAAAAAAAATACTCGGATTTACTCGGATTTAGTCGGATTTAGTCGGATGTACTCGGATTTAGTCGAAGGCGAAGTTAGTCGAGGTTTGTCGAAGTCGGGTGGAATCCTCGGGGTAACGGGGTGGCGAGTTTTTGCTTTGAATTCCTTTGAATTCCTTTGAATTCCTTTGATTTGCTTTGAAACACGTTGAAATCCGAATGAATCCAGCTGGGGGCGAGCGACGGATTTCTTCAAGTACACCCTCCTGCCGCATAAATGCGGCGTTCCGGGCGTAATTTTTTGGCTTTAGTAGGTCCTATTAGCTCCTAATAGCTCCTACGAGGTGGTCGAGGGTCGAGGGGCCGAATGACGGGTTGGCCCGGTTGGTCCGGCCTCCGATTCTCGCTGTTTGTTGCGTTTTCATAGCGTTTTCGTTTGTTCTTGTTCAGTTTGACCGAGCCGGCGGTTCCGGACGCTGCAGACCGGCGGGGCGCTGCGACACACCGCGGCTCTATATAGTAAGGAACGTCAGGGTCAGAATTTGCCGTCGGGCGGCGATTTTCGGTTGGTGAATTCCGGTCTGAGAACTGAGCGGCCCGCGTTCTAAAGGTGATGGGGCGAAAAAAATATAAGCTTTAGTGGGCGTGATTAGCTGAGGTTAGCCGGATTCCCGGGGGACCACCTGATAGCAGCGGAGGGGCAATAGTGTGGAGGCGCGGTGATTCAGCGTTTGTCTGGCGATTTGACCGGTCGTGAGGAGGAAAAAAATGTTTCGAGGTCAGGATTGGTCGGGATTGGTCAGGATGACTCGGGTTTGCTCGGGCGGTCACCTGTGAGGGCACGTGAGGAAGCGAGCGGCGACAAAGGTCAAAGGCGACCTTGTTGCGGGCGGGGGCCAGTTGGTAACTCATATTCAGTTTTTCAGATTCTCAATTTTGCGGCTGCAGGCCGCGGGGCTGTCATACACAGTCCCTATAATAGTAAGGAAGGTCAGAAAGGCGATTTTCCCGCCGGGCGCCAAGATTTTTGAAGATTTCAGTTTGAGCAATGGAGCGGATTAGAAAGGGTTCTCTGATTTTTCTGTCACTGGCCGTGTTGATCGTTGGCCCTTACTAGCTGCTGCTTAGAGCGTGCCAACTTGCGGGAGGAGCGGATTTTTGGAGTAGTGGGGTGGTGGAGTGTTGCGCAAAAGGTTTAGGATTAGAGTGATGCGACTGAGAGTGAAATCACATTAGGAAACTAGACAACCCTGCGGCACGGGCCAGCCGGGAAAGGAAGTGTGCCATTATGGCACTATTGGGTGACACAGGTGGGACAATTTGGCACTGTCTGGCGCCGGGTGGCGAGGGGCGGAGCCAGCCTTAGTGGTCCGTTTCACAAATCCGCAGACGTATTCGGCGGTTCTTTTCCGTGCAGACGGCGTTGCTCGCACCCTACAGATCGCTGCGGATATGCTCGGTGCTCGCGCCTCGTCTGCACCGAAAACTCCTTGCCGCCTACGTCAGCGGATTTGTGAAACGGACCACTTAGGAGATAGGGAATCAGCGGCTTGTTGCGCCTGGAATCCTCAGCGCTTGGCGGAGAGCGCGGAGATGATAGAGCGGTCCGCAATCGTTGCGGGCGCGTGTGCGACGAGTGGCGACGCTGCCGTGGATCGGATTGGGCTCAATTGTAGGCCTGAACCAACTCCGTCACGGAAGCCGCGTAAGCGAGCTTCTTTAGCCGCTCGACCTGCTTTTGATCTACCGTCCCTCGCCGCGGTGAGGTGGTGATGCGGGCGTCATCGAACGGCTTGGGACTGAAAACCGACCAGTTTCCCGAGCGAACATCGACAAAGGCGACTTTGAGTTGGATGCGCATATGCTGCTTTTCATCGGGCATGAACCAATTGACGATGGGCACCCACGAAACGGTCTTCGTGGGCAACCGGTCGCTCTCGGAGTCGAGCATGCCCCAGTAACAGACGATGAAATCGGTACCACCCCGGGCTGCAGTCAGACGGAGGGACTTGGAATAGCTTTCGGGGTCGGAGCTTTCGGTCTGCATAACACCGGCACCAATCCTACGCACGGTGGGGACTCCGGAGAACGGGACAACCCTAAAATGCTTGCTCATCTCGGCCACCATTGCCCCGTCGGGGAACAAGGCCCCGGATTGGATGAGGAGAATGGAGCTCCCGGGATGCAAGCGGACGGGTTTGGAGGCCTCAATGGCTCGCCGGATGTCCGCGTCGGACGTGAACTCGCCGCGAGGAATCCCGAGGACGTCGAATTCGCTGAGTTCGCCCCGGTATTCAAACGCGGGATCTGAAACACCATCGTACGCGCCACCCGCGCAATACGAGTTTTGTTGTGGGTATCCCGAGTGGGAGATGGACCGGGTGGTCTTGTTACAGCCTGCGAACAGCGCGCAGGCCAGAATCAGGAGACCAAGGGTGCATTTATTCATATTCACTTCTCATCTACGGTGGTTTTGTATTTCACGCCTTCAGGCACCGGAACAGTAGTGGCTTGGGAGCCTTCGGTACGGCGGGTGGAATCGACGGCGACGAAGGCCGTAAACGAAGACATCAACCCGTAATCGAGGGCGACACGCTTTATGGCCTCAGGCAATTCCGGGTCGGGCTGGTACGATGATTGATCTGCCAGTTCAGCGACTTTCATCCGAGCCCAAATGGCCGGAAGGCCTTCGTGAGCCATGCCGGCGCGGCTCACGAGCGCTGGGGTTGTGAGCTGGAAAGGCCGGCCGGCAGCCATGCCGTTGATGCGGATGGTCGTGTCTTCATCTCCGGCAAAGCGACCGGCGAGAATCACCGGGCGCCCGACGAACAGGTCGGGCAACGCGCCCGGGAAGACGTCGGTCACGTGCAATCCGCCCCAATCGACGTTGAGATCGGTGAGCGCCGGGCGACTTATGCGGTTGAAAAAGTCCTCCATGAGCTGGGCTGCGCTGTCGTTTGGTCCCAGGTAGGCGACGGCGCCATGCCCAGCTTTGGCCATGTGGTCGAGCAAATAGCGATTCACGCTGGACCCGATGCCAAAACTAGAGATGCGGGAGGCGCCCAATCGCCGGTGGACTTCGCCGAGGATTTCAGTTTCATTGCCAATGTAGCCATCCGTCAGGAAACAAACAAAGCGCAGGCGCTGCGGGTCGTGCGCAAAGTCCAAGGCAGCCTTGATACCTTCGATCATCATCGTACCGCCTTCACCTTGAAGTGAACGGAGATATCGCCAGGCGCGCCCGACGTTCTCAGGAGTTGCTTCCAAAGGCCTGTCTCCCAAGCTGGAGGCCGAGATGGAAAAGGTGATGAGTTGGAAGGAATCACCCGGCTGAAGGAGACGCAAGCCGCGCTGGACCGCGGCCTTAGCCTGTTCAATAGGCCGGCCGGACATGCTGCCGGAACAGTCCAACACGAAAACTAGTTCCAAGGGTTGGCGCTTCACGTCGTGCAACTCCTCTGGCGGATAGAGCATCAAGGTGAAGAATCCGCCTCGGTCATCCCGATGGGTCATCAGGGTTGACTTGATGCGTTCGCCCGCGACGCGGTAGCGCAGCACGAAATCCCGATTGGGCAGGCTGTCCGTGGGCGCAAGCGAAACGGTCAAGCGCTCCGGAGCAGCCGAGGTCGAGAGCACCTGGTGGGTCCGGCACTCGAATTGCTCGATGGGCACACCGGCGTCGACGTCAACGTTGAGTGAGATATCGTGGCTGGTTCGTTCGCCGGGACGCAAATAGTGGACTTCGGACCCCTGGCCCGAAGTCCCGGATTGGCCTCGCGCAACCGGGCCGATGCCATTGGTGGTGCCGGGCGGATTGAACCGCGGGCCGACGACCATCGGGAAAACGAATTCGTACCAGCCGTCCGCGTATTCGAGCGCATGGAAGTATTTAATGTTCACGTCGATTTCCTTACCCGGTTCGATATTGGCCGCCCGTTGAGTGAACACGTTTGGCCGCTCCCCGTTGAGGAGCGAGGCGACATATCCTTGCTGTTTGGCTTCCGCGTAAATCCGCTCTGCCTCCTTGCGCTCGCGGATGATGCCACGGATCCGCCGAGCGCCGATAGTCATGATGAACTCATTGACCGCCGCACTGTGGGGCAATGGAAATGTGTAAATGGCTTCAATCTTTTCGGAATAGGGGTTCAGGAACTGTTGACTGACCTCGACGGTACCGATGTAGCCGCTGACGGAAGCATGGACGTCCGTATGCTTGAGCGGCATCGGGATTTCGCTTTTGTCGACCTCGGCAACAAGCGTGCCCATGCCCGGAGCCTGGTCCGAAGGAGCGGCGGGGCTTTCGCCGCGGGCGAGAACCCAAAGCTCCTCGGTTCCAGCGGCAAGCGCGCCGGAATCCGAGCTGCGCCCGCCCTGACCATCAAAGTAACCGGCACTACTCCGCGGCAACCCAGTGACGAACCCCGCTCGCTCGCTACAGCCCTGGAACACCATGGCTAGCGTCAGGCAAAGTGGAAGACCGAGGCAGAGCAGCGTGAGACTCGAAAATCTGGATTTGGTCATCATTGAGATTTCCTTTGTTCAAAGCTGGCGATACAGGAGATCTTGTTGCCCTGAGCGTCGGCCGCAGTCTGCAGTTTAAGTTGAAATTGAGGCGGCAGGTTTCCACTGGCCTGAAGGTGAATAGTCGCAATCCGGGTTTTGCCGGTTGGCAACTCGGCAGACGGAGCGGTGCTGAACGCTGCAATGACTGCGGCTTCGTTCTGGATTGCCTTGGGGTCGTAAAAAGGCGGTTGGCGAAAAGCCGGATGTTCGCCGCCCTCAATGCCCACGATCCTGGCCAAGCCATTCGTTACAGCAAATCGAAGCTGGTAAGCGGCTAGCGGTGTGCTCCCGGAATCAACAAAGATGTCCACGGCGCAAAAGCGACCTCGGCCTTCCTCATCAGCCGGCTGTTGCGCCAGAAGCTGCACCGCCAGCCCAAGAATGAGCAGAACCAGGATGTGCACGGGCTGCCAGCGAATCGGCCTGACCGCTGCTCCGCCCGAGCAGGATACGCGCCGGGCCATACTGGGCCTGCCTGGCCTTGCCGGTGTCACGAATGTCCCCCCTTTTCCAAGCTCACCGCACGGGCGGCAAGGGTAGCCACGTCGCGTTCGTCCACAACCCCGTCTCCGTTGATGTCCAGTTGCCGACCGGGATGTGCCCCAGCCTTAAGCTCCCTGGCGAGCGCAAAAGCATCCAGGATATCAACCTGGCCATCGTGGTTGACGTCTCCGCGGGAGTACCTTGACGCTGTAGCGGGCCCGGATTGCCGCAGGAATTGCGGCAGGATGGCCAGGAACAGAACCAGCGCGGTCATCGCAGCGGCCCACCGTAGTATAAGGGGCCATCTGAACCCTGGTTCCTTTCGCCGGGACAACTGCCGGCGCGCAGAGTGCAAGATCGCCTCATTCACCGTAGGGGGGATGAAGATGGCTGGTTTCAGCGACCGTTTCAGCGCCGAGACCAGTCCGGGAGGAGCCTCGAGCGCTTCATCTTCCCGACGGCGATTGTTTTCCGGCATTTGCATCTTCAAAAAGTTAAGCGTGCCAGAACGCCAAAAGGTTCATTGTTTGAAATAATCCCTGGTTCGCTCATCGCACCGAAGCGTTTGGAGCGCCTTGTGGAGCCGGGACTTGACCGTACCGAGCGGGATCTCCATGGCCCCGGCAATTTCGCCTAAGCTCAGCCCGTCCACGAAACGGAGCAGGATCACCTCCCGGTGCTCCTCTGAAAGCCGGGCAAGGACTAGGTCCAGATCGCCACAGGCAGGCTCACCGCCAAGCGATGCCGCAGTGTTTTCGAGTTGTCTCAGGTCCTCCTCGGATGCCTGGTATCGCGCTGCCTTCCGACGCGCTGCAATCGACAGATTGTGCACCGCTGGGTAAAGAAACGTTCTGAAGTTGGCGGTGAGGCGGAAACCGGGGAATTTCCTCAAGACATACAGAAAGGTTTCCTGGAGGACATCCAGCGCGGCATCGTTGTCGCCCGTGAACCGAAACGCCAAGGCGACGACCCAGTCCCGGTAACGGAAGTACAGGACTTCAAAAGCGGCTGCGTCGCCGTCATTAATGGCGGCGATGAGATCGAGGTCGCTGAGCGCGTCAGCGTCGCTATTGGCTGTCACCCGCTCGTCCACAGGTTCACACGGCGCCATAGTTTGCGGCTTTGAGCAGCCGCTCAAGGTATTAAGTGAGCCAGAGGCTCGAAAGGTTCAGTCGGGAATGGGAAGTCCGGTGCAAGAGAATTGACAGCGTTGAACGCGAAGGCGCACCTGGGGATGGAGCGTAAGGGACCCGTGAGGGGGAGCGTTGATACATGACGAGGCCCCTCGGGAACGAGTGGATTAGGGCGGGTGGGCGTCTGGACGGTTCGAGTTCGTTTTCGATTGACGGCGCCAGGGAGGAAATCCAGCCTGCGCGTATGAGCACGATTGGCGGGCAAGCAGGTTCGAAGGACCCCGGCAGGCGGTTGGGTGTGGCCCTGAGTTTTTGGGTTCGAACGGCGGTTCTGGCGCTGCTGGTGGTTTCGGCGGCAGCGCAAGCAGAGGAGGCCGACGAACAGTTCGTGGCGATTTATAACGCCATCCAGCAGGCGGATTCGCTGGTCGCCAGCAACAACCCCGCCGCGGCGCTCAAGAAATACCAGAGCGCCGAGCGCGCGCTGCAGAGTCTCCAACGAGCCTACCCGAATTGGAACCGGAGCGTGGTTTCTTTCCGCCTGGATGACCTGGCGCAAAAGATCGCCGCCTTGTCAGAAAAGGCGCCCGTGTCGCAGGGCTCGGCGGCGCAGGTAAAACTGATTGAGGCGGGTGCTGAACCGCGCAAGGTGCTGCGGCTGCATCCCAAAGCGGGCGACCATCAAACCCTGAGCCTGACCATGAATATGAGCATGGAGGTAAAGGCCGGGGGAATGGAGACACCAGCGGTGAAGCTGCCGGCGATGAAAATGGCGCTGGAAGCGACGGTCAAGAACGTCGCGGAGGATGGAGAAATCACTTACGAGATGGTGACGGGAGACGCGAGCGTGGCGGACGAACCGGGTGTGATGCCGCAGGTGACCGAGGCGCTAAAGGCGACGTTCGCCAACTTCAAAGGTGTGCCGGGCACGGGCAGGATATCCAACCGCGGCTTCAGCCGAGGGGCGGAAATGAAGGTGCCGGCTGGGGCGAATCCTCAGCTCCGCCAATTGATCGAGCAGATGCAGGATTCGTTTTCGCGGTTCACAGCGCCGCTGCCGGAGGAGGCCGTCGGCCCCGGGGCGCGGTGGGAGGCGAAGCTGCCGATCAAATCGCAAGGGATGGTATTGGACCAGACTGACGTCTATGAGGTGGTGTCGATCGAAGGCGAGCGTTTGACCGCGAAGAGCACCGTCACTCAACGCGCCGCCAACCAAGCGATCGACAACCCGGCGATGCCGGGAATGAAAGCCGAGCTTACGCGGATGGACGGCCGGGGCACCGGCCAGGTGACGTCTGACCTGACACGAATCCTGCCGCTGGAAGGGAGCGCCGACTTGCACTCCGAAATGGCGATGACCGTGGACGCGGGCGGGCAGAAACAGGCCATGACCATGAAGATGGACATCCACATCGGGCTGGAGGGGAAGTAAGCTCAAGAGCATGTTTGAAAATCCCCGTTTCTTAGTAGGAGACGACGCAAGGAGCCTCAGACCCCAGGGCAAACGCATTTAATTCTTAAGATTTGTGGGAGTTTCAGCCGTCCCTTCGGGACTTCCTTCCCTGCGCACTCGCACCCAACGCTGAAGCGCTGGGCTATTGTCAGGCTGTCCTTCCGGGACAACGCTGAAGGGTTGGGCTATTCTCGGCTGCCCCTGCGGGACGGCGCTGTTCTCGGGCGATTTAAATGCGTTTGCCCTGACTCAGACCCACAGCTCCATTGACAACGCGGCGCGAGATCAGAGACTCCTTACGTCGTCTCCTACAATATTGAAACAAGCTCTAAAAAAGGCGGGCCAACCACGAAATAAGCGAAGCACGCGAAAAGACCTGACTTCGAGAATCAGCTCCCGGATTTTGGATTGCGCATTCCGGCGCTCGAACCGAGTTCGGCGAACGCACGGGCGCACACTTCATTGAGCCGCCCCACTTCAATGCTCGAAACAGGCCCACCTGACGGCGGCACGACCGCCCAGTCCCGATGCCGGAACGGGTAGCAGCTCCCGGGTCCGGTCGAGCCCATGACCATGACGACTCGCTTTCCCAGCGCTACCGCGAGATGCAATACCCCGGTGTCCCCACCAACCACGATGGTGGAGAGTTGCATCAGCCCGGCGGTGACCAGCAGCGGAACTCCGGCGGAGACCGGGAATCCGTCTTGCAGGGCGGGCCCGAGGGCGGCGCGTTCGGCCGGTCCGCCGCCAAAAGCCACTTGTGCGCCCTGGTCCCTCCAATGCCGGGCGACGGCCAAGTAACGGTCGAGCGGCCAATCCTTTTCGGCTGCGCTTGTGAAGGGCTGGATAAAAAGCGTGGGCCGGGCGGGGTCGAGTCCGGCGTCAGCGAGAAATCTTCGCGCGAGTTCTATCGGGCCGGCCGGCAGGATGAATTCATTGCGCACCGGAGCCGATGGCAGGCCGCACGTTTCCAACATCGCGAGGTGGACTTCCGCGGGGTGCGGACCCGGGTCACGGCGCACCCCTCGCGTGTAGGCCCATTGGCGTCCGGCCCGGTACACGGTGCCCCAGCGCTGCGGCGCGCCGGTGCACCAGGTCATCAGCGCCGTCTCGCCGTAGCCCTGGAAATCGATGGCCAGCGAGAATCTATCCCGGCGCAACCGCCGCCACAGGGTGAGGGTCTCCTGCACGACGGCTTTGGGATTGAATCCTCGAAATCGCGCGCGGTTCAGGGTGATAACGGCGTCCGCGTCGCGAAAGCCCTCCAACAGGGGCGCAAGTTCTCGCGAAACGAGGAACGCGAGCTTCGCCTGAGGATAAGCCGTCCGCACCCTGTTTACCGCCGGCAGGGTGAAAAGAATGTCGCCTATCGATTTGAGGCGAATCAGTAGAATGTTTTGGCCCGGTTCCATTTCCAAGGCAGCTTCTGAGGCCACCACATTCAGGGCGGCGACGAGCGGGCTGTTTGGCCTACGCGGCCGACCAGCCTGGACCAGACGGCTTTGAAAGTCCGAGTCGGGTACCGCGCGGTGAACCGACGCAGCGAAAACGGGGAATCCGCGGCGGTATTGATACCGGCTTCGGTCGTGCAAGCGGTTTTGTACCCGGCGGACCGGACCATGTCGCGGACGGTCCCATCCCAGTCGCCATAGGGATAGCAGAAGTGTTCGATCGGCCGGCCGAACAGGTCTTCCAGTTTCTTACGGCTGGCCGTGATTTCCTCCTGAGCCTGCCGGGGCGGCACTTGGGTTAGAAAGGGGTGGGTGAGTGTGTGCGAGCCAATGTCATGCCCGGCAGCGAGCCATTCGCGAACTTGCGTCTGGTTCATCATGGGCTCCGGCGCTTCCCCGAGCGGCACATCCCACTCATTGCACTTGCCCAGGAGGTCGGCGACCAGAAATTGAATTGCTTTGAAGGGCGTGGTTGCCAGCGGCTCCAGGCCGTTGCTCAGCACATTCACGTAACCGTCATCGAAAGTTATGACGATCCGCTTGCCGGTCCTCGGACCCGCGCAAGCCGTCAGTGAACCGCCGGTGTATCCGTCCGCCTTCAGCTCGTCCAATTGCCGGGTAAACAGCGTCCGGCTGAGGTACAAACCTTTCAAGCGCACCTGCCGCGGCCGGGGGCCAAGCTTGTGGTAGGTAAGAATGGGATTGCCCCGGTCGAACAGGGGACGGAACGCGGCCAACCCCGAGTAATAGGCCGGAATGTCACCAGGCATAGTCAACGGGCCAGAATTCTAGGGAGCATGGGGTTGATGTCGAGGAAGGATAGCAACGGCGCGGGGTGGGGGCGGTCACTTCCCTGTATGAGTAGTTCCGGGGACGTGGCCGTCCCCGCCCCGACTGAGGACCGACGCGCCCTACCTGCCCCGTCCGTCGCTCACGCTTGCTCGCTCAAGAATCGCTTCCAGATCAGCAGCAGTGCCGTCGCGAAATTCTGGGGGCGCTGCGCCATCCAGCGTGTGACTTCTTCCGGCGCGAACCAGCCGCCGCGATCGATCTCGTCCGGGTGCAGGGTGAACGGTCCTTCGGACGTGCCGCGGTACACCCAAACGTGTTCCTGGTCGGTTTGGGCCGATGCGGTGAGTTTGAACTGGCGCGCCGGCGGCGTTTCGAGGGTTATCCCCAGTTCTTCGCGGACTTCACGCACGGCGCAGGCATCATAATCTTCGCCGCTATCAACGTGGCCTGAAGCCGAGGAGTCCCACAGGCCAGGCTGGCGGTCCTTTTTCATGGAACGCTTTTGGAGAAAGAGCTGCCCTCGCGAGTTGAAGAGAAGCACGTGCACGGCGCGATGGATAAGGTCCAATCGATGCACCTCGCTGCGGGTATTGCGGCCGACGACTTCGTCGCGCTCGTTCACAACGTCAAAGATTTCTTCGCTCATGAGATCAGCAGCGCGCGGCCGTGGGAGTGGTCGAGGTGTGAGCTGCCAATTCCCGGGTCAGTTGCACGAATTGTTCGACGCTGACGGTCTCGGCGCGGGCCCGGGGCGGGAGATGCAACCGCGCGAAGGCCTGATCCAGGTCTCGTGCCGGCCAGTCTTCCTTCAGCAGCTTTAGCATCATTTTGCGGCGTTGCGAGAAGCTGCGTTTCACAATCCTGGCAAAGGTTTCTTTTTGATCAGGAGCCAGCAACGTTTGCACGCGACGCCGCAAGCACACGCATGCGGAATCCACGTCCGGTTCCGGAAAAAAACAACTGGCGGGGATTTTAAACCAGCTTAGCGGTTCGTAATCCAATTGGACCAGAAGCGTGAGCACGCCGTAGTCCGGGTCGCCCGGCCCGGCCATCAAGCGTTTCGCGACCTCGAGCTGAAGAGTAGCGACCAATCGCTCCGGCCGGTCCGGGTTCAGCGCCAGCTCCACCAGGATGGGTGACGCCACCGAGTAGGGAAGGTTCGCGACCAGTTTCCACTGGCTCCAGTCGCGGCGCTCACGCTTTAGAAATTCCAGCGCGTCGTCGTGGATTAAGCGGAGGCCGGGTGTTTGGCTCATCTCTGAGGCGCTGGCGTCCTCGCTTGGGCGGGACGCAAGGACGGCTTCAAAGCGAGAACGCAACACCTCGACGAGCCGTACGTCTTTCTCGATTGCCAGCACCTCGCCAGCTCTCGCCACCAGCAACTCTGTCAAAGGCCCGAGGCCGGGCCCGATCTCGAGCACTTTATCGGATTTGGCGAGCTCCGCCGCTGCGACAATGCGACGCAACTGGTTGGCATCGTGCAGAAAATTCTGACCCAGGGAGCGCGTGAGCTGAATGCCGCCGCGGGACAGGATTTGTTTCATTTCCGACAACTTCATAGCGGCAGCGCCTGCTCGACCGCCCCGATTACCGCCTGAAGCTGGGCTTTGGAAATCGTCAACGGGGGCGTGAAGCTGAGGACGTTCGCATGTTCGCCTTCGGGGAGCAGGATGAAACCCCGGTGCAGCAGCGCTGTGAGCATGCCCAGCGCGACTTCGGTTGCGGGTTCGCCGTTCGGCAAGCGGAGATCGAGGCCGGCCAGTAAGCCCAGGCCGCGGGCACGCCAGACGAGGGTCGAAGGTCGAGGCTCGAAGCTCGAGAGTGCTGCGAGTAAAAAGGCGCCGAGGTCCGCGCTGCGCTCAACGAGTTTGTGAGATTGGATTTCCTCAATCTGCGCGAGCGCCATGGCGCAGCCGACCGGATGGCCCAGAAATGTGCTTGTGTGGATGGCTTCACCGCTTGAGAGAGGCCAGGCGGAGTCCATGAGTTCAGCCCGGCCAACGCAGGCCGAGAGCGGGAAGCCGCCGGTCAGCGCCTTGCCGAGGCAGATGAGGTCGGGGGTCACGCCGGCATGCTCGCAAGCGAACCATTTTCCGGTGCGGCCGAAGCCGGTGTAAATCTCGTCCAGAATCAACAACGCGGCATGCTCGGCGCAGAGGCGCCGCAACAGCGGCAAGAAGGCCGGCGGTGGAATGTTGATGCCGCCGCGCACTTGGATCGGTTCCGCGAGGATGGCGCCGATTCGCTCCTGCCGGAAGAGGCGGCGGATCCGGGTTTCGACTTCCTCCAAAGCGGGACCAGGGTCGGGTTGGTTCCCGGCTCGACGTTTTGCCGAAACCGGGGACCGTCGAGACGTTCGTCCTGCTATCGGGAAGGGCACGAAATGCCCAAACTCGCGAAGCTGACTTCGAAACGGGGAGCGGAAATGCTTTCGATGCGTTGCGTTGAGGGCGCCATAGCCAAGTCCATGATAAGCGCCTTCGAAGACAATCACGCCGGGTTTGCCGGTTGCCAGCAGCGCCGTCTTTAGCGCCGCTTCGACCGCCTCAAACCCCGAATTGCAGAAGATCGTCTTCGCCATGCCGTTCGGACGACTTTGGATTTTGGACTTGAGACTTGGGACTTGGGACTTCGCAGTCGCCCACCGTTCGAACGTAATCCGGCTGAGTTCCTGCGCGAGCCGCGCCTTAAGCGCGTGGGGATGAACATCGCCCATGGCGTGAAGGAGGCGCGCCATTTGCTGTTGTCCGGCTCTGACGACGCACGGATTGGCATGACCCGCCGCCGCTACCCCGAAGGCGGCGGTTAAGTCCAGGTACCTTTTTCCTTCCGCATCCCAAACGTGCACGCCGCGGGCGCGTTCCCAAACAATCGGCCACGAACCGTCGGGCTCGATAAAGGTCACGTTGCGAGACTCGTAGGCGCGCAATAAATCGAGGGCGATTTTTGAATTTTGGTTTTTGATTTTTGATTGGGCGCGCACAGTTGTGACGGGGTTTCCCAGCGCTTTATAAGCAAAAAAATCCAAATTCAAAAATCCTTCACACGCCTCTTTGATCCGGCGGCCAAATGACCTTGTGCAATTGAACCTGGAAGCGCACGGGCAGGGCGTCGGCGATGATTCGTTCCGCCAGTTCGCGGCGGGAGATGGGAGTCTGGCCGGCAGGCACGGGTTTGAGGGATTTGTCCAGTTGGGGCGGCGCGAGCGGGTGCACCCAGGAAAAGAGCAGCGGGCAGAGCGTCTCGAGCCGATGTTCCGCGATTCTGTCCTTCGCCCACTCGTAATCCTGCGCTGTACCAATGACGAATTTGAGCTCATCGGTGCTTTTGAGATGCGGCAGATTCTCCCACCGGTTCCGGGCAACCTCGCCGCTGCTGGGACATTTCAGGTCCATGATGCGCCGCACGCGCGAGTCCACCGGTGCGATGTCGAGAGCGCCGCTCGTTTCGAGCAGCACTGTGAAGCCGTCGTCGCAAAGTGCTTTCATCAAAGGCAGTGAGGACGCCTGAAGGAGCGGCTCACCGCCGGTCAGCTCGACCAGAGGCAAACCGAGGGGCGAGTTCGAAGCAGCCTCCCGGGGGTGAGCTGCGCTGCGGTCAGGTGCGAGGAAAGGGGTTGCCAGACGCCGGACTTCCGTCCGCGTGTCCGCCAGGGACATTTTTCGTCCTTCCTTGAAAGCATAAGCGGTATCGCAATAGGAGCAGCGCAGGTTGCAGGCGCTCAGCCGGATGAACACGCACGGCAACCCCGCAAAGGTGCTTTCGCCTTGCAGGCTGAGGTAGATTTCGTTGATCAGCAGCGTGTCCGCCATCCCTTTACTTTAGACGAGAATTCCACCAATTGGCACGGATGAAATCCGAATGAAATCCGGTCGGGTGCTGCAGTGAAAATTCGTGGAATTCGTGTCCAACGCGGCTATCTTTCGCCGCATGGACATATACGATCATCCCACGTTCCGAATGGCTTGCCAGCAGTTTGACCTGGTGGCGGACCATCTGGAGATCCCCGAGTCAGAGCGCGGCCGGCTTAAGTTCCCCAAGCGTTCCATGACCGTAGCGCTGCCAATTCGGCGTGATGACGGCTCGACGGAGGTGTTTGCCGGCTATCGCGTCCAGCATCACCTCACGCTCGGCCCCACCAAGGGCGGGTTGCGCTACCACCCGGACGTGCGGCTCGGGGAGGTGGCTGCGCTCGCCATGTGGATGAGCTGGAAATGCTCGCTGGCCGGTCTGCCGTATGGGGGGGCCAAAGGCGGCATCGCCTGTGACCCGGGCAAATTGTCGCGGACCGAACTCGAGCACCTGACCCGCCGTTATACGCAGGAGATGATTCCATTTATCGGGCCCCAGGTCGATGTGATGGCGCCCGACCTAGGCACCAACGAACAAGTGATGGCCTGGATAATGGACACTTACTCGGTGCATATGGGCGCGACGGTGCCCAGCATCGTCACCGGCAAACCGGTGGGGTTAGGCGGCTCCCTGGGGCGGCGCGAGGCCACCGGCCGCGGTGTTGGCTACCTGGTCAATCGCGCGACCGACACAATCGGGCTGGACATCGGCAAGGCGACCGCCGCGGTGCAGGGCTTTGGCAACGTCGGCTCGATTGCGGCGCTTTCGCTGGCGCGGTACGGCGTCCGGGTGGTCGCGGTCACCGATGCGTTTGGCGGCGTGTTCAACTCGAACGGTTTGAACCTGTGGGAGCTCGAAAAACACGTGACCAAGACCAAAACCGTTGCCGGGTTCCCGGAAAGCGAACCGATCACCAATGACCAACTGCTGGTGTTGCAATGCGACATCCTGGTTCCGGCCGCCTTGGAGCGACAGATCACCGAGGCCAACGCGGGAAAAATCCAATGCCGAATTCTAGCGGAGGCGGCCAACGGCCCCACCACACCCGAAGCCGACGCGATTCTAAACCAGCGTCCGGAAATCTTTTTGATCCCGGATGTGCTGTGCAACGCCGGAGGGGTGATCGTCTCCTACTTCGAGTGGGTGCAGGATCTGCAAAGCTTTTTCTGGGGCGAAACGGAAGTGGTGGACAAGCTGTTCCGTATCCTGGAAACCTCGTTCACCCAGATCGTGACGCTGAGCCGCAAGCAGAAAATCCCGATGCGGATGGCGGCACTGAGTGTCGGGATCAAGCGCGTGCAGGAGGCCAAACGCATCCGGGGGCTCTTCCCGTAAGCCGCACCGGCAGGTCGGTTTCCGGTTGATTTCCATTAGTCGCCAACTATTGTAGCCACATGAGTCACGCGTTGACCCCGTATTACAAACGCATCATTCGCCGCCAGATTCGCAGCGGGCGGTTCAACAATGAGAGCGAAGTGGTTCGCCATTCGCTGCGCTTGCTCGAGGCCGTCGAACATGGCACCGGGCCCGCCGGAGCGTCATTCGGCAGTGCGCGCGAATTGGAGTCGCAGCTCCTCGAAGGCTTGGACAGTGGACCTGCGGCGCCGATGACCGTCAAACGGAAGCAGACCATCTACGCCGCGATTAAGCGGCCCTGACGCTTGGGCTATTACGTGGCCAAGCCGGCGGTCGATGACGACCTGATGCATCACGCAGAGTGGATTGCCCTGGACAATCCCGAAGCGGCTCGGCGTTTCCTGGATGCTGCGTTTCGCAGTTTCGAATTCCTGGCTAAATCTCCTGAAGCTGGCCCGAGGGCACGCCTTAAGCACGCCCGGCTGCGCGACGTGCGGTTTTGGGTGTTGCCGCCGCCGTTTAATCGCTGGCTGGTGTTCTACCGGCTCGAATCTCAACACATCGTCATCCTGCGGGTGTTGCATAACGCCCAGGATTGGCGCGAACGCGCAGACAAGATGCTTTAGCACTGCCCCACATTCATTCCAACCCCCGGTCAAAAAGATCATCCTCATCCAGCCCGAGGTAGTGTCCCAGTTCGTGCAAGTAGGTGGTGCGGATTTCTTCGCGAAAGGTCTCCTCGTCGGCTGCGGCCTGGTCCCAGATGTTCTCAAGGAACAGGATGATCTGAGGCGGCAGGGGAAGGGCAGCGAAGTCTTCGTGGGCGAATTCGGGCCCGACGAAGAGACCGAGGGTGTCGGGTTCGATCCCGTCGGTGCGCTGAGCGGCATTGGGACGACGCTCGAGGGTCACCGGCAGCGGTTGGGCGCGCTCGCGCAATGGGGCGGGCAGCTCTGCCAGCGTTCGGTCAACTTCCTCCGACGCAAGCGTATGCAGTTTGTTCCAATCGGCGCGCATGGTTCAGCGCTGAAGAATTAACCACGAAAGACGGCAATTACACGAAAGAACTTCGACGGCTTGCCAAACGAATGCGGCACCAGCAACTTGAAGCTTATGTTTCGCTCGGCTCCATGGCTCGTGATCCTGGGGACCCTGGTGGTTTCATGCCAGCGGTCTGGCGACACTGGCTCGCCGCCACAACCAGCAAGGAATCAGAGCACCAACCAGCAAATATTTCAGGTAAAAGGTGTCGTGCAGGCGGTGAAGCCGCGCCAGAAGGAGGTTGAGATCAAGCACGAAGCGGTGCCGGGGTATATGCCGGCGATGACCATGCCGTTTGATGTGAAAGATACGAATGAACTGGCCGGGCTCGAACCGGGCGAGCGGGTTGCCTTCCGGCTCATCGTGACGGATACGGAAGGTTGGATCGACCAGATTCGGAAGTTGGCGCCCCCCACCAACACGCCGCCCACGACCGGGGCGTTCCGCCTAGTGCGGGACGTCGAACCGCTTGAAGTGGGCGACCGACTACCGGAGTACCACTTCACCAATGAGTTCGGCCAGGCGTTCAGCACGGCGCGGTTCCGGGGCCAGGCGCTGGCGCTCACATTCCTGTTCACGCGCTGTCCCTACCCGAATTTTTGTCCGCGCATGGCGAACAATTTTGAGGAAGCGCAGGAGAAGCTGCTCGCGCTCGCCAACGGGCCGACGAATTGGCAGTTCCTGACGATTTCCTTCGATCCCGAGTTTGACAAGCCGGCGGTGCTGAAGGCCTACGCGGACTTCCACAGGTACGACCCGCATCACTGGACCTTTGCGACCGGCGAGCTCATCGACATCACGGGCATCGCCGAGCAATTCGGCCTGGCGTTCTGGCACGATGAAACCGGCAGTATCAGCCACAACCTACGGACCGCCGTCCTCGATGCGTCGGGGCGGGTGCAGAAGGTCTTCGAGGGAAATAATTGGACCAGCAACGAGTTGGTGGCGGAGATGGTGAAGGCCGCCGAAAAGTAGGCGGCCATGAAAAGAGTTGCGTTATGGGCTGGAGTGATTACAGCAATTAGGTCAGGTTCACCGGGTCGATATCCACGGCCAGGGAAACGTTCTCCGGCAAGGCCAAGGCCTGGGTGATTTGAGCCAGGCGCTTGCTAAGAGCGCTCATTCGGCGGCAACGCAGCATGATTTGGTAGCGATAATAGGTCTCGGCGCGCAACAGCGGCGCGGGGGCAGGGCCGGCCAGGATCATCTCTTTGAACTCCGGCAGCAGCTTATCGAGCTCGCGTTTGAGGTGCTCAGCCGAAAATTTTACTTTCTCTTCGTTGCGGCCCTTGAGGGTCAGCAGGGCGATCCGGCTAAAGGGCGGGTATTTGAGCTGCTCGCGAAATCCGAGCTCCTGTTCGTAGAAGCCGGCGAAGTCGTGCTGGCGCGCGAATTGGATAGCCGGGTGGAAGGGTGTGAAGGCCTGGACGAAGACCTCACCCTCGATCTCGCCCCGGCCGGCCCGGCCCGCCACCTGGGTCAGAAGCTGGAACGTGCGCTCGCCGGCGCGGAAATCCGGCTGGTGCAGCGCCAGGTCGGCATAGATGATGCCGACCAGGGTGACGTTCGGAAAATGGAGGCCCTTGGCGATCATCTGCGTGCCAAGAAGGATGTCGATTTTGCCGGTCCGGAAATCGCCGAGAATGCGCCGGTAATCTTCCTTGCGTTTCAACGCGTCGGAGTCCATCCGCACCGTGCGTGCTTGAGGAAAAAGCTTTAACAGCGTCTCCTCGACTCTTTGAGTGCCCAGACCGGAATAGCGAATTCCCGGGTTGCGGCATTTCTCATTCGGGCATACGACCGGCACCGGCTCATTGTAGGCGCAAATGTGACAGCAGAGCTTTTGCTCGTGGCGATGGAACGTAAGCGACACGCTGCAGTTGGGGCAGCCGGCGACATAGCCGCACAAGGGGCACTGCAACGAGGTCGAATAGCCACGCCGGTTCAGGAACAGGATCACCTGCTCCTTCCGTTCGAGGCGCTGGGTGATAGCTTCTTTAAGCTGCGGCGATAAAATGGGAATCCCTTTGCCCCCGCGCAGCGCCTGGCGCATATCGACGATACGGACGACAGGCATTTTTTTGTCGTCCGCGCGCTCGAGCAGCTCCAGCAGCGTGTATTTGCCATGACTGCAGTTGTAGAAACTTTCCATAGACGGAGTCGCTGAGCCGAGCACGACCGTAGCGTCCTCCATCTGGCCGCGCACGATGGCGACGTCGCGCGCGTGATAACGGGGCGCTTCTTCCTGCTTGTAAGTGTGCTCGTGCTCTTCGTCCACGATGATAAGTCCCAGCGGCTCGACAGGCGCGAAAATCGCAGAGCGCGCGCCGATGACAATCCGGGCGCGGCCCTGGCGAATCTTGTGCCATTCGTCATGCCGTTCACCCGACGACAAATGACTATGCAGCACCGCGACCAGCGTTTGGAGCGGGCCCGAGCTGAACCGCGCCTTGAAGCGCTCGACGGTCTGGGGCGTCAGGGAGATTTCCGGCACGAGCACGATGGCGCCTTTGCCGTGCTGCAGAGCGTGGGCGATGGCCTGCAAGTATACTTCGGTCTTGCCGCTGCCGGTGACGCCGTGGAGCAGGAAAGTGCGCGGGGGGCGAACCGGGGCGCGAGGCGCGGGCTGCTCAGATGCGCCTTCGCGGTTATTCCCGATCGGGCCGGTAGCGCCGCTCGCATCCATCACCGTGATGATGGCGGCCAGCGCCTTCGCTTGCGCCGGGTTGAGGGCCAGGGTTTGGGAGGGCAGGATGTGCTCGCGGGCGTAGGGATCGCGCTCGGAGATTTGGGTGGAGATGGAGAGCAGACCCTTGTCTTCCAGCCGGCGCACTGTGCCGGCGGTAGTCTTCGTCAGTTCCAAGAGTTCCTGCAACGGCAGCTCGCGTCGTTGTTCGATGATTTGCCAGACTTCCTTCTGGCGCTTGGGTAGTTTGGGCAGCGCGCCGGAGAGCGGCAGCGCCCGCACGAAAAGCCGCTCCCGCCACCCGGCCCGCTCGTGCCGGACAGCTTCCGGCAGCACGGATTTCAAAGCAGTTTCCGGCGCGCAGCAATAGTATTCCCCGAGCCAGCGCGCCAGCTTGAGAATCCTGGGGGTGACCAGGGTCTGGGCGCCGATGACCTTGAGGACGGGCCGCAGTTTGGTCTGCCCGGATTCCTCCGCCAAAGCCGTCACGCAGCCCAGCACTTTGCGGGCGCCCAACGGCACTTGCACCCGGCTGCCGACCTCGATCTGCTCCGCCAGCTCCGGTGGAATCAGATAATCAAACTCACGGCGCAGAGCGAACTCAAGGGTGACACGGGCGATCATGCTTCGTTGCAGCGCAATGTCATTTTTGGGGCAGAGCCTGTCCAGATCAATCCCGGCGACGCTGCGGAGATGCGCTCGACGAGCCGTTCAGCGTTGGCTAAAAGAAACGCATGAATTGGCGGCGTGAGTTATCGGTTCTCGTGCTTCTCCTGGCAGGAGCCGCGGCCCTGTACTGGTGGTGGGATGACCATCTGGAACGCAGTCAGGATGGACCGATCCGCGCGGCGGCGGAACGTTACGGGCTGGAGCCGGCGCTGGTCAAAGCGGTGGTCTGGCGAGAGAGCCGGTTCAATCCGAATGTGCGGGGCAAGGTCGGGGAAATCGGCTTGATGCAATTGCAGGAGGAAGCCGCGCGCGAGTGGGCCGAGGCCGAGCGCGTACCGGGCTTCGAACACGAACAGTGCTTCGACCCCGGCACGAATACGCTGGCCGGCGCCTGGTATTTGAAAAAACTGACGAAACGTTACCTTCAGACCGACAATCCCGCGGCCTATGCGCTGGCCGATTACAACGCCGGCCGCGGCAACGTGTTGAAATGGAACAGAGGCCAGGCCGCCACCAACAGCGCTGTCTTCATCGATGTAATCGGCTTTCCCGCCACCAAAGCATATGTGCAATCTGTCCTTCGCCGTTATGAGCGGTATCGGCCGGTGTTCGGCGCGGAGGGAACCCCAAGGCGTTAAAACTCCTCAATCGACCGCCATCCCCCGCATTGTCCGCTCCAGCTCCTGCCGCAGGGCTTCGCGTTGCGCGTCGGTTGCGTCGCGGGGGACACGGATCGCTTTGCCAAACACCATGTCACATCGGGAGAAAGGCAGCGGGATTTGGAAGCGGTCCCAACTTTTCACGCGGATTTTCCATTTAAGGGAGTAGGAGAAAGGGACGATTTGCAGCCCAGTGATTTGGGCGAGGGACATGACGCCCTCTTGCACGACGTAACAGGGGCCGCGTGGGCCATCTGGCGTGATGGCAAGGTCATAGCCGCGCTCGGACCAGGTGGTCAGTTCCAGCAGGGCCTGCGGGCCGCGGCGGCTGGACGAGCCGCGCACAGGCTGGACCCGAAAGCATTCCAGAATGCCCGACAAGAACGCTCCATCCTTGCTGGCGCTGACCATTGCCGCCAGACCTGAAGTGGGATTGCGCTTCTTGGCGTATTCGTAGCCAATGAGGCAGAGCCCCAACCGGTTGTGCCAGGTGGCGTAAATGACCGGTCCGGCGGGCCCCGCTTCGCGGGCGTCTAACCAACGATACCGGAGCGTCGCTGAGACAGCGCGAATCGAAACGAAAATTAACCACGCCGCCAGACGCTGATACCAGCGTGGCGCGTGCGGCACAACCACCCCTCCGGCCCGCTTGCGTCGCGTCGAAGGGGCAGGGTTTTCCGAGGCGGAGGTCACGTTGTTTGCCATAAGCCCATGTCATCCGCCCTTTCGCAAACAGGCACGGACCAGGTCTTCCACAGTTGCCTGGGAGCCGAGCGCGCCTTGGGCTTTGCGGATCGAATCGTGGGCTTCGACCTGCTTGAAGCCGAGCGCCATCAACGCCAGGACGGCGTCGTTGACCCTCTGGTCCTCGGGCGAAAGGGCCCGCTGGGCGCTGGCGGCTTCCCACGCGCCGGCGGCCCCTACCTTGTCCTTAAGCTCCACGACGATACGCTCGGCGGTTTTCTTGCCCACGCCGGAGATCTGTGAAAGAGCTTTGATATCACCATTCGCGACCGCGCCGCGAAAAGCGGTCACGCTTATGCCGCTTAAAACGTTCAAGGCAATTTTGGGGCCGATGCCGCTGACCGTGTTGACCAGCAAACGAAATAATTCCCGCTCCGGAGCAGTCATGAAACCGTAGAGCGTATGCGCATCTTCGCGCACCGCCAGGTGAGTCAGCAACTTTACGTCCTGCCCGGGCTGGGGGAGTTTGTCGTACGACGATAAGGGAATGAGCGCCTCGTAGCCGACGCCGTTGACGTCCAGCACCACCTGGGTGGGGAGGGCCTCGACCAATTTGCCCTTTAGAAATCCAATCATGTCGATGCGCCCTAGACCCGCCGGGGCGGGCTGAGGTTGTAACGTCCCTGTTCCTGCGCGTGCGCCACCGCCAGGGCCAGCGCGTCGGCGGCGTCCGGCGCCGGGGGCGCCCCCAGGCGAAGCAAGCGTTGCACCATTTTGGCAACAGCCAGTTTCTGGGCGGCGCCGTAGCCCACGATGGCCTGCTTGACTTTGCGCGGCGCCAACTCGTAAATCTCCAGGCCCGCCTCGGCAACGACCGCCAGGGCCGCCCCCCGGGCTTCCCCCATGATGAGAGCCGTCTGCAGGTTCTGCGCGTAAAAGAGGCCCTCGACCACGCAGACCGCGGGCGAGTGCTGCTTGAGGACCTCGCGGAGAGTCTGAACGATCTTTACCAGGCACCGCGAACGCTCCCAATTGGACGGACACGAAATCGTGCCTTGCGTCAAGGTGTGAGGGATCGGCCTGGCGAGTCGAATCACGCCGTAGCCCGTGCCGCGAAGGGAAGGGTCCAAGCCCAGGATAACCTGGTGAGCCTTGACGTTGGCTGGCGCGCTCGGGGCGAACACCGGCAGCGCTGCACGGCGTGGATTCCCCACGCGCTCCTGCATCTGCTTGAACTGCTGCGGCGAAATGCCCATCCACTGAATACTGCCAGCGGCGGAGGCGTGGTTAAAGGAGAAAACCGGAGCATCCCGCCCTCGGGCCGAATCCTCGAAACTCGAAATCCGTGTTATCCGTGCAATCCGGGGTTAAAGCGCCTGGGTTGCGTCTTCGCCACCCGCCTACGGCACCAGACGGGCGCGATAATAGCGCTTGGCAAAGCCAGCCGCCGACGTGTCCACGTAATCGAACGCCCCATCCGTAACCGTGTTCGTTTTGAGCGCAGACCATAGGCGCAGATCGGCGCTGGCGTCGATGGCATAGCGGGCGCCGGAAGGCCCGTTGAGGCGCAGCAGGAATTGCCCGTTGGCGGTCCGGCCGAATGTGCTCAGCGACGCTGCCGGCTCGGCCTCGGCCGTGACGCGGTAATTGTCGAAGATCATGAAGTTGTCGCCGGGATTGGCGGCGTCTCCGATCACCCAAAGCGCATCGATGTCTCCCAGGTTCAGCGGCGCATTGGTTGTGGTAATGAGCTGGTCGTTGACCAACGGCGCGCCATCCAAGGTCGCGCTCCACCGGTTGCGGGCGAAGTCCATCGTAATGCCCAGCGTGTAGGCCACATCATTTGTGAACGTGGCGCCGGTGAATACAAGTGAGTTGGTGCCGTCCAGCGCGTAATAAATCCCCAGATCGTTGTTCCAAAAATCCACCGTGAAGAGATTATTCCCCTGGCTGTTATACACGCTCCAGAAGAAGTCATCGCGGAAACCGTTGGTTGAGTCAACGATCGCGATCGTCGCCGAAAACTTCACCACCGGCATTCCGGTGGCGAGCGGCGAGTAATTGAGCGGCGGCCAGACGGCCAAATAATTCGTGGGCGGGTTCAGGGGGAACAGGCCGACATACGCCGCCTGGCTGCCCATGAAGTTGGTCAGCAGCCCGTTGCCGCCGGAGAGCGTCGTGGTGTCGCTCACCCATCCTTGCTGCCCGATTAACTCAAATTTTGGATTGTAGCCTTGCGTAGCCTCGAACCCGGTCGAATAGAGAACGGTCGCAGCGCCGAGCCGAGCGGGTAGCAGGAACACGACGGCCAGGAGGAACCAGAGTGCGGGGGTTTTCACTGCCGGCACTACCTGCGCCCGCTGTTGCCGGAAGAGCTGCCGCGGTCAGATGACGCCGGCGGCGCTGACGGAGCTGAGCGGGTCTGCGCGCCGGACGACTGCGGAGCAGAGGGTGCCGGCGGCGTGTACCTTGGCGCTTCGGGCATCGCCGGTCGTGACTGCACAGGCGGCGGCGTGTAGCGGGGCACTTCAGCTACCGCGGGCCTTGCAGGAGCGGACCACGACTCCATGGGCACCCAGCGCGGGGCCACGGGCGCGGCGGGTGGCGTATACGAACGCTGCGGGACATAAGACGGCGCGGTGTACTGCCTGGCCGCCGGAGCCGGCGCGGGGGTTGCTGAATGGTTTTCCAGCCATGGTGTAGCTCGTGAAACGTTCGGACGGGAGGGCGGTTGAACCTCGGGTTGCGTCCAGGTTGGGCGCGCGTAAGGAGTTTGAGCGGGAGCTAGCGTGGTCGGGGCGGGGGCGGGCTGGCGCGCGACCGGGCCCGGGCGTTGTGGAAGCAGCGGAGCGATTGCCGGCTCACCAGCTACCCGTGCCGCGGGAGTCGCCGCCGGCGCCAGAGGGGCCGGGACAGTGGGTTGAACCTGGCCTTGGCGGACCGGAACGCCGGAACGGTCGCCGGGCGTAGCAGCGTTTTGACCCGGCTGCGCCCGTTCCGGGCGATATACCGCGAGCGTGCGCTGGCTGATATCGGTTCGATCGGCGCGTGCAACGATCGGCCTGGTCGTAGTTCTGTCCAGCAAGGCGACCTGGCGCACTTCACGCTGGGTGACGTTGGCCACTCTTTCCGGGGCGATGCCCTGGTTGATAACGGTCTTGTTGTTCATGACAATCTTGTTAACCACCACCGTCCGGTTGAACACCTGGGTCACGTCGCGCTGCGGCAAGTCGTGACCGCGCAGGCGCCGGTCGTGAAAATCGTGCCAGGCCACGAACCGGTAATCGCGAGGGCCGAGCCCGAAATCGTCGAAATCCCGTACACTTCGCCCATGGAAGGTGAACCCGAGTCCTGCGGTGAAAAAGCAACCTGGCGGCAATGGCGCCCAGCCACAAAAAGCGTCCGAGTGTCTCCAGCAGACCCAGGAAGGACCCCAAACGGTATCGGGCGCCCAGCACCAGCCCAATCCATTGTGGCGGAACCAGCGGCCATAGTGGAAGGGCGCCCAGCCCCAGGAATAATCCGAGCGCCAGTACCAGCCGCAATCCGTGTAGGCCCAGCTCCCGCAGTCAAAGTAGGGCTGCCACCCGGGGTTGACCACCACCACCGTCGGCTGCCAGCAACGCCCGTAGCCTTCGATATCCACCCACGTTCCGTAGGGTGCCAAGTCACCGTAAAAATCTCCGTAGCTGACCTCACTCGCGGGCGGTGTCAGCGGCGGATAGACGGCCGCGGCCTGCTCCTGTTGGGGTGCGACCTCAGCCGGCGGGGGGTAACCCGGCAGCGGGCCGGCGGGCCCGGGTGGGCCCGGGGCGGCGGAGGCGTTGGCGGCGGTCAGCACAAGCGCCTGGTCATGTTGAAGCATCGCCGAGATCACCGACCCTGGGACACCGATGTCATTCAGGTAAATGATCTCGTTCGCCCCAAGGTTGAAGGTGCTGGTGGAGTTCGTCACATAGCTCAGCATCACCGCTTCGTCCATGCCTGAATTAGCGAGCTTGACGACTTCCAGTGCCGGACCGGATAGGCGGAGATTGGGCGGAACGGTTTTCTCCGCGGCGACCGGCTGGGCAGGCGCGGTCACCACCCCAGTGGCGGGTGTTACTTCTGCAGACGCGGTCACGACTTCGAGGGCCGGCGTAGGTTGTGTCTGCGACGGAGCCTCGGTTTCATATATGGCGGGTTGCGCAACGGCCTCCGGGCCGGCCTCGGTGGCCGCCATGGTTTGGACGGGTGGCGGATTAGAAGGTTTTTCCAGGCAACCGCCGGTTAAGCTCAAGCCGCAAACCACCAAGCCCAGTGCCCATTTCAGAAGGAGCCCGCATTTCATATTTACCTCTCCAGGTTACGCTTTTCTTACACCATCGGCTATTAGGATCGACTCGATTGCTGGCAGGACTATTCATCGTCGCGCCTGGCCGCGGGACCAGCGTTCTAACCCTTTGCCAGTAAACAAGAAGGTGGGGTGTGCTGACCTCAAGCCGGCGTAGCCCGAACTAGACTCGTTGTGGGAACGGTTGCAGGTTGAAGGTTGAACGTTGCAAATTGACGGCCGCCATCGCAACGAACTTGCGCCGGGAACCGCAAAAAACGACGAAGAAAAACGACATTTCTGGATATAGTCATCCAGCGGGCCTCGAACCGGGCGGGCCGGAGGAGAAACCAGATGAATCCTCGTTGGGTCACCTGACTTCGCGGCGGGTTGAGGACAACCCGCCCTACCTTGAGCAAGCGGGACTTACTCCTTCACCAGCTTGACTTCGCGGGTGGTGGTGTCGATGGCCCATTTCATCCCGACCGGAGTCCGGGGGACGCTGTCGAGACGCGCGCGGGAGAACTCGGCGAAGTCCTTGGGCAACCGGCCATTTTGCTGGATGAAGATGCCAAGCTGGCTGGTCATGAACTCGTGGACCTCGCCGACCAAGGACTGAGCGGCGGCGGTTTCGGCGCTCGCGGGCTGGGGCCGATTCTCGGCAGTAGCGGTGGCGGGATCCTGGGCTTGTGTTTCGGGAGCGGGGACGGCCGGGGCAGATTGTTTGCGGCTGCAGGCGGACAGGGCGAGCAGCAGCACGACAGCGGTGAGCGGACGGTATTGGGACATGGGAATAAGCTATCGCCAATCAGGGGGCCCGGGTGGGGTCGAGGTTGATGTAGGTGCCTTTGGCGTCCTGGGCGAGCCAGAATTTGGGAAGGACGGGCTCGACGTGGCCATCGACAAAGCCCGCGATGCCGCGTTTGTTATGGCGGATGGTGATGCTGTCGCCAGTAGCGAGAAAGCGGCCATCATCGACCAGCGAGGAAGCGGTGTTGCCGGGTTGGTAGCTCTCGTTAGGGCTGTGGGAGGTTTGTTCTTCGGCGAACATGATCTTGTGGCTCGGGCCGAGGACGGTGGTGACTTTGAACCGGTAAGAGGCCCCGCCGGTGAAAATCGAGGTCAAGCCGGGGTTGGAGGTGCCCTCCAAGTCGTAGCTGGTCATGGTGTAGCTGTACATGTAGGGGCCGGGATCGGTGCCGACCGCGCCGTATTGCGCGATGCGGGCGGAGTTGTCGATATCTGTGGGACAGCGGAAGAGATTGCTGCTGATGACTCCCAGGCCGGTGACGATGGGGCTCTTGGTCACGGGCGGGTAAATGGCCACAAGCCGCCAGTAAATCCAATCCTCGATATGGTAACCGTAAGTGGCGCGGGAGGCGCAGCCGGCGAACTCGCCGCGGTTCTCGTCCAGGTACATCTGGTTGCCGAGGGCGAGCTGTTTGACGTTGCTGACGCAACGGATCTGGGCGGCCTTTTGCTTGGCGCGACTCAGGGCCGGCAGCAGCATCGCGGCGAGGATGGCAATGATAGCGATGACGACCAGGAGTTCGATGAGCGTGAAAGCGGCTGGCGGGCCGCGCCGGGCCGGGACGTGAAGGGCAGCGTTGGCCATAAATTTGTCGCGCCTCAGATCTTGCGCTGACCGCGGGTTAGATTGCGAGCCCAAAAGGGTGTAAAATCTGGTTTATCTTCGTTTATAATAATTGATAGGTGATTTTGCGGCCTCGACCCTCAGAGGGTGTTTTTGATATTGCAGGAGACGACGCAAGGAGTCCCGAACCAACGGCGCAAATAGCGATCTGGTGAGAGATCAGAGACTCCTTACGTCGTCTCCTATAGACGAGGGGATTTCCAAACATCCCCTCAGCGTTGGTCCAGACCTTGTTTGGCGGCGAGCAGTTCGGGGCGCTGCGAATCAGCGTGTTGGCAACTCGTCAGCAGTTGGTGGAAGTAATCCCGGGCTCTGGCGCTGTCTCCGAGGGCAGCGGCGGCGCGTGCGGCGCCATACAAGCCGTTGAACCGCTTGGGTGATTCTTTAAGCGATTTACCGAATTCGGCCAGGGCCTCGCGGGGCTGGCCCGACTCCAGCAACAGGTCTCCCAGCAGCTCACGGGCCGGAACCAGTGGTCCCGGCGTAACCGGCTTTTTCTCGATGGCGTCTTCCTGGTCGGCCGCTTGCCTCATCCAGCGCAGTGCATCCTCATCCTGATGCTCGGCATGCGCGGTCCAGGCTCTGGCTTCTGCGTACAGGATGTCGATCTGGCGCACCCTATAGCTGGGAGCAACCCCGGTTTCCGCCGGCCTCATGCGGGATAGCGACTCCAGCTCCTTGCGCGCATCGGCGGAGTTGCCAGCGCGAGCGGCGCCCAGGCACCGCGCGAACCGATTCAATGCCCAGGGCCAGGCCTGGTTGGCCCAGGGAAAATCCTGCGGCGCAAGTTCAAGTCGCGCGGCTTCAGCCCACTGGCGGCGTTCGAGAAGGTATCGAGCGGGAATGGCGGCCAAGGCGTAGCCCGCCTTAAAGTTCCGCGGCGCGGCCTGGTTGATGTTTCGGAGGCCGGCCACGAGCCGTTCCGCGGCGTGGTCCTGTGCGGTTTGCAGATAGGCATACATCAGGTAATCCATGGCGTGCAGCTGCTCGTCCCAGGTCCCGGCCATTTTCACCTGGGCGGCGTAGTTACTCGCCGCAGCTTCGGAAGCCAGGTTGGCCTGGATGGACTCCTGCCATAAACCGAGCCGCGTGTAGATGTGGGAAGGCATGTGCAGGGCGTGGGGTATTGCCGGGGCAATCTGGGAGTAGCACACGGCCTCAGGCAGACCGCGCGCCGCGAGGGATGGTGTGTCGTAGGCGTGGATCAGATAATGGACAACACCGGGGTGATTGGTCTGCACTGCCGCAACCTGCTGCAACAGGGTGGCCGCCCGGAGCTGGTTGGTGAACGCGCGGTCGCCTGGGGAAGCCGTGGCGAGCAGCGCCAGCGCGTAAAACGCGGTCGCGTCATTGTCCGCGGGATAAAGCTGGTGGAGCTTTTCCATGGCCCCTGAGTAGCGGAGCGACCGAGCGCCGTGCTCCAGGTTCTGGTAATCGGCGTAAAAGGCGCCAATGGCGTCCAGATACGCCTGTTCGCGGGGAGTTTTGGCGCCGACTCGTCTGCCCTTTTCAACGGCTGCAAGTCCCGCGCTTAAAGTGTTTGTGTCAGGCGGTTCCCACAGTGGATGCCAGAGCGCCATCGCCAGGCCCCAGTATCCCATTGCGCAATTGGGGTCCAATTCGAGCACCTTCCCGAACTCGCGATCGAGTTCCTCGTACCAGAACGAGTGCAACATGGCGACGGCCCGGTCAAACTGCGCCTGGGCGGCAGGGGTGGCGGTGATTGGAAAATGGACCCGGCCAAAGCGCGCGGCGTCCGGAGGAGCGTCTGGAGATGCCGCCCGGGTTGGCGAGGCCGCCAAAAACCAGATCACTAACCAACCAAACCTAAGCACCCCGGAATCCATGGAATCGCCGTAACCTACCACAGCCTACCGTCACCTACCGGCCACCTACCGTACGGTCACCGCAGGCTGGATCGGTTACCATCGGTTACCATCGGTTACTATGGGTTACCGAGCGGTTACCGAAAACTGACCGGACGGTTAGGGGGGAAAGTATAAAGGATAAAACCACGGCGGGAATCGGTCGAGCTCCGGTTCGGGTTCATAGGACTCGAAAAAATACTGGGATGTGGTCGGACGCAGGTCGGCCTTTAGGAGGGGGGAAATTAATTTAGGTCGAGATTGGTCGAGATTGCTCGAGTTCCTGCGGGAATTGGGTCGCCCAAGGTGGAAGAACGTGAAAAAAGGTGGAAAGTTGACACAAGCGTGGCGGGGGAGTGATGGGGTTTTTCTTTTCTGGCGCGGGAGGGGTAATGGAAAGTTGACAGTTGACAAAAAGTGGGTGGGAGCCCGGTTTTACCGAGGATTTGTGCGGTTTTGAAAGTTGACAGGGGGCGGTTTTGTCAACTTTCGAAAGTTGACAGTTGACAGGGATGGGGCAAGGGGGTGCTTTGGGGGTGTACAGCCGTCCCACCGTCCCAAGGCCGGTAAACACGGGCGATTCTCACTCTTGCAACCGTCCCACAGCCGTCCCAGACCGTCCCAACCGTCCCAAAGTATCCCGCGTGGAATAGTCGAGATTCGAGTTGAGGCAGAGTTGGCCGGGAAATGGTGAAAGGCGAGTGTTAGGTGTCGGGTGGAGGGTGGCGGGTGGCGAGAGGTGGCGAGGTGAGGGTTGAGACTGGACGGCGGAAAGGGAGGTCTTAGCCACAAAAGGGCACAAAGAGTCGCACGAACTGTTTTCCTGGTTTGGTGGTGGAGAGTGGAGCTAAGGGTTTGAAGCCGGGCGCTGGAATCGAAACGATAGAAGAGCCGGGGACGTGGCCGTCCCCGCCCCGCCGAGGAGGTTTGGGTTGAGACTGGACGGCGGAGGGGAAAGGTTTTTGCCAGCTCTAGCCTGTCCGGAACGAATCTGGTGCTCAACGGGATCGATGGGCAGTCGGGCGTGCCCTGTTATGTGCTGAAGAGCACGAATCTCACCCTCCCGTTCAGCCAGTGGACACCCGTTGCAACCAATGTCCTGAGCGTACTTGGATATTTCACTATCATCGCTACCAACGCGGTGATCCCGGGCACTCCACAACAGTTTTACATTCTCCAAACGTATTGAGCAAAGGCGCTACACCAGCTGACTTTGGGTTTCGACCTCCACATCGCCAGCCGATCCCACTGCGACGTTTTGCGGAGGTTCGGTCGAGAACCACCTGGTTCTCGTGCCCTCGAAGGAGCAGAGCTTTCGTGACGGAGGCGGGCGGCTTACGGACGCAGCCGGAAAAACATTTGCCTGGCCGCAACGGGCACCGTAACGCTGAAGGTGCCGTTACCGGTATTCGTGATTCGACTGTAATTTAAGGAAGAGAACGGTTGGGATAGATTACTGCTGGCTTCCAAAACACCGTTGGGCATCGCCATCGGCCAGGAGAATTGGAGGATCCCGGCAGCCAAGCGCGGGGCACTAAGAACGGGAATAATCTCGACAACCCCGTTAAACGGAAGGCCGATGGGGTCCTGGGAGACATCGCTCCAATCATTCCAGGTTCCCGGCTGGTTGAAGTTTGGATAGTACATCGCCACGTAGCGCTCGACGCCTCCCGCGTTATTTGGTTCGCCGGAAGCCCAATTGGTGTAGATCAGAGGCTCGCCGCTGACCCACATGAAATCGAGCAGTTGGTTCGTGTCATTTAGCCCAATCCACAAGAGGCGCTGTTGACCGCCGTAGCTGCCGAACGTGTTAAAAATCCAGTCCTGTTCTTCCTGGCTCCGAACGGTGGCCAAATGGCCGCCGAGCGAAACGGCCTCGGCCTCCGAATCGGTCCAATTGGCATTGGTCAGCAGAAGATAAGCGTGATGGTTGTTCGTATTGAAAACCAGCGGCGTTAAAGCGCCGGGGACCGCCGGAACTATTTCGACGACACCATTGAAAGGATTCCCCGCAGGGTCCAGGGTGAGATCGCTCCAATCATTCCAGGTTCCCGGCTGGTTGAAGTTTGGATAGTACATCGCGACGTAGCGCTCGACGCCTCCTGCGTTATTTGGTTCGCCGGAAGCCCAATTGGTGTAGATCAGAGGCTCGCCGCTGACCCACATGAAATCGAGCAATTGGTTCGTGTCATTTAGCCCAATCCACAAGAGGCGCTGTTGACCGCCGTAGCTGCCGAACGTGTTAAAAATCCAGTCCTGTTCCTCGTGGCTTCGAACCGTGGCCAAATGCCCGCCAAGGGAAACGGCTTCGGCCTCGGAATCCGTCCAATCGGCGTTGCTCAACAAGATGTACGAATGGTTGTTATTGGGATTGACGAGCGTCGAACTCAATGGCCCGGGCAAGGCCATTGCTGATAATATCGGACACAGCAGCAAGGCCAGCCAGGTTTCGCGTGTTAGCTCGCGCATCAGACTACCACCCTGGCGCACAAACTCGTTCGATTCAAGCCACCGCGCGACCTCTCGGCGGTTATTTTCGGTTTCATAAATCCCGAGTCGTTCGCCGTTCTTGTCCCGCAGGATCTCACGGGTGGTGCCCGGCGTTTCGTGGTCGCCCATGATTTCAAAATGCAGCGCAGGCTTGGAAGCCTGCGCTGCGGGCGCGGGCGCACCAATGTTCTCGCGGGTAGGAAATAATCGCGTTAAGAGGCCCCAGCAAAAAGCGAGACCCGGGTTCGGGTTTGAAAAACGAGGTCATTGCGATTAAAGACATGTGTGATGGCAGAGTTCCGCTTAAGAGTTGGCGAACTGTCCGCGAGGCTGGTCAGGCGGATCCAAGCCAAAGTTGCGCTTTCGGAGGCCAACGCCGCCGCGCTTCAAGCGGAATTCACGGATGTTTTCAAACGACGGTTCGTGGGCGTTCAGGACGCCAGCGAGGCGACCGGCGAAGCCCAGGTTTTCAGGGTTCTTCAGAAGCATCTGCACGCACAGGAGGTAACGACGCTTAAGGAAACGCTGCCACATAACCTGAGACCGTTGCCCGGAGAACAATAAGAATGCTTGTGGAGGAAGCCACGGACCCAAAAACCTTGTGCTGCTGCTTCGGTTTTACGGAAGCGATGGTCAGGGACGAAATCCGCGCCACCGGCCGCTGCACGATCCCTCAGCGCATCGCCGCCGAAGTCAGGGCTCGAAAATGCGATTGCAAACGGCTGAATCCCCAAGGCTCGTGCTGTCTTGGCAACGTCGCCGTTTTTATCAAGGGGCTGCAACTGCGCAACGGCAACTCGTGAAGCGAGCACGAGTGGGATGGTTCACCCAGGCCGTATCTATCCGCCCACCATTCCAGTCGCGCCGACAAGCCGCATCTGTTTCTCGCTAAGAATATTCATCACTACTGTTCGTCATTATCTCTGTTGCGAGCGTCTTAAGTTACGATCTTCTTGCCTCACGGATAGATTGTGCGAGGTCGCGACTGAACTGAGCCGCCAGATCGCTTAGAGTTTCCGCAACAACTTCGGGTTTGCCTCGCGGCGAAGCGCCAGTCCTGTCAAGTCGCGCGCGGCCACTTTTCAGCGGAACATCGCTGCCGGGCACGGTAATTCGCCATTGTGCTATTAATGTGCCGTGGCCGTTTATATCGACATCGAATTGTTGCACGTTGATATATACAGCGACCGTCACCTGGTCGTGAGCCCAATCTGTTAGATAAACGCTGTCGGAATGGAGAAGTTCGGCCAGGTTGGCCGCCAAGTCGCGTTGAAAAGACTCGTCGAGGCGCTCGCTCCAAAGCGCGTTCTCAAGATATTCAATCTCGTTCGCGCCATTGCGGACTGCGATTGAGTTACGCAGGAGATAGGAAGGCATTTTCACGAGGCCAATTCCAACCGATAGGTGTTCGGAGCCGGCCTGTGCGATGGGTCTTGGTTCGCTTGTCGGAATCGGTGCAAGAGCAAAGTGGCGGGTTGAAACAGTTACGGGCTTAAACATGCACCCGGAGAGGAGTATGCCGACAAGAGTCATCTGCGCGTGGAAGATTAATTTCATGGTAGTTCCTTTGGTGACTTTTTTCCAACCAACAACGCGTTTGGATCGCGTTTGAGGAGGTCGGCAAGATCGGCGACCGAGCGGCTGGCGCTCCCCAACTCCTCCAGCGCCTGCGCCAGACCAGGGCGGACGGCGGAGTCCGGCCCCAAAAGGTCAGAAACGTTTTGCAGGCTAACTCTCAGGCCGGCCAGAGTCTTCCGCGCGTCGTTCAGGGTGTTGGTGGCGCTGTCAACAAGCGGGTCAACGCGGCCATCCACATGTTGCACCAATACGTCCGCCCGGTCCAACGTCCTTCTGAGGGAAGTCAATGAGTTTGTAAGGTCAGGCGCGTTGACCACCTGATTGGCTGATCCGAGTAGATTGGTTACTTCGGCATTTATTGTAGGCATGTCCAATTGGCCGAGAATGAGGTCAACGTGCGCCAGAATTCCGCCAAGCTTTTCTGAAAGACCTTGAAGATTGAGATGGGCAACGCTGGCCATCAATTGTTGCAGGTCGCTGGTGACACTTGGGATCTCTTGATATTCCGGTTTTATTTGATGAAACGTCGGCGGCGCAGCGTCGGGGATTATGTCCAAGGCAACGTAGAGGACCCCGGTGACGAGGCTCTCGCTATCCAGCCGGGCACGGAGACCCTGGCCGATGACTTGGTCGAGGCTGGCCTTATCGCCGATACGAAGTTGTTCGTCTGATTTGATTTGAGCGAGTTTCTTGTCAATCGCAATCACGACTGGCATGGAAAAATCAGTGGCGGCTTGATTATGCCGAATCAGTATGTCCACGACCGAGCCGATGGTTACGCCGCGAAATTTCACAGGGGCGCCGGGATTCAAACCTTTCAAAGATGCGTTAAAATAAACAATGGTTTTGTGTTGCGGATGAAAAAGACTGCGCGAACTGAAAATAAGCAGCCCCGTGACGGCTAATGCCAGCCCGATGGCAAAAAACAGACCAATGATAGTGGGATTCGCCTTTTTGCTCATAGCGTTACTGCGCCTCCAAAGATGCGCCACGTGTAAGGAAGGCTCTCAGCTTCGCGTCCGTGGAATGATTGAGGAGATCGTTTGGATTGCCCTGCACTCGCATCGTCTTGGTATCTGCGTCGAGGAAGATTGAATCGTCGGCGATCATGAAGATGCTCGCCAACTCATGTGTCACCACAACAATGGTTG
>DATMRF010000093.1:0-17907 GCA_035566435.1 Candidatus Acidiferrum sp.
GGAAAGCCAACTCTTCCAGGCGACCAGGGCCAGCTTTGCTTTTTCCGGGCGCCGGATCGGGTCGGATTTCCACTTTTGGTAAAGCACTCGCAGATTCAACGTGGTGCACAAGAGCGCCCACTGAGTGCGTACGCCATCCAAACCCCACACCGTCCAGCGCCGGAACCCGTCGTGCTGTTTAATTTGCGCAAACCGTGGTTCGATGAGCTCGCGCCGGCGCCGCCATTGGGCCATTTGCCGTTGCAGGCGCTGCCGCATAAGCTGGACTTGGTGCTGATGCGGCCACACTTCAATCTGTCTGCCTTTGGGATCGCTCGTGCATTGAGCTCGCACTGGACAGTCCCGGTGATGACAGCGAAAACGTTCCACACGTTGGCCCTTCCTGAGCGTCTGGCCTTCGTGATCCAGCAAGCGGTTTTGCGGACAGGTGACCGTGTGACTTTTGAGATCGTAACGAAACTGTTGCGCCGCGTAAGGACGAGCCTGCGCAGGTTTACCTTCCAACGGCGGCGCCAGCACGTTGAGGCCCTTGTCGGCTGCAGCTTGAAGATCCTGTCCCGCAGCATAGCCCCTATCAGCTACCGTCAGTGTATCGGTGGCCACCACGCCAAGATTTTCACGAGCCTGTTGGATCATAGGCATCAGTTGACCGTTGTCAGTCTCCTGACCGATGGTATCACAGGCCACGATGATGCCTTCCTTTTCATCGGCAATCGCTTGAGCGTTGTAGGCATAACGATTGTTCTGGCCCACCTTCATGCGTCGGGCTTCGGGTTCAACCGGATGATAATGGGAGCGCCCATCAGCTTGGATCTGAGCCAACCCTTTCTTGATTTGCTCGCGCAAGGCCTGCCGTTGAGCCAGACCCGCGGGCAACCGGTAGCTAGGTGCGCTCGGGTCATCGTTCTCAGTCGCGATTTTAAGTTCCAGATCCTCCAATGCCCCATCCAACTGGCTCAGAAGCTTCTCCATATATTCTTTGCTCCAGCCCTTGGGGCTGCTGCAGGCAGCGGCGAGCTTCGTGCCGTCCAATGCTTGCAGGGCCAGACCGACCGCTCCGGTATGCAGGGCCAGTTGCACGGTTTGTTTGAAAAGTCCACGCAGCGCCTGTTTGTTGTCGCGCCAAAAACGCCACAGGCTGTTGTGATCCGGAGCGATGAGGCCGCTCAACCACAACAACGGCAGTTGGTCCCGACAGGCAGCTTCCAACTTCCTGGTCGAACGAATGCGCTGAAAGTAACCGTAGAGCCAAATCTTCAAAAGCAGGCTGGAAGCATACGGCGGGCGACCCTCCACAGCCGTCGGCATCGCAAAGCCCAGCGCTGCCAAGTCCAACTGATCGACAAACTCGCGCAGGAACCGTGCGGGATGATCGGCAGCCACCCAATCTTCCAGCGCGGGAGGAAACAGAAACCGCTGTCCGTAATCAGGAGCAATGGGTTGAGTCATCGGACTTTTGACGTCTCCTCTCTAAACCGTCTTCATGTTTTGAGACAGTCTCAGGACAGCGTCCCTACCAGTTTAGATGCGGCTTTGCTGTGCTAACCGAACATTTCACGCCACTGAACGTAGCGCAGGCTTCCAAGCCTGCTCCCGCCGTGGTGGGAAGGGTTTCTAAACCCGCTGACGCTTCGGCGGGTTCTACGCTCCGCCGACTTGGAAGTCGGCGATACAGCAGGCTTGGAAGCCTGCGCTACGGGTGCTGCTGCCCCGACGCTTTCATCGGTATGAAATACTCGGGCTAAGGCTTTTTGTTGGGATCCGTTCGCAGAGTACGGCTAAGCACGCCGCAATCCAGAATCGAAATTCCTGAATCGGCAAGGCGGTAATCCTGGCGACGCGAGCGAGCCTAACTCGTCACCTTGATCCGGCCTTCGCGATGGTCCTTGAGCAGCTTGATATCCCCTTCCACCATCAGTTTGACGAGGTCCCGGAATTTCGTTTTGGGCGCCCAGCCCAGTTGGCGCTTCGCTTTGCCGGCGTCGCCCAGCAGCAGGTCGACTTCCGAGGGGCGCAAATAACGCTCATCCATGGCTACGTATTTGTTCCAGTCGAGGCCGACATGGCCGAAGGCTTCTTCGAGAAACTCGCGGACAGAATGCGTTTCACCGGTCGCGATCACATAATCGTCCGGCTTCTCCTGCTGGAGCATCAGCCACATGGCTTCGACGTATTCTTTGGCATAGCCCCAGTCGCGTTTGGCATCCAGATTGCCGAGATAAAGCTTGTCCTGCAACCCGGCGAGGATGTGCGCCACGGCGCGCGTGATTTTGCGAGTCACAAATGACTCGCCGCGCCGCGGGGATTCGTGGTTGAAAAGGATGCCATTCGAGGCATGCAAGTTGTAAGCCTCACGGTAATTCACCGTGATCCAATACGCATAGACCTTCGAAGCCGCATACGGGCTGCGCGGATAAAAAGGCGTTTCTTCATTCTGCGGCACTTCCCGAACTTTGCCGAACATTTCGCTGGAGGAAGCCTGATAAAACCGCGGCTTGATGCCAGATTCGCGGATGGCTTCCAGTAAGCGCACCGTGCCGGTCGCGTTCACGTCCGTCGAGTACTCGGGGTTGTCGAAGCTGACGCGCACGTGGCTCTGCGCCGCCAGATTGTAAATCTCCTCCGGTCCCAGCTTGTCCAGCAGCCGCACGAGCGAGCTGCCCTCCGTCACATCACCATAATGCAGGAAGAGCTTAGTGCTCTGGAGCTGCGGGTCGGAATAGATGGGGTCGATTCGCCCGCGATTGAACGAGCTCGAACGGCGCACGATCCCGTGGACCTCGTAGCCCTTAGAAAGCAGCAGTTCGGCCAGGTATGAACCATCCTGGCCTGTGATCCCGGTGATAAGCGCTTTTTTTGGCATATCGAGACAGCAGAATCTATGGAGCAAGTCTGGTTGACAAGCTTCAAGAGGATTTTTGAATTTTGATTTTCAGTTTTTGATTACCAGAACTCGAGTTCGTAGAGGGTTCGCAGTCGCTTGAGCAATCAAAACTCAAAAATCAAACATGACCACCGGCTAGCTCCTGCGCTGCAGCCACCGCTCCATAGTTTCGGCGGAGGCGTCCTTCCGGACATGGCGGTCCTCTCGCAGGATAAACCAGACTGCCCGGGCGGCCTTGAAGGGATTGCCCGCGCGCGGCCAGCGCCGCTTTTTCAGGGAGTAAAAGAAATCGCAAAAATGGACGCGGTCGGCGGCGGCGCGAATGAGCGCACCCATGCGGGGCGAGAGCTGGCGGCATTGGGACCACCCGGCATAGAACGCATAGGTATATTGCAGCCAATATTGCCAACGATTGGTGTGAATCAGCCGCTCGGTCAGGCTGCCGGAGGTCGAGCGCGCCACCACCAACGGCTCGCCGACCTGCACTAATTCCCCCGAACGCAAACCCAGCTCGCTCAAAAACGCAACGTCATTCCCGTACGCCAGGCGCGAGTAATCGAAGCCGTAAGGGTTCGGAATGTCGATGTAGTGGTCGAACACTTCCCGCGCCGCCGCAGTAACGAACAAGTTGCACATCTGGGTCACCGGAAAAATCTTTGCGAAAATGCCCAACGCATAGGCGTCCCCCTTTAGACGCGCTGTAGCGTACCGTTCGTTGAGCAGCTCCCACTTTGGGTTCGGCTGGTCCAGGTTGGCCGGTTCGATAGGCGTTTTGGGATCGTCCGGCAGGTAATAGCGAAACGCATTGCAGCCCGCGAGCAGGTCCTTCGGATTATCCAACAGAACCCGCACTAGTGTCTCGACGTACCGCGGCAGGATCAGATCGTCCGACCACACGAACGTGCAATAGCGTCCGCGCGCCTCGTGCAACAACTTGCGCCAGGCCCGCAGGGGCCCAGAATTGCTGTCACTGGTCATCACGCGGATGCGAGCGTCCCGCGAAACGTACCCATTAAGTACCTCCCGAGTCTTATCGCCGCTGGCCTCATCGTAAACCAGGATCTCCAGGTCCTTAAACGTCTGACGGAGGCAGGACTCGATAGATTCACCAACGGTTCCTCCGTTGTTGTGTGTCGGGATGAGCAGACTGACCAGCGGCGATTCAGGCATGGCGGCAGAGGCTATTCGCCGGCAGAAACCGGGTCAAACGGGAATTAAAGTCCGGTCGGATGATCGATGAACTCCCACGGAACCTTGAACCGTGTCGAAAGGTGGGCCGCCAGCGCCTTCACGCCGAAGGTTTCGGTCGCGTAATGACCGCCGTAAAGCACATTGACACCAAACTCTTCAGCCAGGGCATAAGTCCAGTGAGGCCCTTCGCCCGTAATGAAAGTATCCACTCCCTCGGCAGCAGCCTTCGCCAGTTCGCTGCCGCCTCCCCCAGTCACAACGCCGATGCGCCTGCAGGTTTGCGGCCCACCGGGGATGCTGAGGGCCTCGACTCCAGTGGCGCGTTTCAATCGGCTCGCCAATTCCGCCCGAGAGATGGCAGTTGAAGCCTGAAACCCAATATGCCTCCCATGCTCGAAGAAAAACGGCCGCAGCTTGCGCAGGCCGAGCAACGTGCAGAGGTGGGCGTTGTTGCCCAGCTTCGGATGAAGATCCAGAGGCAGGTGCGAGCTATAAACCGCCAGATCGTTTTCGAGAAGACGCCGCAGAAGCTCGTAGCGCTTTCCGGTCCACGGGTGAGCAGCGCCCCAAAACAGTCCGTGATGCACCACCAACAAATCGGCGCCGGCAGCCGTCGCCAGCTGAACCGTTGCCAAACTACCGTCCACCGCCGCCGCGATGCGCCTGACTCGGCCTCGGTTCTCGACCTGCAGTCCGTTGGCCGCACCGGGATAATCCTCCACCTCAGCGATGCGGAGCATTCGGTCGCAGTACCGTACGATCTCGCTCAGAGAAGCCTGTGCCATGTGAGTGATAAAAACAGAAAGGTCGGAAGCTGCAAAGTATGAAAGGGGAGGTGATGCGTGAAACGCGCGGAAGTGAAGAGGACTGCCATCAACGACCAAGCTTAGGGTCTTCGGCTACTTATTCACACTTATTCACACTTATTCACAAGTTGTACACAAGCTTCCTAAAAATCTTCAATCAGTGTATTGAATTCCACGTTCATCATTCTATAGTGCCCTTCGATTTGTCGAAATCGAAATGAGCAACTCTAGTGAGGCGAGCGAGCCCTGGGACATCCAGCAGGCGAGGAACCTGTACAGTGTGCATCGGTGGGGAGCCGGCTATTTTGACATCAATGAGGCGGGGCACGTCATCGCCAAACCGCGGGGCGACACCGGCGCGGCCGTCGATATCACCGACGTTATCGAGGAAGCCAAGGCGCGCGGCCTGAAATTCCCGGTGCTGATTCGGTTTCAGGACATCCTCCGTCACCGCGTAGAGTCAGTTAACCTGGCGTTTCGGGGCGCAATCAGTGAGTTCAACTACCAGGGCAAGTACCGAGGAGTCTTCCCGATCAAAGTGAATCAGCTTCGGGAAGTGGTCGAGGAAATCCTGGATGCCGGCAAGCCGTTTGACTTCGGCCTAGAGGTGGGCAGCAAGCCCGAATTGTTCGCGGGTCTCGCCCTACAAAGCCAGATCGGCAGCCTTATCGTCTGCAATGGATACAAGGACGCCGCGTTTGTACGCATGGCGCTGCTGGGGACCAAGCTTGGCAAGAAAGTGATCATGGTCGTGGAGAAGCTCGAAGAACTGCGCCAGATCATCAGCGTCTCCAAGCAACTCGGCGTCGAGCCGATTATCGGCGTGCGGGCCCGGCTTTTGTGCAAAGGCGGAGGGAAGTGGGCCGATAGCGCGGGTGAGAACGCCAAATTCGGACTGAGCACCGGGGAGCTGCTCGTCGCGGCCGAATTACTGAAGGCGGAAAACCTGGCGCATGCCTTTAAGCTGGTGCATTTCCACATCGGCTCGCAGATTCCCGATATTCTCATCGTCAAACGTGCGGTCCAGGAAGCGGCCCGGTTTTACGCCAAGCTGCAGAAAATGGGTTTCCCCATTGAGTTCCTGGATGTCGGTGGCGGACTGGGGGTTGACTACGACGGCAGCCGCTCAGCGTTCGACAGCTCTACGAATTACACTTTACAGGAATATGCCAACGATATCGTGTATTACATTGCCGATGTCTGCAATGCGGAGAAGGTGCCGCACCCGGACATCATCAGCGAAAGTGGCCGGGCGGTGGTCGCGCATCACAGCGTGCTGATTGTCGAAGTGTTCGGCTCGATTGCGAAGATCCGCCCCGGCGATTACTTCCAGTATTCTGAAAACGAACACCCGCTGGTCAAGGAACTGCTCGATATCCGCAAAAACCTCCCCAAGCTCAACAAGCTCGAGGCCTATCACGACGCCCTGGAACGCAAAGAAGATGCCCAGCATATGTTTACGCTCGGCATGTTTGATTTGCCCGAAAAAGCGAAGATGGAAAACCTCTACTGGGAGATCAGCCAGGAGGTGGTCGAAAGCTTCAAAGGCCAGGCTTACGTGCCCGAAGAGATTCGCAAACTCGAAGACAGTCTCGGCGACCAGTATCTGTGCAACTTTTCGGTTTTCCAATCGCTGCTGGACCACTGGGCCCTAGGCCAACTGTTTCCGGTGATGCCCGTCAGCCGCCTCAATGAACGGCCAACGCGCGAAGCCACGCTGGTGGATATCACCTGTGATTCTGACGGACAGGTCAATAAGTTTATTGATCTGCGGGATGTGCGGGACACTTTGCCGCTTCACGCGCTAAACGCCAACGGCAACGGCATGCCTGAGCCCTACTACCTCGGTTTCTTCCTGATGGGGGCCTACCAGGACATTATGGGCGACCTGCACAACCTCTTCGGACGCGTCAATGAGGTCCATGTGTTCCTCGATCCGGATGAGCCCGCCGGCTATTACGTGGAGGAAATCATTGAAGGCACGACCATCGTGCAGGCGCTCGACTCGGTGCAGTACGACGAGAAGGAACTCAAACGCCAGATGAAGGCGCAGGTCGATGACGCCATCAAATCCGACCGCATGAAGCCCTCCGAGGCGATGCGCCTGCTGGACGACTATGAAAAGGGCCTCAAGGAGTACACCTACCTGAGTTTCTGATCTGGGACATGCCTGAAACCGCCCCCAACGCTGAGCTGATGCGTTCGCTCGGCAGGCTGGTGCGCGGGCTCTCCGCCTTGTTCTGGGGATTGCCGGCCACCCTGGTGATTTGTTTTCATACGGCAAAGGCCGAAGCCCTCCGATCCCTGGGCATGTGGCCGGCCACTGCCTGCACGGGCCTGCTGGTCTATGGGCTGTGGCAGATCGGCGCGTTTCAAAAACAGGAACGGATTTGGCGCACCGCGCTGGACCGTGCCCGGATTCTGAGCCTTATCAACCTCGGCCTCAGCCCTTTTCTCTACTGGTGGAACAAAGTCCCGTACAACACTTTTTTTTACGTGATGGTGCTCCTGATGGTCCTTTCGGCACTGCTGTTCCTGGGCAGTCTCAATCTGGCGCTTCAGCGTCTCGGCGCAATGCTGCCGGATGAAGCCCTCCGCCATGAAACCAAACAATTCACGGCACTGAACCTCAATCTGCTGGGGGCGACGGTGCTGCTCAGCGCGGCTTACTTCGCCCTGGGCAGGATTCCAGATTTGCCGCTCTATTTTCAGGCGGTGATGGTTGTGCTGGACCGCGGCAGTTTCTGGTTCCTCATACTTCTCGTGCTTCTCCCCTTGGCCATGACCATGGCGCTGATTTGGAAGACCAAAGAGGTCATCCTCGACGGCGTCTTCGGTTCCAAGCCGCACACCACCTGACCAAGCAGGAGAAAGGCGCCTGGAGCGTCTTCGCATGCAAAACCCCGCCTTGGAGACAGAAGGTAGTGAACCTTGGACTGCGGATGACGGGCTGTTTCGTCAGGGCCAAAAGAAGAAGCGCGCGTAGCCGTAAGCCAAGGTCTCACCGATGACAGACCGGACCCCCACACTTGAGTGCCACCAACGGCTCGGGTTGTAGTCCCCAGGCGGGATGGCGGTCACCCCGACCTTCACGCCTTTTCCCAGCGCCTTCTGGTAGAGCAACCTGGAACGGCGCGCATGTGTGTCCTCGGTGATCAGGTGGACTTTCGCCAGACCGACGCCATCGGTCCGCAGCCAATTGGCCAAGCTCAGTGCCGCGGTGTATGTCCGGTCCTGACGCACCCAGGGGGCGGGCACGACTTGCAGCTCGTTAGTACTCATACCCAGCTTGGAAAGCACCGCCCCGCCGCGCTGCGCGTAGGTCTTGTACTCCGAAAGCGGCGCGCCAGCCTCGATCGGGCCGCCAGTCACATACATCTTGTCGTAATGATTCCCGTGAAACTCGGCCACTGCCCGTTGCAAGGCATAATCGGAAGCCCAGCCCTCCACAACCATCGACCCGCCCGACAGCGGCGCGTTGACTGCCAGGAACGGATGAATCTTCAGGATCGCAACAATCGCCAGCCCGATGAAGCCCGCGAGCAGCACCAGCCACCCGCGCCACGTCGGCATCAGCACCTGGCGCCGACGCAGCAGCTTCCATTTTGATTTGCTTGGCTCCATAACGCTCACGGAGTTTCCTTTAACTTAGCTTTCAGTATCCTCACTGGATCACGGAGCAAAAAGATTGGCGGGAACACGGTCACGGTCAAGCCCATAGCCGGGTCATGCGCAACGCAGGTGACGAAAGACTATTAACTTGCGCCCGATTTGGTCGCCGCGCCTAATATCACACGCATGAAACGGACGCTGGCCAAGGTTGTGGTGGCGGCAACGGTGCTGGCAGTGGCGGCGACCAGTTGCAGCGTGAAGCCGGCCGAGCTGCGGCAACGAGCGATTCAGGCAGAAAGCGAGGCGCTCCATGCGTTTGAGCACCGCGAACCGGAAGCCGCGGAACGCGCGGCGAGCCGCGCCGAGGCTGCGGCGACACGACTGGAAGAGCAGGCGAAATCGGGGCTGATGTCAGGCGCCGAAGTGGGAACTCTGCTGCGGGAAACACGCGCGGCAGCCTGCTCGGCTCGAACCTATGCTCAGTTAGCCGACGAGGAGCGACAAAGCCGCGAACGCCTCGCCCGTTTAAAGCTCAAAGCCTATCGCGGCGCGCGGGCCACTCTCTGCGATTACGGCTTCGCCGGCCTCGCGCCCGCCGCGGAGCACTTCGCAGGAGCGGGAAGCAACTCGCTCTCTTCGGCCGAACAGCAAATGGCTAAGCTCGCGTGGAGCGTAATAAAATTGGTCGAAGATGTCCCGCCAACAACCAACGGCGCACCCGACTGGGGACACGTTGCAGCCGACCTGCGCGCCTGGAGCAAGGACCCGCCGCCTGGCTTGGGGATGTTCCTGGCGGCCGCTTTTGCCCTCAACGGACTCACCGATTTCGCGCTCTCGGAACTCGAGTCGGTTGCCCCCTCAAGCCTTTCGACGACCAATGCCAGAGCGCTTTACCATCTAGAGCGCTCTGTTTTGTTTGCGGAGCACGGTTGGGACAGAACGGCCGCTCGCGAATTAGACCAGGCACTTCAGCTTACCCCAGCAGGCTGGAAGGGTCTCGGCAGCACCCAGGCAGTGGCGCTTATTCATGTCTGGCGGGCGGGGGCCGCCCTCCAACGCAAAGATTTACTCGGGGCGGACCGTGAAATCGCCATTGCTATCAAGGTTTGGCCCGACAGCCCAGTGATGGCGTTTATTACGGGCGAGACCATGGGTGCCAACGGCGAATGGGCGAAGGCGGCCGATTCGCTCGAGGCGCGAGCGGCGGATACCAGGCAGGCATGGCTGGCCAAACGCCTCGCTCAACGGGCGCGAGAGTTGCGCGACACCCAGGGGACCGCTCCGCCGCTCTTCTCGGACCCGGCGTTTGTCATGGAACTGGGCATCCACGTTTTGGCCAAATCGGCTTCGGATTTGGCAGCCACGGATTGGCTCGAGCAGTTTCTGGTGGACGCCAAAGCGTTTGGCCGCCGGGTCACCGGCCAATTGCCCCGGGATGATGGCGGGGGATGAGCTTCACACCGGGAGCTTGAGGGTCACCGGCTCGCGACAAGGTTGCAGAACCTTTCGGCGCGTTCGCGAACGGTTTTTACCGGCCTTCGAATCTGTCCCGGGGCATTCCAGAGGATGTAGAATTCAAAATCAGTCGGTGGCCGGTGAAACGTGTCCTCGAAATCGGAACACCTGTCCTTCATCAACTCCTGAGCGGCCTTAAGTGCATCGGCCGGTTTTTGCCAATCCGCGTTGGTGGCCGAGTATTGTCGCCACAAATAGACCTTCATTTGATAGCGGGAAACCTCGCCCGCCGCTCCGATCGCGCAGTCATTGTCCCCGGATTCGATTTGCGAGAGCGCGGCCCAGCGGTCCACGGCGTGAAGGCGCGGACAAACACTCGACGCGAGCAGCAACGCGACAAAAACACTCCTTGGACCTCTCCAACCAAACATGCGACGTGTCTTAAAGTATCGGTGTGGTGCGGACCACGCTACCCCCTTACAGCGGTGTCCTGATTTCATTCGGAATTGTGTGAAAATTATTTTCGGGCAATTGGCTGTCAACCCGGCAAGCCGGACGCCAACGGAATCAGGAGCAGGAGTCATGCCCGCAGCGGGTCCAGTCGCAATCTCCCCCAGCTGTAACGTGACGTTAGGAGCACAGCTGTTGTCCCTGGAACCAAGCCGGCCGGTAACGGGTCGATCTTGGCTCTGGCGCACGATTCCAATCGTGCGCCCCAGCCAGCTTTCATTGGAGCATTACGCAAGCATTGAGACTGGTCATTTCGCGGCTCCGTTCATACTGTTAAAGAGCAAGATGACTATGCTCGAACTATGAACAGATTTGTATCCGTTCTTTGCCTAGGCGCGCTGGCTACGGCTGTTTCGGCCCGGGGCGAGGTCAAGCCCAACAATCTCTTTTCGGATAACGCGGTTCTCCAGCGAGGAGTTCCGGTGCCGGTTTGGGGCTCGGCGGACAAGGGTGAAAGTGTGACGGTGAAAATACAGGACCAGTCTGTCTCGACCGTCGCCAAAAACGGCCGCTGGTCGGTGCGCCTTCGCCCTCTGAAAGCGGGCGGTCCCTTCACGATGACCCTTTCCGGCAAGAATACGGTCACACTGACCAACGTGCTGGTCGGGGAAGTCTGGTTGTGCAGCGGCCAATCGAATATGGAGTTCCCGCTGGGGCGGGCCGCCAACGCGCGCGAAGCCGTCGCGGACGCCCGCGACCCGCAGCTTAGGCTCTTCACCGTGCCACGCGCGGCTGCCGATGACCCCAAAACTGACATCGCGGGGAGTTGGAAAGAGTCCGCACCAGCCACAGCGACGAACTTTTCCGCTGTGGCGTGGTTTTTCGGGCGCGACTTGCGCCGGACACTGCAGTCGCCGGTCGGATTGATTCATTCCTCAGTAGGCGGCACCCCGGCCGAAGCCTGGACCTCTCGGGCCGCGCTGGAAGCTGACCCCGAGTTGAAGCGGATTCTCGAACGTTATGCCGAAACCGTAAGGCAGTTCAATCCGGCCGAAGCGGAGGCTCAACACCAGCAAGGACTCGAGAAATACAAGGATGCCGTCGCCAGGGCCAAAGCCCAAGGCAAAGAGCCGCCACGCCCGCCGCGGCCACCCGAAAATCCGCTTCGCACGAACAAACGCCCTTGCGGACTGTATAACGCGATGATCGCTCCGCTGGAGCCGTATGCGATTGCGGGCGCGATTTGGTATCAAGGCGAATCGAACTCCGGCCGCGCTGCCGAGTACCGCAGGCTCCTCTCCGCGATGATCGGAAATTGGCGCCAAGCCTGGGGCCAGGGCGATTTCCCATTCCTGTTTGTCCAAATTGCCCCGGAGAAGGACATGACGCCGGAAATCCGCGAAGCCCAGTTGTTGACCTGGCAAAAGGTTCCTCGCACGGCAATGGCAGTGATAACGGACGTAGGAAATGAAACTGACATTCACCCCACGCAAAAGGAGCCCGTAGGCGCGCGGCTCGCACTGGCCGCCCGCGCCGTCGCTTACGGAGAGAAGCTCGAGTACTCCGGGCCGGTATATGAGTCGATGAAGGTGGAAGGCAACCGCGTGCTCCTGCGCTTTACTCATACCGGCAAGGGTTTTGTCGCGAAGGACGGCCCGCTGAAAGGCTTCACCATTGCCGGGAACGACGGAAATTTCGTCAGTGCCGCGGCCGAGATTGAGGGTGAGCAGGTTGTCGTCTCAAGCCCGTCAGTGGGGAAACCCGTCGCTGTGCGGTACGGCTGGGCGCACACTCCTGACGTGAACCTCTTCAATCAAGAGGGCTTGCCTGCCACACCGTTCCGAACGGATGTGAAGTGAGGTGATCTCTACTCACTCCCTTCCCACCGCCTGCAAGAGCGGACGCAGTTCGCGCATGAGTTGAGTGAAACCCTCCAGCGAAACCTGCTGGGAGCCATCGCTCCATGCCTCCGCAGGATTCGGATGCACTTCAATCAGCAAGGCATCGGCACCCATCGCCACCGCGCCTTTGCACAGCGCCTTAACCAGGTCCGAACGGCCGGCACCCTGGCTGGGATCGATCACAATCGGGCAGTGGGACTCATTCTTGATGATGGGGACGGCCGCCAGGTCGAGCGTGTTCCTGGTGTAGGTTTCGAAGGTGCGGATGCCGCGCTCGCAGAACATCAGGTTGGCGTTCCCGTGCGCCAGCACATATTCGCCCGCGAGCAGCCATTCCTCGATCTTCATCGACAAGCCGCGCTTGAGCAGGATCGGCTTGCCGGTTTTGGCTGCGGCGATCAGGAGTTGGAAGTTCTGGGCATTGCGCGCGCCGATCTGGATGATGTCGGTGTATTCGGCCACCAGGTCAGCGTGGCGCTCCGATAACAGTTCGGTGATAACGGCCAGGCCGGTTTCCCGTCGGGCCCTGGCCAGCAGTTTTAGCCCCTTCTCGCCCAGCCCTTGGAATTCATAAGGGGAGGTGCGCGGCTTGAACGCGCCCCCGCGCAGGATGGTCGCCCCTGCCGCTTTCACGGCGTCCGCCGTTCGAAGCAATTGGTCGGCGCTCTCCACCGAGCAGGGCCCGGCCATGACGTGGAATTTTTTGCCGCCGACGAAATGTTCCCGCACCGGGATAGCAGAATTCTCCGGATGCGCCTCGCGGCTGACGAACTTGTAGCGTTTCTGAACCGGAGTAACGCTCTCGACAATGTCGGGAAAGACCATGGCGAGCGTTTCGAGCGATTGATGGGTCAATTCGTCGCCAATCGCGCCGATGACGGTGCAGGCGACGCCCCGCATCACGTGCGGCTTGTAACCGCGCCTGCGGATCTCCTGCAGGATGACGGTCTCCTGTTTCCTGGCGATGCCGGGTTTAAGAACAATGATCATATGGCTGTTTTTGAAATACCTGGGGGTCGCCACAAAAAAAACCGCAGGTGGAGACCTGCGGCGGCGTTTGGCGTTGAGGATGTTTAAGGCAGCCGCAAGCACCAGTCCGCCGCGTCGGTAAAGTAATACCAACCGGCAAAGTTGCTGGAAAATTGCAAACCGCTCGAATTCACAAGCGAGAGACTACCAGAACCGAACAAAGCGTCAAGCACACAAAACGGCGGGGCGTGGGCTCAACCGCCTAGCCATTGCCTCAAAACCCGCGAACTCTCCTGCAAAGCCTTCACCAGCGCCGCGCGTGTTTTGGATTTTCCGCCGTCGGTCCAGTCGAACTCAACGTGCAGCGAGACGGGCGCCTGGTATCCGATTTGCCGCAGCAACTGGAAATAACCGGTGGCGGCAATGTCGCCCTGGCCAAAATGCACCCACCCGCCGGCCCGCTTCACATCTTTCACATAGGCGATCTTGAAGTGCGGCTTGAGTTTCTCGAACCAGGAACGCCAATCGTCTCCATGAACCACCAGCGCATGACCGATGTCAAAGGCCACCCCGATCTGAGCCGGGTCGAAATCCTCGACGGCTTCGAACAGTTCCGCCAGATCACCGCCGAAATAGGAGGTCCGGCCAGACGGAGAATGGTTTTGTAGCAGCGCGCCGATGCCGATTTCTTTGTTTAACGCCGCCAGATCTTTTAACTGGGCTCTGACCTCGCGCACCTGCTGAGGCGAGGACACTTCGCGCTGGCGCTCGATAAAGCCCAGCCGGTAACACTGGACGCCCAACTTTTTCGCGGTGCGGAGCACTGTTTCCGCGTGAGGCGACGCAACGCTCGTGATGGCAGTGGTCAGCAGGGGCAACTGCAGGCCGCCTCGGCGCAAAATGTGCACATATCTCGGTAACGCATCAGCAACTTCTTCCGGCAGCACTTCTCCACCGGGGCGGACCGGGCAATCAATACCATTGAGTCCTGCTTCCGCCGTAACCGCCGCGGCGTCAGCAAAGCTCAAGTGGAGTTCCTGATAGACCTTGCTGAAAACGACAACCGGCGGGGTGGCTTTTCCCGTTGCGGCGGAGGCCATGGCGCCGAGCCGCGACAGCGCGAAACCAGAGGAAACCGCCACGATGCCTCGAATGAACTGCCGGCGTGAGATTTGGCCTTCGCCGGTTGAGTTTTTTCGGCTTGTGTCCATAACCATATGGCTTGACCCAAGACACACGGACTGTCAAGCATTGCTGCATGTTTAAAGTGCTTTTGGCTGCCGCGGTTCTAACCATCACTCCGGCCTTCGCCGGCGACAAGGGATTGGTCCATTCTTTCAAGAAAGTCCAACTTACAGACCAGTTCTGGGCCGAGGGCGCGGATATCGGCGATTTTAACCATGACGGCCAGGTGGATGTGGTCTCGGGTCCGTTCTGGTACGAAGGTCCCGATTTCAAGAAACGCCACGAGTTCGCTCCCGCAACCGCCACCTTCAAGCGGAAGAAGAGCGACGGCACTGAAGAAACCACACCTGGTTTCGAAGGCGCGCTCGGCGTGAATAATGCCTATTCGGAATGCTTTCTCACGTTCGCTCACGATTTCAACGGCGATGGCTGGGACGATGTCATCGTCTATGGTTTCCCGGGCAAAGAAGTCGCCTGGTATGAAAACCCGAAGGGCGGCGAAGGACACTGGCAAAAGCACGTCATTTTTGACGTCTTGGACAACGAGTCTCCCGGGTTCGCCGACATCACTGGTGATGGCAAGCCGGAGATTCTTTGCTGCTCGCACGGCTACCTGGGCTACGCCGAGGCGGATTGGAAAAATCCTGCGACGCCCTGGAGGTTCCATGCCGTGTCACCGAAGGGGGATTACCAGCGCTTCACGCATGGGCTGGGCTATGGCGATATCAATGGCGATGGTCGCATGGATCTTATCGAGAAGGATGGCTGGTGGGAGCAACCCGCTTCACGAGTAAATGACCCTGTCTGGGTGAAGCATCCGTTCCATTTCACCGACGGCGCCGCCCAGATGCTGGTCTATGATGTCAACGGGGACGGTTTGAACGATGTGATCACTTGTCTGAATCCGCACGGCTATGGACTGGTCTGGTACGAGCAGGTCCGCGAAAACGGCAACATCACGTTCCGTCAGCACGTCATCCTTAACAAGGACACCACCCCCAACAAATATGGGGTCGCCTTTTCGCAGCCGCACTCACAAGCGTTGATCGACATAGACGGCGATGGTTTGAAAGACATCGTGACCGGCAAACGGTTCTGGGCGCACGGTAAGAATGGCCCCGATCCTGACTCGAACGGCAAGGCAGTCCTGTACTGGTTCCAACTGGTGCGCGGAGCCAATGGGCAGGTCCATTATGTGCCGCACCTCGTTGACGATGATTCCGGCGTGGGGACGCAGGTGACCGTCGGTCATGTCAGCAACAAGCAGTATCCGGATATTGTGGTCGGAAACAAAAAGGGCGTTTTTGTTTTTGAACACCAGGTCAGCCCGGCTCCGTAGGCTCTCGCAGCCCAACCGCTCGTTTGCCGCCTAACCGTAAACCAATTTTGTTGCCTATTTTGCCGATTTGCGATTCCGTGGCGTTGTGAAATTGAACTCTAAGCGCGTGGACTTGCAGCTCGCTCACCTGTGGGCAATTGCCCGAACCAGTGGCACCAACACTGCCCAGGTCATTATCGTCGAACTCGTCGGCGCTGACGGCACCGTTGGGTTGGGCGAAGCCGCCCCGTCCGCCCGGTACAAAGAATCGCCCAAGACGGTGGAAGCATTCATCCAGCAGGTCGATCCGCGGGGACTCTCGTTCAGCGACGTCGAAGGCAGCATGACATATCTCGACACGCTGTCGCGCCACGACATGGCCGCCAAAAGCGCCCTCAATATCGCCTTGCTGGACGGCGCGGCGAAGAGAGCGAAGAAACCGATTTACGACCTCCTCGGTCTCGGGTTTCGCGAAAGCCAACACGTGACTTCGTTCACGATTGGGATCGACAAGCCTGAGATGATCCGCAAGAAAGTTCAGGAAGCTGAGCAGTACCCGGTTTTGAAGGTTAAGTTGGGAGTGGCAGACGACAAAGTGAATCTGCAGGCGCTGCGCGAAGTAGCGCCCACCAAAACCATTCGCGTGGACGGTAACGAAGGCTGGAAAACGAAGGAACAAGCCCTCGAAAACATTGAATGGCTGGCCAAAGACGGTCACATCCAGTATGTGGAGCAACCCATGCCGGCGACGACTCCGGTCAAGGATTGGGTCTGGCTCAAGCAGCGCTCACCCCTGCCCATCTTCGGCGATGAATCCTATCATCTCGCGAAGGACATCGCGCAGGCAGCCGAGTGTTTCCACGGCGTAAATGTCAAACTCGTCAAAACGGGCGGCGTCAGCGCGGGAAAGGCTGCGCTCGAAGCGGCGCGCAAAGCCGGGCTCAAAACCATGATCGGCTGCATGATCGAAACCAGCATCCTCATCAGCGCCGCAGCTCACCTGGCCGAGTTGTGCGATTATCTCGACGTGGACGGAAACATCCTCATCACCAACGACCCTTACGCCGGCGTGACCTCACGGCAGGGAGTGCTTTCCTTTGCTACCGCGCCGGAGCCGTTTGGATTGCGCGTCGCCGCCAAACAGGTATGACCAATTCAACCGCGCTGCGTGTTGCGGCGGTATTGGGGGCGTTAGCGGTCGTCCTTGGCGCGTTTGGGGCCCATTGGCTTAAGCCCGTACTCGCACAGAATCAGACCGCCGCCATTTGGGAGAAAGCGGTGTTCTACCATTTCATCCACGCGTTGATGCTGTTCATCCTGGCGGGGCGAACGCCATTGCACCGAGGGCCCTGGTTCAGTTTCCTGATCGGCATTTTATTATTTTCTGGATCGCTCTATCTGCTTGCCCTGACCAACCTTCGGTGGTTGGGCGCCATCACTCCGTTTGGCGGCATCAGCTTCATTGCCGGCTGGGTCTGCCTAGCGGTGGCGCCACCCAACTGGTCGTCTGGAGAAGGCGCGAAGCCTTGAGCAAGACCAGATGCCGCAATCGTTGCCCGCCGTCCGCTTCCTGCTGCTCTTTTTCTTCCTCCTCCCTGGTCATCGATCCGGACCCATTATTCCATCACTCCACCACTCCAATCCTCCAAACTGGCTCGATTACGATTACGACAACGGCGACTGTGACAGGAGGACGACTTTATTCCGAAATCCTCTCCCACAGCGTGATCTGGGGCGGTTCGGCGACCATCTGGCCAACCCGCGCCAGCACGCCCCGCAAGTCCGGCTTCTGCAAGTGCCGGTCCAAGTGCGCCTTGCTCGTCCAGTTCTCGTGAAACAAAAACAGAGCCGGGTTATCGACCCCCTGGTGCAGGTCGTAGTTGAGGCAACCTTCGTCCTTTCGACTCGGAGCGACCAACGACAGAAGTTCCCGGCGCACATCCGATTCCTTCCCGGGTTTGGCATTCACGTGCGCGACCGCAGTGAGAGCGTGTCTGAAAACTCAACAAACCCAAAGAAATTCTCAGAATTGACTGTACTTTTTTGATCACTTACCCCAGCAAACTGGGGATGCGATACACTTGCGATCTCACTGACACCGAATGGAAACTCATCGACTACTGCTTTCCCAAGCCT
>DATMRF010000094.1:0-29867 GCA_035566435.1 Candidatus Acidiferrum sp.
AGGCTTGGGAAAGCAGTAGTCGATGAGTTTCCATTCGGTGTCAGTGAGATCGCAAGTGTATCGCATCCCCAGTTTGCTGGGGTAAGTGATCAAAAAAGTACAGTCAATTCTGAGAATTTCTTTGGGTTTGTTGAGTTTTCAAACACGCTCTCAGAGAAAACCTCCAGTCCGACGCCGGTTCCTTCATCTCGCTGCTCAACAGCGTGGCTAAAACGGCCCACCACGGCCTCGACTGCGCCAAAGCCCGCCGCAAGGAAACCAGCCTCCCCGCCCCCCTGGCAGCAGCGAAGGACCCTCAACCCGCTCCGGGACCAATCTCGACCAATCTCGACCAATGAGCGCCGATGAGCGCTAAGAAAAAAGTTTTTCCCCCGGCTGGCCGCCCCACACCCTTGAAGCAGGACACCATTAACGATGATCAAGAATGCTCCAGCCCGCTTTTGTGCCTTTTGCGCCTCCTTGCGGCAGAACTCCTCGCCCCCGCCTCCCAGCTGGTATCAGGTGGTCCCACGCGAATCCGGCTAACCTCAGCTAATCACGCCCACTAAAGCTTATATTTTTTTCACCCCATCACCTTTAGAACCCATGCGGCCCAGTTCTCAGATCGCGCGCCTTTCAAAGGATTTCAACCTGTTTCAAAGCAATTCAAAGGAATTCAAAGCAGAAAATCGCCACCGCGTTGCCAAGTACGTCTGACTACATCTGAGTACATCTGAGTACATCTGAGTATCTTTTTTGAGCCGAACAGGTATTCCACACCTCCAACCGTACCGCAGCCCCATGACTCCCAGGACCTCCACCGACCGGAAACCCCATTCGCACCCGCTCGCGGTAAATCGCCTTTGAAACGATTTCGCCGGCCCGGGCCCACTAACCTGGATCCCGCCGGCGCTGCTCTTTGACATCTTAATCAGTACCCCTCACGGAGACCTCGCAGCCAGCCGCGCGGGGCGCCGCTCACCCACGGCGCCCCGCGGCTGGCAGGTGGCCCCTCCTGCCGCAGGTCGTTGGGGGTGGGCGTCCTTTAACATTGTAGGAGACGACGTAAGGAGTCTCAAACTTGCGGTACAAATGGCGACCAGGCGGGAGAACAGAGACTCCTTACGTCGTCTCCTACAAAGAAAGCGGTTTTCCAAACGGGTTCTCAGACCCTTTGCGTTAAAGGTTTCGACTGCATACGGACGGATGGGTTTGACCTTGCCTACCGCGCACCGTCGCAGCTATCCAACCCACGATCACGTTGGCGGCGGCTTCTGGTGCGGTGGCCAGCACTTGGTGGTCGGCACGCCAGATAATTTTGTATTCCCGCAGGTTTGGACAGTGACTCCTTAGCCAGCGTCGAACCCAATACCATGGCACAATCGGATCCCACAAACCGGTGAGCGCATAGACCGGCGGGCCGGCTTCTTGAGCCACTCCGATTGGATTGCTCTTTGAAAGCAAATGCAGCCGATGGGCGGCGGCCTGGAGGTCCAGGTCCGTCCTGCGCGCGATAAATTCTTCCACGTTCTGCAATACCTCCGGAGAGCGCCGATAACGCAACCTCATGATCTTTGCATACGGACCCAGGATGCAGCGCACTAGCGAAAACGGGACCCCCGCCGTCACGCGTGCCGCAGTTCGCGCCATCCCCGGAGTCGGGTGTCTCACAAACCCGCCTGCGAGAATCACTCCATCAACCTCGAACCCCTTCCTGCTCAGAAGCGGCCAGACAATTTGTGAGCCAAACGATTCACCCAGCAGCCACCCATGCTCAATTCCCTGGCTCCTCAGCGCCGCTTCTATCCCGGCCGCGTAGTCATCCAGCATCCAGGTCAACGTCCGCGGATACGTCACCTCAACGAACCGGACCCGTCCCCGAACTGCCCGCCGGAACCCGCCGATCAGCGTCCAATCCCCATGCAGCCCGGGCAGGTAGATGAGGACCGGAAGGTTTGCCGGGCCGTGGATGCGTATTCTCAGGTCTTCTGTCATTTTAGAAGCTTCGTGAGGCGTGTTGCGTATTGCGTATTGCGTGTTTCGTAAAGCGTGAATGCTGCTGCTAGAACATTCACGGATCGCGCATCTCCCAATACGCAACACGCAACACGTTTCAGACCATTCGTTCGAGTTCACGATGATTCACCTTTCCCGTCCCTAGCTTGGGCAGTTCCCGCACCACTTTAATCTCGCGTGGGACGGCGAGGTTGCCCAGGCCGCGGGCACGAACGGCCTCGCGCACGGCCTCCAACGTCAGCCGTGGTTCGTTCGTCGCCACCACCAACTTCTCGCCTTTGGCTTCGTCCGGCCGAGCAAGCACCGCGACAGCGAAATGCAACCCGTACTGCGGAAACGCGCCCGCCAGCGCGTCCTCCAGTGCCGTCAAACTGACCATCTCGCCGCTCACCTTCGCAAACCGTTTCAAACGGCCCAAAATAAAAACAAACCCGTCGGCATCCACTTTGACGATGTCACCGGTGTCATACCAACCATCCAAGGCGTGGAACTTTTCGTTGGCTTCCCGATTGAGGTACCCGCGCATCACGTTCGGTCCGCGGACGAACAAACGGCCTACCTCAAGTGCGGAACGCAGAGTGGGGAGTGGGGAGTGTGAAGCCAGTGGCGCCTGGCGCTCGGCTATTGGCGATTGGCTTTCTGTCATTGGCGATTCGTGACCGGTGATGGGTGGTTTGTCTGAGGATCCTTGTCCTTCCTCATTTTGTAATCGGCCTTCTTCAGTCGGCGCTTCCCCAACTCCTTCCACATGTTCAAGCCGGTATTCGATTCCAGGCAGGAATTGTCCGGCGGAGCCCTGGCGCGGACGCATCGGCAGGTTCGCACTGAGACACGGACTGCACTCCGTCGCACCATAGCCTTCCAGCACGCGCACGCCGAACCGTTGCATCCAGGTCGTGGTCGTGGTCTCTTGGATTTTCTCCGCGCCAGCGAACAGGTAGCGCAGTGTGCTAAAATCGCTGGGATGAGCCTTGCGCGCATAGCCCGCGAGAAACGTGTTCGTGCCGAAGAACACGGTGCAGTTCAGGTTGTTAAACGCCGACGGCACGACCCGGTAATGGAGCGGCGACACATACAGAGCAACAAACGCCCCTCGGACGAGCGGTAGCAGCAAGCCAACAGTCAGGCCGAAGCTGTGGAACAACGGCAGCGCGTTGAAAAACCGGTCCTGGTCCATAAGGTCGATCACCGAGCCCATCTGCCGGATGTTGGCCAGCAGGTTTCCGTGCGTAAGCTCAACTCCTTTCGGATCACCCTCCGAGCCGCTGGTAAACAGAATGACTGCCGAACTGTCGCGTCGAAGGTTGAGCCCCGACAGTCGGGGGTTGAAGCGATGGCGCAGCGACGCTGCGAGCTTCTGGACTTTGGAAATGGAAGGACGCACGTCTTCAAGAAAGATAAACTCGATTCCCTCGTCCTGGAGCGGCTTAAGGTCGAGCCTGGCGCGAGCGGCAAAGTTTTGCGAGGTGATGATTTGCTTCAACCCCGCCAGCCGGGCGCAAGCCAGCAGGATCGCCGAGCCGTGAGTGTAGTTCAGAATCGCCGGGACCTTGCCCGCCATCCACAGACTCAAGAGCACAACCGGAAAGGCGTTGACGTTGGGCAGCAGCACCCCGACCCGTTCGGCGGGCGCGCTGAGTCGCCGTCGCCACTGACCTTCAAGCGCCTGAGCCCCAACCAGCAGGCGCCGATAGCTTACCTCCTGCGTCGTGACATCCTGCACCGCCACTTTTCGGGGAAGCCGGCGCGCGGTTTCCGCGATTGCTTGCGGGACCGACGGGGCGCCAAATTCCATCTCGGTCCCGAATCGCTGTTTGACCATTTGGTCCCGCAGCCAATGCGTCAACCTCATCCGCGCCGCGGTAACGCTCATGTTCTCCATGGGTGGCGGCGTCAGCAGGTCGCTGAAGTGACTCGAGACACGGGGAAACCATTGCTTCGGGTCCGGGTTGCGCGACAACGGCAGCCTGGCTGCGCCCCGGATATACGCGGTGATGACCTTGGCCCGGGTCTTGAAAATGAGGAAGCCCGTCCCGTCGAAAAGTTTCATCAACGAGCCGGTCGTCGAGATGCGCCCTTCGGGAAACAGCACCAGCCGCCCGCCGCCCTGCAAATACTCTGCCATCCGCTTCACCGCGTAGGGCGAGGTCATCTCGACCGGGAACGTTCGCCGGTTGACCATGATGAATTTATGGAGCCAGCTCAGCTGCGCCGTCGTGCTCGAGGTGACGAACCGCCAATCCTCGTCGAGGCATACGCCGATGAATATCCAGTCCAGCCAGGAGACATGGTTGGGCAGCAACAGCACCGGCCCCGGCGTCTTCAGCGCCGCCAGGTTGTACGACCTGAAGCCGTACAACACCCGCACCAGCCAATAGAGGAGTGACTTCAGCATGCGCGTCCCTCGGTTTGCAGCTTTTGAACGGCGGAAATGCCAGAGGACCGGAAGCCGAGTCGGTGCAGCAAGAAGAGGGCGGCCAGCAGGGCGGTCATACCCGTCGAAAATGGGGCGAGCCAGCGGTCCCACGGGAGATGGCCCGGGTTCCGCAGCTGCATGGTTCCAGAAATGATTGCACCTTCGCCAGGGCAGGGGGCCTCCGCCAGGACATGGCCATCGCGGTCAACGAGCTGTGAGATTCCCGAACTGGCAACACGAAAAATAGGAACCCCATATTCGGCGGCGCGGACCGGCGCGACCCGCGCATGCAGCCGGTGCTGCGCCTCGCCCCAATCCACTACGTCCATCGTGGGAACCAGCAGCCCCTGTGCTCCCAGTCTAATCAGCCGGTCGGTCACGCGACTGTAACTGAGGTCGTAGCAGACGCAAATCCCGAGCTGCCCCCACGGCGAGTCCCAAAGCTTCTGCTCCGGTGCCGGCAACCCATCCTTGAAAAACTGGATCGGCACGCTCTTGCCTTGGCGGAACACGATTTCCCCGTCGGGCGAGACGACAAATGCGGTATCGTAGAAGTTTCCTCCGGGAGCCGGGTCCTTCCCCCCTACGGCCAGATAGCGCTGATGCTGTCGGCACCAGGCCTTTACCTTCTCCGGCACCGGTTCGGTGAACGTATATTCGCTCAGCACCAACAACTCGGCCTCGGGATGGCGCCGAACAAGTTCATTGAGGCGTATCAGCACCTCTGGCTCAGTTGGGAACTCCATCTGCACTCCGGCGACGTGGAGGATTTTCGGAGGAACGTTATCCCGCGGTTGGATGCTGATCAGCCCGCCAAGGCGCAGAAACCCGATTCCGAGTAACAGAACGAGGGCGGAGATGCTCCGCAATTTTCGCCAAAAGAAAGCTGCCACCCATGCGAAGGCCATAAGCAAAAAGCCGGTGCCATAGGCTCCCATGAAGTGGAACGGCGCGAACGATGGCGCCGATCCAAAAACGAAGCCCGGACTGAGCCAGGAAAATCGCAGGTAGTACAGCTCACTGCGGAAATATTCCAGGCCGCACCAGATGAACGGAATCAGAAACCAGCCAAACGCCGGGCAGTTGGGCAGGTGCAAGACGCGAGCCCAGTCGAACCTCAGGCAGAGTCGTGACATGGCTACAAATAGACCTATCCAGAACGCATACACCAACCACAGCGCAACCGCCCCTGCCGAAAAAATGCTCCAGAAGAATCCGAGACGCAGCGCACCCAGCGCCAAGCCTACTGCAAGTGCAGGGTAGAACGCCATTCGCCAGGTGTCAGCCTTCGCGAGTTGGAGCAGTGCGAACAGGTAAATGACTGCCAGGAAACCTGTCTGGGCCGACACGTAAGCGAGATGAAAGGAAACCACAGCCACTGCACCCCATAGGAGCATTTGGGCTGTCTCCCGCAAGCCGCCGCCGAACCTCGCTCCATTTAGCTCGATTGCCATAGAGGTCATGCCGGATTTCCCGCAGGCATTCCCTTCGCGGCGATGCGTTCGACGTTCTGGGCGACTTGTCGCAGGTCGGCGACCAGTTCAGCAGCCCGTCGGGCGGAAAGCCCATTCCAGACCTGTTCGGCGCCTTCGTAATAGCGCGGTAAAATCTCGCGGAGCAATTCCGCGCCTGAGCGACTCAGCACAACCCGATAAGCCCGTCGGTCCGCGGCGACGTCCTGGCGCCGGACCAGGCCCCGTTTTTCCAGGCGGTCCACCAGGCCGGTGATGTTGGAACGGTGCATGATGAGCTGCCGGCTCAGTTCGGTTTGGGACAAGCCACCGGGATGCTCGTGCAGCAGATTGAGGACGTTGAACTGGCTCGGGCCGAGGTCCCAGCGCTCGAAAAAGACCCGGCTGGCGTTCCAGACGGTGTCAGCGGTGCGAAGCAATTGCAGCAGGGCTTGGTAGCGGGGGCTGCCTTCCGCATCCGGCTTCGTTTTCATGTAGATTGTTTATCACACGATTGTTTATATGTAAACAATTATTTCGCACATCGCGAGCAAGTAGGATGGCGGGTTCGGCGACAGGCATGAATCCGCAGGGCAATTTGTAGGTTCTGGCATGGGCGCATGCCGGATCCTGATTGTAAAAAAGGACTCACGCCGATAAGGTGGCCGCAGCGCGATGACTTCCGCCCAACAACAGGCGACGCTGGCCAGCGCCAACTGTGAGATAGCCTTCGACAACCTGACGCGCCAGCTCTACGCGACCGACGCGTCGCTCTACCAAATTGAACCGGTGGCCGTTGCCTTTCCGCATGGGGCGCGACAGGCGAGCGCGCTGGTCATGGCGGCGATGCAGGCGGGCATCGCCGTCATTCCGCGTGGCGCGGGGACTGGCCTGGTGGGAGGCGCCATCGGCGACGGCCTGGTGATTGATTTCGCGCGGTACAACCGGCTGATCAGCGAGCTGGACCTGGAGCGCAAAACCGTGAGGGTCGAGCCGGGCGTGATCCTCGACCATTTGAATCATTTTCTGCGGCCACACGGGTACTGTTTCGGGCCGGACGTGGCAACGAGCGCGCGGGCGACGCTCGGAGGGATGATCGCGAACAACTCCAGCGGCGCGCATACGCCGGTTTACGGTACGACGGCCGACCACATCAACGAAATAGAGATCGTGCTGGCGGATGGACAGGTGGTGATGGTCGGGCCGGGGCATGACACCATGCGCCGCCAACGCGAGCTGATGGGAGACCTGGCGTATTTCCACTCGCTGACGATCGATGAACAGCGGCCTCCGGGACTTCTCAAACGCTGGCCCGGCTACGGCGTCGAGCGCTGGCGGCGCAAGCCGGGAAACCTCAACGATGTGCTCTGCGGCAGCGAGGGAACGCTGGCGGCAATAACCTCCGCCGAACTGAAGATTGTTTCGTTGCCCAGAGAAAAAGGGCTGGGCTTAATCTTTTTCGCGTCGGTGGCGGAGGCGATGCAGGCGACCGTCGAATTGCTGGACCTGAAGCCGGCCGCGATTGAGCACATCGACCGGGTGTTGCTCGACCAGACTCGCGGCCAGCGCGAGTTTCAAGCCGCCCGAGATTTGCTGGAGCTCGAAGCGGAGCCGTGCGAGGCGCTGCTGCTGGTTGAGTTTTTCGAGGACACCGAGGAGCGGTTGGCGGCGTTGGCCGAACGGAACCTTGGCCTTCGCCGGAAGTTGGTCCGAAGTGCCGCGGAGCAGAACCTTGTTTGGGCCCTGCGGAAGGCGGGCCTGTCACTGTTGACGGGACGCAAGGGCGACGCCAAGCCAGTTACGGGGATTGAGGACACGGCAGTCCGGCCCGAGCAGCTGCCGGCCTACGTGTCGGAGTTGCAGGCGCTGATGGCGGGGCGCGGACTCGAGGCGTCGTATTACGGCCACGCGGCGGCCGGTTTGCTGCACGTGCGGCCGGTCATCGACCTGCACACACGGGAGGGGCTCAAGAAGTTCCGGCAGATCGCCTGCGAAGTTTCGGCATTGGTGCGGCAGTTCCAAGGCTCGCTCGCCGGCGAGCACGGCGTCGGCATCGCGCGGACCGAGTTCGTGTTCGAACAGCTCGGCGAAGCCCTCACCGGGGTGATGCGGGAAATCAAGTCCTCCTTCGATCCGCACAACCTTTTCAACCCGGGCAAAGTGGTTTCGGACGGGCGCTTCGAGATCGACGACAACCTGCGTTTGGGCGCGGGCCATGAACTTAAGCTGCCGTTCGCGCCGGCGCTGGCCTTTGCCGCCAAGGATGGCTCGTTCACGAGGAACCTCGAGCAATGCAATGGCTGCGGCGGGTGCCGGAAAGAGACACCGACGATGTGTCCGACCTTCCTCGCGACTGGCGAGGAGATCATGAGCACGCGCGGGCGGGCGAATGCGATTCGCGCGGCGCTCGAGTTGCGTGGCATCGAAGGCGGCGACCCGTTGCGGTCGGCGGAATTGGAAGCGGCTTTGAGCAACTGCCTCTCCTGCAAGGCCTGCACGAGTGAATGCCCGTCCAATGTGAACCTGACGTTGCTCAAAGCGGAGCTGCTGCATGCCCGCATTCAGCGCGACGGTTTGCCGTTGCGGGAGCGGGTCTTCAGCTCGGTGGATCTGCTGGGGAAGGCCGGGTGCCTTTTTCCCTGGTTGGCGAACCGGGCGTTGGATTCCCTGGTGTTTCGAAGTTTCCTGGCGAAGGTGCTGGGGATCGCCTGGCAACGGCCATTGCCGCACTACGCGAAGGTGCGGTTCGACCGCTGGTTCGCGCGGCACCGGCGACCCGACGCAGCGCATCGGGGGCGAGTGCTGCTGTGGGACGACACCTTTGTGCGGTATCACGAGCCGCACATCGGGGTGGCAGCCGTCACAGTCCTCGAGGCAGCCGGGTACGAGGTGGCATTGCTCAAGGGCCGGAAGTGTTGCGGCCGGCCAGCGTTCAGCCAGGGTCACTTGGAGCGCGCTTGCAAACTAGGGCAGCACAACCTGGCGCTGCTGAGCCGAGACGCGGATGATGCGCCGCTCCTGTTCCTCGAGCCGTCGTGTTACTCGATGTTTGTGCAGGATTACCAGGAACTGGGACTGGAACGGGCGGGTGCGGTGATGAACCGCTGCTACCTTTTCGAACAGTTCATTGAAGACTTGTTAACGCGTGAGCCGACCGCGCTTCACTTTCAAGCGAAGCCGGCGAAGGTCGTCATCCACGCGCATTGCCACGTCAAAGCGCTTCTCGATTCCGGATTCCTGTTGGACCTGGCGCGCCGCTTGCCGGAGCGCGAAGTGGCGATGCTCGATACCGGGTGTTGCGGCATGGCTGGGGCGTTTGGAGCGCTGGCAGAGAAGTACGAGCTTTCGTTGAAGGTCGCCGAACCGTTGGCATCGAAGATGCGCGGCCAGCCCTTTGGCACGGTCGTCGTGGCCTCGGGCACCAGTTGCAGGCATCAGATCAGCCACCTCGCGCCCGTGCGCCCACGGCACATGGCTGAGGTGCTGGCGGAGGGATTGGTCTAAGGGAGGAGACGTTAATTCAAAAATCGCAGAGTTGCCCTTAGCCCTCCTCACGATCACAGTACCGCCGTATGCCGACATTCTACGACACACATGCACATCTGGATTACCCCGATTTTGCCGTCGAACTGCCCCAAATCGTCGAGCGAGCCGCCGTCGCCGGGATCACCAAAATCATTACGATTGCCACGGACCTCGACAGCAGCAGGCGCACACTTCAACTTGCCGAGCGGTTCCCGAGTGTTTTCGCCGCAGTCGGTTGGCACCCGTCCGACGCTTCCGAGGCGCCCGATGACCTTCGCCCAGCCTTGCGCGATCTGGCGAAGCATCCCAAGGTGGTCGCGTTGGGCGAAACCGGGCTCGACTACCACCGACTGCCGAGCCAAAAGCCCGAATTCACTGTCGCGGATGACATCCGCTACAAGCAAAAGCAGGCCGCTATTTTCAATCAGCACCTGGAAGTGGCTGCCGAACTGGGTCTAAACTGTGTCATCCACCAACGCGACTCACTCGAAGACACCCTCACCGTCTTTCAGCCGTACGCTAACCGGGTGCGCGGCGTCTTCCACTGCTTTGCTAACGACACTGCCACCATGCGCCGAATCCTCGCTCTGGGCTCACTGGTGAGTTTCACGGGAATATTGACCTTCAAGAACGGCCAGAACATTCGGGACACGCTGGCCGCGACCCCACTCGACCAGTTCATGCTTGAAACCGACAGCCCGTTCCTCGCCCCCGTCCCCTACCGCGGCAAGCGTTGCGAACCGGCGTATGTCAAAGAAATCTCTGAAGTCGCCGCGCAAGTCAAAGGCTGCTCGCTCGACGAGCTGAGCAAAGCGTCGTGTGAGATCGCCGAACGATTTTTTAAGGGCCTGGCGGGGCGAGGGGGAGTTACATGCTAACACTTTGAAACGTTTCAACGGCTCACGCTTTTCGTATTGCATTTGATTTTCAAGCCCGTTATTGCTCTGACCGGTCGGTAAAATAAAATTAACCTGTTTAATTCCTGAAAACCTATGGCCGAAAACTGCTTCCATCCCAGTATTGAAGGCGCGCAGCACGGCGCGAAAAGTCTCGCTCAGTTTCTCGATTACGCAAAGAAGTCAGGGGCTTCCGGCGCGCAACCGTCCAATTTCATGCTCCAGGCCGACAAAGGCTTCATGACTGCGAAGACTATCAAGGACACTTTCGCCAAAGGCGGGCTGAGTCTGGACGGCGTATCCGCGCACTGCCCGATTTGGGTGCACACGACTGCGTGGACCGGCAGCCCGACGGTCCGACCGTTCACTCCCGCGGACGTCGCGAAGAAGTCTACGGCTGAGATCGAGAAATGGGCGGAGGATTATGTGTTGCGGCTGCTGGATTTGTGCGCGGAGCTCGGCGTGAAGATTGTGCCGATGTTTTGGGGCGTGGCGTTCGGCTGGGAGCTGGCGACGGGTTATCCGTGGGGCTTCTGGAAAGGCGGCGATTACGACCTGCTTCAGGAAGGGCAGGAGCGGTTTGTCAAAAAGACCGCCAAGATCCGCCAGCACGCAAACAAGCTGGGCATTTTCCTCAGCCACGAAATCCATCCCGGCACAGGTGCGATGTGCGCGGACGATTTCAACATGCTGGTGCAGATTTGCGACGGCGACAAGTGCCTGGGCGTAAACGCCGACCCGTCGCATTGCTGGGAAGGGGAGAGCTGGGAAACGCGGTTCCTCAAAGTCGCGCCGCGCATCTACGCCTGCCACGTGAAGAATTTCGTGATTCGCCCCGGCATGCCGTTGCGGATGATGGAGCCGGGCTGGCAAAAGCGGGCAATGCAGTTCGTCGATATTCCGAGCGGTGATCTCAATATGACTCGGTATGTCGAGCTGCTGATCCACTCTGGCTTCCCGCAACGGTATTGCCAGATCATGGGCACCAAGAGCGCTCCGCTGGTGGTTGAAGCCGAAAGCGCCTATCGCGATCTGGACGCCACCAGCGCTAATGCGATCCAGTACGTGCGCGACAACCTGTGCTTCCCGCTGGCGGCCGGCTCGTTCGAAGAGGGTATGGGCGCCTAACTGGAACTGTTACAGGCTGCAGGTTGAAAGGTGAAGGTGAGGTCCGGCGCCCTCCGGCGTCCTACCGACTATTGGTCTTCGACTGCCCGCAACGACGCTTATTCGCGAGTATTGCACCGTGCCTTGGGCAGGGTCTTACGGCTCGCGGAAAAATCGAAATCCAGCCAGCGCGATCTCGTCAAGGGCAGGGGCCAGTTCGCGGGCTCTGCATGAAAATAGGACAGCAGCGGGCGGGCGGACATGCTCTCGGGGCGGTTGTGGCTTAGCCGGAAACCCATGAAACGAGCTCGTTTAGGGACCGCTCCGTGACCTGCGCCGGGGCTGGATCCCACCGAGTATGGGGCGTCTCTCCCGGCCAATGCGTTGGGTTACTTGCCATGCCTGTCGATGCCGGGTCTGCAGCGAGCCTGCAACCCTCATTTCTCGAAGATGGTTGGCACGATCCTTGCGCGCTCTTGCCCCGTAGGTTCCTTGCCTACGTCCTCCTGAGTGGGGCGGTGTTGGTATCGAACTAACGCCGCCCTCCTTTTTGGAATTGGGTTGGGAGCGGCCCGGCATCCCTGCCGGGCCGCTCTTTTTGCAGGGGAAGGGGGAACGCTCTCTGCTATACCTTCAAGTTCGGTCATCAGAACCCCCTCCCCAGTGAATGTTACCTTGGGGCCCGACCAGGTGATCGGGATTCTCAGGAGTTCGGTTTAACGCCAGGCTGCCGATTCAGGCGCCTTTCTAAAATCGGTCCAGACTTTGTCGTTGAGGTGATTCTTAAAGTTGTACCCGCCATGCTTCTCCAGGAAAACCATGCTATCGCGGACAGCGGGGAAGTCTTTTGCCGCCAGGAGCACGTCCAGGCCTTTGGAATGGGCGTAGAGGCAATCGGGTTCCATTTGGAAAGCCTCCCGAAGGCTGGCTCGGGCAGCCGTGACATCGCCTTTGGCGTTCAACAGGATGCTTTTCAAGGCCAGCAGCGCCGCGTCCCGTTCCAAGGCCGTCATAAAGGCGTCCACGCAGCTCACTGCCTTGTCATAATCCTTGTCCAGCGCGTAAACGTCCACCAGCATGAACTGGAAGTTGACGGCTTTGAAGCGCGCTGCTGCTTCTTTCAGTGCGGCTTTGTAGGCGTTCATATCATTGCCCCGCTGCAATGCAGTGATATAAATGGCGGTGGCCGCCATGGTTTGCCGCAGCTCCGGCGGCAACTCTTTGTACCCGGCGATAGTCCCGGCGAAATCGCCTGCGCGCAGTTTTTGTGTCAGTCCGCTGAACTTCTTCATATTTTCGAGGCTGACCCCAGGGTTGTTGACGAGCCGTTCCAGGAAGGTTTGGTCGAGTTCGGCGAGGATGGGAGCGGCCACCTGGCGGCTTTGCTCGACCATATCGTAACCCATGGCGTGGTTGCAGAAGTTGGCGATCGCCAGGTTGCCCTGGCGATTGGTTTGGAGGACCAGGTCCAGCATCGAAATGCCCGAGTCCTTGTCAACAAATCGGAACCGGGCGGCGACCTCGCCTTTGTAAATCACGACCCGCTTATACTTGGCGTCGTCCTTGGACCACATGTCGGCCACCTGGTCAACGCCGGTCCGCATGCCGCGCGCCATGCCGGATTTGAATTGCTCCAGTCTTTGGCCGCTGGCATTGACGCCGTCGCAAATGCCATCGACGATGGCGGTGACGTTGAACGCAGCGCGCAGCTCGGGCAAATTCCGTTGGCGGATCGACCTCTCCAGATCCCCGCCGAACTTCTCGGCGTTGCGCTGCAAATCGGGCGGCACGTCGGCGAGCGTTTCATATTTCTTGCTGACGGGTGCGGCAGCGGTGGCCGGCTTGGCGTTCGCGGGGTTGTCGCTGCGGGAGCAGCCCGAAAACCAGAGGACCGCAACAAGGAGGAGAGCGTAAGCTGAGGCTGGCATATATGGGGTTATGGGATTCTGAGACTCTGACTCAGAGGAGAGCACCTCCGATGCCACACGTCAATCCTCTGCCGAGGTGATGGATTAACCGGCCTCAAGAGCGAAAGAACGCGGTGTGCGAGTTGTTCGAACATCGCGCCCGCTCGGACAGGGGCGCCTGCAGACGGCAAAGCATTTCGCGCAGCTCGTGGGACCGCGGGGGTTTGCTCAGCACTCCGTCAACCTCGGCCGGTTGTCCGCCCTCTTCCCGCATCAACGCGCCCCAGCCAGTCAGAATAATCACCGGTGTCGTCGGTGATTCCTGCTTGACCAGGCCGGCGACCTGGCGACCGTCCACATAGGGCATGCCTAGATCGGTGATCACCACGTCGAAAGGTTCTCCCCGTGCCAGGGCGGAGCGGAAAGCTCCCAGGCCGGCCTCCCCGCCGTCGCTCACCTCAACCGAGTGTCCATCGGACTCCAACAATTCCATGAGCAATTCCCGCAACAACGGCTCGTCGTCAATGTAGAGGATGCGTCGCGGCTCCGGCACCGGGCCATCGCCGGTTCTGCTGGTCGCCGTGTCGGAGGCAGGTCTTAACGGGAACACGAGCCTGAAAGTCGTGCCGCGGCCGGGTTCGCTGTCGATCTCAATGTTGCCGTAGTGGCGTTCCACCACTCCATACACCATGGCGAGGCCCAGCCCTGTGCCCCGTTTTCCCTTCGTCGAGAAGAAAGGCTCCAGGCAGCGTTTGCGGGTTTCTTCGTTCATGCCGATGCCCGTGTCGCTCACCTCGAGCACGACGTGAGTCGGCGGCGCCTCTGCGGGTGGGTTCAGGCCACAAGCCCTGGCGCGCGTGCGGATGCTGATGACGCCGCCATTGGGCAAAGCGTCCACGGCGTTCAACACCAGGTTCGTGAGCGCCTCCCTCAGCTCACTCTCAATTCCCGCCATCTCCGGCAGCGCCGAATCGAACTCCGTCCGTACCTCCACCGTCGTGCCCTTCGATTGCGGGATATCGCGCCACCGCGGGCGCGTCATATCGACCACCTGCTGCGCCAGTTGGTTCAGGTTCAGCGGCTCGGTTGTCACCCGCTCGTCCCGCTTGCGGTAAAAGTCGCGCAGCCGCGCGACGATGTGCGCGATGTCCTTGCCGGCCGTGCCGATGTGTTGCAAATACTTCCGTCCGCCCGCGCTCAAACCGTGCTCGCCCCTCAACAGGAGGTCCGCAAATCCAACAACCGGCGACAGCGCGTTGTTGATGTCGTGCGCGACGCCGCTGGCCATCTGTCCCAAAGCGTTTAACCGCTCCTGCTGCATCACCGCCTGCTGCGTCTCGCGCAGATCGTTATAGGCCTTCTCCAGCTCCGCGTAGAGTTTCGCCTGATGCGCCGCCAAGGCCACATGCTCGCCCAGCATTCGCAAAAACTCCGATTCCGCGCTGCTGAAGCTGCCCGGTTTTGAGCGAGCGGAGAGCATCACCCCGAAAAGGTTGCGCTCAACCAGGAGCGGGACCGCGACCACGCACCGCAACCCCGCCTCCGCAAACCTCGACGCCAGCCCGGGAGGGCCGCTCTGCGTGTCGGCCAGGTACACCGTCTGGCCCTGCGCGCACAGTGCGAGCCCCGTCTCGGCAAACCCCAGCGCCAAACCCTCGCGCAGGTCCAGGCGCGCGCTCAAGAGCGGGTTCTTCATGCGCACCGCCGAGACCGTCAGCTTTTCCGTCTGCGGCTCCAGCAAACCGACGGCGCCGAAATCCAGTCCGAAATGCTCCTCCAACTGGCGCAAGACCACGTTCAGGATGCTCTCCAACCCCTGGCGTTCCGAGATAATCTGCGTAATCCGGTTCAGCAGACTGGTCCGCATCAATTGCTGCTTCACGGCCGACTCCGCCCGTTGACGCTCCGCGATCTCCGCCCGCAGATCTTTCGTTCGCTCCTCGACCCGCTTCTCCAGCTTGTCGTGCGCTTCCTGCAACGCCCCATCGCGCTGCTGAATCTGGTCCAGCATCAGATTGAACCCGTCGATCAATTGCCCCAGCTCGTCGTTTCCGTGGCGGGTTGCGCGTACCGAATAATTTTTGCTCGCCGAGACCTCCTTGGCCGTCGCCGCGAGATGGAACACCGGGCGCGAGATGATCCGTTGCAGGAACCACGAAAAGATCGAGGTGATGGCCGCGGACGCCAGCATCATCAGCAGCACGATCGACGCATACTCCTGCAGCCGCTCGTTCATCTCCTTCAGGTCCGACCTCAAATACAAAGTTCCCAGCACTTCACCCCGCAGCCGGATCTCGTGGAACAGAACGAAGTGGTCTCCTTCGAACCGCGCGCCTTCGCGTTCCGGCCATTGAGGTGGCCGCTCGCGAGCTGACACCGCCGCCGGGTAGCTGGACAACAGGTGCCCCTGCTTGTAAAGCGCCGCCGACTGGATATGCTTCTTGGCCTTGAGGGCGGCCAGGATCTCCTGGGCCACATCCTTGTCCTCGTACGACAGGGCCGCAGTGCTCTGGTTTCCAATGATCTCCGCAAGCGTCGAAAGGTCACCCTGCATCGTCTTGCGGTAGGCAATCATCTCGTAGGTCACAAATCCTGCCGAGACCAACAGCAAGGCGACCATGCTCGCCGTCATGATCAACAGCGTCAGCTTGCGCCGGAGGGGCATGTCCTGAAAATGAACCATAACGTCCAGCTTCAGGGCAGTTTTTGCCGATTCGGCGCTGGAAGCCCGTTGCCGAGGCCTGCTTCGAACTTTTCTTTACGGGACACCGGAAAGGGTAAAGCCAGTCCTGTTCCAATCGCAGAGCTGAAAAGGGGAGGCCAAGCCGAAAAAAGGCGGTCAGGCGGGGAGGGCATCGAGGGCGAAAAGAAGAGGCCGATCCGGCCGGTTGCGGGCGAATGTCGCATTATCCAAAGGCTTTCCCAATCCAACGGCCGTAACGCAAATTCTCAATCTAGCAAGTCCAAAGCTTCTTGTTGTGCAACCAATGCGGCTTGAAGCGGGTGGCTATTGAACCACTGCGCGATAAAACCTGATGGGATTGCTTGCGGCTGCAGTATCCGTAAAAACAATGCTCCCAGCGGCGGCAACATCCGTAAGAACATTGGTCCCGGCTGCGGCAACGTTGGTGGTGATGGGGGTCCAGGTCTGGAAGTCGCTCGAGGCCTGGATGACGTACGTGAGTCCAGCCGGAACGGACAACTGGAAAGTAAAGCCATTGGAACTCATGGCCGAACCGGAGGCGACGGACAGAGTAACAGTGGGAGGAGCGACTGCGAGGCTCGCCACAACGCTGCTAACCGCCCCGGCGCTGTTGGTGACCAGCACAGAGTAGCCGCCAGCTTGAGCGGTCTGAACGTTGGTGAACGTGAGCGCTGAGTCGGTGGCGCCCGGCAGGGGCAAGCCGTTGAAGTTCCACTGATAGCCCAGCGGCGCTGTGCCGCTGGCGACGACCGAGAAAGAGGCCTGTTGCCCCTGAACCACGCTCTGGCTCTGAGGCGGGGTCGCGATGGTTGGTGGCACGAGGACGGTCAACGTCGCGACCGCGCTTGTCGCTGAACCTGCAGGGTTCGACACCACCACGGTGTAGTTGCCCGCTTTATTTGGCTGAGCGCCGCTGACTGTGAGCGTTGGATTGTTGTTCCCCAACCATATGCCGTTGAAAAACCACTGATAAGTGAATGGCGCCGTGCCACTCGCCCCGACGGAGAACGAAGCTTTCTGGCTCTGTATCACTACCTGGCTCTGCGGCTGGTTCGTGATCGCCGGGGGAATAATGACGGTCAGCGTGGCCGCCTGGCTGGTCGCCGACCCGGCGGTGTTGGTCACCAGCACCGAGTAGCCGCCGGCTTGATCGGCCTGTACATTGGTGAGGGTCAATGTCGTAGCGGTGGCGCCGGGCAGGGCCGAACCGTTGAAGGTCCACTGATAACCGACTGGGGCTGTGCCGCTCGCTGCGACGTAGAACGAAGCGTTTTGGCCCAGCACGACGCTCTGGCTCTGAGGCTGAGTCGTGATCGCCGGGGGAATAATGACGGTCAACGTGGCCGCCTGGCTGATCACCGACCCGGCGCTGTTGGTCACCAGCACCGAATAGCCGCCGGCTTGAGTCGGTTGAACATTGGTGAGCATCAGCGCTGAGGCAGAGGCACCGCTCAGGACCGAGCCGTTGAAGCTCCACTGATAATGGAACGGCGCTGTGCCGCTGGCAACGACAGAGAACGAAGCGTGTTGGCCTTGTACCACGCTCTGGCTTTGGGGCTGGGTCGCGATTCCCGCCGGCACCAGGACCGTCAAAGTTGCGACAGCGCTGGTGATTGAACCCATGGAATTCGCCATCACTGCTGTGTAAGCCCCAGCTTGATTCGTGGTAACGCCGAGCAGCGAGAGGGTTGCACTCGTGCCGGTTGCGCCCACTGACACGCCGTTGAGGAACCATTGATAGCTAAGCGGCCCGGTGCCGCTCGCTACGACAGAGAATGCGGCATTTTGACCCTGGACCGCCGTCTGGCTTTGCGGCTGCGTAATGATCCCGGGCGGAGCATCAACGTTCAGGGTGGCGTTGTCGCTCAGCACCCAACCTCCCGCGTTGCTTACCTTCACGTAGTAGTTGCCCGCACTTGAGCCCAGGACACTAAGAATTGTGTAACTGCTCGAAGTCGCACCGGAGATAGCCGAGCCATCCTTGTACCACTGATAATACATCGTGGTTCCGCTGGAAGCTGACACAGAAAAGGACACAATGCCCAACAAAAAGGCAGTTTGACTCACAGGTTGGACGATGATGACTGGAGGGGGACCGCCAGCCAAACAGGTTCCTGGCAAAAGGAGGCCGGACAGAACCAGGCAGCTAACCATCTTTTGCAACCAACCGGCAAAAATTGACTTGTTTCTCATCACTACTGCCCAGAATCCAGAGCAGCCTCCGTGCCATTGTCTAGAAACGGTACGTCAATTTGACGCGGAAAGTGCGCCCGTCCTGCTCGATAACGTCCTGCACGTGAAACTGAGAAGCCGGGTCCAAGTAGTGTCGATCCAGCAGGTTGTAAACGCTCGCTGAGAATTCGAGGTTCTTGATGAGCTTTTGGGTGAACAGGGTCAGGTTGATGACCCCAAAACCTCCGGCCTGCTCGCCCCGGACAGTCAGCGGTTGGCCGAACGGGTCGGTGGTGTTGTGGAGGCTTCGGCGGTTGCTGGTGTAATCGAATTCCAGGCCGGCAAAGACTTTGTCCCGGACGAGCGGCACACTCACATTCAGTTTGACGAGGTGGTTGGGGGAATCCGGCATGTCCCAGCCGACCGACGAGTTCCTGGTATCCTGGAACGAATAGCTGGCCCGGCTGCGAATCCCGCCGGCCCAGTTTCCCTCCAGGGCAAGCTCGAGGCCTTTGGTGTCGGCGTTAAAGTTGGTGAAGCTGCCGCTGCTAAAGACAAGCAAATCGTCCATTTGATTGTAAAAGCCGGAGAGGGAGGACCGCAAATGGGGTCCGATTTCCTGCTCATACACCAATTCATAACCAGTGATATCTTCCGGCTGGAGGGCATGGTCCGAGGTAGTAATTTCGTAAAAACTGGGCGCGCGAAAGGCTGTGCCGTAAATAGCTTTGAGGGTGGAGGTGGTGTACGGGTGGAAGATCAGGGCCAGGCGCGGGTTGATCGAGGGACTGAAATCGCTGTATTGATCATAACGCACGCCGCCGGTGAGATGGAGATTGGTGAGCACGACGAAATCACCTTGCGCATAGAGCCCGTAGGTTTGGCGGTTCGCGCGGTTGTGGGAGCCCGCGCCCGGGCTGTTCTCGACGATCACCCGGGAATCCTGCAGGAAGTCGTCCCGGTATTCTGCGCCCAGGGTGAGGTCGTGCCGGTCCCATAAGCGTTTGTTGAGCTGGAGCTCGGCGCCCCACCATTCGCCGAGGTCCTTTTCCGATGAAAAGCTGCTGAAGACCACGTTGGTGCCGGCCAGGAGCGATTGCGGAAAGCCGATCTTGTGGCTGTAACTGTCGTAATACACCTGCGCGGTCACATCGACGACGTCCGGAAAACTGTGCGCGAATTTCAACTCGGAATAGCCCCGCTCATCGACGGTGCGCAAGCGCGGATCGTTGAAGGTCGTCAGGTTAAACTGGGCGGTTGGGTTTACTTTTTCCCGGCGGTTAAAGGCGCCCTCCAAAGTCAGGTCACCGTAGCTCAGGGAACCGAAACCGCTCCCGAACTTGTCGCCATCCATGTCTTGCGCGATGCCGTTATTCCGGGCCGGCGTATTGAATTCCTTGTAGAAAAGCCGTTCCTGGCCGGCGCTATCGTAATAAGTCCCGGAGAACAGCATTTGGAAACCGTTGTCGAAGAGTTTGCCATAACTCGCCCGGGCATGGTAGGCGTCGAACGATCCGTAATCGCCGGAGACCTCGAAGCCGTTTAACTGTTTGCCCTGGCGGGTAATCACGTTGATGACACCGAAGAAAGCGTTGTTGCCGTAGATGGCCGAGCCCGGGCCGCGAATGACTTCCACCCGGTCAATCAGATCCGGATCCAGGATGAAGTCCGTCCCAATGGCCGCGCCGTCATTGAAGTTGTTGTTAACGCGGTGACCGTCCACCAGCAGCAGGATCCGGTCGTTGAAATCTCCCAGGTTGATGCCCCGGGCGCCCAGGAATGCGTAGTTGCGGTCGTACGAGAGGTAGAAACCCTGGGCGCTTGCCAGGACATCCCCCAGCGTTCGATAGCCGTACTTTTTGACTTCGTCGGAAGTAACGATCGTAACCGAAGACGGGGCGTCGATCGTTTTTTGCTCGAACCGCGACGCGCCGTACACGACGCGCACGTCGATGTTCATCAGGCTTTCCAGCGGGAGTGCGGTCAGGTCCACCGAGTTTGTTTGCGCGTTGAGCTCCGGCGGCAGCGCGCCGAGCGCGACTGCAACGGCGAGCATTTGGAGGAAATGGGATGTGGGCAAGGCGCAGCGAGTCGCGCCCGCGGACGCGGGGCGGCAAAGGCAAGCGAATGCTTTCCGCGCTGAAACAATCATGCCGGTAAGGGCCGTTTCGAGCAATTTGCGAGCCACGTTATCCGATGTCCAAAGTCCAGTCTATGCAAACTTTGCCTTGTGTTTTGAATAAGATTGGGTGGAAATGACTGCAACGACCCGTGGGGCGAAGCTGGCTCCTTGACTGCTTTCAACAGTTTATGCGTTCTCGGGCGACGTCGCTCTTAGGCCTGGTCCTGATTCTGATCTTGCCGCCACTGGCCGGCGAGGATGGACGCGCGCAGGAGTTCCGGCCGACCGAGTACCAGGTCAAGGCGGCGTTTCTGTTCAATTTCGCCAAATTCGTGGAATGGCCCCCGGACGCTTTTGCTTCGAAGACGGCACCGCTGGTGATTGGCATTCTGGGCGAAAACCCATTCCACGAAGACCTCGCGCGAACGATTCAGAACAAAACCATCGATAATCACCCGCTGGAAATCACTGAGTTTCGGTCGCTGGCCCAGGCGACGAATTGCCACATGCTTTTCATTAGCACCTCGGAGAAGGAACGATTGCCGGAGATTCTCAAGAGCCTCAAGGGGACCAGCGTCCTGACCGTGGGCGAGACGGACCGTTTTATCGCGGCCGGCGGCATGGTCAATTTCGTGCTCCAGGGGACCAAGATTCGGTTCCAGATCAACCGGGAGGCCGCCACCAGCGCAGGCTTGAAAATTAGTTCCAAGCTGATGAGCCTCGCGTTGCCTCCAGGGGGCTAAGCCGTAGCTATTGCAGCCGAAGGCGGTAGTAGCGTTGCGGGGAGGGCACGTTCGTCGGGTCGGTGACATAAAAGGTCGAGGTGGAAAGAATGTTGGTCGAGAGTGCAGTCCAGGTCTGGAGATCAGTGGAGGCTTCAACCACGATGGTTTCACCGGAGGCTGCGCTGATGTTGAAGCCGAATTGATTGGAATGGAAGCCGAAGAAGGGATCGTTAACGACGATGCCAGGCGGGGCAGCGAGCTGCGCGAGGCTTTCGACGTACCAGCCCGAACCCTGGTAGCGCCCGCCAACGGTATAGCCACGCGCGCGCACGAAGGGCTTGCCGGACAACGGCAGGCCGGCCAATTGCCAACCGCCGGAAACGCGGGAGCCGGCCATCGCCGCGGTCCAATTCGTCCCGTCGGCGGAGGTTTCGAAGGTTGAGTAGGAAATCTCCGGACTGGAACCGGCGCGCCGCCAGGTGATGGTGGATCCATTGAACGAGAGGCTTTGCGACGCGGTGTCCGGGTTGATAATTCGGGCGATGTTGGTGCGCGCGAGCCCATTGACGGTGCTGAACTGCCCGCCCACGAGGATGGCGCCGTCGCTTTGAATCGCGAGCGCATTGACGGTGCCGTTCACGGGTGGGAAGAAGTATGGATCGATCGTACCGTCGGCGTTGAGACGGGCGAAGCGGCTGCGCGGAGGCGTGGGGCCGCCATAAAACGTAGGGAAGGCGCCTCCGATAACTATTTTACCATCGGCTTGGAGGCCGAGAGAATTGACCTGTTCCACGAGAGGGGGGATGAAATTGGTGTCCCGTGTGCCGTTTCCATTCAGGCGAAGCAGGGAGAAGGGGCCGTCGACAAGGATTTTGCCGTCTGGTTGAACGAGCAGAGAGTAAACGGCCTCTCCCACGGAGGCGTTGAAGTTAGTGTCCAGCGAGCCATCACTGTGGAAACGGCCGATTTGAGGACGATAGACACCATTGAGAAGGCTGAACGCTCCACCGGCCAGGATTGAGCCATCCGCCTGCAGCCCAAGAGAATAAACAGTGCTGTTGGCGCCGGCGAGGAATGTGGCGTCAAGCGTGCCGTCCGGATTGAGTCGAGCCAGGTTCGTCCGTATCGCCGGTGTGCCGATGCTAAAACCTCCGCCGAGAAGGATTTTCCCATCGGACTGCACGGCCAGGCAGTTGAGCGGTCCGGAAAGCAACGGCGCCGCGTTGGTGAAGTCGGTGTCGACGGAGCCGTCGCTGTTCACCCGCCATAAGTAGTGCGTGTGATCCTCCGGCATGCCGCTGACAAGAACTTTGCCATCGGTCTGAATCGCCAGGCAGTTGACCGCGCTGTTGGAAATGACCCCACCGAACGTTGAGTCGAGTGAACCATCCGGATCGTACCGAATCGGATTGTTAGTGAGGATTTGGCCGGTCGATGAACCGAGTAGAATCTTCCCATCCGCTTGCACGGCCATAGCGGTAACGACCCCCGTCCTTGGGGCGAAGGTGTCCGGAAGGGCGGCGTTGATAGTCAGGGAAACGATGCTGCTGGTTCGACTGCCATATACGTTGGTGATGATGGCGAAGTAGTTCGCGGCGTCCCCTGGCTGGACATTGGTGAAGGTGAGCGACGGGGAGGTCGCTCCGGCGAGCGCTGCCCCTGCCTTGTACCATTGGTAACTCAGCGGCAGAGTGCCGGTCGCGCCGACAAAGAAATTCACGGTTTGGCCCGCATTGGTAACGATGGAAACAGGCTGAGTGCCCAGGTATGGATCTGTGACGTTCAGGACCGAGACCTGGCTGGTGACGTTACCCCAGGGGTTGCTGGCCACGAGCTGGTATTGGCCGACATCGGCGGCGAGGACGTTGGTCAGGGTCATGGACGGGCTCTGGGCGCCGTAACCCTTGGCGGGAGTGAAGTTGGTTCCATTCTTGAGCCATTGATAGGTCAGCCCTGGCCCGATGACTGAGGCGCTAAAGGTAACTGGAAAGCCAGCGTTCCTGTTGAAGAAAGCGGGTGGTTGGCCGGTGATGATTGGCCAGCCGGCGAGCTGTTCATCGAACCAATTCCCGCCCGCGACATACCCTCGAGCGCGGACTAGGGCCGGAGCGGACGGCAGCGACAGCCCGGTGCATTTCCATCCACCTCCTGTGCGAACTCCGTTGGGCTGGGACAGCCAATCGACGCCATTGGTCGTAACCTCAAAAGTCACAAACCACACCTCGGGCGCAGTACCGCTGCGGGTCCAGGTAGCGCTCGAATTGTCAAAACCGAGGTCATCGGTGGCGGGGTCGGTGTTAAACAATCGTCCGAGCTTTGCCGGCGACCCAAAGACCAGGCGGCCATTGGGCTGGAGAGCGAGCGAATCGATCGGGCCAACGACAGGATTGAAATTCGTATCGGTCGAACCGTCCGGAAATAATCGCCCGAGATTGCTGCAGGCTACTCCACCCAGAGTGTCAAAAGTGCCCCCGACAAAGATTTTTCCGTCCGTTTGCAGCGCCAGCGCATTAACACCCGGAGAAGTGGCTTGCGTAAGAACGGGGTTAAAGTTGGTGTCGAGTGAACCGTCGGCATTCAATCGGCGGCAATAATTGACCCCTGGCGGCGTGTTCAAATAATCGCCGCCAATGACCATTTTACCGTCGGGTTGCACCAGGAGCACGTTCGGGATTCCCGCAGTCGCGGCGGTAAACAAGGGGTCGAGGGTGCCGTCGGAATTGAGACGCGCCAGATTGGTCTGAGCGGCCCCGGCGATACTGGTAAAGCCGCCACCCACCAGGATTTTCCCGTCCGGTTGGAGCGCGAGGGAATAGACGCTGCCGTTGGCGGAGGGGTTGAAGTTGGCATCGACGGAGTTATCCGGATTCAGTCGCGCGAGGTAGTTGCGGCCCACGCCGCCGATGGAGGTGAAATCGCCCCCGGCAATGACCTTGCCATCTGGCTGAACGGCAATCGCACGCGTCGGAGCATTGGGCCAGGTGAAAAAAATGCCAACCCCGCCGCCGCCGGTCACGCGGATCAAATAGGGGCGGTCAACCCCGCCGTAGAGAACGAACTCCCCGCCCAGGTAAATGTCGCCATTGGTGGCGAGGCCCACCGCCCGAATCGGATTGAGTGCCCCGCCGGCGAAAAACGACCAGTCAAACGTGCCGTCTGGATTGAGCCGCGAGTTGTTAAACCGGCCCTGGCCGGCGATGTTCGTGTAGATGCCGATGACGAAGATTTTGGAGTCGGGTTGGATAGCGAGGCCCAGGGGCGTGCCGCCCATGGCAGGATTGAAAGCATCGGGGGTTTGAGCAAGAAGCGGCGTGGCGAGGCTCAAGGCCGCGAGCCAGAGGAATCGCAGCGTACCAATCCATCGCCGTGCCGGATATCGCAACAAGTGCAAATTTACCCTGAGCTTAACCGTTCTTTGCCTCGCTCCACTATGCTTTTACTAAAGCATTTCGCAACATGCTGACAAGTAGAAAAGTTTACCAAGCGCCTCAAAGGGTGCATCTCATTTTCTGAGCGCCGCCTTCTCAGAAATCCCCTTGCGACCGACCGTCCGGGGTAGGGCGCGTTGTCCTCAACGCGCCTGGCCTGCCGCAGAGCGTTCCTCCATGCGCGAGCGCAGCGAGCCCAGACTAAGAAGTCCTGAAGGGACGAAATATATCAGCCCGGGGCAAGCGAGGACCCAAATTTAATCCCCCCTCTCCTCCCGGCGGAGAGGAGGCCATGCGGCAAAAAACGAACGCCGCTGCCCAGTGGCGCCCCGTCGATACCGCTCAATATGACCGGCAGATGAAATCGGCGCGTCCGCTGCAGCAGCAAAGCTAGGCGGGAAGCTCATGTGTGTCGGCTTCCGCGCCGAAGGGCCAGAAGAATGAGATGGTAATCGCAATGACAAACAGCGACCAGAATATCCATTGGGCCAGATAGCCGTGCTGGAAAGGAAGGGACGGAACACCGGAAAGCTGACGCGCAAGAATGATGGATGCCCGCAAAACGTACAAAACTATCCCGGCTGCGATAGCATGCGTGCGCTGCGAGCTCAAGGGCATCAATCGGCGCACGCCTGCGCCCAAGGGCAACAGCAGCACGGCGAACAGGATCGGGAAAGCCATGATGCCGGAGATAAAGGCATAAAAGAAACACTCCGCTCTGCCATGGCCAAACTCAAACGGCGGCGCGAGAATGCAACCGATCGCATGGAGCATCGTCGCGAGGAAGACGGTGATGACAAATCGTCTCATAGTCCCGCTGCTTTGACCACGCAGTGTGCGAATCCTCACGACCAAGAGCGCCGCCTAACGGGGACCGAGCGATGACGAGGATCGCGCCAAGGACGTCCAGTCTGAGACAGCGCTTTCCCCGCGCTCCTCGTTATTCGCTCAAGCGGCTGGTTCGCCGTTTCCGCCACCCGAAGGCGTCCCCTTTTCAATGGCCGCCACGTGCAGTCCTGCTATCGTCACACTGGCATCATCATCGAACCACACGACCACGCGGGTCCCCTGCGGATTGGAGTTGGCATGATCGGCACTGGGAACGCGATATCGTCTCCCGCTGCTGGTAACAATTGTGAATGGCTCGAACGGGGCTGCTCCTAAATGCTGTCGTATATCACCGATCATGCGCGTCAGTATAACTCATGCTCGCCACATTCGGCATACTACAAGTTGCCTTTCAATAAATTCACTACGGCGGCCATTTCGGCGAACGACTTGGGTCAGGCGCGCCGGTCACCTGACGTAGGAAGTCACGCAAGCTGCAACACGGCGTCGCCTGCACCCAACTGTGTGCGCCTGACATGGGCGTGAACTGATGCGGTGAAAGTCCCCTGTGCACGAGCACGGTGAGCCGTAGGGGCAACCCTCCGGGCGACCCGATTCGGCGGCATCTTCATTTTCTTCGGGTGCCGAAACTTGATCGGTGAGGCAGCCAGCGCGAAACCGCAGCACAATACTGGACGTATTCTTCACCGAACTTTCTTCGGAGTGTTGGCTCCTCGTAAAACCGCACAAACAAATGATAACCGATAGCCAAAAAAACCGCGTAACCCAACAGAACAACCCTGCCGAACAGGATGGCCTCACCCACAGCGGCAAGAATAACGCCCACATATTGAGGATTCCTCACATACGTATATAGCCCAACCACAACTAATTTACGAGGTGGGTCATACGGCGCCGGTGTGCCTCGACCCCGACGAACAAAATCAATGAAGCACCAAATAATAATCACTACCCCCGGCAGGAGCAGGGTGAAGCCCATCAAATGCGCCGTTCCCAGATCGATCCGCTGCCCCTTTGCGCTGGCAGTCAATGCGAATGGAACCAGGCCTAAAACTGTTCCCGGAACCAGAACCGTAAACAATATTGTCCGTAGCCAGAGCATGTGTATGCGCCGCCGCTCGACGTCTAGAGCCCAGGCACAGCCGCCGGCAGCAGGCGTAACCTGCGATGATGATGTTCGAGTTTCACAAACCGATCAACAGGGCGGTGCAGCGGCTGTTGCCTGCGCTTCTTTGTTAGCTTCGCCGGGGGACCATTTGTGGTCAGACGTTATCGTACGCGAGGGAGCTGGACAGCTCGCGGTGGGCTTGGGCCTGGGCGAGCAGTTTGTTGGCCTTGGCCTCGAAGGTCTGCACAGCGTCTGCGCCGGCAGCGAAGCGAGCTGGCGGCTCCTTGAGCGCGACGAGCTTCACGAGGGCGTCAGCGAGCTTTGCGGGGTCACCACCTTGCTTCCCATCCATGCTCTTCCAGGAAGCGACGATCTCCTTGGTTCGCTCGGCGTAGTCGTCAATGGTGGGTTGGGCGTACGTGGTCGAGTCGTTGGTGAGCAGTTCGGTGCGGAAGAAACCAGGCTCGACCAGCATCGTACGGATACCGAACGGAGCAACCTCAGGGGTGAGCGACTCCATCCATCCTTCGATGCCGAACTTCGCCGCGGCATACGCCGTGCAGAACATTTGTCCGGCGATGCCTGCGGTCGAGGAGATGGTGAGAAGCAGACCGCAACGCTGCTTACGCATCACCGGGAGCGCGGCGCGAGTGACATTCATCGGGCCGAACAGCAGAGTCTCAATTTGATTACGGACCAGTTCGGGACCTAGCTCCTCGAAGAAGCCGGCGAAGAAATTGCCCGCGTTGTTCACCACGATGTCGATTCTGCCGAACTTCGCGACGGCAGCCTCGACTGCTCCCTGCGCATCCGGTGGGCGAGTGACGTCGAGTTTGATTGCCAGCAGGTTGTCGTGGTCACCGACCGCAGCCGCGACCTTGGCAGCATCGCGACCAGTGGCGACAACGGCGTGGCCAGCGGCCAAGGCGGCCCTGGCGATGTCGACGCCCAAGCCTCGGCCAGCGCCGGTGATGAGCCAAACTTTCTTTTCAGTCATGACAGGTTCCTCACTGGGACCACGAGCGATCAGAAGACGGAAACGTAGCTCTGCAAACCTAACGTGGAAGTGAGCCGCACGCGCTGGAAGAAACGCAGCGACGAAGCGATAGGCAAACGAGCTCACCGCAAGCGCCGGAAACACCAAGCGCTGCGTGTGCCGGCTCCACTGAAAAGTTAGACCACGTCTTTCCCACGACCCTTCAATTACTCTCTTTTTCTCTGCTCGTCCATCCCTTCGACAATCTGCTGCGTCAATTCGATTACGGGGGTTGGACTGTGTTGCCGGGTACTGAATAACGCCTGGTTGGAAGGGCGATTCGTTCGATCGTCGAGGTTTCGAAGGGAAGGGGTCCCTGGTTTACCGCACGGTCCCCGTGCGTAACGTCTCCAGCGAATAGAACGTGTCGCGCCAGCGGATGCCCCCCTGGCGCAGCGTCACCCAGGCCGAGTTGACCATGGCATAGAGGAACACGGGCACCATGAACGGCATGAAGCCCGCGCAAGACCACGGCCAACCCACTCTCCTCGCAAGAATGCTCGCCGGCAGAATCAGCGTCAAAGGTGAGAGTGCGGCAATGAGCCCAGCCGCTGTCCCGGCCATCAACCCGAGCACGATTACGGCGAAAATAAGAATCCCGGCCACATTCAAGGTGAGTGCGAATCCAAGCCTGAAGTCCAGCGCCGCGAAATTATTCTTCTCCGTGAGCTTGACCATGCTCCAGACTGTGGTGCCCCAGTGACACTCCACGTCGTCCGCGCCGACAAAGGCGCGCGTCCTTTTGCCCGCGCGAACCAGAAGCTGCCCGAGCTTGACGTCATCCAGCACGGTCAAGCGCAACGCCTCGTAGCCGCCGCATTGCCGATAGGCCGCCGTGCGCACCAGGTTGAAGGCTCCGCTGCCGATATATGACTTGGGCCGGTCCCGATTCACGCCGGAGAACCAGTGCGAAATACTCGTTATAAACAGGAGGAGCCACGCCCGTGCGGCGGTGCTTTTCAGATCCATCCGGGGTGCGATCGTCACATGGTCGGCTCCATCCCGTTCGGCCAACAGCACGGCCCGCGCGATCACGTCCGGCTTCAACCAGCAATCGGCATCCGTGAACAGAATCCAGTTCCCCGTGACCGCGCTGGCGCCCACGTGGCAGGCATGGCACTTCCCCAGCCAGCCGTCCGGCAACACCTCTACCCGCTTCAATTTCACCCGCGCATCGTCCTTCGCCAGTTGGCGCACGATTTCGCCCGTGCGGTCAGTGGACCGATCATCGACTATGAAGAATTCGGCCTCCACCCCGCGCTGCGCCATCAGCCTGCGGACGGTTCCTTCAATCCGTGTTTCTTCATCCCGGGCCGCGATGACCACAGAGCATCGAACACGTTCCGAAGCTGATGATCGGGCTGGCCCTGTCGCGGTGGTCAACGCCTCCAGCGCCGGCAACCGCCGCACCCAGCGCAAGTGCCACAAGGCGGCCAGCGTCATAGACAGGAACAGCGCGGTCGTCCCGCAGAAAATGAGAGTCACCCACATGATTCGCCAGAGCGGATCCTAGCTGCCTTTCGGATATAAGGCACGCACAACTTGGTGTGCAAAACTTTAGTTGTGCAGTTCTGAGAACCGGGGCACTTGCCCTCAGCATGACACCGAGACGTCATCGCCGGGTTCGCTGCGGCGGGAGGTCGGGCACGGTTATGTGCTTCTCCAGGGCTTGGCGGCCACCGCTGGCCACGAAGCTCCTTTGCTATGCCACAGTTCAGCCGCCATCTGAGCGAAACGTTGCGCTTCGTCCAGATCCTTGAACGCATCACGGGGAATAAAGATGCCGCTCAATCCAGACCACACGTGAACGTCACCATTGTGTTCGCATATCTCCGTTATACTTCGCCAAGGGATAAGTCGCGGCCTTTCCGGTGTGATGTCGCGGACGCCGTCGGGCGTCAAACCCGATGTGCACGTTCTTATCGTCTTAGCCGTAGGGAGACGCTTGAAGATCGCAAGAGTAAGAACGACAAAGTCTAAGAGCCCCATGGCCACGGCGGCAACAATCAACCTCAACACCGCGTTTGCGAGGGCGTTCGAGGACAAGGCGGGTAGTGGCAAACTGACACTCAGGAGCAGGGTGCAAGCGCCAGTCACCAACGCGAACTGCTTATTGTGGAACACTGTGTAAAGATTACAGCGCCAGTTTGCTGCACGAGTGCTTCGATAGGTTACACTCAGCCGCTCTGTCGAGGCAGGCAGCGGAGGGGGAGTGTTCATATCGATACCCAACGGCGCACATCAGCCGCCCCGCGCCACTGGCGTGCAACATGCACCAAGAACGACATCGCGGGGTCAGGCTGCATGTGCTGGTGTGCGCCTGACATGGGCGTGAACTGATGGGGTGAAAGTCCCCTGTGCAGGAATGCAGTCAGGCTGGCTCTCATAACGGGAGTCAGTTTGGCCCAAGTACTAGACCGAAGCAA
>DATMRF010000095.1:0-25801 GCA_035566435.1 Candidatus Acidiferrum sp.
AAAGAACTTTGGAAAAAGGACCTCGGTGAAGTGCGCAATGAATGGGGCTACGGCTCCTCCCCGATCCTCCATCGTGGGAAGGTCATCTTGAACTTCGGTCCGGGCGACCGGGCCTTTCTGACCGCGCTTGACTTGAAGACGGGCAAAGTGCTCTGGAAATACGACGAACCCGGCGGTCCGAAAACCCTCCTCAAAGGAAATTGGGGCTCGTGGTGTACGCCCATCGTCGCCAGGGTCGGCGGCAAGGATCAGATCCTTTGCACCATGCTCACGCAGATGGTCGCCTGCGATCCAAAGACCGGCGCCAGGTTATGGTTCGTCGACGGATTTGCGGAAGAAAAAGTCGCTCTGATCTATCCTTCGCCCGTGGTCTCCGCCGGCATCGGCGTCGCGTTCACCGGATGGGTAAACGGGCCCACGTTTGGTTTCAAGCTGGGCGGAGCCGGCGACGTGACCGCTTCCAACCGGCTGTGGCTGGAGAGACAGCCCCAACGGATTGGCTCGGGTGTGGTCGTTGATGGATTCGTCTTCATAGTCAACGCCGGACCAGGGACCGCTCAATGTATGGAATGCCAGACCGGAAAAATCCGGTGGACCGAACGGCTCGACGGCGGAGAAAGCTGGGGTTCGGTCGTGATGGGAGCCGGGCGGTTGTATGTCACGAGCCGAAGAGGCGTCACCACCGTTTTTCGGCCCGATCCGGAGAAGTTCGAACTTTTGGCCATGAATGACCTGGGCGAGCCGAGCAACGCCACGCCAGCCATTTCCGACGGTCAGATTTTCCTCCGCACCGACGGGCACCTCTACTGCATCGCGGAGAACTAAGTCCAGATTCATGCAACCGAGCTTCGCCCGCGGCAATTCGCGCACGCTCCAACGGCTCAAGGCTCTGCGGCAAGAAGCTCAAAGGGATATGCGGGTGACCAATCATGTCTGGACGGTTGAAGAATTGCTGTCCTCCGCTTCACAGCCATAACCAGCAAACTAACTTTGCACTACCAGCATAGATGGCATACAGCATGCTAGTTAATCGGCCGTTACATGGGTGAACGCTGCACCTTCCCGCTGGCCAGTTTTACGGTACTGCGCCAGCGGTTTTTCTTTCCAAGTGTCCGATTGTACGACGGCCCAATTTTGGGACACCAAACCAACCCGCACAGCAACATCCTAGACCCTCACTATGCTGGTGAGCGACGCCGGGACGGATGCAATCAGCCATTCGGCGGCGGTGTGGGCGGCGACAGTTGGGCGGTTGGGACAGCAAGTGCAGCCGCAAGCAGCGCTCGCTCGATGAAATGTGCCATAATCTTTTGCCCTTTCTAATCGGTTCCCACCAATCAATACACGTGTCTGTGCCGCAAAGGTGCAGGAGTTTACTAGCATCCTGAGTGCATGGATTATCCGGGGCTGCTGGCGGATGTGCTGGAGGGGGTGATGTCGATGACGGAAGAGAATTGGGAGGAGCGGGGTGAGGAACTGACGGAGGTGTTGAGGCCGGCGGTTTCAGGGAGCTGATGGTTGAATGGGGTTTGAGAGTCTGGTTCTAGGGTTGCTTCACCACTTGGAGCGTTTGGTAGGAGCCAGCGGGCACGCCATTGGTCAAGCTCAGATTCTCAGGTTGGTAAGAATTGTCATGTTCACACCGGATAGCGACGCTGTTGCCGATAGCTGAATTGCTCGCAACGGACCTGGCTTTTGGAAAGAGCCATAACAGATTCCATGATTCGTGAATTTGGTCGAGCGCGTACTTGGCGTCGAGAGAGGCGTACTGCGCCGACGTATCGTTGGCAATCTGCAGTCCGAGATTTGCCGCTTTGCCGATCATCCAGCTAAACGTGATGTCGGAAAGGCCGGTTTCAGGGTATCCGCCGCCAATATCGCAGTGGACGCCGGAAAACCAGACCTGTTCGAGCACCTGGCCGGCCACTGGCGGCGAAGGCGGAGTCCAAAGGGTCGGCGGGAATTCCTGTCGACGTTCGTCAATCGCCAATGCCTGGTAAGCATTCAATACGTCGGGATGCAAGCTGGTGTCCAGGAAACCATATAGAACGGGATCAACTTTTCCAAGGAGCGCTGGAATCCCCAGCGAGCCCACCGTGTCCCAGACGCCCAGCATTTTGATCTTGGCATCGAACAGGGCATACTTATTCAGGCTGGCCAGAAGCGCGGCACGTTGGAGCTTGTCGCGGTAAGCCTGGAATGCCGTGTTGACCAGATTGTCATCAAAGGCTCCAGTTGGTAAACCGCATATGGCAATCATTCCCGCAAGACTGCGCGCAGTAAAAGCGCCACGACTGAAACCGAATAAAAAAAGTTCGTCGCCTTGCTCATACACGTGGGCGATTCTAGTGTAGCCGTCTTTGATTTTCTGAAAAAGGCCAGCGGCGATTGCTCCGCCAGCCAGTTTTTCAATGGGAGTTCCGTCCGAACCCACGCCGTCGTCGTAAGACGCAACCTGATCGGATGTAAAAGGGGTTGCCTTAAACAGCTTGTAGACGTTGGTGTCGTTTTGGGCAGTGTCCCAAGTGCCGTCGGCGCAGAAAATAATTCGTTTGCTCATCTTGTGTCGCCCTTATGTGGTGGTTCAATTTTATTTGCAAGTGGATTTTACAATCCTCCTTTGCTGGTACGGCCCAGGGTGACTGACCCCTGGCAATTGCAGCAGGAGGTTGCCATACGGGAAAATTGGTCAGAGCGGCGTGAGGGGCTGGCGGAGTTGTTGAGGCCGGCGGTTTCTGGGGGTTGACGGCTGAGGGGAGGTAGCTGACGGCGGTGTGGTTTCCACTCGTAAAGTATGGAAACGAGGAAGGCTACTTGTCGCCCAAGTGGCGAACCTGACCGGAGCCGGAGATTTCGCGAGTGACCTGCGGGCTGCCGTAATACTCGACGGTGCCGCTACCACTGATGTGCGCGCTCAGGGCGTCCTTGACCCGCAACGTGGCGTGCCCCGAACCGCTAATCTGGGCCTCGGCCTGGCTGCACGCGAGTTCGGGTGCAAGGTGACTGCCGGAGCCACTGATGTGGATATCCTGCCGCTCCACCTCCCCGGCAGCCGTGGTGTCACCTGAACCGCTGATATGCACCGAGAGCACCTTCGCCTGCAACTGGGGCACCTCGATTCTGCCGGAACCGCTAATCTGCAACGCGAGATTCTCTGCCTTGACCGTCGGCGCCGTGGCATTAACGGAGCCGGACAAATCGAGAGCGTTCAAGTTCTTCAGTTTGAGGTTGTAACGAATGGTCTTAGAGGGACGCAGGTTGACGTTCTCAGACCCTATCCACAAACGCCCGTGGCTGACTTCGGACTTTATCAAAGGCAGCAGGTTCTCGTCAGTCTCGATGCTAAGCGACTCTTCGCCGCCTTGGGAGACGAACAAATCACCAGAGCCTGAGACCGAAACCTGGTTGAATTCGCCGACTTCTCTGGCTTGGGAGACGACCCGCCCGTCGCCTGTCACCGTCTTCCCTCCCGGCATAAAAGAGCATCCTGAGAGCGCGAGGAGAGCGAATACCGGTGCCGTTTTCAAGAGATGGTTCAAATTCATAGCCTGTATCGTGCATTACCCATTCACCTGCGGCATTGTTTCAAGTTTTTGCATCCGGGGCGACGAGCAAAACCCTCCCAAGGCACTTTCCCGGTTTAGGCCACCGGAAGCGGCTGCTAGTGGCTAAACGATTTCTTGAACGATTTTTTCATTTCTCGTTAAGGCTTGATTCTTAGGGGTCTAAGGCGGCTTCGGGCGTGGTTTTGGGATTCTTCAAACGATTTCCAAGAGGGGTGATGACAAATGCGAAGCGCGAAGCGCGAATTGCCCAGGCCGGGGATGCCCCAGACCGCCTTTGGTCAAATTCGCAGCGGCGCAGTCATGGGGCGGGGAAGCTTTAGGTGAATCCGGGCCATATTGGCCCCCAGATCGCTGGTTCTGAGGTTTTTAGGGGGTGTTCCCGGTCGGGAATATTCTTCATTTTTTCATGCTCGGAAGGCAATTAGTTCCCGATCGGGAATAATTGGCTTGCTTTGAGTTGTTTTTAGTCTTAATGTTCCCGTACGGTAACTTATAGATAATGCTATGAAGATGACGCCCAAACAGATCGGCGAACTGGTCAGAGGTACCCGCAAGAGTCTTGCGGTGACGCAAAAGGATCTGGCCATGACATCCGGCACAGGCTTGCGGTTCATTATCGAACTGGAAAAGGGGAAACCCACTTGCCAGCTCAGCAAGGTCCTCACCGTCCTCAATACGCTGGGCATCACGATAAAACTAACCCCACCCGCGACCGACAAGAAACCGGGCCAAACCGCTAAAGAAGGGGTTTAAGCCATGCCACGGACGCTAGATGTTTACCTGCACCGGCACTTAATCGGAAAGCTCGTTCAGAATGACCATGGCCACATGGTCTATGATTACGTCGAAAGCTGGCTAACCAATCCAACGGCAATTCCGCTGTCCCAGTCGTTGCCGCTCACGAAAAAGCACTTCACCCGGAATGATTGCCGAGGATTCTTCGCCGGCGTTTTGCCCGATGAAAGCAAACGTGAGATCATCGCTCGCAATCTCGGAATCAGCGCCAGAAACGATTTCGCCATGCTGGAACGGATTGGCGGTGAGTGCGCCGGTGCCGTGACATTCATAGCGGAAGGAACGAGCCTTCCGGAGCCTGATAATCAATACCGCGCCCTGAGCGCTCCGGAGTTGGAGGATATTATCAAGAAATTGCCCCGGCGTCCGCTCCTGGCCGGCGAGGAAGGCATCCGGCTTTCCTTGGCGGGAGCGCAGGACAAGATCGCAGTGCATGTTTCGGGAGGTCAAATTTCCCTCCCGATAAATGGAGCGCCGAGCACCCACATTCTCAAGCCAGCCATCGAGCGGTTTGAAGGCGTGGTCTTCAATGAAGCGCTGTGCATGCGTCTGGCCCAAGCGGTCGGCTTGGACACTGCGACAGTCGAGATCGGTAAGGTGGAGGGCATCGATTATCTCTTGGTGCAGCGATATGATCGTGCCTTGAACCCGGAGGCTCCGGAAGGGCCCGGGCGTCTCCGACGTGAACACCAGGAGGATTTTTGCCAGGCGCTGGGGATAGTGCCGGAACATAAGTATCAAAACGAAGGTGGACCCTCCATCAAACAGTGTTTTGAGTTGGTCCGTGCGGCGTCTTCCACTCCGGTCATTGACCTGCAGGCGTTGCTCGACGCGGTCATCTTCAATTGGCTGATTGGCAACAACGACGCACACGGCAAGAATTTTTCGCTCGTTTACCGTGGGGAGATCAGTTCCGGACTGCAAACACGTCTTTCACCACTCTACGATTTGATCAGCACGGTTTACTATCCGGAGCTTTCCCCGAAGATGGCGATGAAGCTTGGCGGCGAGTATCTTTCTGCACGCATTGCGCCGGCAAACTTCGAACGCCTGGCCGAGGAGGCCGGCTTGGCAAAGCCCATGATGAAGCGTCGAGTGTTGGAGTTGGCAGAAACGGTCGTGTCAAAGTTGCCAACGGTCACAACCGACCATCCTGTTACGGCGGCTGTTGCGAAAGTGATTCAAAGCCGCTGCGAGCGGAAGATAACAGATTTCAAAGCGTGAGCAGCCAGGACAAACCCCTTTGACCAAGAACGAGATGCACGTCCAGCGAGACAGCTTTTTCAGGATCTTCAGCAGCGAGCTGAGAGGAGCGCTGCAGTATTTCTTTGAGAATAGACGCGCCCGCATAACGCCGGAAATTGCCAGTGAGTTCGTCGATCTCGCAACGCTCGAACGCTTGGTTGCCGTGGGGCTAATCGAATTCGACGGTGAAAGCGGAGAATAACCGGAATCGGTTCTTCACAATTACGAGCGTGCCCCAAGATAGCCGGGCTCGGTTTTGAGGCCCAAAACAACTGGATGCCGATACAAGCAGGATGATGCGGGATCATCCTTTTTGCGCTCTTGGTATAGAATCCGGTAGGGTTGGGGGGGTATAGGGCCCCAAAAAGGGGCAAAACCTTTCAGATTCTTGAGGAAACTCGAGATGGAGGCGAGGGTCGGAATCGGCCTGAGAAAGGCCGATTTCAAGTGCGAGATTAGCCTGATTTTACGGGCTATTCAACACTTTTGTGGAACTATTTTTCACCTTGGTTTTACCCTATTTTGTTAGCCATTTTGTTAGCCATTGTATCCGTCACTCACGCCAGTTTTTCGATCTCCAAATTCTTTAGGAATTCGTGAAATCGAGGGGCGCGAACCGGCCACCGCCAGCCGGCCCGGGTAGCTCAAGGCGGTGCCGAGGTCGCTTTGCCCTCTATTGCCTCAAGGTATCGTACTCCGTTCCGGGTGAGGTTGAAGAGCGGATTTCCCTCGGAGTTGTACTCGGCAAGGCTGAGCAAACCGAGTGTTTTCAGTTGGTCGAGGTCGTTCTTCAGGAAGCGCGGCTCTGAAACGGTTAGCATCTGCGCGTCTGCGCTAAGCACGAATTGCCCCGATCCGTAGTTTGCGTAGTGGAGAAGGTCAGCTCCAGACTCTGCGAATTGGCGAAGGATCGAGACCGCTTGTTCGGAGAGTTCCGCATCAGGGACGACAGCCAAGGAGAGGCCGCGAAATTCGTCCACTCGGCTGAGGAGAGTGGCGACAATGGTTTGGATGTCGTCGAGTTTCGCCAGCATCGCGGCATGATCGGCAGCCAGGATTTTATCCACCTCGCTCCGCAGTACGGCGGTGTTCGCAATCAGGTTCTTCAGCTCTTCGTGGTGGTGGTAATCCAGCCATTCCATAAAGGCCTGGTGGTCGGCTTTCTTGCGCTCACCCCGTTCCTGTTTGAAAATACGAAGCAAGCTGATCAATGCTGTGAAGGCGCTGAGCGGTTCCATATCAAATAGTGCTGAGGAAAACGATAAGGCCAAGTCGGGCGTTGTAAAGGTCCGAGAGGTCCCCGCCGGGTCAGAACCGAGTTTTAGGTGCGCTGCCCGCGCTTAGGGCTAGAGGCATGGTGGCCTGTCGATTGGGGAGGCGGCAGGTGCTGCGGTTAGGCTCGGAGCGACTTGGGGAGTGCGCGCACTTTGCTCTCAAGGCAACTGCGCGCATTGTGTGGATTGCTTGAACCGGTGGCTGATGGCTATTTGAATCCGGCGCGCAGGGCGAATTTCTTGGCGCGGACGGCCGAGAGTGAGCGGTTGATGCGGCGGGCGACTTCGCGGTCGCGCATGGTGCCAATTATGGCCAGTTCTTCCGGTGTCCACCGGGGATATGGGCCGACCAGGTCGAAGCGGCGGCGCATGCGCTCGGACATTCTGCGCCTGAGTTCCTTTGGCTTGGGCCGGCGCTGGATGCGGCGCAATCGTTCGCGGTCGCGCACGGATTCGGTCGAAGGCTTGCCTTCCCTGGCAGCGGAATGCCTGGCGCGGGCCTCGGGCGTGCGGGACGCTTCAATTACGAATTCCCGAAATAAGCGGTAGGAGCCGGGATTGAGGCGGGGGATGCTCAATTGCTGCCGGTAATATGAGACAATGGCGCGGGAGAGACCCCAATGATAGGAGACGGCATAAACGGATTCGGTCCGGAGAGCGCGGAGCAGGTCCCCACAGATGACGAGGGAGCGCCTGCACCAGATTTTTGGCCAGGGGATCGGCGCGTCGGTGTAGCCGCCTAATCTGACGGTGCCGCGAAGTTGGCAGACCAGGAAACGGCCACGGGCTGTGCGGGGCGGGTAGTAGGGGCCGTCAATTAGCCGGTATCGTTCGTCGTCCGCGAGTGAAGGGTCGCGCGGAACCGTGACGGGGTGGGCTCCGAGTGCCTGCAAGACCGCGGGACAGGGTTTGGGGTTTGAAATGTGAGGCTTGGTCTCGTTCCTGGCCCGTTGTCTCTCGAGGATGGCGCGGCGGCTTTTTATGGCGCTTTCGGTGCGGCCGAGTCTGCGAGCGACTTCGGCGTCGGGAGCAGTGCCGACCAATTTGTTTTCGGCGCGGGTCCATTTCCGAAAGCGCAAAGCGGGCTGGTCGATGCCGAGTGCGCGACGCTTCTGCCAGACAGTGCCGAAGGTGCGGTCAATGAGTTCGGCCACCTCGGCGTCGGGGCGCTTGCCCAACAACGCGAGTTCCTGTTGGGTCCACGGCTTGGGGTTGCGCTTCATGGGACAGCCGGTGTGTACGTTGGCGGTGATTGTGAGGCACCGCGTCCGAGTTGGCAAGTTGGGGGCCGGGAGTCATCGGGGCGCCTTGCGCGATGGCCTGCCCGGCCAGAGGGGTAGAGGCTTGGCGGCATGTAGAAAGAGGAAGCGGAGGTGAAGGCGACGGGACCCGAGGCGCAGCAAGGAGGGAGCGCCAACTTCACACTAAAAGCAACTGCGCGCATTGTGTGGATTGCTTGAACCGGTGGCTGATGGCTGGCACTTACTTGGCGAGTTTCGCAAGAAAGTTAACAAGTAACGGGATGACTTTCTCAGGGGCTTCTTCCATCAGCCAATGGCCGGAGCCCGTTACGATAACGCCCTCCACATTCGCATCCACCATTTTGCCCTGCTCAATCAGGAACTGGCCCCCGGCCTTTTCGCCCGACAGAACCAGCATTGGCATGGTGAGCGGAGTTTTGGAAAACTGCTCAAAGTCTTTGGCATCCTGCTCAAAGGCCTTAAAGTATTCAAAGCCTGCCCTCATGTGTTCCGGCCTGGCATATTCCCTCGCGTAGAATACCCGATCGGCCTCCGGCACAGAATGATTGCGGTCAGCAGCAAAGTCGTTCCAAAAATGCTCCAGATAGAGCCGTTCGCGGCCTTTGACCAGCGCCAGTGGCGTTTCGCCGTAAAAATGGAAATGCCATAAATCGCGCATCAACCAGACCTGTGTCCAGTCGCCAACGCCCGGCAGGAACGCATCCATCAGCACGATTTTAGAGACTTCGGACGGATACTGCGCCGCATACGCATACGCCACCATCAGCCCAATGTCGTGGCCAACAATCTCCACCTTCTTGTAGCCAAGACTCACCACCAATGCATGGATGTCCTGTGCCATCACGGCCTTGGTATAACCGTCTGCCGGGGTGGACGACCCGCCTGCGCCGCGCAGGTCGGGGGCGATAACCGTATGCGTCTTTTCGAGTTCTTTTATCAAAGGCAGCCACATACGGCTGGTTTCGGCGTATCCATGTAAGAGCACGATCGGTTCGCCTTTGCCCGAGCTCAGATAATGGATTTGAATATGGTTTACCTCCGCCATGTGGCTTTTGGGTTCGGCGGCGATAGTATCGGTGGGTGGCTTTTTCGTGGCACGCTATGCTTGCATGTTCGAAGATGTCCGGCAAGGTGGTTTCCCTCACCCAAAACACCGTGGGGCGCGGCAACACGATTCCGGTCGGGTGGGACCAGTGACATCGGAACTTTTGAAAAGGGGAGAAATATGTAATCCTTGAAGGACGGTGAACCTGAGCGAGTACAGAGAGCAGGTGAGCCGGATCCCGTACGGGAAACGGCTGCCCGGGGCGCTGTACTTGCATCGGGACGGGCTGGCGGAACTGGACGGTGGGTTGGGAGAGGTGCTGAACCAGAGCGTCGCGCGATGTGACCTGTCGGCGGAGTTCAATGTCGTGAAGTTCAGGACGGAGGAGTTGAAAGTTTCGTTTTTGGCGTATCCGGGTTTTTGGACTGAGGCGCATCCGGCGCTGCAACAGGCGATCACGGTGGACCTGGTGACGGGGGAGGCGAGGCGGGCGGATTATACGGACAGTATCAACCCACCGATTCTGCATCGGAAGGAGCAAATGTTGCCAGCGGAGCATCCCCAGCGGGCAGAGTTCCTGGCGCTCACCGAGGCGGAAGAGGCGGAGGGCCTGTACGCCGATACGAGGACAATTGGGTTTAGGTTGAATTGGGAACGGCTGCTGTCCAACAAGGGGCTGAGTATCGAAGGGCATACTCTCAACCGGATTGAGGGGGATTGGATTGAGGCACCGGCCGACGGGGCTGATTGCGAAGCGCAACATCCAAACGACATCCCAGAGGCGGCCGGCTTCGTCCTGGGCAGTGACACCGGACGGCACTGCAACGCACTGCTCGTAAACTCCGCGGGTGATAAAGACCGGGAAGCAGATTCCGGCCTCGGCGGCGGTCTTTGTGACTTCGATCTGGAAGCCGTCGGCGATGGCTTGCGAACGGGTGTACTGGTAGATAACCGGCCCGAGGTCCGAGCCGGACTGGCCACCGGCGGTGTTGTTGTTTTGATTTTGCATGGTCGGTGCTGGTTAGGCGGTTGTTGCTTCGTGGATGAGTTCGAGGCGGCGGTCTTGGGCGATGCGCTCGGCCAGGGCCTGAGCGCGGGCGAAGTTGTGCACTTGGTAAACGGTGCCGACTGGTTCGGCTTCTTCGTCGCCCACGTAAACAATCCAAACAGGGATTTCTTCGCCTTCGTGGTCCTGGTCGGGTTGCGGGCCGTCGAAGAAGATCCCGCGCCACGGGCCAACGGGGGCGGGCTCGTGGAGTGCAGAGTGCGGAGTTGAGAGTTGAGAGTTCATAGGAGTTGAAAGTGGAAAGAGGCGGCGCGGTGGGGACACCGCGCCCTACCTCGGTGAATCAGGCGGCGAGTTGGTCGGCGGGGAAATAGGTTGCGTACTTCTGCCGGGGTTCCTGCTGGCCGCGCGGGAGGGTCTCGCCGCAAGGGTGCTGCCAGCATTTGCGGGTGTTGTTCCAATGAAACCCAAGCTGTGAAAGCTCGGCGCGCACGCGGTCAATCGGCTGCTCGGGGAAGGTGATCCAAATCCATTTGCCAACGACTTCGGCGAGTTCGTACTGGCGGGGCATCCAACGGCGCAGAGCGGCAAGCACGCGGTCAACCGGTAGCTGGCGGTTGCGTTCGCGTTCCTCGAAATTCACATACGGGCGAGCAGAGGGACTACGGACTACAGGACTACTGACCACAGGTGCCTTTGCCGCTGCCGTTTGGCTGTTGCTGTTTCCGCTCGACTGCTCGGATCAGGCCCGGGAGCGCGGTGACGACAAGGTGCCCGGCTCTGGGGGTGGGTCTGATGGCGGTTCCGGGGATGGCGGACCGGACGAAGTGCGGAGTGTGGGGTGCGGAGTGCGGAATGAGGGAGGGGCGAGCGCGGAGGAAGTGCAGCGTCCGGAATGCGAGGTGAGGGCTAAGCAGTGCGCACACCGAATGCCGGACGGGCAGTGTCAAAAGTCGAGGCGGCAGTGCAGATTATTTAATAGCGCGGCTGATGTGAGGGACATGCTGACAGGGGTACATCGGGAGATTACGACGGTGAGGGGTGAGTTCGTGGAGTTGCGAAGCGCGAAGGACCGGTTGGAGAAAATGCTGGGGGACGGGCTTTTCGCGTTCACGCAGAAAGTGGATGCGAGGTCGTTCAAGGTGCTGTGCACGATTTTGGCGGAGGGCGATGTAGCGAAGGCGAGTCGGAGGCTTGCGATGCCAGATGCTTCGGTGCGGACGCTGATGCGGCGGTGGCGGGCAAAGGGGAAGGAGTACCGGGCGATGCTGGACCTGGTGCGGTGGCGAAAGGTCGTGGGACGAAGGGAAACCGTGCCGCTCAATGACAACCTGCTGCTGGGGAGGGCTGAGTGCGTGGATTATCCGGGGCTGCTGGCGGATGTGCTGGAAAAGGTGACTGAGATGACAGGCGACAATTGGCGGGAGAAGACTGAGGAGCTGGAGGAGATGCTGAGGGCGGCGGTGATTGATGGTTGATGGAGTTCCGAGGGGGGATATTGGTGTTGACCGGCGATTCGAGCACAGCTTCAGCGATGCTACGGCCCAAACCGCTGGCGCTGCCTGTTACCAGCCAGACTTTAGACATAAAATCCTCCATTCTGCCGCAATGTGATTGCAAATAATTTGAATTCCATACGTTTTCCTTTCTCACTCATTAAATTCATGGTCATCTCAGCAAACGCCGGGATTTTGATCTAACGCTCGGTATGCAATGGCAACATGGTTTCACGACCCGACGCAACCAAATATACCTGCAGGTTTAGGCGGATGCGACATTCGCTCCCCGGCTCCGAGGATTCAAGACCTCACGTCGAATCACCGACGCAGCGCTCAGTACGGGCGGGCGGGGAAAAGCAATTCCTATCAGCAGGACAGAGGACAGAAGACAGGGCCAGCTCTCGGTGGTTTGAGCCCGCTGTGTTTTTATTTTTAAACTCGGCATTAACGAGTGTCATTTCCTTTCTTAACTTCCCATGATTTTGCAACTTGAACATTCGCCGGCCTGGTGCTAACCAATATGCAAGTTACCAGGTCAAAAGGCCGTGAAAAGCTCCTTCCTGAAATTCACCGGAATTTTGCTCGCGGTCATGTGTAGCAACGCCTTCGGGACCGTGCGCTATGTGAATCTGTACAGCACGAATGCCGTGTCGCCCTTCACCGATTGGAGCAGGGCCGCGACTAATATTCAGGATGCGGTGGATGCGGCGGTGGATGGCGACCAAATCGTGGTGCAGAGCGGTGCTTTCCAAACCGGCGGACGGGTGGTGTACGGGGGCATGACCAATCGGCTGGCAATAACGAAAGCAGTGACCGTGCAAAGTGTTTTCGGCTCCTATTTGACCTCTATCCAAGGCAACCCGGTGGTCGGCACCAACGCGGTCCGGTGTGTGTATCTCACCAATGGCGCAACATTGGTCGGCTTCACTTTAAATAGCGGCGGGACAGAGTCGTACACCGGCGACACCGACCACGAGCAGAGTGGCGGCGGAGCGTGGAGTGAAAGCTATGGTTGTGTGATTTCCAACTGCGTCATTTCCGGCTGCAATGCCAACATATTTGGCGGCGGGGTTTACGGCGGCACACTCTACAATTGCACGCTGCAGAACGACACCGTGGTCGCGTCCGGCGCTGGGGCTGCTTATTCGATATTGATCAATTGCACGGTGATGAACAATACGTCCAGCGGAAATTCTGGCGGCGGCGTTCTTAGTTGCACCTTGAGCAATTGCAGTCTGACCGGCAATAGCGCATACGCTGATGGTGGCGGCGCCTCCGGGGGCACGTTGAACAACTGCACGGTTTCTGGCAATACCGCATCTTACGGTGGTGGCGCCTCGGGCGGCACGTTGAACAACTGTGTCCTCACCGGGAACCGGGCCGCCTGGGGGGGCGGCGCAGACAATGCGATCTTGAATAATTGTCTGATCACTGGCAACGCAGCGTACATCGCTTCGAGTTCGGGGGGAGCCAATGCGCTGGGCGGCGGAGTGGCTGGCGGCGTAGCGAATAATTGCACGATTGCCAGCAATTCGGTCGTAAGCCTTCCCGGCAGCAACGGCGGCGGAGCGTATTTCGCGACCCTTAACAACTGCGTCATCTACGCTAACCGGGGTTCGTCCGCGGCCGTTTATTCGAACTATTGCGGCGGGACCATCAATTACTGTTGCACGGCTCCGCTGCCCGCCGGCGGTGCTGGCAATTTCTCCAACGCCCCGCTCTTCGTAAATGTGGCGGGCGGTAATTTTCATCTGCAAACCAATTCTCCCTGCATTAATGCCGGCAACAATGCCTACGCCCCCAACGGCGGCGATTTGGACGGTCACCCCCGCATTGCCGGTGGCACCGTGGACGTTGGCGCTTATGAAATCCAATCGCCCGGATCGATCCTTTCCTATGCCTGGGCGCAACGATATGGGCTGCCTACGGATGGCACGGCCGATTTCGCCGACACGGACGGTGACGGCATGAACAACTGGCAGGAATGGCGGGCGGGCACAAATCCCAGGGATGCCTCATCCGTGCTGCAAATGCTTTCGCTCTCAAATCAAGCTTCCGGCTTGACCGTGACCTGGCAGAGCGTGAGCGGCGTAAACTATTATGTGCAGCGCGCCGACGACCTGACGGCGCAACCACCCTTCACCAGCCTTCAGAGCAACCTCGTTGGCGAAGCCGCCACGGCGAGTTATGTCGACACCAACGCCGTGGGACCCGGCCCCTATTTCTATCGCGTCGGCGTGCAGTAAGTCCGTTGCGGATGCGTTAGCCTTTCAGTTGGCCCCGCCCTAGACGGAGCGGTTTTACCGAGGATTTGTTGCCGCATTGCTTGTCTTTCCTGGGGTTTAAACGAGTCCTCAGATCATCATGCCGCCGGAAACCTCAATGCGTTGCGCGTTGACCCAGCGATTGTCCTCCGAGAGCAGGGAGGCGATCATCGGACCTATGTCGTCCGGCTCTCCCACGCGCCCGAGCGCCGTCATATCCGCCACGCGCTTGTTCACCTCGAGGTTGTCGCGGACAATGCCGCCGCTGAAATCCGTCGCAATCGCCCCGGGTGCGACGGAGTTGACCCTGATCCTGCGGGAACCTAGTTCCTTTGCGAGGTAGCGAGTCAAAACCTCCACCGCCCCCTTCATGGACGCATAAGCGCCGCTTTCAGGCACCACGATGCGGGTCAGACCGGAGGAGAGGTTCACGATCCTGCCCCCATCGCGGATGAGCGGCAGGAGCTTTTGGGTCAGAAAGAACACGCCCTTGAAGTGAACGTTGTATAGGCCATCCAACTCCGCTTCGGTCGTTTTCTCGAACGCGTTGTGGTGCGAGGTGCCGGCGTTGTTGACGAGGAAATCGAACCGTTGGCTGCCCCAGTCCGCGAGCGTCTGCCGGACGTTGTGCACAAAGCCATCGAATGATCCGACGAGGCCGGTGTCGAGCGGCAGGGCGCGGGCCCGGCACCCAGCTTCCACAACTTGGCGGACGACTTTGTCGGCTTCGGGTTGGTTGGAGTGATAGGTGAAGATGGTGTCGGCCCCGCGCTTGGCGAGGCTGAGCACCGTGTTGCGGCCCAAGCCGCGGCTGCCTCCGGTGACGAGGCCGATCTTTCCCTGCAGGTCAGGGTTCATATTAGTGATTGTTTGCTGATTTTGGGGTTCGTTTCAATAGTGGGCGCGCAACGGCAGTGCTCAGAGGTGCGCCGCCCCTGACGCTCGAACGCAAACAGAACAGCGATCGGTGCGTCCACTGGAGCAGCAAAGTTAGGTCTGAGTGACATAAAATACCGATTGTGCGCGGGAGGCGTGTTGACGCTTGCGCTTTTCCGTCGAGTACCTGGCCAGCAATAACGGGACTCCAGCAGCCGAGGAGACCAAAAGAGAGCCCACGGCCGCTAAGACGACCATCTTCATGAAGTCCCAGAAATCGGAATGCTCGTGCCTGACTAATTCGAAATAGGCCCAGACCGCCAACAAAAAGAGGGTGAACGCGACTGTGGACAGCGCCACGACAACGCGGAATCGCCGGAGCACGAAGTGAAGGATCATCGAGATCGGCCCGACAATGACGATGCAGAGGACTAGCACGCCACCGGGGGCGCCCGCGGCAGGATCGACTTGGGCTAGATGCACCATATATGCTGATCTAACAAGTGGTTGTGCAGGCCAGTATATCATCCCGTTTCGCGCTGATATCCAACCGGCTCCCTGCTGGGGATAAAAACTCCCGCTTCATCATCAAGGCTTTTAGCCGATCCGGGCTTCCGGGTAAAGCTGGTTCCAAAACTTGTGGGCAGGGGTTGGACGAGGCCCAGGTGATTGGGCTAAACGATTTTTGAACGATTTTTGCAAAAATCGTTAAGCCTTCATTTCCAGTGACTTAGGCGGTGTTTTTGGCCGTTTTTTGGAGTCTTCCAAGCGATTTCCTGGAGGGGTGTGAAGCAGGTGATAAGTGGCATGAATACGCAAAAGCCAATAGCCGGATACCTCCACTGCGTTCTCTTCCCCAGAGGCAGAACGGGCGGCGCCAAGAGTCGTCAAGGCTTTTCTTTAGTTTTTATCGCCGAAAGCGGTGGCACTCGGGACGAAAGCAGGCGAAAGCCAGCGAAAGGGCGGAGCGGTTCGAGAAATTTTCTGAAGGGCAGGGGCTATAAACGACGCGCGGGCGCAGAGGGCAGCATTGAATGCGCTGACCCGTGCAAAAGCACGAAACAACTATTATGGGAACAAATACCCTAGCGGGCGGCCAGACCTTGCGGTCGGCCACGATTGCCGGCGGCAAGACCTTGCGGTCAGGTACCGATGCTGGCGTCCAGGAAGAATTCATCACGAAAGAGGAGGTGGCGCGGCGGCTAAAGAAGACGACGCGAACCATCGAGCACTGGCAGCGGCGTGGTTACATCCCCTTCGTGAAGGTGCAGCAGTCGGTGCTGTTCCGGTGGTCAAGAGTGGTCGCGCAGCTGGAGCGGAAGTTCGGGGTGGGGTTCGTGGAGCGGTGAAGCGTGAGAGCGTTGGAGCGTGAAGCGTAAAGCGTGATTAACCACAGATGGACACGGGTGGACACGGATTTTCGCCACAAGAGAGCACAGAGAACACAAAGAATGAACTCCAGAGAAAAGGGCAAGCGCGGTGAGCGGCAGTGGCGCGATGAGTTGCGGGCGCAGGGGTTCGCAGCACGGCGCGGGCAGCAGTTCAGCGGGTCGCCTGATTCGCCGGACGTAGTGTGCGAGGCGCTGCCGTGGATTCATTTCGAGGTGAAGGCGGTCGAGCGGCTGAACATCGAGGATGCGATGGAGCAGGCCAGAAGAGACTGCAGGGGGGTAGTAATCAGTAATCAGTCGTCAGTGGAGAAGGTGCCGGTGGTGGCGCATCGGCGGAGGTTCCGGGCGTGGTTGGTGACGATGGATGCGGAGACGTTTTTCAGGCTGATAAGAGGGGACCATTTCGAGTGGGGAGTGCGGAGTGAGGAGTGCGGAATGACCCGAAGGGACTTTACAGGAGGGGACGGAGGTAACGGAGAGGAGGAAAGGGGACAGAATTTGGCGACGCAGAGGACTGCGTCCCTGCCGACAGAGAACAACAACAACGAGGAAACAAAGAGATGAAGATCAAAGCAAACAACGGCAACTTCGAGCCTTGCCCCGAGTTCACGGGCAAGGCTGTGTGCGTGGACGTGACTCCGCTGCGCAGGCAGCCGAGCCAATTCGGGGAGCGCGACGTATTCAAGGTCGTTTTCGAGGTGGACATCGACCGGGAGGACGGGTCGCGGTTCTGCGTGTGGTCGCGCAACTTCACGCCCTCCCTGAATGAGAAGGCGAACTTCCGCAAATTCCTGCGCGGGTGGCTTGGGCGAGACCTAAGCAAGCAGGAACTCGATGATTTCGACACTGAAACGCTGGTGGGCAGGCCGGCGCAGTTGGTCGTGGTCCAGGAGCACAAGGACAGCGAAACGTACGCCAATATCATGGCCTGTCTGCCGGACAAGAATGGGGAGCCGCTGAAAGCCTGCGGCAAATACATCCGGGTGAAGGACAGGTCTTTGCAGACAGCCACGCCTGGCGTGCCGGCCAATGGCGCTGCCGCGTCGGGTGGTTCCGGCGGTGGCGGCTATCGGCGGGCGCAGCAGGCTGAGCCGGGGGGCGAAGACCTCGGCGGCACGAAAATCCACGTCGGGCGATGCAAGGGGCTGGAGGTGCGGGACCTGTCGCCAGAGCAGGTCCAGGCGCTGATCGAAAACTGGCTGCCGAAAGCAAAAGCCAATCCCAAACCGCTGGCGGATGACAAGCGGCTGATCGCGGCTCTGGAGTGGTGGGCTGCCAGGCAGGAAAAGGAAAACGACGACGTTCCCTATTAAGAGGAGCGGAGTGATGGGGGGTGGCAGCGTGATGAGTGATGCGTGAATGCCCCCCACCTCGCCAACTCCAACGAACAGAACCATGCAGACTATTGTTTTCGATATTGAGACGGGGCCGTTGCCCGAGCCGGAGCTTGCGGCGCTGACGCCAGCGTTTGACCCGGGAGAAGTCAAAACGGGCAATTTGAAGGACCCTGAGAAAATCGCCGCCAAAATTGCTGAGGCGGAAGCAAGCCATCGCCGCGAGTTCGTCGAGCGGGCGGCACTCGACCCGTTAACGGGTCGAGTGGTCGCGGTTGGTCTCCTGTATGAGGACAGCGGGGAGTTCGTTGTCATCGGGGACGATGATGAGGCGAGCACGTTGCGCGAGTTCTGGAGGGCCTGTCAGGGGGCGATGGGCCGCATCAACCAGATGGTGGGTTTCAACACCTGGTCGTTTGACCTGCCGTTTCTGATGCGGCGCTCTTTCAAGTACCGCGTGGCGGTGCCGTTTGGGATTCGGCGGGGACGCTACTGGGGGGACGAAATGGTTGACCTGCGGGAACTGTGGCAACTCGGGGACCGCCAGGCGCGTGGTTCGTTGGACAGCATCGCCAAACATCTTGGCATCGGCGCGAAGAACGGTGATGGCGGAGCGTTCGCGGAGTTGTGGCGAACCGACCGCGCTCGGGCGGTTGCGTACCTGCGAAACGACCTGGACCTGACGGCCAAGGTGGCCGAAGCGCTCGGGGTGGTGGGCTGGGGATTGCCACGAGAGAGCACAGCGCAGCGGAGCCGCAACCAAAGTAATCAGTAATCAGTGACCAGTAACCAGTGAGCCAATGAGGACGCTTTGGGACAGCTGTGAAGTGATGGCGGGCGAAGCGCCATGCCCTGAGAACCGTTTTCTGGCCGCCGCGCGCGCCGGGCGCAACTGTTTCCTGACGGGCATGGCCGGGACGGGCAAGAGCACGCTGCTGAGGCGGCTTATCAATGAGGCGCCGTCGCGGGTTGACGTAACGGCGCCGACTGGTGTTGCGGCTTTGAACGTGGGCGGCATGACGGTGCATCGGTTTTGCGGGATGCTGCTGGGGCCGCAGCTGGGGCAATCGAACGAGGAATACTTCGCGCTGTTGGAGCGAGATCGGCGCCGGTCGGTGCTGGCAGGTTTCAACCGGGTGCGGCGTTGTGAGGTCCTGGTGATCGACGAAGTGTCCATGCTGCCGGGGCGTCAGTTGGAGTTCATTGAATTCCTGTTTCGGCGGCTGCGGGGCCGGGATGAGCCGTTCGGCGGGTGCCAGGTCATCGCCACCGGGGACTTTCTGCAACTGCCACCGGTGCGAGTGGAGGGTCGGGAGCGGGCTCGTGAGGACACTCGCCCCTACCAAGATGGATACGATTGGGCGTTTCTGTCGCCGGCCTGGGCGGCGGCGGAGTTCAAGACCGTCGTGCTGGAAACCGTGAGGCGACAGGATGAGCGGTCCTTTGTCGAGGCGCTGAGCGGGTTCCGAGTTGGCCGGGTGTGGGGCGACTGCGCGCGGCTGCTGCAATCGCGGGTCAGGAGCAATCCTCCGGCAACGATGCCGCGCCTGTTCACGCACAATGTTCAGGTGGACAAGTGGAATGATTTCCAGCTTTCGGAACTGCCGGGCGATGAGAGCGTTTTGGAAGCGGAGCAGAACGGACCGGAGCATCAACGGGGCTTCCTGACAAAAAACCTGCTGACGCCGGCTACGCTTCGGCTAAAGCCGGGCGCCATGGTGATGTTCACCGTGAACCGGACAGTGTCCGGCTCCCATCAGCCGGGCCGGCGCGAACCGTTGTATGTCAACGGCCAGATCGGGATTGTGGAGAGCGTCGAGCCTGGCGCGGTTGTTGTGCGGAGCAAGGGCGGGGAAGAAATCCGCGTCGAGCGGTTCACGTGGCGTTTCGATTCGCAAGACAAGGACACGGCAAGCTTTTCGCAATTTCCGCTGAGGCTTGCGTGGGCGATGACGATTCACAAGTCGCAAGGGCTGACGCTGGATTCCGCTTACCTGGACGTCCGCGCCGCCCGTGAGCCTGGGCAGGCGTATGTGGCGGTTTCACGGGTGCGGACGCTGGCAGGACTGCACTTCAAGGAGTGGTTCAAAGGCGTGCATGTTTCGCCGGAAGCGATTGAGTTTTATCGGAAGGAGTAACCACGGATGAACACGGATGGACACGGATTGTTTGCCACAAGAGGGCACAAAGGACACAAAGGACGGAAGGGACCGAAGCGGGCGGCGTGCAGGGGTGCGGGGAACCCGTGGCGCGATCTAATCGCGCTTGCGTTCGCGCGCGAGCGCGAGGCGCGGCGCTGGCTGAGGTGGCCGCTGGAGTACGACAGCGTGTATGCGCACGTGTTCAAGTGTGTGTGCTGCGGAAAGACGAGGCCGGAGGAGCACAGGCGCGAGCCGCGCAGTGAGGTGTGTGTGCACTGTGTGCGAGAGGCGGGATTTTAACCGCGGATTACACGGATTTCACGGATGAAATTTGCCGCGAAAGAGCGCAAAGAGCGCAGGGGCTCAATCGGGTTGGGTTTCAATATTGGGGGTCTCGGGGGCGATCGCCGCGATGGCGCTGGCCGCGTTGCGTCGGACGTCTGGATCCGGGTCGCAGAGCGCATTTGTGAGGGCGGGAAGTGCCTGTCGGGCAAGGTTCCCAAATTTGGAGAGGGCGTAGGGTGCCTCCATCCTCAGATCGCGACGTGGATCTTGCAGGCAGGCGATCAGCGCGGGCACGATGAGCGGGGCGTCAAGTTTCAGGGAACCGAGTATATACGCGTTATCTTCGGCAAGTTCGCAGTCTGGGTGTTGGAGGTTTTTGACAAGGATGGGCAGCAGTGGCTGAGCGTTGGTGCCCATAGCCTCAACACAGAAGAGTACCCACATGCTTTTAGCGTCGGCTGGGTTCGAGAGTACCCTGGCCATGATTGGGACGGCTTGTGCGCCGAGGTGGGCCAAGGCCGCCAAGGCGCGGTTTCGCGCGTCAGGCGAGTTGGTGAGGCTGATTCGGCGGGTCAATTCCGGGATGGCGGGCGCGGCGAGAGGTCCAAGAACCTCGAATGCTTGCATGGCATTTTGGGAACGAGCGGTGGCATCGCCGTAGGAGAGCAGGGCTGTGACTGGGCGGCTGCGGGCGATCCAGCTCGGCAGTTTCCCAAAAAGCCCTTGGGCTTTCTTCCTCCAAGGAGAGGGCTCGTACGCGATCCAGGTCAAGAGGCTTGGGAGTGCGTTGGTGCCGATTTGATGAATTGCCTGAGCAGGCTCCCGTTTAAGAGCCGGCGATTTGAACGCGGGGTAGTTGCCATACAAGGCTACCCATTCGGAGAGACGTCTGCGTTTGTACGATGGCTCCGGCTCGCGGGTGAGGGACCAAAAGCACATGGCAGTTGCGGTGGCTGCCACGAGGATTGCGACTCGTTTGATGCGCCTGAACTCCCAGGTGTGCAAGCATGAACCCATACGAGGGTCAACACCGACAGAACGCCGAGGTTGCTCCGAACGCGGTTGACCCCCTGGGGCGCCTCACCGAGCTGCTCGGTGATGATGTTTTCTTCGTCCCTTGTGAGTGGGGCACAAAGAAGCCGCTCGTCACATATGTCGAGCGGCCGTTTGAGGGGACCCAAAGCGAAGCGTATCGGGCGTTGTTTGCTGTCGAGCCGACGAACATCGCGGTTTACCTGGGGAAAGCATCGGGCGGGTTGTGCGCGATTGATTTTGACGCGAATGAGGACCTGGCGGCGTTCCTATCCGTGAATCCGAAGCTGACGGGCACGCTGCGCTCGCGCGGGAGCCGCGGCGGGATGCTGTGGTTGCGGATTAGGCGCGAAGCAGAGCGCGGAAAGCAGAAAGGAGAAATTGATCAGAGACTCCTGACGTCGTCTCCTAGATTCGAAGGGGAGGATTATCCGGCGAGTTGCAACACGGAGCATTTCGAGTGGCGGGCAGACAAGCGGCTTTCGACGATTTACGGACGCCATCCTAAGGGGATGGATTACACCCTGGTTGTCGATGCCGCGCCTGTGGGGATTGTCTTCTCTGAAGTTGTGTGGCCGGAAGGGTGGGAGTTGCCCTGGGAAAGTGCCGGCGACGGCAAGCTGAAGCAGCTCTATGGCGAGCCGTTTTACACAAACGAGAAGGGAGCCGTCTCCGGTATCAATGAGGCATATTGGGCCGGAATGCACGCGCTAGAAAACGAGGTGCTGTACGAGCCGGATGAAAAGGGGTTTTACGCTTACTCCTCTGACAGCGGGCTGTATGAGGTCGAATCCGCCGATGTGATTCGGCACAAGATTTCGAACCGGATGTTGGAAGCATCCCGGCAGGCCAATGTCTTCGATCTGCAAAAGAGGAGAACGGCAACAACGCTCAACAATGTGGTCGCGCATCTGCGCGGCATTTCGGAAAAGCGGGGCGCGTTCTGCGGCGCGCGCAAGGTGATCCACCTGGCCAACGGCGTGATTGTGTTTAATGGGAGTGATGCCGAGCTGCGGCCGTTCTCGCCGGAGTTCCGGTCGCGCAATCGCTCGCCGATTGCGTTCGATGAGAGCGCGAAGTGCGAGCGTTTCCTGAACGAGCTGGTGCTGCCTGCGGTGGCGCCGGATGACGCCGAGCTGCTGCAGAAATTCGCAGGCATGTTGCTGCTCGGTTACAACCGGGCGCAGCGGCTTTTGATTCTGGACGGCGAAGCCGGCCGCGGTAAGACGCAGTTTGCAAATGTCGTCCAAGGCCTGGTGGGAATGGCCAACGTAACGCAGCTTCGGACGAAGCATCTGGCCGAGAGGTTTGAACTGTTTCGGTATCTGAAGAAGACGCTGCTGGTCGGCGTGGATGTGGAAGCGGATTTCCTCAGCACCAAAGGCGCCGCCGTGTTGAAGGGGCTCGTCGGCGGCGACTGGTTTGATGCCGAGCAAAAGGGCGGGACTGGCTCTTTCCAGGTCCAGGGTAATTTCAATGTGGTCATCACGTCCAACGCGAGGCTGAAGGTCCGCCTGCAAGGCGACGTGGGGGCCTGGAAGCGCCGAATCACGATTGTGCGGTATGAGGCGCCCCCGCCGGCAAAGCGGATTCCGGATTTTGGGGCTTACCTGGTCAGGACTGAGGGGAGCGGCATTTTGAACTGGGCGCTCCTTGGAGCGCAAAGGCTCCTGAGCGAAATCCCCGACGAAGGCGGGGATTTCGTGCTCACCGAGCGCCAGCGTGGCGTGGTTGGCTCGTTGCTGGCGGAAAGCGACAGCTTGCGGCACTTCCTGCAAGAGCGGGTGGTCGTGGACTCCTACGGCGATGTGACCACGAACGAGCTGGTTGAGGCTTACGCGGCCTATTGCCCTGAGCATCGATGGCAGCCGCTGCCGATTACGGAGGTCCAGCGCCAACTCGAGGGACTGATGCTCGAGATTTTCGGCGTGAGCAAGTGCCATGGGGTCGAGCGAGATGGAAAGGGGCAGCGGGGGTTTAGGGGGGTGGAGTTTAAGCCGGAAGACGTGGAGCGTGGGAGCGTGGAGCGTGAGAGCGTGGAGGGCGGAGCGGAGGAGGGCGAACCCTAATGGTCATCCTGACCCAATACCTCCGGCGCGATTTTCATAAGGGCGTTTGTCGCGGTCTCGCGGAGCAACCTGTCGTTGGAGCTGAGGGCCCCCACAAGCTCGGGCTTTGCGGCAGCGGCATTTGTTCCGAAGCGGCCAAGTGTTTCAGTGGCGTAGATGCGCAGCAGGGGGTCGCCGTTTCCCAGGCACCGGACAAGGGGAGGCACCACCGTTTTCGACTCCCATGTAAACTGCCCCAATGCCAGGGCGACCTCCGAGGCGACATTGGTGTCTTGCAGGCACCCGATAAGCACAGGTACTGCCCAACTTGCCTTCGTGCCCAAGCGCATCGCGGGCGCCGCGATTCTCTCCGCGGCGTCCTCGCGGGCCCAAGTTGCGACGCTTTTGTTGGTGACCACCGATACGAGAGGCGCGAGACCTGCCTCACCAACAAACATCAGCGCCATGTGTACGTTCCTGATTCTGTCTGCGGGTCCGCCACGTTTGAGCATTCGCGCCAGCTCCGGGACGGCTGGAGCGGCCTCCGGTCCGAGAATTTCGAAGCTCGCCAGGGCTTGGTCCACCCGGAACGGCCCGAGTCCGACAAGGAGCACAGCCAGGCGCATCCCGCCCACCGAGGGCGGAAGCGGAGGCAAGATCCTGAAGAGTTTGTACTTCCACTTTGGCATGGCGTAATTGATCCATTTTACGGCGCAGGGCAAGGCGTTGGTCCCGATGTGATGCACCGCATTGGTGGCCCGTGCCATAGCGGCGGCGGCGATATTCCGGTTGGCCCGGTAGTCCCGCAGCCATTGGCTAAGTTTCCTCCCTTCGTACGTCGGTTCGCGCTCCTGTGGCCACAAGGCTGCGGCCAGCAGCACCGCCAGAACGGCTCCCAACAGTGTGAGCAGAATCAGGCGGCGACGTTTCACAGCGGGCATTATGTCACGCGATTCCCAGCCATCAACCATCAAGGACCGCAGTGAGCTTGGACCGCCCGAAACTGCAAATGGTCCGTGAGCTTGGCAACGGCGGATGGCAGGCCCAGTGCCCGGCTTGCGCCGAAAGCGGCCAGGACCGCAAGGGAGAGCATCTGCGGCTCTACCCAGACGGCAAGTTCGGCTGCTGCGTGTTCCCTGGCGACCGGGAGCATCGGAAACGGATTTTTGCCTTGGCCGGTCAGCATGGGCCGAAAGGCATCAAGGTGAGAGTGGCATCGGGAAAAACTGCCACTGCGGTTCGGCAAAACCTGTTGGGACGCTTGGGACGGATGTTTGGAAGTCTAGAATGCAAAATGCAGAGTGCAGAATGTGAAACGGAGGGAACTGTTATGGATATTGGGACGGTTGGGACGGGCACATATTCCTTACGCGAGAGAAAAAAATCAGAAGGAGATCAATTATTTATACATAAGCTAATAGAGTTTCAGGAACCCGTCCCAAGCGTCCCAGAGGAAAAAGACGAAAGGGACGACAGGGACAGAAGGGACGCTGGCAGGCGGCTGCCTTTTATGATGGCTGATGGCACGCTGGTGATCCCATTCAACTCGCCTGAGCGGTACCACTGGTGGAAGGGCGGGCAGTCAGTACGCCAGACTCTGGCTGAACTGAAAGAAAGAAAGGACCTTGATGCCTCTCGTTTTTGAACAGCAGCCGAAGGAGTCAGCTAAAGCGTTTGCTGCCTTCAGCTTGTATCTGGGCCTGGGACCGGAGAGATCATTGGCGGCGGTGGGGAAGAAGCTTGGCAAAAGCGGGACGGTCATTGAAAGGTGGTCCGCGAAGTTCGACTGGCCGGCTCGGGTGAAAGCGCATGCGGCGTATTTCGCTGTTGTGGAGCGTGAGGCGACTGAGGCGCTGACGCGGGCAAAGGGGGTGGACTGGGTCCAGCGCCAGGAGGAACACCGCGCTGAGGAATGGAAGGTGCGGTGCGAGCTGATCGAACTGGCGAGGGCGGCGATTGCGCGATGGAAAGCCAACGAAAAGCGGTGCGGGTCGCTGGAGGGAATTGCCCGCCTGCTCGACCTGGCGAGCAGGCTGGGGCGGCTGGCGTCCGGGATGCCGACGGATAAGACGGAAATCACGGGCGAAAACGGCGGGCCGATCATGGTCGAGTTCGAAGCGGCGGTGCGGAAGATTTACGGGGCGGCAGCGCCACCGGGCGCCGTGGTCGATGTTGAGGCGGTGCCGCTGGCGCCGGCTCTGGCCGGGAGTGCGGAGCGCCCCAGGCGCGTAGCGCTCCCGGCCAGAGGTGAGACCGATTTCGGAGGCCATCGCATGACTGGGCCGCAGCGGAGGCCAGCGAAGTGCGAGGAACGAGCCTTGAGCTGTCGCCGGAGCGAGACCCGGTGATGCGGTGGCCGTGGGTCCTTCCGGACTGGCACCTTGCCTGTCTCGCCGGTTTTCTCGAAGCGTAACTCAGCGGAGTGTTAGGGAGGCATTGTGGCCCGCGCTTTGGGGTAGTGCCGCCGCGTTTGGTCCTTCGGCGGCGCGGTGGGGGAGCGCGAGGCCGCGGTGCCGACCGGAACGCAGCGGAGTGGAGCGAAGTGAAAAGCCGGCGAGTCAGGGTGCTGGCGCACGGCCACCTGCCGAGGCAAGGGCCGGCAGTTTTGCGCTCGCTTGCGACGACTTAGCGGACGGAGTCTGAAGCGACAGGAGAGCAAAACTGGCGACGCTTGCCCGGCCGGCCTGGTGTCCATCGGCTGTTGTCCGCCGCTCACGCCGCTTGCCCTGGCGGCATTT
>DATMRF010000096.1:0-9822 GCA_035566435.1 Candidatus Acidiferrum sp.
AGCCTTCGATCCTGGCCCGGGTTCCGGCGCGGGCTTCGGCATGTCCTCTGGCTTGAATCGCGGCACCATTTGGTCGGCCATGGCCAGCGAATACACGGCCGAGGCGATCTCCACGGCTCCTTCTCTCACGTCCTGCTCATAGATCCGCTCAAACGTGTCCAGATTGGTGTGATGGGTAAATGAACCATAATCGAAGGGATCCTGGGCCAATCCAATTCCCGGTAATCCGGCATTGTTAAAGGAAGTGCTGTCCGTCCCGCCGGTCCTCCGGCTGTCGCTCTTCACGGCTCCCATAAATCCCCAATCCGCAAACGGCATCATCGCCTGGCGAACCATGTCCGCTGCGCCCGCTGGCCCAAAGACTCCTGCGCCCCGCGGTTTCCCAGTGCCGGAATCGATATTGAAATACGCATCCAATTTCGCGAACTCCGGTTTCTGGTTCTCAAAACTCCCAAAATGCTGCTGCACGTAGGCCAGCGAACCGAGCAATCCTTCTTCTTCGCCGCTCCAGAGCGCGATGCGAATCGTGCGCCGCGGTTTCACGTGCAGCGCCGCCAAAATCCGTACCGCCTCCAGCATCATCGAGGAACCAATGCCGTTGTCGGTAGCTCCCGTCGCGTCATGCCAAGAGTCGTAATGGCCTCCTAGCATAACGATCTCGGCTTTCTTGTCGGTGCCGGGAATTTCTGCAATGGCGTTATAGGCGGTGGTCCCCTCGGGGTACTCCTTGTTCTGGATATTGAGGCGCAGGGTCACGGCGGTCCCGTCGCCAAGAAACCGCGCGATGCGTCCATAGTCTTCATTGCGCATCACCAGCGTAGGCACCGTGCGCGTCCAGTCGTACGTGGCGTTTTGCTGCGCGATGATGACTCCGTGAGCTCGGCCGGCATCGTTGATGCGCGCCAGGGCCCCGTTGTCCACGAGAAACTGGTCCACCTGACGGGAAACTTCCGCGCGGGTCAACTGCCCTTCCGGCAGCTTTGGCTGCTCGGGAAAGCGGAACGGCCGCGGATTCTTTTCATCGAATCGCGATTGCCATTCGTCTTCCGGACGCCGCATGGGCGACGGGTTCATGTCCTCGAGCACCTCCACATGCTTTCCGGCGAACACGATTGCGCCGCGCACTTTGTCCTTCACTGAATTCAAATACGCGTCAAGCTCTGCTTGTGTCGGCTGCTTCGGTTCCGTGGGCTTCGCGGTTGGCGGCATTGGCGGTGCAGCCCATTTCGGTTCGGGTGGCGGCGGCGCGCCTCCGAAAAAATTAAATCCAGGGCCGGCCGGCGGCGCCAATCCGGGCGGGTCGATCACCACCACTTGCGCCGTCACGACTCCGTTGGTGCTCGGCGTCCAGGCCAGCGGCTTTACCATTAGTTGCCCGTGGAACGGCGTGACGGCCTCCGCCGAAAGCTCCATATTTTCCCAGCCAGGGACCGGCGTCGCGGCGCTCGGCGGCTGGAACGTCCAGGGCTCGAGGTGCGCGTTGGCCAATCCCCACGACGTCATGGTCTGGACGGCCCAATCGTCGGCGGCCTTGAGGTTTGGTGTGCCGGTCACGCGCGGGCCATAGACGTCCGCGATCTCGTGGATGAGCCACATGATCTTGGAGTTGTTCGTCTCTTCGGCGCGGATCAGCGCATAAATCTCCGAGAGTCCCGGAGACTGCGCCGGCAACGCCATCGCTGCCAGCAGTAAGAAGCACAGCACACATCCGCACAGTTTCGCCACGGTACCTCCTGAGGATTCTTCGGAAGTTATTGAACTCGCATCGGCCGCACGCCAATATACGCTCCGGCTTCCCCAGTAGGCAATGCAGCAAAGTTACATTCCTAGATGGCATGTCGTGAGGCGCTATAACGAATTCATGCTGAGTATTGGGGAGTCCACTGGGTTTCGGTTACCCGGCGGATTAGCTCTTCTTGGCTCGTTTTGGGAGCAACGCCGATGCGCTGGGCCTCGAGGCCGACGGCGATGGCGATAGCGACGGCGACACCGCGGACATGACGCAGCGGAGGGAGCAGAGATGCCGTCGCGTCGGTCAGCGCGGGGGAATGGTCGGCGAGAGTGCGGGCGGCGGCTTCCATCATGCTGTCGGTGACGCGGCGCGCGCGCGAAGCGACAATGCCAAGGCCGACGGCCGGGAAAATGTAAACATTGTTGCACTGCGCGATCGTGATTTGCCGGCCCGCGTAGTTGACCGGAGCGAAGGGAGAACCGGTGGCCAGCAAGGCTCGACCTTCGGTCCAGCGGATCAGGTCCTCTGCTTTGGCTTCCGATTTGTCGGTGGGATTGGAGAGCGGGAGAATGATGGGCCGGCGAACTTTTCGTGCCATCTCGCGAACGATCGGTTCAGTGAAGGAGCCGGCAACGGTGGAGAGGCCGATGAGAATGCTGGCGTCGATCCTGGAGATTACGCCCGCAAGGGAAATCTGGCCGCTGGAATTGCGAGGCCAATCGGCGAGGCGCTCGGAGGGCTGCGCATACACCTGCTGCTCTTCGGTGAGATCGGTGCGGCCAGCGTGCAGGAGACCCTTGCTATTCACGATCCAGAAGCGCCGGCGCGCGTCGCGCTCGGAAAGGCCTTCGGACACCAGTGCGTTGCGAAGATAGTCGGCCACGCCGATGGCCGCTGATCCGGCGCCAAAGAAAACGATCTGCTGATCCTTGAAGCGCGTGCTACTAACTTTTACGGCGCTGAGAATCGCCCCCAGCGTCACGGCGGCGGTTCCTTGGATGTCGTCGTTGAAGGTGAGGAGGTCGTCACGGTAGCGCTCGAGAATGGGTCGCGCATGAGCACGCGCGAAGTCTTCCCACTGCACGCAAGTTTCAGGCAGCTCTTGTTTGACGGCGTCGACGAATTGGTGAACGAAATCGAAATACGCCTGCCCGGTGATCCGGTCATGGCGCCAGCCAAGATATTGCGGATCCTGCAGGCGTTCCGGATTATTGGTTCCGACGTCGAGCACGATGGGCAGGGTGCGCGCGGGATGGATGCCGCCGATGAGCGTGTACAGGGAGAGCTTTCCGATGGGGATGCCCAGACCGCCAACGCCCTGATCTCCGATGCCGAGAATGCGTTCGCCATCGGTGACCACGATGACGTCAACCTTGGGTTGGGGGCGATTGCGAAGAAGGGCGGGGATTGAATCGCGCAACGGGTAAGAGATGAAGAGGCCGCGCGGGCGGCGGTAAATCTGGCTGAATTGCTGGCAGCCCAAGGCCACGACTGGGGTGTAAACGATTGGGGTCATCTCTTCGATGTGGTCGAGGAGTAGTCGGTAGAACAGGACTTCGTTGGCGTCTTCGAGGGCGCGAAGGTAGATGTGGCGCTCCAGGTCGTCGTCTTTACGCTTGAAGGCTCCGTAGGCGCGAATGACCTGTTCGTCGAGCGTCTCGACCTGGGGCGGCAGGAGTCCATGCAAGCCGAGGCTGGCGCGCTCTTCGACGGTGAATGCCGTGCCCTTGTTCAGCATTTGGCTGTTGAGCAGCTCCATTCCGCGCACGCTTTGCTGCATGACCCTCTCCTGTTGAATCCGTTGCGCTGCTACTCTCGCACGGAGTTCGCCGGGGCACCAACTGCGTTGCCGCAATGCCGGGGTCTGAGCGCCGACCTTGATTATCTAACCAAAATATGGTATAATTACTAACGGAGATTCATGAAGCGACCTCGCTGGACGCTGCATAGCGATCGTCTCCCCGCTGGGAGCCGGTGTGTTGCTAGAGCAAGCGGTGGTTGCTCGAAAGGAGCAAATACATGGCAATACAAACGCAAGAAATCGAATACCACGATGGCGATGCAGAACTCGCCGGGCTGTTGTCTTGGGATGATGCGCGGGATCAACGGCGGCCGGGAATTCTGGTCGTTCACGGGGGAGCCGGGCTTGACGACCATGCCAAGGGGCGAGCGAGGCGGCTGGCGGAATTTGGGTTCGTCGCATTTGCCTGTGACATGTACGGGAAGGGCGTTGCGGGCAATCGTGAACGTGTGATGGCGCGAATTATGGAACTGCGGAGCGACCGCGCCAAACTGTGCCAGCGGGCACGGGCGGGGATGGAGGTGCTGGCGTCGAAGCGGTGGGTTGACGGGCGCATCGCCGCGGTGGGCTACTGCTTCGGCGGGATGACTGTGCTGGAGTTGGCGAGGAGCGGCACGGAGCTGGCGGGAGTGGTCAGCGTCCATGGGAGCCTAGATTCGTCGCGGCCAGCTGAGCCAGAGTCGGTTAAGGCGAAGATATTGGTCTGCCACGGAGCCTTGGACCCGCATGTGCCAATGACACAGGTGAGCGCGTTTGTGGAAGAAATGAAGCGCGCCGGCGCCGACTGGCAGCTGATTGTGCACGGTGGTGCGATGCACGGATTTACGCACGAGTCCGGCCCTTACTTCCCAGGGGTGGCTTATCACGCTCAGGCGGATGCCCGCTCGGGGGCTGCGATGCGGAGTTTCTTTGGTGAACTGTTCGGCTAGGGGGCGAGCGCCGGCCACCAGTGTGAGCAAGGGACCGGCTAGCTGTGGAGCATGGGGAAAAACGATAGCCCAGCCTTGTGGGCTGGGCTATCGGCAAGTTCGCGCGAGAATGGAGCCGTTGCGCTAAGTCTATGGAAACGGCAAATATCTCCACAAATCGTTGAGGTAGCCGGGAGGGGCGCCGGGAGTGGTATCGTAGCCTTCCCCGCCGAACACCGTAACGTAGTTAGATCCAAACGGTGGCCAGATAGCGGCGCCCCTGCGGGCACTAACGACGTTTTTCACGAAAAGCGACCCAGCGGGACTCTGGACGTCAGTTTGCTGGTTGACTCCGCTGGTGCCTTTCCACCAGGTCCATTGCCCGGTGGTATGGTCATACTCCCAAATGTCATTGAGGAATCCGGTCCCCTGCGTGGTGCTAGAACCGAATCCCCAGCCGCCGAATAAGAAGATGTCGCCGTCCGGGTTAGTCCAGCCCACCGAACCCCAGCGGGCACCAGGAACATTTGCGGCAGCCGCAGTGGTTTGAGTCCCGTATGTCCCGGCCTGATTGGCGACACCGGTAGTGCCGCCGCCGGAGACCCAAGTCCACTGCTTGGTCGTCGTGTTGTACTTCCAAAGATCGTTTAGAACGGCGCCTGCCGGCGAGCCTGTTCCCGCAGAATCGAAGCCGAATCCACCAAACAGCCAGATGTTGCCGGAAGCATCGGCCCAGAGAGTCCCGTGCTGACGCCCGCCTGGCGCGGTGGTTCCGGAGCCTGTCCCCAGCGTGCCGTAACTGCCATTTTGATTGGCTACGTTGGAGTTGGAGGGCCCAATCCAAGTCCACTGCTTCAATGTGGGGCTATATTCCCACAAGTCATTCAGCAGACCGACCTTGCCGGCAGAGTCGTAGCCCTGACCACCGAACAGCCAAACATTGCCGGTCGGATCGGTGGCAGTCGCTGCAGCCCAGCGGCCTCCGGGGAGGACACACCCCGTGGTCGTGCCGGTCACACATCCGGCCGCCGCGACTCCCTGAGTGCCGTAAATACCTGTCTGGTTTCCGGTGCTAAAGCCGCCTTGCCAGACCCACTGGCCTGTAAACGTACCAGCAATAAGATTCGTAGGCGTGACCCCGTGGTTATCGAGACTGCCGGGAACCCATTCCCAAATGTCGTTAAGAAGAGCGCTGTCTTGCGATGATGTGGAGTCGAATCCTTGTCCGCCAAACAGCCAGAGGTTGCCGGAGGCGTCTGTCCAGGTCGAGCCACCCCAACGCGAACCCGGGGCAGTAGCGATGGACCCCGGGCCCGCTATAGGGGTGCCAGTGCCCAGTGTCCCGTAGACGCCGGAGACGTTTTCGTTTTTTAGTGGGGTAATATCCACAACCCAATCGCCAGCGCTGTTTATGAACATCGGCAGGTTCGCCGGAATCCATTCGCCACCATCCCAAACCCACAGATCGTTCAAAACGCCGTCCGGGATGACATTTGGGGGGAGCGTAATTTTATACGGATAGCCTTTTCCGCCAAAGAGCCACCGTCTGCCGGCGATGTCGGTCCAGGTTACAGCGAAATCGCGCCCGCCGGGTTCACCGGTGCTCGGTACTTGCACTTCGTTAGATCTCTTGAGCGGGGTGGTGACCACGGCGAAATTGTTGGCCTTGCTCGTGTCCGTCAGCTGCCAGCTCAGCCAGCCCCAATCATTATGCTGGCAATCGATGATCACGCTAGATACGTTGCCAGTGGCGATGCCAGTAAAATAGAAAGGAGTGCAGCTTTCTGTCTGGCTAGTGGGCGGCAAGAAGACGTCAACGTTGTAGAGACCGCCGTTCGTGACCGGAGTGGCGAAACTGAAAGTCGTGTCGCCAGTGACGAGTAGGTTGTCGCCTGCATTGTTTTGCAGTTCCATCGTGTCGCCAGGGCCCGTTATGAGTCCGACCACAGCGCCGCCAATGGAGTAGCCCGGCTGGGAGCAGACGATGTTAACGTTCCCCACGTTGCCGCTGACCGTGCCACTGCCATTGACCACCGTGCAGGTCTGCACGGGCGTCTTGGGTTGCGTAAGTATAGTAACGGCGTAAGCCGCGCCGCTAAGAAGAGGCGTAGCGAAGGTAAAATTTACGTTACCCGTTCCGCTGACGCCAAGATTGTCACCCCCATTGTCCTGCAAAGTGAGGCCTGTACCGAGGAGGCCGGAAACCGAGCCGCCAATAGTGAAAATTGGCGCGCAAACCACTTGTATATTCGTGACGTTGGCGGTGGCCGTCCCTGTGCCACTGGTCACGCTGCAGGTTTGGGTAGGTGTGGATGGCTGGGTCTTGACGATGACGTTGTAGGCGCCGCCGCTGGCGATAGCCGTCTTAAAGGTGAAGGCCACCGTGCCCGTACCGGTGACCGCCAAGTCATCGCTGCCGTTATCTTCGAGAATAAGTCCGGTTCCCTGGAGACCAAGCACCGATCCGCCGATGGTGAAGGGGCCCGTTGCGCTGCCCGAACCTGAGCCCGATCCCGAGCCCGAGCCTGAGCCCGATCCTGAGCCTGAGCCTGAGCCCGCTGGCTGTTTCAGGCCACTGCAGGACGTTAGGATAATCGCGATCATCACAATAGACGTAAGCAACAAGAGTTTAATGGCAAGCTTCATTAGCGATTCCCTTCCGGCGCTCCGAGGATTGGCAACGATTTTCGATTCGCTTCACCCTGTAGTGTCCGAACAGGCACTCAGGGCCAGAGTCTTCAAACGGTGGCGATAGGGCCGAATGGGCCATTCACACCAATTCCGCTGAAGCGTTGCACCATCTGGGATGAGAGTACGTAGGGGTTTACTGCGAATCAATCAAACAGACGGTTAGGTGTGCTCACGTGACTATTATTTTTTAGGCACGTTTCGTTAGGATGTGCCTACGATGGTGAGGTCCGTTTGATGAGCAGAGTTGCCCGTGAAGAGGGCATAAGGAAAAAGGCCGCGCTGGACCTCAGTAGGCGCCCAGCACGGCTTGAAATTGGGTTCGCGCCAATGGATTCCTCGGCGTATGTGCCGGGAAAGGCACAGGGGCGGCGATCCACGCCGGAATCTATTGGTCAGGGGTCCCGAGGAGGGAGATGAGTTGGAGGGGGTTGGTGCGGGCGCGGTTTACGGTGGCGGCCCAGTGCAGGTGCGGCCCGGTGACGCGGCCGGTGGCGCCGACCTTGCCGAGGAGGGCGCCGGTGTCGACGAGGTCGCCGGGCTGCACGGAGATGGACTCGAAGTGCGCGTAAAAGGTGTAGAGGCCGAGGCCATGGTCGAGGACCACGGTGTTGCCGGAGAAATAGAGCGGCTCGGCGAGGACGACGCGGCCACGCTGCGCGGCGTAGACGGGAGTGCCGGCGAGTGTGGGGAAATCGACTCCGCCGTGAGGCGAACCGGCTTTGCCGTTGAGGATGCGGCGCTTGCCGAAATTGCCGCCGGTGGTGACTCCGGCGAGCGGGTAGTGGAAGCTGCCATCCCAGAGGCGCTCGGGCGTGATAGTCGCGAAAATGGCGCGGAGGCGCTGGCGCTCGGCCTCGGCGCGGGCGAGCTGTTCGGGATTGGGCTCGACGAAATTGGGGGCGACTTTGAGGCTTTCGGTGGCGAACGTACCTTCCTTTACGTCGATCGCTGCCGAGCAAGGGATTTCTCCGGTAGATTCCGTTTTCGCGGTGAGTGTTAGCGGGTATGTTTCCGGCTTTAGCTCCAGATCTACACCGAGCAGTGCGCGCCAGACGTCGGGAGATTTTTCGTCCGCTCTGGGCTCCTGCCAGAAGGGGATTTCGCGATTGTCCCAGGTGGCTTTTATTTCCGTGACGGCTTGCCTGGAACTGCGCAGTTCGAGGAGGAGGAGGCTGCCTTGGGTGGGCTCGGGGGCGCTTAAGTGGAGGGTGAGATTGTGGCCGCAATCATGGGTGGAGGGTTGGGGCGCGATGGGTTTGCCGATGCGGTGATGCGGTCGCGATTTTTGGGCGATGGCGGGTGCGCCTGCTAGCAGCAAAACGCAAATGGCGATAGTTAGGCGCATCGGGAAGAAGGAAAGAATTTAACACAGAGGGCATAGAGGGCGCAGAGCAGCACGGAAAGGGTACGCCCTCAGTTTGATGTGGACCACGCCATGCCGTCTACGCCGGGGGTTAGGTCGATGCTGGGTTGGAGTTGCCAGGAGCGGAGGTCGAGGACGGCGATTTTTCCCGCGGGCATGCAGGTGATGTAGGCGACGGCGGCGTCGGGACGGATGAGAATTTCGCCGGGTTGCTGAGGAACGTCGAAGGATTTCACAACCTTAAGAGTTTTCAGATCGATGACGATCGTTTTGTTTGCGCGCGGTAGGACGGCGAGAAGAAAGTGGCCGTCGGGAGTGGGCTCGGAGGCGTAGGCGTAATCGGGAATGTCGATCCACGTGCTGATCTTGTTGGTGGCGGTGTCGATGACGGCGATGCGCGGAGCATCTTGATCATGGGTGAAGACGTGGGTGCCGTCGGGAGAGATGGAGATGCGCTGCACCTGTTTTGCGACGGGGATGGTGGTGATGAGCTTGCGATTGGCGATGTCCACGACGCTGACGGTGCCGGCGTGAACGTTGGAGGTATAAGCGCGGCGGCCATCTTTACTTAGCACGAACATGTGCGATTCGGGCTGGCCGGTGGGGACTTCGGCCACGATTTTGCGCGACGCAGGGTCGATGATGTCTACAGCGTTGGCGAGTTCGACGCTGACATACAGCAGGCCGTCAGGTCCGAACTGGGGTTGGTGCGGGCGCAAGGGTTTGCCGAGGTCCATGGTGGCGGCGAGTTTACGCTGCTGGAGATCGATGATGTCGATCGTTGCGCCGTCGGTGCCAGGCCTTCCGACGCCTGCGTTCCCATAAATGGGAACGTAGGCGAAGCGGGCGTCAGGGGAGACGGCGACTTCGTGACCGTTGACGCCGACGGAAATCTTGGCGATCTCGCGGCGACTCTCCGGATCGACGAGCAGCACGGTATGTTCCCTTTGGTTGGCAACGACGATGAAGCCGCTGGAGGACGAGGCTGACTTGCCGGGGTTCGTGACCAGAAAGACGAATAGGAGGAACGACGCGACGACTAGCGCACGACCGAGAGACATTGCGCACCTCTAGGGAGAGAGTTTCAGCGCGTCCATTGTCCTTGAAGCGATGGAAATATGCCAGACGCCGGGTGGTCTGCGGCTTAGCGGTGTTAGCGACTTTGGCGACGACGACGCTGAGCCGGAGCTGAGTTCAAGGTGCCAGCGTATCTTTTCGGAGGAGACGGACGGGTGTAGGCTAAACGCCTCGGCCGAGTGCACAAGGAGACAAGCTCATGCGCGAATTCGAGGATGGCAGCGAGAGGGACGGCGGCGAGTTGGTTGGA
>DATMRF010000097.1:0-3670 GCA_035566435.1 Candidatus Acidiferrum sp.
CCGGCAATGAGCGTCCGCTCCGCCGCCTCGCGGCCAACGATTGAAACAAAAAAACCTCGAACCTGATTGACCCAGGCCGGGGGTATTTTGGCTTGGGCACAGCCGGGCACACCGGAAGGGAACTATTAGGGTTGTTGGGTACACCGGGCACACGGAAAACCGGGCACACGAGGCTCCGTGGGCACAAGCCGTGGGCACAACTTCTCACGAGCGATACGAAACAACGGGAAAACCCCTTTTTTGCAGTGTCCCGTCGCAGACTCGCATTCGCACCGATCACCTTTACAGTCTGATGGCCTTTGGGTCTCTGCCCCGGCGGTGCAACGGTTCGCGGGCGGCGCGAAGGCCGGCGGAATGGGAAAGAGCAGCGAGGCCCGCGGGCCGAGCAAGAAAATGCGAAATGGCCATAAGCAATAATTTGTTAAATGCAGTGCCATTTCAGGCCACTTTTGGCCATTTTCTGTTACGGGGGCGGCCCTCGGCACGGCAACAAGCATGGCGATGATACAAAATGATACAAAATGTTACACGTTTGGGCCTCCTGGCGGGGAGGATTCACTGCTGTAGGCGGAACCGGTGGACGTGGGCCATCGTGGGATTGTTACCGAGCGCTTCAAACTCACCCGGCGATGAGCGCCTCAAAATCAGCCAGAGTTATTGGACGCCTTATATCTCAACACCGTCTCCTGGTTCAATTCTAAAAGACACGATCGCCAGTTTCTTTTGGTCCGCACGATCCATTGTTGGTACTGTCATCCAGCCCGCGCGGAGGATAGGGCAACGCTGGGAAGCGACCCGAGCGCCGACACGGGCGACCAGACGGTCATGAGGCCGGACCTTCGGGTTCGGCCTCTTCTTTCGACCGGTGGTCCGGAAAGCGATAAATCCAACGCTGCGGTGGGCGAGGGGCGCTCCACTGCGGTGCGCCGGCGACAGTTCAAAACCAGCCATGGCGCTCACCGGGTACACCCCAATCAACAACGGCGCCGATGAACGGGATCTTTCCCAACCGCGCTTGCTACCGTGGTTGCTGTTCATGCCGGCTCCTGCTGGGAGGACGCTTCCTCGGTGACGGGTTGCTCCTGTGCGCTGGACGTCGGCGTCGTTCGTTGTGCCTCCGGCTCCGCCTTGCCGGCTTGTCGCCGCAGCCGGTAACTCTTGCCGGTGATGTTGATGATCGTGGCGTGCTGGAGGAAGCGGTCCAGGATCGCCGTGGCCGCCGGCACGTCGCCGATCAGCTTCGCCCAGTCCTCTAGCGGTCGGTTGCTGGTCATGATTGTCGAGCGGTTCTCGTGGCGCCGCATGATGATCTCCAGCAGACATTCCCCGGACCGGCGCGGCAGTTCGCGCATCCCCATGTCGTCGATGACGAGCAGGTCCGGCTTGAGGTAGCGGTTGAGCGTCTTGTTGCTCTCCTCGCCGAGGGTCTGCTCGTTCATGAAGTCGCGGGCCAGATCGAAGATCGAGCGATACAACACCAGGAAGCCGGCCTTGATCGCCTGATGCCCGATGGCCTGAACCAAAAAGGATTTGCCGACCCCGGGCGGCCCGAGCAGCAGCAAGTCAGCCTTCTCGCGGATGAAGCGGCAACTGGCCAGGTCGTGAACCTGCTTCCGCTTGATCGAGGGGTTGAAGCCGAAGTCGAATTCGTCCAGGTTTTTGAGCTCGCGGAACATCGCTGTCCGAATGCGTCGTTCCACCTGACGGCTGGCGCGAACCGCCAGCTCGTCCTGAAGGATCAGCTCGAGGAACTCGCTGTGATCCAGCTGGTTCCCGGCCGCCTCGGCCAATCGGACCTCCAGGCTCGACAGCAATCCCGAAAGCCGCAGTTGGCGTAATGACTGTTCTAACGAGGGTCTCATATCGCACGCTCCTATGTAGAAGGGCTCGCACTGCTCTGGGTAGAGTGCTGCCGGCACAGCGCATCTCGTAACCACTGCCCATAGTCCGCTAGGGGCCGGATGATCGGATGCGCTTGGGCAAACTCGAAGTTGGACTGGACCGCGGCCGCCTGGGGCTGCTGGATCAACTGCCTGAGACTGCGCAGGTGCCAGGCCCCGTGTCCGCTGGCCACGGCACAGGCCCGCTCGATCTCTGAGCGCTGCCATTTGTTCTTCAGGCTCAAGAGACCCATCAGCACCCGCACGCCTTCAATCCCCCTCGCCTGCAACATCGCCTCCGCCCAGGTCTTGGCCTGCGGGCCGATCCCCTCGACCTGGCTCAGAAGCCAATCTGACCCCCGCTCGATGCCGCTGATCTTCTCGGCCATGAGGTGCGCATCGTGCGTGGAGAACCGGCCGGCGGGCTGCTGGGCGTGCACCGCAACCGGACGCATCTTGCTGTCGAACAGCCGGACCAACCGTCCGTCCCACCGCGCCCACAGGTCCTGTCCCAGGTACTCCGGCGGCACCGAGTAGTAGGCGCCCTTCACCTGCACGTGACCGTCTCGATGCACCGTCCGCAGGGCCTCGCTGAACAATTCGAAGCGTCCAGGCGGCAGCGATCGCAACGCCGGCTTCTCGGCTTCGAGGAACCGTTTGATCACCTGCTGCCGTGTGGTGCCGTGGATCCGTGTGTCGGCCACAGCTTTTTCCCACTCGTCCAGATGCCGGTTCTGCTCCGCCAGCGAACCGAACGTCAGCCCTTTGAGGGCGTTATTTTTTACGTACTTCACTCCATTTTCGATTTTTCCCTTGTGGCGGGGCGTCCGGGGCTTGGTGGGCAAGATCGCGATCCCGTAGTGCTCGGCAAAGCTTCGCGCCTTGGGACACAGCTCCGGGTCGAACCAGTCCGCCTTCATTACCGCCGCGCGGAGATTGTCGATCACGAGGGTCTTGCTCACGCCGTCGAATCGGATGAAGGCGTTCTCCAGGCAGCGCAGGAACTCGTCCGTTCCTTGGCGCATCACCGCCTCGCTGTAGCCCTTGCGGCTGTGGCTCAGCACGATCCGGAACACCCAACTGCTCTTCCGCTTGCCGTCGGCGCCGACGATCGGCGCCCCTTTGCCGAAGTCCACCTGCGCTTCTTCACCGGGGGCGCATTCCATCCTTCGCACCGGCGGGTCGTGGGCGGCCCACAGCTTCTGCACCAGGCGGCGGACGCTGTGATAGCTGCCGCCGTAGCCGTGCTGCGGGTCGAGCAGGTCCTGATAGATTCGCTGGGCACACAGTCCCTGGCCGAGCTTCTGAAGGATCGCCTCACGCCACGGCCAGGCGGCGCTGAGGTGGATCCTGGGATCCTGAGCAAAGGCGAATCCGGGGTGTATTGCGCCGGTGAGCGCCATGGCGGGGTTTGGATTCGAAACCATCTCCAGCGGTGTGCCGGAGCCGGCGAGCGCCATGGCGGGTTTTGAGTCGGCCGCGGCGTCGATCGGTTCGCCCGAGCCGGTGAGCGCGATGGCGGGATTTGATTCCTCGGTGCCCGAAAGACGCACGTACCGCCGGACGGTGGCGCGGTCTATTCCCAGTTCACGACTGATCCGCCGGTACGACCAGCCGTGCCCAACCAATGCCAAAATCGCCTGTACTTCCGCCATCTTGAGTTGATTCGCCATCGCATCGTGGCCTCCCGGCGATCGCCGGAGGCATACGCTACGAGGCAAATCTCCAGTGCCTCAATTTGGCTGGTTTTGAAGCGCTCACGAGGGGGTGAGTTTCGGCGCTCTATGACA
>DATMRF010000098.1:0-10377 GCA_035566435.1 Candidatus Acidiferrum sp.
CCAGCGAGCCGACAAACCGCAGTTCGGCTTCCTGGGCTTCGTCGAGGGTCGGGGTGTTCTCGGGGGAGAAACTCAACCAGCCATCCTCATACAGCTTGAGCACCGCCCACCAGTTGAGATGCATTTCCTCGCACACGCCGCGCGGGGTGGCCGGAAAGAGCAATTGCTGGGCGGCGGCGACGCGGGCACTCTGCGGATTGTCGTCGTGTAGATGGAACAGCAGTGCCGGGACGGCGGCGGCGCCGGTCACCGGGTAATGATTCGGCTCGAAACTCGCGTGCATGGCCCTCAGAGACAACAGCGATTTCTTCCACAATCCCCTACAGACCGCCACCCCTTCCGCCATCCAGCGGCTCAGCGATTCCGATATTACCGCGGCACGACGAGAAGGGAAGGGAAAAATCTATGCGGGCGAAGGGCGCAATTCAGAGGCCACGGGCCAGCCCGGATATTTCACACTTGCCAGGGCGGAGCGCAGGCATCAACCGTGACCTTGCGTTCCTCGATAAGGAAATCCAGACAGCCTCGCCGCGCGACGGTCTGCAAATAATCCCGCGCGCGGTCCAGCCGGGCGCCAGGGTTATCGGGCATGGCGATTAGCGCGACCAGGGCAGCCGCGCCTTGCCGATGATGGGGAAGCCAGGCGTCCACCCAAACGTAGAACGGCAGCGGCAGGCCCTCGGCGGCCCGAACGGCAACCACAATGACATCCGCGCGCAAGGCAGTGGACACTGCCCCGGCCAGAACCGCCGGTTCGCTAAGCTCACCTATCTTCCACCAGGTCCTGCGGACGGTGTCCTGGCCGACCAGTCCGGCGACCCGCTCACAGAACTCGCTGGCCCAGCGGCGAGTTGCCGGATCTTCATAAACAACTGTGACGTTTAGCGCATAATCGACGCGAGAGGCGCCGATCGCCGCTTCCTGCAAGGGAGCGATTTGTTCTAAGGCAGCCGCTGGTACCGGAGGCTCTAGAGCGGGCTTCACGCGGCTTTAGCGGTCTTGATTGGCCTTGTCCATGCCACGTCGCCAGACCAGTGGATGGGAAGGAAGCCGATGGCTATTGGCCGAGCTTGGAGTAGAAAGGAGGACCCAGCGTCCCGAAGTGTCCCCTCAAACCCCCTAAGAGGCGGACCATACCGAGACGCCGGGTCTTCTCCCAACCGACCCTCTGTTCTCCGTACTAAAAGTAAAAGCCTGGTTCCGTCAGCGGCGCGCATAGAGCATCACTTCTGTTTTCCGACTGAGTCCTGGCGGCCGCTCAACCGGGCGCAGGCACAGGCCGCTCAACGGTGGCGAGAATAGAAGGTAGAGTCTTTTTCGAACAGTCGGGAAGAACAGAGAATTTGTGTCAGGGAATTACCTGACAGGCGGAAACCGGAAAGCAGGCGCGCGCCAGAGGCGCAGGGGGCCCAAAAAGTGCCCGCCTCATTACCTCGGCGGCTACAAGCTACGAGTCCGCGGGGGACTGCTCGGCCAACAGGAAATGCATGCGCCCTTGGCGCGCCACGGCGCGCAGGTATTCGCGAACGCGGCCGGATTCGGCATTCGGCCGTTCGACCGCACCCAGCAGGGCGACCAGGGCGCTCCCGCCGGGAAGATGATGGGGCAGCCAGGAGTTGACCCAGACGTAAAAGGACAGCGGCAAACCTTCGGTCGCAGTATGCGCCACGACCACCAGGTCGGCCCGCATCGCCTGCGAGACCGCGCCGGCCAGCACCCCGGGATGACTCAGGTCGCCCAGCTTCCACCAGGTGCCGCGGACCACGTTTGACCCGGCCAGTTTTTCCGCGCGGTCAAAGATGTTCTTGGCCCACTTCCAGGTCAGTGCATCTTCGTAAACCAGCGCCACATTCAGCGCGTACCCCGACCCCGGCAAGCTGCTAACCAGCTTGTCCAGGCGCCCATTGAGCTTGGTGACAGACGTTTGTGTCATAATTTTGTTCCCTCGCGGTGATGTTGCCAACCGCGCCGCTTGAGCAGTTATTGACAGCTCGTCCTGCCGCAGGACAATCCGGCCAGCCCCTCAGCCGGCCACATGTTCGTCTTCCTGCATTTAACAGGAGCCGTCATCGCCCGCCGCTCGAACCGCCGGCTGCCGCTCTGTTTTGGTCCGGCCCGGCAGGCCGAACGGCGGGAGACAAAAGTGAGGCCGCAAGTCTTATGCCATGCGCTAATTTGACACTTTAAGATCCTTCATCCAAGTGCATCTCCGATCGTTGGTCCGGAGCATGCGCTCCCAAGGTGTTGGGGTTCCGACAGGCCTGCCGGCTCGTATCGAGTTCTGCGAGTCCTCACCGCGCGTTTTTTGTCGCTCCCGATATTGAATAAAAACCAGGGTTTTGTGGTCAGATTAGGCAGGAATGAAACTTCAGCAAAAGAAGCCGTTACGGCCCTTGGCCAAAGGCCAATTGTGGCAAATCAATGATGCCTACATCCAGATCGTAGAGCTGGGCCGAAGGTTGATTCAGTACAAGATGCTCCGCCAGCAGGGCCAGCGGGCTGTCCGCACGCAGATGACAGGGATCGAAACTCTCGAGACCTATCTCAAAGACAACGCTGCTCGCCTGGTTCAATAGGCGGAATTCCGAATTGCTCGCGGCAAAGCGTTCCACGCCCTTTTTCCCTCCCCCTCAGCCCGGTCCATGAACCGGGGCGGGGACGGCCACGTCCCCGTGGTCCTCGCCTCGACCGAGGACGCAGGTAGTTCACCGGGAACCCTGGCGTTCTCAATCAGCCTCCTTGTACTTTTGCGCTATACTAGGTGGTTGCAGGGACTACGCATCAGTCATGGTCTTATGGATAAACAACGGATTATCATAATCGGCGGGGGTTTCGGCGGGGTGAAATGCGCGCAGACCTTGTGCAGTGCATTGTCGCCGGACCAGGCTGAGGTGGTGCTGTTCGATCGCCAGAATCATTTGGTATTCAGCCCGCTATTGGCCGAGGTAGTGGGGTCCTCGATTAACTCGCTGGACGTGGTCGTGCCCCTGAGGCAACTGCTGCCAGGGGTGTTTTGCCGGACCGAAGAGGTGCATGGGGTTGATCCGGCCAGGAATGAGATTGGATACAGAGCGGAGGATGGGCAGCCCGCCCGGATGAGTTACGACCATTTGGTTATCGCGTGCGGCTCCGTCGCCAACCTCAACGTCGTGCCCGGCATGGCCGATCACGCGCATCCGCTCAAGACCGTCTTGGACGCGGCCAGCTTACGGTCGCACCTGGTGGAACAAATGGAACAGGCCGAGGTGGCGGCGGACCCGGCGCGACGGGCCTGGCACCTCACCGTGCTGGTGGTCGGCGGTGGCTACAGCGGCGTCGAGGCGGCTGGAGAAATTAATGATTTGCTGCGCAGCAGTGCGCGCTACTTCCGAAACTGGAAGGAGCCGGAGGTGAAGGTCATGCTGCTCCATTCGCGGGACCAGATTCTGCCGGAGATTAGCCCCGGGCTCAGGGTTTTTGCGCGAAAGAAGATGGAGCGGGCGGGCGTGGAGATGGTTTTGAGCGCTCGCGCGGCCTCCGCAACGTCGGAAGGAGTCGGCCTGCAGGACGGGCGCTTCCTGAGGGGCGGCACGATTGTGTGCACCATTGGCAGCTCGGCGGCGCCGCTGCTCACCGGGCTAAAGGCCGCGAGGGAGAACGATCGCCTGGTGACTGAGCCCGACATGCGCCTGAAAGGCTCAAATAACGTGTGGGCAGCGGGCGATTGCGCGTGCATCATCAATGCGCAAGACGCAAAGCAGGCGCCGACAACCGGCCAGTTCGCCGAGCGCCAAGGACGGCAATGCGCGCAAAACATCGTTCGGGCGTTGCGCGGAGAGGCGACGCGCCCGTTCCGGTTCAAGCTCCTCGGCGAGTTGTGTTCCATTGGCGGTCACTCGGCGGTGGCCGACTTGTTCGGGCTGCATTTATCGGGCTTCCTGGCGTGGTTCGCCTGGCGAGGGATCTACTTGTTCAAGCTGCCCACCTGGGGCCGGAGGCTGCAGGTGGGGTTTGATTGGGCGACGCTGCTGGTGTTTCCCCGCGACCTCGCTTTCGTGCGGGTGGAGCAAACCCAGCGGGTGTCGCACGCGCATTACGGTCCGGGCGAGTTCATTATCCGGCGTGGCGAAGCGCCGACGAACTTTTATGTGCTCGAAAAGGGAGAGGTCGAGGTCGTGCGTGATAACAACGGTGCTGTTACCGAGGTAGTGGCGGTGCTGGGAGCCGGTTCGTTTTTTGGCGAACGCGCCCTGTTGGGGAACCGGCCGCGGGCCATGTCCGTCCGCGCGCGGACCCCGGTCGAGGTGTTGGTGATGGGCAAGAATGTGTTCACCCAAATGTCAGGCGCGCTTGCGCCATTCCGGGACGCGCTGGCCCAGGCGTTGAACCGGCGGGCGGTGGATGTTTGGAAGGACCGTCCCCAAGTCTATGAACTGCTCCAGCAGACGCTGGTAAGAGACCTGATGGAGGCGGTGCCGCAACCACTGTTGACGCCGACGACGACGCTGCGCGAGGTAGGGCAGGTGTTTGTCGAGCATGGGAACGAGTTTTTTTACATTTCGAGCGACGGCCAAACCATCGAAGGGGTGGTGACCATCACCGACCTGTTGCGCGGGCAGGCCAGTGGCGCGACCCGCACGACGCCCGTGAGCGAGTTCATGACGAAAAACCCGGTGGCGGTCGCCGCGGATGATACCTGCGCGCTCGCCGCGACCACCCTGCGCGAGTATCGGCTCAAAAGCCTGCCGGTGGTGGAGGACAAAACCGGCCGAAAGCTCAAGGGTTGCTTGAGAATCAGGAAACTTATGGCGTTCGTTTTGAAGGAGACGGCAGGTGAAGCTGGCTCAGTTTAACGCCTTCGCGGCGGAAAAGGGTGGCCTCAACCTTCGGCACGAACATCTGCGTCTCCGCGGGCAGGCGGTCGGCAATGGCATCGAAGCTGGCCGCTTTGCGCCAGGCGAGAAGCGACTGGACCGTCCCTTCGCCGGCGTTGTAGGCGGCCAGGGCCAGGCGCCAATCTTTGAAATGACCACGTAAGTAGCGCAGGTACTGCGCCGCGGCGCGGCCGCTGGTCTCGGGTTTGAGCCTCTGGTCCAGCGGCCAGGTGCGCAACCCGTAGCGCCGCGCGGTGTCCGGCATGAGCTGAAAGAGACCCGCCGCGCCAACCGGGCTCCGCGCGCGCGGATCGAAGGAAGACTCGACCTCGGCGATCCAGACAAGTTCGGGCGGAACCTTTTCCGCGGCGAAAATTGGCTTCAGGCATGAGATGTACGGCTTGGCATTCTTCGGCCATGGCCGCTCGGCCAGCTCGCGAACCCAGACCTCCCGTTCTCTTTGCGGCGCCGGATTGGGCGGGTGTCTGGGCGGTTGGCCGGGCTCGGTCTTTGGCGGCGGGATGAGCAGTCGAAACTGGTCGGCCACTTCCAGATAATCCAACCGGGCTTTGAGCCAGAGAGCATAGGGCAAAGTCTCCTCGTAAGATTCCAACAGCGGGAGCACAGTCCTGGCAGCGTCTTTGAGTCCCGCCAGGTCCACCACATATTCCCCGTGGAACTGTTTCTGAATTTCCGCCAGAAATTGTCTGACCTTCTCCTGGTCGGCGCTCTGCAAGACGCGCAAGGCGTCTTCGTCGAGATTCTCCTTCGCCCACTGCTGCGCCGAACGGAGGAGGTCGTCATCCACGGTCAGGGTGTCGTTCTGCCCGGGAGTGTTCAACCCCGCGAAAAGTAAAATCAGCAGAAGGCCGGTTTTCTTCATACCCGCCACTTCGCGGCCAGGAATAGGCAGATTCAGCTCGCGAGAATCTTCTCCAACCGCTGGACCAGGTCGCGCAGCCCTTCCGGGGTATCGCCGCCGCCCTGCTCGGTTATCGTCCACCCGTTGTAGCCGATGTCGTCCACGGCTTTCATCACCGCCGGCCAGTCGTCATCACCTTCGAGCAGTTTCACCTCAAAACCCTTCCACAGCCCCTCATTATCGCGCTTCTTGCGGCTGAACTCTTTAATGTGGAACTTTTGGATGCGCTTGCCCAGGATCCGAATCCACTGTTCCGGCCAGCCGAAGTTGATGATGTTGCCGACGTCGAAATGCCAGCCGACGGCCGGGCTGTTGAACTCATCGACGTAACGCACGGCTTCCAGCGGGCTGAGCAGGAACTGGTTCCAAACGTTCTCGCACGCTATCTTGACGCCGAGTTCCTCCGCCAGTGGAACGGCTTTGCGGATTTCGACCTGCGAGCGCGTCCAGGCGTCCGCGTAGCTGACCTCCTTGCTGACGACGGCTGGAACAAGCAAAACGGAGGACGCGCCGTACCGTTTCGCGTCGCGCAAGGTTTGTTTGAGCGCCTCCAAACCCTCCTCGCGCACTTTCGGGCTCGGATGAGAAAGCGGCTTGGACCAGTGATGGACGCCGCAAACGCTGGGAATGAACAGGCCGGTTTCGTCGCGCGCGCGGATCACTTCATCCTGGTCCATGTGGCTGTTCATCTCGGCGCCTTCAAAGCCTGCTTCTTTGACAGCCTTCATTTTCTCGAGCAAAGAGCCTTTGATGCCGACGGTGCCCCACATAATGGCCTTCTTGATGGGACGCTTCCTAGAGGCAGTGCTCGCCGAAGTCTCCTGGTCTGCGCCCAGTGTTGCCGGTGCTACCGCCGCCAGCGCCAGCGCACTCGCGCCCGTTCGAAAAAAATCGCGACGATTCATAGATTCTTTCCCGCTTGAACCTTTCACGTTTTAACGCTTTTAACGTTTTAACCTTTTAACCTTTTAACGCCTTCACGTTTCACGTTTCACGTTTCACGTTTCACGTTTCACGCTTCACGCCTCACACCAGCTTCGTGACTCCCGGCATCGCCAGGGGCGCGATGTCGAGCTTCATTTTCCAGTCAATCGGGTCGGGCACGATTTTTTCCTCGGAGTTCATCGCTTGTTCCCAGGTGATTTCCTGGCCGGTGTAGGCGGCCATGCGCCCCATCAGGCCCATCAGCGTGCTTTGTGCCATCCAATGACCGTCGTTCATGGGCTGGCCGCTGCGGATGCTGGCGAACAGCTCGTTGTGCTCGATCTGGTACATATCGACCTTTGGCCCGGTTTCGCGATACCGCCAGGTCTCCTTGCCCTTGATGTAAGGCGCCATCCAGCCGGATTTGCCGATGCCCTCGGACCCCATCAGGTAATCGGAGTTGTCCGTATAGGTGTTGCCGACCTGCCTTTGGCCGAGGAACGCGCGGACGTCGTTGGGGAATTCGTACACCACAAACATGTGGTCGAAAATGTTGCCCTCGTTATTCGGCGTCTGGCGCCCCCCCACGGCGACGGCTTTGAGCGGAGGCTGGTCTTTCAAGGCCCAGGCGACCTTATCGACGCTGTGACAGGCCTGCTCCACATAACCGTCCCCGGACAGCCAGACGAAATTGTACCAGTTGTGCAACTGCCACTCCAGGTCGCCCATGCCGGAGGGACGCTCGCTCGCAGGCGGCATCGGTTTGACGCGGCCGGCGTAGTAGGTAGCGTAGATCGCGCGGATATCGCCGATCGCGCCGTCATGAATCCGTTTGTAGAACTCGCGACGCGGGGTGTCGTAACGCCAGCAAAACCCGGCTACCAATGACAAGCCCTTTTCCTTGGCGGCTTTGGCGGACTCCATCACCGAACGGACGCCCGGCGCATCGGTTGCCATTGGCTTTTCGCAAAAAACGTGTTTGCCGGCGTCAATCGCCGCCTTGAGATGCGTGGGGCGAAACCCAGGCGGCGTGGCCAATAACACCACATCGACGTTGGCGATGACCTTTTGGTAAGCGTCCAAGCCGATAAACGAGGTTTCAGGCGTAACTTTAATTTGCGCTGCATGGCTCTGTTGCAGGCCCTTCAGGCTGCTCTGGAGCTGGTCCTCAAACACATCGCCCATCGCGGCGAGCACAACATTTTTGTCGGCGCTCAGCGCCTGGCTGGCGGCCCCGGTGCCACGCCCGCCACAGCCGATAAGCCCAACGCGGAGCCTATCGTTGTTTTCTTTGGCAAAGAGGCTTCCGGGCAGAATCGCCGGCGCGGCGAGGGCACCGCTCACGAGAGCGGAGGTCTTGAGGAAATCCCGGCGAGAGGTTTTGGAATCGGATGGCGTATTCATGGTGCAATGATAATTGAGCGATATTGGGCGGCTGTCACTGGCGAGTAAATACCCAATTTGGGGTATTGCCGCCCGGCGAGAGGTACGCTAAAGATAAGGCCCACCGGAAGCGGGTGTGGTTCAGTGGTAGAATGCGGGCTTCCCAAGCCTGAGATGAGGGTTCGATTCCCTCCACCCGCTCCAATTATAATCAATGACTTACGAAGCAGTGCCGTAAAAGTGCAGTAAGTCGCTCCTACGCCCTTTTTTTGACGGCCTTGAACTCGCGTTTTTCAAAGAGTGCGGTCTGGAGGCTTGCCTGCGAGTTTTTCGGTGGCTCAGGAACTCCGGGTCGAAAGGGCTTGGCAGAAGCGGTGGGGGGCTGGACCGAGGCTGCAGGATCCGCCAGCAAACTGACGGAATTGCCAGCTGCGGCGAGGGCCGGAATCGGTCGCCTTAAGCGTCGTTCTGCCTCAAAAATGCCTTATTTTGCCGATGAGTCAAGCACTACACCGGCACTACCCGAGCCAACACTTTTCCAACACCTTTGCTGACGTTTTTGCTGACAGTCCTTTGGAAGCGAAGAGGCGTGAATCAACGAGGCGGGTCAACTGAGACAACTCACCTCGCCTTTATCCGCGGAATGTCGACGACGTGGTCCTTTGGTTCGCACTTTTCGCAAATACCACAACCTCCGGTAATACACGCACAGCAGCTACGAAATTGGCGAGCAATGGGGACCCGTTATCTTTGCGCCAAGTCAGCTCAAACGGGAGGGGCAAATCCAAATCAGTGACCGGCAGCAAAACTATACCCTGCGGGCATCGCCAGTGTGTTGCACTGCTGACAAATGCCACGCCCATCCTGCACGACACCAGACTGAGAATCGACGCTTCATTCACTGCCTCTTGTATGATTCGGGGCGACTTCAGTCCGCCACGAAAGCATTCATGCATTAGACGGTCGTAATACATCGGGCTTTCCCGGCGCGGAAACCAAATAAAGGAAGCTTCGGCCAAATCCTTTAGCCGGAGCTTCTTAAGTTTTGTTAGCGGATGTCCTTTGGGCACAGCCAAAAGGAGGCTAAGCACCGCCACTTCCAATCGCACCAGGCTGCGGTCTATGTTTGCAATCGTGAATACAAAGCCCGCGTCCAATCGTCCGGCTTGCACTGCATGAATCTGCTCCAGCGAACTCATCGGCTTGAGTTGCAACTCAGCTGCAGGCTGTTGCTCCCTGAACTGGCGGAACGCATCGGGTACCACCCCATGCCAGGATATGCTTTCCACGAACCCTACCTGCAATGTCCCAGATTGCCCAGCGGCCACGCGTTTCGCGCGCACGGTGGCCTCGCCAACTTGCTCAAGAATCTGGCGGGCATCCTTGAGAAACAATCTGCCTGCCTCGCTGATCTTTACGCCGCGGGGAAGTCGCTCGAAGAGTTTGAAACCGATCTCTTCCTCCAACTCCTGAATCTGGCGGGAAAGCGCCGGTTGAGCCACGCGAAGACGCTCTGCAGCCCGCCGGTAATGTTGCTCCTCTCCCACCGCGATGAAATATCTGAGATGACGTAATTCCATTTCGATACCCTATGGTTATCAGCCCGATAGTAAAGATGTATTAGAGGCATCATAGCAAAAGAGGCAAGTTGGCTTTGTGAAACGAAGTCGCAAAGTAAACAGAAACTCAAAAGCTGAACGGGTCGCGAGGAAACGACCCTTATCAAAGCTACCCTGCGCACCAAAGACTTTGCCCCCGCCGCCTCGAGCATGGGAGCGGTGAAACTACACGAAAACCCAAACGGAAAGATCGTTATCGATCTCAAGCGTTAGCAAGAAAAGGATAACATCATGAAACGACTCGACAATAAGGTTGCGATAGTGACCGGCGCTTCAAAAGGAATCGGAGCGGGCATTGCAAAAGCTTTCGGCGCGGAAGGCGCGGCGGTGGTTGTGAACTATGCGCGCGATCATGAAGGCGCGGAACGGGTGGTGCGCGAGATCACCGGCAAAGGCGGACGCGCCATTGCCGTACAAGGCGACGTGGCGCAGAGGTCCGACGCGCAACGCCTCGTCGCGGAGGCGAAAAAAGCCTTCGACCGCCTGGATGTGCTCGTGAACAACGCGGGCGTCTTCTCGTTTGCGCCTTTCGAGAAGTTCAGCGAGCAGGAGTTTCACCGTCAGTTCAACACGAATGTGCTTGGCACGTTCCTCATGATCGAAGCCGCTTTGCCGGCCTTCGGTGCGGAAGGCGGCAGCATTCTCAACATCGGATCAACGACGACTGCCACTGCCT
>DATMRF010000099.1:0-4389 GCA_035566435.1 Candidatus Acidiferrum sp.
GGCCGAAGGGCGATTCTCTTCTGGTCGAGATTCTATTCGAAATCGGCTCTCCCTGCAGCCTCGAACTCTCTTACCCTTTTGCAACTTAACAACCCATGTCAAATGCTTGTGCAGTAGACTCGATTCCTCAATGGAAGTTGAGGAATGGCCCTGCCCGGCTCGGGATGCTAGAATCTCACGGGCTCAAACGCCTTTTCCTCTGGGGCCGTTGTCGCGACATCAGGCAACGCACGGCGCTCGAAATTCACGGAGGCATGCGGAGTGAAGACTCGCCCGAACCGGCTCGTAGCGCAACGCCAAATCGCCAAGACTAGTCTTTTCTGTCTCACTGTCTTGTTCCTGCTTGGTGTGGGAAATTCTCATGCCTGGCCCCAGTCTGAGGCTCCAGACCCCGCCGTCGAGCGTGGACACAAAACCTTCCAGCAATCCTGCGGATTTTGCCACGGTCCTGACGCCACTGGCGCACGTGCGCCCGACCTGGTCCGCTCGCCGCTGGTGGCCCATGACGTGAAGGGCGACAAGATCGGCGAAGTCATTCGCCTCGGCCGTCCCGATAAAGGCATGCCGCCAATGGTGCTGACCGATCAGCAGATCCTCGATATCGCTGCTTATCTTCACGCGCGCGCCGCAGAAGCACTGAGCTCCAGCGGCGTCCCGAGCAAATATCCTCTTGAGAAGCTGCTCACCGGCAATGCGGACGCCGGAAAGGCCTATTTCAACGGCGCGGGTGGCTGCAAGAGTTGTCATTTGCCCGTGGGCGATCTCGCCGCAATCGGAACGAAGTACTCTCCCGTTGAACTCCAATCCCGCATGCTCTATCCCGGAGGCAAACACACCATCGCGCTAGTGACGTTGCCCTCTGGCCAGCAATTCAAGGGGCCGCTGGCGCACGCCGACGATTTTGTGATTGCCCTGCGCGATGCCTCTGGTTGGTATCGTTCCTTCTCGCGCGATCAAGTGAAAGTCGAATTGAAGGATCCCTTGGCCGCCCATCGCGAGCTGCTCGACAAGCTCACGCAGGCCGACGTTCACCACCTCTTTGCCTATCTTCAAACTCTGAAATAGAAAAAAACTGAATCGCCGAAAACTCAGAAGGTGGGAACTGCAATGCTCTTCAAGCTGCGTGGAAAAATCAAAGGCAGGCGCCGTCGCGAAAATCACCTCCGGGAGAGTGCTGGTTTTTCAACTCTCCATCCGCTCCCTCTCGTCATCCTTCTGCTCCTCGCCATCGGCCTGCAAGCTCCACAAATCGCCGCGCAAGAGCTAGACCCTGCGGCTCTCTCCAAGCCCGCTACCGACACTTGGCCCACTTACAATGGCGACTACTCCGGAAAGCGCTTCAGCCCCCTCAACCAGATCAACGCCTCAAACGTTGGCTCGCTGACTCTCGCCTGGGTCTTCCATCCTCACGCCTCCACGATTAAATCGACTCCCCTTGAAGTGAACGGCGTTCTCTATTTTACAGTCCCGGACAATGTTTGGGCCGTCGATGCCCGCTATGGCCGCGAAATTTGGCATTACCATCGCGCATCCGAAGGCGACCACATCGGCAATCGCGGCCTGGCCATGTACAAAAACTGGCTTTACTTCACCACGCCCGACTCGCACATCGTCTGTCTCGATGCCAAGGATGGCAGTGTTCGCTGGATCGTCGAGCTTGCCGACCCGAAACTCGGCTACTTTGCCACCATGGCCCCGCTCATCGTCCGCAATCACGTAATAGTTGGAGTCTCCGGCGACGTCACCGACATTCGCGGTTTCCTCGAATCTCTTGATCCGGAAACCGGAACAATCCAATGGCGCTGGTACACAGAACCAGACCCTGGCCAGCCCGGCTCCGAAACCTGGCCCAAAGACCCTGACGCTCTCCTCCACGGCGGCGGCATGACCTGGATGACCGGCACCTACGACCCGGATCTAAATCTTCTCTACTGGGGCACCGGCAATCCCAATCCTGTCCTCGCAGGCGACGCCCGACCCGGCGATAATCTCTACACCTGCTCCATCGTCGCGCTGAATCCAGACACCGGAAAACTCGCCTGGTATTTCCAGCCCTCGCCACATGACGTCCATGACTGGGACGCCGTCGAGACTCCCGTTCTGTTCGACGCCGAATTCAATGGCAAACCGCGCAAGCTCCTCGCGCAAGCCAGCCGCAACGGATTTTACTTTCTCCTCGATCGCACCAATGGCCAGCACCTGGTCACCGCTCCCTTCATCGACCAAACATGGGCCAAGGGCGTTGACTCCCGCGGCCGTCCCATCGCCAAGCCCGAATCCGCACCCAGCCCGGACGGCGCGCTCGTCGAGCCCGGTTCCGACGGTGCCAGCAATTGGATGGCGCCCAGCTTCGATCCCCAAACCGGCCTTTTCTACGTCACCGCCCGCCGCATCTTCGGCATTTTTTACCTCACCACGACCGGCAAGGCCGAAGGCTGGGCTGGCCGCGACATTAACCTCTGGGCCAATTCCACGCTGCGCGCCCTCGACTACCGCACCGGCAAAGTTGTCTGGAATCACGAACTTGGTAACGGCGAAAGCATCTCCGGCATTCTGACCACTGCCGGCCATCTACTCTTCAGCGCCGACAACTCCGGCAATCTTCTCGCTCTCGATCCCGCCACCGGCAAAACCCTCTGGCATCTCAACGCCGGCGGAAAGCTGGACGCCTCCCCCATGACCTACCAGCTCGACGGCCGCCAATACCTCCTCTTCGCCGTCCAGGACATCCTCTACGCCTTCGCCCTGCCCCCTGCCGCGTCTGTTCACTGAGCAGGGAACCGGCAAGGGCTATTGCTCGTAGTTTTCAACAATCCTTGCCGGGCGAACCTTTGCCTCATCCGGGTCACGCCCAAACTCGCGCAAGGCGCGACGCTGGCGCAACAAATCCCAACACTGGTCCAGTTCGACCTTTATCTTCGCTAAGCGGTCGCGGTCCTCATCTGTGAGCTGAGGTTGCGCATAGAGGCGCTCCTCTTCCTTCACCAGTCCATCGATGTGGCCCAGTACAGGTTGATCTTTGGTTTCGTGTGCCATCGAAGTCTCCTTCTGCGAGTAGCTTCGGCAGGTTCGAGGCGATGCCCGCTGAGGGTTCGATGCAAAAATAGCGAAGAAAGCGACAGAATGGTGCCGGGGGACCGGTTCGTACGACGCGCGCGTACACGTTCAGCTTATCGCTGGCGGCGTGACCCGAGAAGGTCGGGCAGCTTGCCGGGGAGCGGGTTGATCGTCGAGATCAACCCGCTTTCATTTCCGAATCGCAGCGTGGTCCAGAGGGGGCGCATGCCGCAGTGGAAGTGCCCGGTTACACTGTAGTGGTACCACGCCCCATCTTCTGAAGCTGTCCCATATTAAACAACTGGCGCGATTGTACTTTTGTCGTCGCACTCCCAAACCTCTCGGATTCTCAAGGAGCAGCTCATCGCTGGCTTGAGAGTGACGATGCTCCACCCGTTGGCTCTAGAGGGTTTACCTGACCAACTATTCGGGGGAATCCCGGATGGTCAAGAACACTAAGTAGCTTGATTGTGGAGACATAGGGAGATGTGTAGAAAGCGACCAACGTTTTTTCCGCTGGTCCATTCGACACAATCCTAAGCTGACCCGGCCAGCCAGTGAGGAGAATTAATGCCCGAGAACAAGCTACTCACACCTCGCGAGGCGTCCCATGCCAGCCACACTCCGCAAGCTGATTTGGATTGAAAATCGGCATTTTCATGGCTGGCGTTGCTCCGAATGCGCATGGGTGTTCAATGCTTCCGGACCACCCGAGGGCCACTCGCTCAAGGAAATGACGGAGAACTACGAGTTGCTTCGCGATCAAGGATTTGCAGCCCATGTTTGTGCTAAACACCCTAGAGCCACCAAGACCAAAGGCTAGGCAATCACGCCTGCGCCACCGCACACAAGGAACTCGTTGATGCGCGGTTTGGGAGCCTGTGAAGTTCGGCGTACGAGTGGTGCCGGGGGCCAGAATCGAACTGGCTACGCCCGCCTTTTCAGGGCGGCGCTCTACCAATGAGCTACCCCGGCTTGGGGGAGCTTTTCAATTTTAGAGACGATACCCATGTCTGTCAATTCGCCGCCCAACACTAAGGCGAGACGCTTCAGCAGAATCCGCCCTACTTGATCTGTTGGTCCGCAGACAATCCCTGGTTAATGCTCTTCAATGTCTGGAATCCGTCTTTGACCACGGTTGCTTTGATATTTTCCCTGGTCACAACAATCGGTTTCAATAGGATGGCAGGTACGCCAATCTTGCCATTGTTTATTTCTCTGTCCGCGCGCGTCCTTTCCCCTTTGGCCAGTCGAACCGCTTCCTCGGCGGCAACTGCCGCTTCATTTCCTACCGGCTTATAGACGGTCATGCTTTGCGTGCCCTGGGCGATG
>DATMRF010000100.1:0-89753 GCA_035566435.1 Candidatus Acidiferrum sp.
CATCGTCGGCCACAGTTATGGCGGGTCCATAATCACCGAAGCCGGTAACGATCCGAAGGTTTCGGCACTGGTCTATATCGCCGCCTTCGCGCTCGATGACGGTGAGAGCTGTGCGTCGATCGAACAGGCCCTGCCGCAAGCCTCCAAGGCGTTCAAGCCGGACAGCAACGGCAACTGGTGGATAGAAAAGGACCAATTCGCGGCCGACTTCGCGGCGGACGTTCCGCCGGCCGTGTCCCGCTTCATGGCCAAGTCGCAGGTGCCGATCTCCACCGACTCGTTCACCCACAAGGTCACGACGCCCGCCTGGAAGACCAAGCCCAGCTGGTACATGGTGGCCACCGCGGACCGGTCGATCAATCCGGACCAGGAGCGCATGATGGCGAAGCGCGCCCATGCCAAGACGATCGAGGTGAATGCCAGCCATGTTGCCTACATGTCTCACCCGAAGGAAACAGCCAAGCTCATTGAAGAGGCTGCCACCTCTGCGCCCGTTAATCATTAACGACGTGAAGACGAAGCCCAGCCATTACGTTCTCGCCACCAAAGACCGCACCGTCCACCCCGACCTGCAACGCTTCGTGGCGAAGCGTATGCGCGCTACCATCCAAGAGGTTGGCAGCAGCCACGTCCCCATGCTCTCCAACCCCAAGCTTGTCATCGATGTCATACGGGCGGCCGCAAATGCGTGATCAGGCGGTATCGACCAGAGTCCGGCCGCACAAGGATTCCTGATTATGAAATTCACCTATTACGGGCATTCGTGCTTCTCTGTTTTGGCTGCTGGCAAGACGTTGTTGTTCGACCCGTTCGTCAGCGCCAACCCATTAGCCCGCGCCGTTGATGTGGATCGAATCGACGCTAATTTCATTTTTGTTTCTCACGGTCATTTCGATCACACAACCGATGTAGCGCGCATCGCCAGGCGAACCGGTGCAAAAGTTCTGGGGAATTGGGAATTATTTGACTGGTTCAAGAAATGCGGGCTGGAAAACGCGCATCCCATCAATCCAGGCGGACAGTTCACTTTTGATTTCGGAACGGTAAAGAGCTTTGCCGCACAACATTCTAGCAGCCTGCCCGACGGCGCTTACGGCGGTGTCGCCTGCGGGTTTGCATTTCAAACCCCAGATGGCGCCTTCTACTACAGCGGAGATACGGCTCTCACCATGGACATGCAATTGGTCCGTGAATGGGCAACGCTGGAGTTCGCAGTCTTCCCGGTAGGCGATGGCTTGACCATGGGCGTGATGGATGCAATCAAAGCAGCGAGGTCGGTGGGCGTGAACAAAGTGGTTGGCGTCCATTACGACACGTTCGATTTCATAAGAATTGACCACAGCGCAGCGGTTAAAGCTTTCGACGAAGCGGGCATGAAGCTCCAGTTGCTGGATATCGGCAGCGTCATCGAAATCTGAACCCCTAGTTAGAGGTTGAAGCCATGAGATCCACACAGGAAGCCAACAAAGCTTTGGTAATCGAGGCATTCGACACTCTGTTCAATAAACGGGACTACGCGGCCGCTGAAAAGTTTTGGTCGCCAAAATATATCCAGCACAGCGCGCATATAGAACCCGGGAGAGAAGGGCTTTTTAATCTCATCAGGAAACTTCCCGCCACACTCAGCTGGACGCACGGCATCATTCTAGCCGAAGGCGATTTTGTCATCGTCCACAGTCGTTATTCAGGTCATGGCTTGCCTGCTCCGTGGATTGTGGCCGACATAGTGAGAATAGAAAATGGAATTTTGGCCGAACACTGGGATGTCATCCAGGACGAAGCCACGAAAGAACAATCAAAGAGCGGTTTGCCCATGTTTGGCACTTCATTCGATACATCAGAGCATCAACCCGCTGCCGTGCCGCTGGCGATAATGGAAGCGCGAACGATCGTGGCGCCGCTGTATGACGCGCTGAACCAACCGAGCAAGAAGGATGTGGCATAGCCCCCATGCACGAAGGAGGCCCATTCGCGGCGAACGCTGAGACCTTGCCCACCATTGAGTATGTCCGCTGGAGCACTTCACGTTTGCACTGCTCAACCGGGTCTTGCCGATCCTCGTCCCCTGCGAGGATTACAGTTGGGACGGCAATCTTTCCACCTGTTGGCCGCCCGCACCGCGGAATGCTTCACCCCGCAAACGCTAGCGTTTGGATTCGTTGGCCTCGCTTGCGTAAGCGTGAAGAATCCCCGCAACCATTGGCCCGAACTTTTTCTTCAACTCTGCGCATCGCGTCGAGTTCTTAAGTTCAACGCCTTTGCGTTCGCTACGAATCAGGCCGGCTTCCCGAAGAATCCTGAAATGTTGCGACAGGGTGGATTTGGGAAGCTTCAAGTTGCCATTGGACAAGAAGGCGGAGCAGTTCATGGCGCAGTCAGCCTGGGCCAGATCTGCGTAAATGCGAGCCCGGACCGGGTCGGAGAGGGCGTACAGGATGCCCTGCACGGATATTCCTTTCAGAGACGGATGATAAAGTGGCCGCATAAAAAAACACTAGCACCATTTGACAAGATAGTCCAGTTGTTCAATAGTACTGAACAATAGAACTGATGTGCTGGTTAAAACAATTGATTCAATCGCAACCATGACGAAAAATATCCAAACGTTGGCAGGAACCACTGCGGGCAGGTTGAATGGCAAGGTCGCGGTCATCCGGGGCGACACTGAAGGAATATCCATGTCCAAACTTTTCACGTCCGTCCAGGTTGGCCCCATGGTCTTGTCCCATCGCGTAGTAATGGCTCCGCTTACACGCATGCGCTCCGAACAGCCTGGTGATGTTCCTGGCGACATCATGGTTGAATATTACGCGCAGCGCGCTTCGGAAGGCGGTCTTATCATTTCTGAAGCGACGCCAGTCGCGCTGACCGGTCGTGGCTATCTCGGCGCGCCCGGCATTTATAGCGATGCACAAATCGCTGGCTGGAAAAAAATCACCGATGCCGTGCATGCCAATGGCGGCAAGATGTTCATGCAATTATGGCACGTCGGTCGCACTTCGCATGTCGATCTTACGGGTGGTCCGGCACCAGTGTCAGCCTCTGTCGTACCTTATGAGGGCGTCGCCTTTACACACAACGGGTGGGTTCCTGTGTCGCCGAACCGTGCGCTTGATATCGAGGAAATACCCGGAATTGTCGAAGAATTCCGCAAGGGCGCGGAGCGCGCTAAAGCGGCCGGATTTGACGGTGTCGAATTGCATGGTGCCAACGGCTATTTGATCGATCAATTCCTGCAGGACGGCACCAACAAGCGCGCCGACAGCTATGGGGGTTCGCCAGAAAACCGCGCTCGTTTGCTGATGGAGATTGCTCATGCCGTCGCCTCGGTGTGGGGGTACAATCGCGTCGCCGTGCGGATTGCTCCGAGCGGAAAATGGAACGGGATGTCGGACAGCAACCCCGCCGCGACATTCGATTATGCCGCCAAAGCGCTGGCTCCCCTCGGCCTCGCTTATCTGCACATCGTCGAGCCGCGCGTTATTGGCAGTCAAGAAAAAGCTGACGGCTTGCCGCCTGTTGCGGCGGTTAATTTGCGTCAATTCTTCAAGGGAACGATCATGGCAGCCGGAGGGTTCAACCCCAAAGACGCCGAAGAAATCGTTACCAAAGGCGATGCTGACCTGGTGGCGTTCGGGCGTCATTTTATCGCGAATCCTGATCTGCCCGAGCGCATCAGGCTCGGGCTGCCGCTGAATCCATATGACCGCAGCACTTTCTACGGGGGCAACGCTCATGGATATACGGACTATCCTTTCTACGAAAAAAGAAATCGCAACAGGCAGCCTGAAGCCGATGCCTTTTTGGTCCCGGGCCGAGCGCCTTTTAACCCCTAAAACTCCAAAACTGTAAAATTATGAAAACTCAAACTTCTTTTATTGATCTGACGGAACGCCCGCCCCGGAGCTTTCGGGTTCGTCTGGGCAACTACGTCATTCTGGCACGGATGCTTGACAAGGGCCGAGCGACCCTCGCCAAGAAAAACGGCGAATACAATTATAATTCCGGCACTGACCAGCACCTGGTCAGGTTCCTGGGTTTTGATCCCAAAGCCCTTTTGAAGGAGCTGGCCACCGGCAAAGGCGACGGCGAAATCCTTGAATGGGTCCAGTCCCATTCCAAAACGCCGCGCGCGCCTTGGGAAATGGAAGCATGGTCTGCTTTCATGGAAAAACGCGGTCCGGACAGCGACGCCGAAACGCTCGAACTTTTTGCCGAATATGTCGGGAAATTCAGCAAGACCCGCGAGGACATCAAAACATGGTTTGAAGCCATCGAACTGGACGACTATGTCAGTTTCGGAGGAAAAGCGTAAATCTCACATCCACACAAACAACGACGAACAAAGACGGAAAAACAAAAAAGGACAAAGCATATGCGTGCAATGAGAGCGGAACAATTTAATGGTTATAACGAGTTGAAGCTGGTCAATCTTCCGAAACCAGCGGTCACAGACGGGAAAGTGCTGGTGCGAATCACTGCGGCCGGCGTGACGCCCCTGGACTATACGATTGTCTCCGGCAAGTTTCACGGCTCGAAGGCGCCGTTAGTCCTGGGCAACGAAGGAGCGGGCGTGGTGGAGGAGGGAGGCGGAGCGGACTTTCCCGCCGGCTCGCGCGTGATGTTCTTCGGCGCCTATGGCGCTTTTGAGGATGGAACCTACAGCGAGTGGGTTGCCGTGCGGAAGCAAGACCTTTGCCTGATTCCTGACGGTGTCGACGACGCAAGTGCCGCAGGTATTCCGGTCGCGTACCTCACGGCGCAGGTGGGTCTTACCCGGGCCGGTTTTCGGGCAGGCAAGACCGTTCTGGCACCGGCAATCGGAGGATCGATAGGCAACGCAGTGACGCAATTGGCGCGCGCCCTGGGCGCAAAACACGCCATGTCAAGCACGACCAATCATGCGAAGGCCGAGCAGGCGAAGGCGCTCGGATTTAATGAAGTCATCGATACCTCCTTGGAGAAGCTGGCTGACGGCGTGCGTCGTATCACGGGCGGTTACGGCGCAGACATTGTCATCGACGGAATCGGTGGTGAAGTCTTGAGCGAGGCGCTCGGAGCGCTTGCCTTGGACGGAAGCCTCACAACACTAGGGTATTCCGCAAGCCGTAAGACAACCATTGACGTGACAGATCTCATTGTGCCCCAGGCCTGTATCCGTGGTCTCAACATGTTCGCTCAGCCGCAGGCGGCCGTTACGGACGCTTGGAACGTTATCGTCTCACTTCTTAAATCCGGTGCGATCAAACCGATCGTGGCTAAGACCTTCCCACTGGCCGAAGCGGCTGATGCTCTGCGTTACCTGATCGACGGCCGCCCCTTCGGCAGGGTCGTCCTGACAATCTAACATGCCCTGATGGTAGGAGAGGAAAATGGAATCGGTTCATTATCGGATTATATCCGTTGATGGCGGCAGCAAGACAACAGAAAGCAAAGAAAGAACGAAATATATGAACAATAACAATGGACAAAAATTGGCAGGCAAGGTCGCAGTGGTCACAGGCGGTTCGCGAGGGATTGGCGCGGCGATTACAAAGAGGCTGGCAGCCGACGGGGCCAGCGTTGCGTTTACTTACACCAAGGGAGCAGATGCGGCTGCTTCGGTCGTGAAGGAGATCGAACGCCTCGGCGGAAAGGCAATTGCGATTCAGGCAGATGCCGCTGATGCGGACGTCGTCAAGGCTGCGGTCGAAAAGGCCGTCGCGACCTTTGGCCAGCTGGATATTCTTGTAAACAATGCCGGCACGGCCATCCCCAAACCGTTCGAGGAGACGACCCTGGAGGAGATGGATCGCGTGATCGATATCAACATCCGCGGCGTGTACGTCGCGACGCACGCGGCGCTGAAGCACCTGAAGAGTGGTGGCCGCATCATCATGATCGGTTCGGCCGTGGGTGAGCGTGTTGCGGCGCCAGGGTTGGTGCCTTATGCGGGCACGAAGGGCGCCGTCAAGATGTTCACCCAGGCGCTGGCCCGGGAAATCGGCAGCCGGGGTATCACCGTCAATAACGTGCAACCGGGGCCGATTGACACGGAATTGAATCCTGCCACGGGCGATTGGGCGACGCCCCAAAAGGCCGCCACGGCGCTCAACCGTTATGGCCGCCCGGACGAGATCGCCGCGATGGTGGCATTCGTTGCTGGACCCGAAGCGTCTTATGTCACCGGCGCGAATCTCACAGTCGATGGCGGCATGAATGCCTAAGTTCCACCCAGCATGAACAGGATCGACAAGGCAAAATTTGGACCCTGGGCTATTGTAACGGGAGCCTCCTCGGGGATCGGAAAAGAATTTTCAAGGCAACTTGCCGCGAGCGGCTTGAACATCGTGTTAGTCGCCAGAAGGCTCGAACTGCTTAAGGAGCTGGGACAGAATCTCGAGAAAGAGTTTGGCGTACACTGCCGAGCGGTTCAAGTGGATCTCAGCGATGAAGACTTTATCGGTACGATCAAAGAAGCTACGCAGGATCTCGATATCGGTCTTATCGTCTCAAATGCTGGCACCGGAAATCCCGGATCGTTTATCAAAAAGAATCGAGATGATTTACTAATAGATGTGAGACTCAGTGTGACGGCCCACCTGGAGTTGTGTCACCACTTCGCGCCTGTCCTCGTGAAGCGCGGACACGGCGGGATTTTGCTCGTCGGGGCGATGGGGGCGAGCCACGGGGTTCCCTATATGGCGAATAGCGGTGCGGCTAAGGCGTATGTTTCGGCGTTAGGCCAAGCACTTCACTTCGAATTGAAAGACCAGGGAGTTCATGTGACGGTTTTGACTCCCGGCTTTATAGATACCCCCGTAATTCCCAAGCTCCTCGAAGATCCTGGAGCGCTCCCAATGAAGCCGATGTCCGCCGAAAGATGCGTGACAGAGGGGCTCGAAGCGCTGCGAGCCAATCGCGCTGTATACATTCCAGGCCTACTCAATCGAATCATGAATCGCCTCGTTCCTACGTCGGTTGCTCAAAATATGGAGGCAGGAATGCTGAAAAAGTAGCCTCTACGAAAGAACATATGAATACAAAAGTCGTTCTGATTACTGGCGCTCTCACGGGTATTGGGCGCGCCACTGCCATCGCCTTTGCGCGAGAGGGCGCTCACGTCGTTGTCTGCGGGCGACGTGACGACGCTGGCAATGCCTTGGCCACCGAATTGCGCGCGCTCGGCGTGGAGGCTGAATACATCCGCGCCGACGTGCGCCGCGAGGACGATGTGCGCGGTCTGGTTGATAGGACGGTCAAGCGGTTTGGCGACCTGGACGTAGCCGTCAACAACGCTGGTACCGAAGGCAAGCCTGGCCCTGTAACTGAGCAGTCCGCTGAGACTTACGCGACCACCTTCGATACCAACGTGCTGGGCACCTTGTTGAGCCTGAAGCATGAGCTGCGCGTGATGTTACCTCAGCGGCACGGCAGCATCGTCAACGTGTCGTCCACCTTCGGCCGCGCAGGTGGGGCGGGCGCGTCCGTTTACGTCGCTAGCAAACACGCGGTCGAGGGTTTGACCAAGGCGGCTGCGCTGGAGGTAGCCGGATTAGGCGTGCGGGTCAACGTAGTTGCCCCTGGCCCTATCGAGACTGGGATGCTGAACCGCTTCACCGGCAATGAGGAGAAGAAGGCGGCATTGGTTTCTCGGGTCCCGCTTAAACGTGTAGGTCTGCCCGAAGAGATTGCCCAGGCCATTGTTTTTCTCGCTTCCGACAAGGCCGCCTTCATCACAGGCGCGTCCATCGCTGTCGATGGCGGCAAATTGGCCGGCTAATTCGAGGGGCCAGATGAACACAACTGACTGCACGACGACTCCTGTGGCCGGGCCGACAGCAGTGACTTGCTCGCGCGAGGCAGTTCCACAGTTCCATTATGCGCCGCTGTACTGGCTGGCGGTCGGTACTTTTGCTGTGGGGACAGAGGGCTTCATGATCGCGGCCATCCTGCCCAGGATTGCCACCGATCTCTTTGTGAGCGTGCAGGCGGCCGGACAATTCGTAACCATCTTCGCTTTTACTTATGCTGTAAGCTCTCCGGTCCTGACGGCGCTGACCGGCGGTTTCGATCGGCGCAAACTACTCATCCTGTCCATGTCGGCTTTCGTAGCGGCGAACCTCGCCGCGGCATGGTCGCAGCATTTCTGGTCCCTGGCTGGCGCGCGCATTTTAATTGCGGCCTTTGCGGGACTCTACGTGCCGGGCGCGAATGCGCTCGCCGGAGCCCTGGCGCCATCCGAGCGGCGAGGGCGGGCTTTGGCCATTGTGAGTGGAGGGATTAGCCTGGCCGTGGCGCTTGGAGTTCCGCTCGGGGCGTTTATTGGCAATCGTTTCGGCTGGCGCATGAATTTCATCGGGGTCGCCGGACTTGCAGTGATCGCCCTTGTCGGGTTGCTCTTCGGCTTGCCAAAAGGCATCGGCGAAGGATTGGTAACTGCAAGTTTGCGGGAGCGCATTGCCGTCGCGCGCCAACCGTCGGCTCTTTTCGCCCTCTGTGTTACCACACTCTGGGCCGTCGGCACCTATTCGGTTTTCACGTACATCGCGCTTTTCCTTGCGACTGTGGTTGGTTTAAAGGGAGCCGCGATTGGGTACGCACTCTTCCTGTGGGGAGTCGCAGCTTTTATTGGCCTCCTTCTCGGAGGCCTGGCGAATGACAGGATCGGCAGCCGCCGGGTGATTTTCGCAACACTGTCAGTGATGGCTCTGGCGCTCATGAGCCTGACATTGGTGGCCCATTTTCTGGACCAATCAACCAGGCTGGTGCCAGTTCTCATCGCAGTGGTCATCTGGGGCCTCACAGCCTGGGGGTTTTTCCCGGCCCAGCAGTCGCGGCTGATTGGCATCACCGGACTTAAAGGAACCGCAATCATCCTCTCCCTCAACGCATCTTTCATGTACTTGGGATTTTCGTTTGGGGCTGCAGCGGGGTCGTTCGTTCTGACTGAGGGCAACGTCACTGACCTCGGCTGGGTCGGAGGTTTGTGGGTAGTGTCGTCATTGACTCTTTTCATTCTTTCCGACGGTCGAACGAAACAATTACAAACAACAAGAACAAACGAGAACAAATGAAACTCACTGGCAATACAATCTTCGTCACTGGCGGCGGTTCAGGTATCGGGCGCGGACTCGCCGAGGCGCTGCACAGACTTGGTAACCAGGTAATCATCTCAGGTCGGCGCAAGGGCCATTTGGCTGAAACGACGAAAGCCAATCCCGGAATGAAATCAGTTGAATTGGATGTCGAGGACTCGACGAGCATCGCCGCGGTCACAAGAGAACTGATTGAGGACTACCCGAAATTGAACGTGCTCATCAACAATGCCGGTGTCATGCACCTCGACAATGCGGCCGGAGGAGTCGATGAAGCGATGCTGGTGTCCACCATCACCACAAATCTTATGGGCCCGATTCGCATGACCGGAGCGCTCATCGAGCACTTGAAAAAGCAGGATCACGCCGCAGTGATGAACGTATCTTCAGTTCTGGGATTCGTTCCGCTTGCGATGGCAGCGGTTTACTCTTCCACAAAGGCGGCGATACATTCCTACACGCTGTCACTGAGGTACCGACTCAAGGGGAGCTCGGTGGAGGTTCTGGAGATTGCACCACCCTGGGTGCAGACAGACCTTTTAAACAGCAACAACGAGCCCCGTGCCATGCCCCTCGCTGAATTCATCTCAGAGACGATGAAAGTTATCGCAATAGGCGCGCAAGAGGTGTTGGTGGAGCGAGCAAAACCCCTGCGGAACAACGTAGGACCGAATGAGGGCGCATTTGTGACGCAATTCAACGATACGATGGCACAACCAAACTCACAAAGCGCCTAAAGCCTGCGCATCCACAACAAAGCATAGCGAACAAGGAATGATGAAAATGAGCCAATCAACACAAGCAAGAAACAAAGCACTGGTTCTTGAAGCATTCGACACGCTTTTTAATAAGCGCGACTATGCGCAGGCCGAACGGTATTAGTCGCCCGACTAGATTCAGCATAGTGCGCATATCGCGCCTGGGCGGGAGGGGTTGTTTAACCTCATCAAGGGCATCCCGCCCACGCTGAGGTATGAACCGGGGCTAATTGTGGCCGAGGGCGATTTTGTGATCGTCCACGGACGATTCTCGGGCTTCGGAGCTCCGGTGAACTGGATTGCGGCGGACATCGTACGCATCAAAAACGGAATTCTGGTCGAGCACCGAGATGTCATTCAAGACGAGGCCACAAAAGAGCAATCCAAGAGCGGAAATCCCATGTTCGGGGACACGTTTCCCGAAATTCACGCCAAATGACTAACTCAAACGAGAGAAGTATTATGACCGATCATGCAACTAGAGAACGGTTTGCACCTATCCAGATAGGCACGCTCGCACTCTCCCATCGGGTGGTGATGGGGCCGCTCACGCGTTCTCGGTCTGAACAACCCGGCGACATCCCTGGGAATCTGATGGTCGAATATCTTCACATCATTGAACCGCGCATCAATGGCCATGTGGCAATCGAGGATGGTCTGCCACCGGTAGCGGCCGCTCAAATACGCAAGATATTCAAAGGAAGAATCATCGCGGCCGGTGGCTTTGACCCTGACGGTGCTGAGGCAATCGTCGAAAAGGGAGATGCTGACCTGGTGGCGTTCGGGCGTCATTTCCTTGCGAACCCTGACCTGCCAAAGCGAATCAAACTCGGGCTGCCCCTCAACGCGTACGATCGCGCCACTCTCTACACTTTCGATTCCCACGGTTACACCGACTATCCATTTCATGAAGATCAAGAACCCGTCGAACAGTTGGAGCCGAGAGCGAATAAAACCGCACTCGGTTCATTGAAATCAAAGAATAAAGGAACCATATGTTCAAGTTCAGCGGCAAGAGACCGGCGACCCTCGGATCGAAGAACGGCAAGCTAGCCACGGTCGTCAAGAAGCCCAACAATGTCAGCAGCCAGGCCGACGTCAATGACCGGGCACATTACGTCGCCCCACTCAAGTTCACCGGAGATGCGTCGGTGGCGTTCCAGAAACTGCTCAAGATAGTGCAGTCGCAGCCGCGAACCACCGTGGTCACGCAGGACGGCCAATACCTCCACGCCGAGTTCAGCTCACCCCTGATGGGCTTCGTGGACGATGTCGAGTTCGTGCTGGCGCCACAGCAGAGTCTGATTCACGTGCGCTCGGCAGCTCGGCTCGGCTATTCCGATTTCGGGGTGAATCGCAAACGCGCCGAATCACTGCGCGCGCTTTTCGAGGGCAGATCATGAGAGCGGGCAAGCTTCCGCTCCCGGCCGTGCATGAAGTTCTTCTCGCGGACGGGTCGCGAACGCGATTCGCTGGGTTGCGAAGAGGGAGGGACAAGCTGTTACGAGGTTTGACCCTCTAGAGCCCGATCCTTGCGAACAGGAGCAACCATCGATGACACAATCGCAAACAACGAAATGAGCCCTTCGGCCATGGTCGGGGGTGTGAAGATGGCGTCGCGTAGTGCGGTCAACGGGAGTCCAGCAATCGGATAGGGGTCGGGACAAAGCTTTCGCACAAAACCGCCGCGGGACCGCAGAGTGATTCAGGGTCCTGACGTTGCTTGTTTTGGGCGCATGCTGCCGGTGCCGTATGGCTCAGAAACTCAGAGTGCGGCATCCCGGAGCGATTACCATCCGCCATGGAAAGTGCCACGGGCTACAGGGGGACAGGCGCTGCAGTGGATTGTCGACCAGCTCCAGAAGGGGGCGCGGTTAAACACCTTGCCACGTTGCTCCAACGCGCGGAGCGCAAATCCCAAAACAGTTAAAACCTTCGTTCTGACCCCTATCCGAAATCAAGTGGGTCGTCGGTGCGGGCTGTCCAATCCCAGTTGCCGCCAACAAAACGTAGCATCTCTACATTCTGCAAGTCCGGCTGCCTGTGAGCTGATCCGGGGCAGTGGATCGAAACTGTTTCAGCCGTTGGACTGGTTACTTGTGTGCGGCCCCATGAGCTACCAGATGGTTGTTATGCGCCTCCTGCGCATGCGAGACTTGCGCCGGCGTCGGGCCTTGATGAGGCGGTCGGCTTGCCTCCACTTCGCCACGCGAGGGTTGTGTCTTGATTCCGTCTTTACCGTTGAACGCGTGATTCGGACCCTTGACTTCCCGAACCACCGAACGGTCCTCGTAGGTATGGTGCACGGCGTTTCGGTCCACGGTCGAGATGACCGTGTTATGCAGGAACATGCTCCCTTCCCAACGTCCGCCGGTGAAGCCTGAGCCGAAGTAGCCGTTGCCGTAATTGATGCCGCCGTAGAAGCCGACTTGCGGCCCCCAATACCCTTCGTGCCAGAGGTACTTGCCTCCGGCGAAGCCCCAATAACCGGGCGTCCAGAGGAGTCGCGCGCTCGGGGGTAGAACCCAGACACCCGGCACCCAGTAGTAGCCATAGGCACCGTATTGATAGTAGCCAGGCGTCCAGAGGTATCCGTCGCCAGGACAAGGGGGCTGGTCGAAGACGGCGATGGGCGGTGGCGCGATGTTCACTGAAAGCTGAATTCCGGCGAAGGCGTGCGCTCCGAAGAGGGCGCCCACAACCAGGATCACAAACATGGCAAGCTTGTTTTTCATCTTTAGACTGTACGCCTTTGTCAGCGCAGGGAAAAGCTCTGTTTTCAGGCTTGTCGTGAATCATGCGCGAGGCGCGGGTTTATTGAACGTCATTTTATCTTCTGCCAAGCGTTTCTAAACCTCTCGGGATTTCGAAACAGCTTTCGCTCGATTACATAAGCCCTCGGCACGAGCCAGTCATATTGGTTCGGGGTCAGGGGAATAGGCCCCGGTATCGATTAGCGGTGTCATATGGTTAGCATGATAGGGACTACTGGATCCCGTTCCACACGATCCGGTGGAACAGTTCGTCCATGTAACGCGGTGCTTCTTTGGCGCCACGATCAAGCCACCAGCGCAGCAGGGATAGCAAACTCCCGGCCAAGGCAGAGGCGCGGGCAGCCAACTCGCGTTGAGGAAGCTTCGGAATTCGCTTGGATTCCCTAAGGCGCTGCTCAATCCCGCGTGAAAAGTAGCCTTGCGCGAGATCGAAGAAATCGTTGAGACGGCCAGACTCGGCCAGCGCGCGATAGACCTTCCTCTGGCTGCCGATGTGGCCAAACAATTCCGCCACAGGGACGACGCGTCGCGACTCTTCCTTGCGAACGCTCAGTGCCCTGCTCATCATTTCCAGGAACTTCTCCAACTGGCTGAGAAGCAGGTCATTCTTGTCGCGGAAATGAAGATAAAAGGTGGAACGACCGACTGCCGCGCGGTCCAGCACTTCCTGCACTGTCACGTCATCGATCGGCTTTTCCTGGATCAACTCAATCAGAGCACTGCCAAGCCGCTCGTGAGTACGCCGCACGCGCGAATCGGCCTTTCGCCGCGGCTTTTCCTGTTTTTTTGGCCCAGTATGATCCTGCAAGCTCATCCTGTTCCTTTCTACGGCAACAGCCTGCGAGCTCAAAGATCAAACTGGCGATTCCGACCGAAAACACCATCTGAGGTCATTTGAAGGGCTCATTCCTGGACATCGACCGCCTCTTTGTTCAAGAATTCCGAACGTGCGATTGACGAGCGGACGCATGACCGCTACAAGGCGACTCATATGAGAAACCGCTATTCATTCCGTGTACTTACGGTTGGGAGCATGTTAATTGTCGCACTGACTGCGCTCGCGCAACAGACAGCTACGCGACCTGATGGTACTGGCAAAGACGAACACCGCCAGAGCGCCGCACAAGACGACGTGCCGATAGTCGGGCAGATGCTGAAAGTGCTGACCGAGAAACTTGATCTCACCGCCGATCAGCAGGCCAGAATCACACCAATCCTCCAAAAACTGCATGACACCCAGCAGAAGCTCGTGCAGGATAAAAGCCTGTCGCGCGAAGAGCGCTTGGCCAAGGTGAGGCCCCAGCGCTATAAGGCCGACACACAAATCCGCGAGATCCTTACCGAGGACCAGAAGAAAAAGCTCGATCAGTACTTGCAGGGGCCGCACCCTGAGATGCATGGCAAACTGAGCGGGGCGAGACCATCGCGCCCGTGACCACCGCAGAATTGAAGAGATTGGTATCGCCCACCCCAGCGGTCTCAGTGTGGATGTGAAGCGATTGACCGGGCTGTCGCCAATCAACCGTAGCCGGCGCTTGCAGTACATCTGCCGCGGTTCATGTTACACGTTGGCGGTGGCTCAGGTGGTTTGGCTTAACCGCGCGTCGGCAAGATGCAGCGCCCCGTTCCACAACAACTATGGATGGTGTGGCCTGAAGCCAGGCTTAAAGGTCCGGTCGATCCCAAGATTCCTGATGGGTACTTCATACGGACTTACCAAGCAGGCGACGACCGTGCTTTCCTTGCCTTGATGGCTCTGATGGATTTCGATCCGTGGACTCAAAAGAAACTCGATTACAATATGTCTCGCATACTCCCAGGAGGTTGGTTCTTCGCGGTAGAAGCCAAATCGAGCAGTGTGGTTGCAACGGCGATGTGCCTTCACAACTATGACGGACATTCTCCATTCACAGGCGACCTTGGCTGGTTGGCTTGTCGTCAAGACCATAAGGGGAAGGGGCTAGGTTATTCTCTATCGGCGTGTGTAACCAACCGGTTCCGAGACGCTGGCTATTCCCGGATTCAATTGCACACCGAGTACCATCGCCTTCCCGCGATCAAGACCTACTTGAACCTGGGGTATGTTCCCGTGATGTATTGCCAAGAGGTTTATGAGTTATGGGACGATGCTTGTCAGAAGTTGGATTGGCCGTACACGCCTCAAGAATGGCCCAACAAAGTTACAGGAGAATGAACATTCCCGGGCACGTCATTTTGCAAGAGATAGAACGCCTTCGGACCAAACTGAGAACACCTATAGTTGTCGCCGTGGATGGGGGGAGCGGTGCTGGGAAAACGACAATTGCTGAAAACCTGATGCGCTTCACCGAAATAGCTTTGGTTCCGCTTGACGATTTTTACCAAACTGTGATTCCCGAATCAGAGTGGCCTCACAAAACTGTCGAACAGCGGCTGAATGGAGTATTCGACTGGTCTCGTGTTCGAAGCGAAGCCCTTAAACCACTTCGAGCGGGAAGACCGGGTCGGTGGCATGCCTTTGACTTCAAGCGTGGTTTAGGGAAAGAGGGAACATACAGCCTTAAGAAAGAGGTGACTGAGGTGGCCCCGGCTTCTACGATTCTGGTTGAAGGTTCTTATTCAGCATCGCCACGTCTGAGAGATTTGATTGATCTCGCGGTGCTTGTAGATGTGCAGAACAGTAGGCGTCATTTGCGGACGGCTGCTCGAGGAGACGACACCGAATTCCCCGGCAAATGGCACGCAATCTGGGATGCGGTCGAGGCGCATTACTTTCAGCATGTATGCCTGCCCGAATCCTTTGACCTGGTCATTCGAAATGACGATAATGGTAACCAAGCTGAGCCCCGCGGGAGGCTGATTCGCGGTGAAAATTGAGCGTTTTCCATGATCTGCCAGTAGCGAAGTAAAAGGAGCAGAACCGGTAGTGAGCCATTCAGCGCGCCGGTTCTGCGGTCGAAGGTTCGTTGGACTTGGATTTGCCTTTTCACGAGTCCCGGTCACGTCCGTCCTGGCAGGGCCCAAGGTGGTCGTAGGACGCGAGGAGCACCGTCGCCAGGGCAGGCTACTGGCAGTCTGGCGCGACGGCAAAGCCGTCTGGATTCCCGCTATCGAACCAGCCGAGCCAGCACGATTCGCTCTCAGACGCTGATGGACCACGTGTATGGCTAGGCAGACGAGCGCGCCGGTTTCCGGGTTTCGCCGGCTTCGAGGCTGGAGCGGAGGTGTTCGGGGAGCAAGCGCTGAGCACGGCGGAAAATATCAGGACGAAAAACACGATTGAACGCAGGAGGCCGGGTCCGCCACCGCAGAAACTCGAAAAGTCTGCCGGTGAGCCAGGAAGCTTTGGCGGCGGCGGGCTCGTTGGCGCGGCAGCGGTGGAAAATATTCAAGCCGTGCAACGAATGGATGTGCGAGTCTTCCGGGCCGAACGGCCCGACCAGGTCGGGCTCGAGGCATTCGATAGGGGCGTTGACGAATTGCGGCTGCGCGAGGAGCTCGCAAAGCACGCTCCGGTTTTCGGGTTGGTCGCACAGAAAGCACGCTTCGAGCAACGCCGCAATCAGCCGCTCATGCTCGTCGGCACGTTGCTCTGCGAAATCCTTGCGGACCATGAGGATCTTTTCCGGATGCAATGGCGCGAGCGAAGCGCTGGTGGCGATGCAGGCGCCGATTCCGGCCTGAACGGCGACGGAGGTCCAAGGCTCGCCGGCACAAAAGCCGTCGAGGTAGCCGAGCTTGAGCAGCGGGAACATTTGTTCAGGAGGGACAGACTCGATCCGTACGGTGGTAGGCGGGGGCGCTCCGGCGGACTTGAGCCATTGGCAGAGCAGCACGTATTGCGTGGCGAGCGGGCAGGTGACGCCGAAGGTGTAGGCCTTTTTGTTGCGGTCCTCCCAAATCTGGTCGCGGAGAGTGGCGGCGTCGCGGACGCCCAGACACCACAGTTCCCGGCTGACGGTGATGGCGTTGCCCTGCAGGTTTAGCACCAGGCCGGTGACGCACTCGCGGGTTTCGGGGATCAAGCCAAGGCTAATGAGGAACGGCACCATGCCGGGGACGTGGGCTGCATCCAAATCACCTTGGATGATTTTGTCATTGGCGCGCTTCCAACTGGGTTCGCTCTTGATCTCAACATCCAAACCGTACTTCTTATAGAGGCCGAACTCATGGGCGACGACAATCGGCGCGCAGTCATTCTCGGGCAGAAACCCCACACGCAGGGGGTTCCGCGCTTTGACTATGCCCGGCGCTGCAGGTTTGCGTTTGGTCATGATACAACTGAACCCCTTGCTCGGGGCTCCGCTCGGGTGAGCAAGTGCAAGGCCAACGGAAATCCCCGGACGCGGCAACGAGATTTTCTTGCGGGCGATTGCGGTTCGGCGCAGGTGAAAGCAACGCCAGGATAGGGGTGTTTCGTGGCTTTCAGACGACAAGAACCAGCCTGGAAAATAGCTGCGGCGGCGCCTGACCAGGCGCCTCCTGCTGGTCACGAAAGCGATGGGAGATGTCGAGCGTTAGGCTGGTTGATTAAATTATGACAGAGGCTCAAACCACTCAGCTTCTGCTGGTGGTGAGTGAGCTATTGGCTACCCAGCGCGCGGTAGTAGCTTCGCGAGCCTGACGTGGCGACGACGATGGGGCGGACGGTCGCAGGCACGGCGTTGGTGGCTACGGGTGTCCAGGTGACGAGATCGGTGGAGGCCTGGATGATGTAGGTGACGTCGGCCTCGCCCGTCAGAATGAAACTAAAGTTACCGCCGACTCGCGCGGGCTGGCTCAGAATCGGTGGGAACAACCGGCGGACGCTGGACACCGTGAAGACGAACGGGTCGATGAGGTTCGTCGTGTTGACGCTGTCAGAAACGACGTTGCCGCGGCCCGCGATCACGCCGTAAAAATTAGTTCCCAGTGCTATGAGACACTGATAATCCCCAAGGAGGCGATCGTGGTTGAGCGTGCCATAGCCGAGTACCATCCCGTTGGTGGTGAAACTGTACAATTCCATGTTGGTGTTGAGCGTTTGGCCTGCATCGAACGACAAGGTCAGATGCACATGGAAATCTGTTCCATCGAACTCATCGAAGAGTACGCCGACCGCTCCATTGTTGGCGACGGCCACCGAGGGCAGGGCGGCGTCAAAGTTGGGCGAGGACAACGTCAGCGGAGCGCCGCCGGCGACCAGAGCCGCGCCATTGGGCTGAAATCGCCGCAAGAACAATTGGCCGGTTCCGTTGGTGCTCATCAGGCCATATACCACATAGACCTGCGTTCCGTTTGTATTGACAGCGACGGCGGTGATGTTTCCCAGCAAGGCGTTGATGCCGTTGCCAAACCGGAAGCTGTTGAGCGTGCCCTGCCGCGAGAGACCGTCGCCGATGATCAACCCGCCGATGGCGTCGCCGCTGGCGGACGTAAAATCCCACTCCGTGCCGCCCGAAAACCGGTTGAGGCGGTAATGCATCTGGGGCACGCCAGCGAGGCCATTAGTCGCCATTCCGTAGATCACATAAACGTTTCCCAATTGGTCCACCGCCGCTCGCAGGCCCGGGTTGATGTAGTTGAGCGGCGCGCCTCCCGTACTGTTGGGCACGCCTCCGGGTGAGCCGACCGCCTGGTTCAGCGCTGCGGGAAAGGTCAATCCGTTATCCGTGGAGAGAGCCACGCGCTGTTCCACTCCTCCCGCTGCCGATAAATCGTCATACGCGACAGCGACGGTGCGGCCACCGAGCGCCAGCCAGGGTTGGTCCGGGCTGGACGCCGGGAAGGGGCCAGCGGTCCAGGTCCAAGCGCTAGCGTCATTGATATTTGTCGTGGTGCCATAGTAGAGGTAGTCGTTCTTGCCGGTGGAATCGCGAGCCATCAAGACCCCGTGCAGCACCCCGGCGCTGTCGAACGCGTAGGTTTGGTCATCAACAAAAACGGTGCTGCCGGCAATTGGCGCAGGCACCGCGAACCGGATGGCCCAGGTTACGCCGCCATCGTTCGAATACCAAAGTTGTGCCGTGTTCCGGGAAATCCAGGACCCGTAACCAAAACTGGAGACGACCACTTCCTGCGGGTTAGACGGATTGACGGCGACACACGGTTCGTTGCCCCAATCGCGGTAGGTTTGCGCGGCAATGTAGGTGTTATAGTCACTCGTCGCCAGGTGTCCGATTACATCAATGACCTGGCCTTTGACGACCGGCGCACTGGTGAAGACCGCCTTGGCAAGGGCACTCAAGAAGAGCACTGCAGGCCGCAAACCCGCCCGCCGGTACATAGGATTCGGCATTTTGCTGTGAGCCATTGTCCCGGCGGGACAATCTCTCTCGCCCGCACAAGAAACTGGGATTATGCTGAGATCCCTCGCACGCTGAGCGCTAAAAGTCAAGGTTTCTGCAAATGCCTTGACATGACAGTCAAAAACAGAAATAACGAACGGCAACAAAGGACCTCAACATGCAAGACGACCGGAGAACCCATGGCCAGGAACCCGACTCCATCATCGTCGGCCAACCCCGAACTCCACGCCGCGTCTGGATTGTCTGGCTTGCGGTTCTCGGCGGGATAGTCCTGTTGATGCTGTTTAAGGAGCGCAGGGAGTCACGGGCAGACACAATCAGCCAGTATCAGTTCGAGCAATTGGTGGACAATGGGCAGATCGTGAAGGCGACGGTGAATTATGATCCGCAGAATCCGGCGCTCAACGAGGTGATGGGGGAATACTACAAAACCGAGGGTGATTCAAAAAGCGAAGTGCCGTTTCGCGCTCGGGTGCGACTGAGCGACGCCCTGGAAAGGAAGTTGTTCAGCATGCCTCAGTTTCAGCCGCGTCAGCCAAACACCATGCTGTTGAGCATCGCTGCCAGCGTATTGCCGTTCCTGGTGATTGCTGCCCTGATCTGGTTCTTCTTTATTCGCCAGATTAGAAAGGCCACGAGGACCTCTCCCAGCGCCGCGGAGGTGAATGCGCGGGCCCAGGAACAGCAAAAGCGATTCGATGGAATCCTGGATAAATGGGAGGAGCAAGCACGGCGAATGGACGCCGTGCTGGAGAAGATAGAAAAACGATGAAATCCGCTCACCTTTCGCCGCGAACGAGCGGTGCACGACGAGTCCGGTGCCGATGTTCAGGCTGGGCTGAACACCGGCAAATGAGCGAGCCGGACGCGGCGTACTGCGCCCGCCAACCTGCCAAGGGATGGTTCCGCTCTCGGGCCGCCGGAGCAGCCCGGGGTCAGGCACCGAGCACTGCCAGCATGGTCGGATTGTCGATGTAGCTTTCGAACCGAGTCACCAGGCCGTTGTGGAAGGTCCAGACGTGAACGAGCGGCACGTCAAACTCAAGCTGCGTTGCCCGCGCTTTGCCGACGGTCCTTCCCACGGCCACCACTTTGTCGCCGGCGTCAACCAGCCGCTCGATAAGCACGCGGGAATCCAAATACTGTGCCACTGCGCTGAGTAAGCGGCGGACGCCTTCGTGGCCGCGGTACACGCCGCCCCACGGCAGTTCAGGGGATTGCGTAAATTCGACATCCTTAGCCAGGTGAAGCAGCATGGATTCGGCATCGCGCCTTTGATGGGCGGCATAGATTTCTTCTACTTTTTCGATGTCGCGTTGCATGACTACTGGCCATACTACGGCGGGTGGGCAGCGCATACCGCGTCGGGTTATTTCGTCGCTGCGGTGCGTTTGATGAAATCGGCGAAATCTTTCGCCAGGTCCTGAATGTCATTTCGCTGGATGTCTTCGTCCTTCATAAACACGCCGTTCATGCGGGCGCCGGCGGATTCGCCGCTGCGGCGGATTTCATAAACGCAGACGAGGCTGTCGCCGTCACGCACTTCGCCTCGCACCTTGATGACTGGCTGCCCGCCGCCGAACATGCCTGCGAAGTAGCGGGCGCCACCGCCACCCTTTTGATACTCAGTGATGGTATTGGCGAACTTCAGCGTTTTGGTGTCGGGTTTCAGGTCCTCCGCCCTGGTCGTGACAACCGGGAAGAGGCTGGTCTGCTTAATAGCGTCAGCCATTTCGAAGGGCAGCACGCGCATAGCGGCGCCGCGCGCTTCGACTTCGTTGGACCGTTCCTCGGCCTTGAACACCGTGTCACCGATGTACACGGCATCGTAGCCCTTGAAAGCAAACCCATTGGCCAGCCAGACGCCCTGTATATCTTTGTCCTTATGCAGGGTGACCCCAGTGGGCGAGACGGCTTGGTTTGCCGAGGACTGTTTTTCGTCAGGTGTGGACGCGCAGCCAGGCAGGAGGAGTGTGACGGCGGTGAGCGTGGAAACTGAGCCGAGCTTGACGAGGTATCTGAGGATAGTTTGCATAGTTGTGTTTGGAAACAGGCTTAAGACGCCGCGATTTTATCGGAACGGCCGGGGGGCGGTCACGCTTTTTTAATGCTGATTTTTCGGGTACCGGTGAGCATATGAGGCCCTTCGAGCTTTGAGTTCTGACCACGGATAGCACGGATTTCACGGATAGCCGAAAAGAAATCCGTGCTATCCGTGGTTGAAGTTCTTCGGTTGCGGCTCCGCCGTGCTCTTGTCATCGCGCCTCGGCGGTTTACTGTGCATCTGAAATGTCGCAGATTACAAGCGACTGGCGCGACCACCTCGCAAATGAACGTTAGATATCACAGGACAAGACAGGGGAAAAAGGCGGGCAAGCGCGTGATCGTACCGCTCCTGGCCTGTACGTGGCTTATCTCCTCTGCCGGCGCGGCAGACGCAGTGCGGGTGATGCGCACGCCGGACAGTGGCCTGCAGCCGCAGTCGGTCGAGGATGACCAGGGTGTGGTTCACCTGGTTTACCTGAAAGGCGACCCGAAGGCGTGTGATGTGTGCTACGCTCGGCGCGAGCCGGGAGACACGAAGTTCACGAGGCAGATGCAGGTCAGCAGCGAACCGGGGTCCTCTGTGGCGCTGGGAACCGTGCGCGGCGCGCAACTGGCGATGGGCCCAAAAGGGAGAGTGCACGTGGTCTGGAACGGTTCACAACACGCGTCGGGCAACGGAGTCAGGGGCGCGCCGATGCTCTATGCGCGAGTGGATGACTCGGGCAACCGTTTCGAGCCACAGCGCAACCTGATGACTTCGACGATGGACCTGGATGGCGGCGGGTCGGTGGCCGCGGACGGTCGCGGCAACGTATGGGTGGTTTGGCATGCGCGCGAGCGCGGCGGGGCGGACGGAGAGGAGCATCGGGGAGTTTTTGTCGCGCACTCGTCGGACGAAGGCAAAACCTTCATTCCGGAGCGGCAGGTAAATGCTTCAGGGAGCGGGGCGTGCGGCTGCTGCGGGCTCAAGGCCTTCGCCGATGCAGAAGGGCGGTTGGCTGTGCTGTATCGGTCAGCGGACGGCACCGGTAATCGTGATAGTGTCCTGCTGCTCTCTGAGAAGGGGGCGGCTTCGTTTCAGTCTCGTATTTTGGGCCGCTGGCACATCTCGACCTGCCCGATGAGCACGCCGGCTCTGGGAGAGGGACCCGGGCACACCTTGCTCGCGATGTGGGAGACGCAGGGACAAGTTTATCGGCGCGCCTTTGAGCCGGGGCCCTTGAGTTCGGGCAGTGCGACCTTGCCCGCGGAGGGAGACAAGAGCGACCGGAAGCATCCGGCCTTTGCGCTGAGCCGTCCGGATGGCGCGCGCCTGCTGGTCGCGTGGGTGGAGGGCAGCGGTTGGGCAAAAGGTGGGCAACTGGGCTGGGAGTGTGTCGAATCGAGCACCGGCGCAAAGACACGTGGGCGCGGCACTGAGGTTCCGGCGTGGAGTCTGCCGGCGGTCGTGCCGGAGGCCGATGGAGGGTTTACGATTCTTTACTAAAGCCCTGACATTCAACCACCTGCGGCTTTGTAAGCGCCGAGGGCGGGCGCGTCAGGGTTTACGTCCGGACCAAAGTAGCGCAGGCAGACCAGCGGTTCGGTTTCGCTGGTGTTCTCGAAAGTGACCCCGGTTTTCGCGCCTTCCGCGGTGCAAAAATATTCATCCTCCGTGAGCTCGGTGAAACGGATGAGTTTTGGCGAATTCAAAGGCTGACGATTAATCTTGCCGGTGCCTTGAACGCAGATTAGGCCGTACGCGCCATTGTCTTTGATCGTGCATTTAACGCCGGGCTCCACGGTGAGCTCCTTGGCGGTGAAGAGCTGTTCGCCGTTGATTTTGCCATAGACAATCCAGCAGTCCACGTAACCTTCACTCCGGCCGTTAGCCACCGGCACGGGCTCGAGGTAATGATTGTCCTTGAAGCTCGGGTCCACGTTAGCGTCCCAATCGAGCTGGTCCACGATGAAGTCGAGGTCCTTGTGCTTGCTCCTGGGCATGTCCTTGACCAGCAGCTCCCAGGGCACGTAGCGGCCCTCGACCATGCTTTGGTACATTCCGAAGACGTCGCTGCCCCATTGGGGTTCATAGGTGCAGAAGCTGCCCGGCGCATGGAGGATGCACGGACCGACCAGCCAGCCCGAGCCGGGCTTCAGGCGGTAGGCTTTCGAGAGGTCGAGGATGCCATTATCGCCTTTGTTCCAATCTTCGATGCACTTGCGCACCCGCGCTTTGGTGGTGCCGGGCTCCAACCCGAAGAAGGTGTAAGGAAAATTATTGCCGGTGTAGTTGTGCTGCGGCGGGAAATAATAGGACTCGGGTTTGCCTTCCTGGCCGACCAGTTTGGCCTGCTTGCCATTCTGGTGCATATGCAGCGGGATCGGTCCCATGTTGTCGAAGAATTTCGAATAAACCGGCCAGCGGCCGTATTTGTTCCAGATGCCCTTGCCAACTATTGTCGCGCCGCAGTCTTCGACGGCTTTGCGCAGGGTAAAGCGCTGGCTGCCCACAACACAGTAACTGAGGCCTTCGTTAGGGACGCGGCCCTCGTTTGCGGCCTCGGTGGTTGAGGCAAACCAGCGTTCGTCGATACCGCCGCGGTTGGCGCCGTAGGCGTAAATGTCGTCGGGGTGAAGTTTGATCCGCAGGCCGGGTTGGAGGAAGGAACGGGGCACCCACGTCGGGGCAAGGCGCAGCACGCCGCCGGTGCGAGAGAGTTCGGCCTCGGCCACAGATTTGGTATTGCCCTTGACTGTTTTCAGCGAAGTGATGGTGTTCATGGGGTGAGGTTTAATGGGTTAAGCGGGCTAAGTCAGTGAAACGGATTTAATGGTCACATTGTCACCGCCAGGTGAGCCTGGCTCTGATCGCGTTGAAATCGCATCGTTTGGCCAAATTCGCAAAGTTGGGCGACGCCCGCAAGCACGGAACGGGCGATGGAGGAAACACCTCGCGCTTCCGATGGTAGGGCCGTTTGTCCTTAAACAGCCGCGACTCCCGCCAATCGACCTGTTTTCCAAACCCGCCCAAGGTAGTTCTCCACTTGCGGCGCGTTGAGGACAACGCGCCCTGCCGCCAAGGACATTACGGCGGGCAGGGTGGCGCAGGTGTGGCAAACGTGGTAGGGTTTTTGCGCTAATTCGCAGCAAGCGCGAAGCTAATGTCAAATCTAATCATCTGGTTCGACCTGCCGGTGGAGGACCTCGACCGCGCCATCCGATTCTATTCGGCCGTGCTCGGGCGGCCCGCGCAGAAGCAGCAAATGCCGGGGATGTCCTTTGCTGTGCTGCACGACCAAAAAAACGAAGCTGCGGGCTGCCTGACGCCCGGAGGCGAGGGCGAGGAAGTCAAGCCCTCGGCGGACGGCGTTTTGGCCTACTTCAACTGCGAGGGCAGATTGGACGAAGCGATTCCCGCGGTCGAGGTCAACGGCGGAAAGGTCTTGCGGCCAAAGCACCCTATCGGGCCATATGGCTTCCGCTCCATCGTGCTCGATAGCGAGGGCAACCGAATCGCGTTGCACTCGATGTAATGTGCCCTCGAATTAGCACGCTGGTCGAGACCGGGGGTTCGAGTTCAGGCATGAAGAGAGCCATTTTGGCAGCCTGTGTGGCTGGCCTGTTCATCTTGTCAGCTTGCACCCCACCGGACTCCATCCCGCAGGGCGTCCAGGTGTATTTTTCGCCGAATGGCGGGGCCACCGAGGCGGTCGTCAACGCGTTGGACCATGCGATCAACGCCGTCCTCGTCCAGGCCTACAGTTTCACTTCCGCACCCATCGCGAAAGCCCTGGTGGACGCCCGACGACGCGGAGTCGATGCGCGGGCTATTTTGGACAAGAGCCAACGGACCGAAAAGTACTCGGAAGCGGATTTCCTGGCGCATAATTCGATCCCAACCTGGATCGATGCCGAGCACGCCATCGCGCATAACAAGGTCATTATCATTGATGGTTACCTTGTGCTCACTGGTTCCTTCAATTTTACGAAGGCTGCGGAAGAGCATAATGCCGAGAACCTACTAGTGATCAACGACCCGTTGCTGGCCAAGCGGTATACGGACAACTGGTGGGTCCATCAGCGTCATTCCCAAGCCTACGACCCCGACGACAAGCCGCGGGAGCACTCAGTCCGCCGTTAGTCCTCATCCTCATTCTCGTTCTCTTCCTCGATTTGTTCGTTTCCGAGCAAGAGAACGAGAACGAGAGCGAGAACGAGGACGAGGAGGAGCATGAGGAGGAGCCTGCCGTGGTTTCGTAGCCCCGCCGCCGCTTTGTGACCTTCGTTTTCTTTCGCGGCTTCATCGGCTTCGGCTGTCGGGGCGCGATTGTTGAAACTTTTCAGAAGGCTCCCGGGTATAGAGGACAAGGGACACAACGTCCCCGAAACAATAAACCTGAACTTGAGGAGCTCGATATGAAACGTTTGATGCTGTTGGTGCCCGGAGCGGTGATGTTAGCGTCCGGCCTGGTCCTGAATGTCCATGCCGAAACCCTGCCGCCGGGGCAGGTCGATTTTGGCACTTTTCTTCCACCCGCCGGCGGAGGGGAATTTGTCGAGGTGAACCTGACCGGCAGCCTGATCTCGATGGCGGCGCGCTTCATCGAGAAGCAGGAGCCGGATGTGGCGCAGGTGCTGAACGGGGTGCAACTGGTGCACGTCAACGTTATTGGCCTCAACGATACGAACCGTGGCGACCTGGAAAAGCGGACGGAAAAAGTTCGCAAAGAGCTGGAGAGCAAAGGTTGGGAGCGCATTGTCACGGTCCAGCAAAATGAGCAGAAAGTGGGCGTCTATCTTAAAACCTTGAACAAGGATACCGTCCAGGGCCTCGTGGTAATGGTGATGGATGGCAAGGATAATGCCGTGTTCGTCAACGTCGTCGGCGATATCAAGCCTGAAAAACTCGCGCTGCTGGGCGAGCGATTGCACATCGATCCGTTAAAGAAGATCGGCCGGGTCACCGAAAAGGCGGAAAAGACGGAAAAGACGGAAGAGGCGGAAAGCGGGAAGTGACGCCGCGTTTCGAGGCAAACGTGCGACGACGTTCACCAACCACTCGACCGGAGAATCACGCCTATGCAACCTCCCTATACGCCGCCGAAACCGCCGGGTTCAGGGTTTCGCGCGGGTTACGCAGTCGCGGCCGCAGTGCCCCTCTTTTTTGTCCTCTGCGTCGTGGGCGTGACCGGGTATTTCCGGCTCGGTTCCGAAACCACGGCATTGCGCCAAAGCCTGATGGGGTCAGTGGATGGCCAGTGGAAGAAGACCATTGCGGTTCACCTGGGCTGGTTCACGACGAGCCTGGTGCGGGCCGGGTCACAGCTGGTCAAGCTGGACCCGGAGCCGCGCGCCGCGATTGAAGCTGTGCGTGGTGTCGAGGTCGGCGTTTACAAACTCCACGGAGACTCTCAGCGAGAGGACCACGGGGCGATCCTCGCCCGAGCCGACAAGGCGATGAACCGACGGGGCTGGGTGCGGGTCGTGGGGGTGAGCCATGACCGGGATCTGGTGACGGTCTATATGCCGCGGAAGGGGATGTCGATGCGAAACCTGAAGTGCTGCGTGATGGTTTTCAACGGGCGGGACCTGGTGGTCGCCTCGGCCCGGGGCAACCTCGAGCCCTTGTGGGCCATCGCTGAGAAACATCTCGAGTTGGGGTTGAACCGGCATCCGTTGGTCACTTGCGCGGCACTGGGTCCTGGGCTACCCATTCGGCGTGAGTGACGCGGATTTCGCGGATGCGACGCTGGTCTTGATCGGGCACGGCACGGCTCTCAACGAGGAGTCGGCCGCGCCCGTGCGGCAGCATGCGGCCGAGCTGCGGCGGCGCAACTGTTTCGCCGGGGTGCGCGAGGCGTTTTGGAACCAGGAACCGCGGGTGAGTGAAGTCGTTTCGGGGCTTACCACGCGCCGGGTATTTCTGGCGCCGTTGTTCATCAGCGAAGGTTATTTCAGTGAGCAGGTCATTCCGAAAGCCCTGGGGTTCGAGATGGCGGGGCAGGGGGGTGGGCCAAAGCGCGTGCTCAGGCGAGGGGACCAAACCTTGTTCTACGCTCTCCCGGTTGGCACGCATGACGCCATAACGCGCGTGCTGCTGGCACGCGCTCGCGAGGTGGTCGGGCAGTTTCCTTTTCCGCGCGCACCTAAGCAGGGGGACATCACGCTCTTCGTTGCCGGCCATGGCACAGAACAAAACGACAACTCGCGGACCGCGGTTGAGCGGCAGGTGGAATTGGTTCGAGCGATGGCTCTATATGCCGCAGTCCATGCTCTCTTCATGGAAGAGGAACCGCGAATCGCGACCTGCTATTCGACCGCGCAGACGAAAAATATCGTCGTGGTCCCCTTTTTCATCAGCGACGGCCTGCATGTCCGCGAGGATATCCCGGTGTTGTTGGGCGAACCGGAGCGGGTGGTTCGTCAGAGGCTGCAAAACGGACAGGCGACCTGGCGAAACCCCACTGAGAGACACGGAAAGCGGGTGTGGTACGCGTCCGCTGTAGGCACAGAACCGCTGCTGGCGGAGGTGATCCTGGAACGCGTGCGCGAGTCGTCTGCGTGGGGTGAGGAGGCCGTCCGGCAGGTTCCCGGCCTTATGACTGAACGGTAGGCTGTGCGGGCCTCAGGCTCGTCCTTGTTCTCGTTCTCTTCCTCTTCCTCAAAAGTGGGTGAAGCAAATCGAGGAAGAGGAAGAGAACGAGGATGAGGAAGATTATCCTTCCAGCTTATCCTCCCAGCGCACCGGCGCTCGTTCCTTTTCAGGTTGAAACCCAGCCGCTGTGACCCGAAACTCCGGCGTGCACTGGAAGAGAATCACACTTATCGGCGTCGGCCTGCTGGGCGGCTCCCTGGGACTGGCCCTGAAACAACGTCGGCTGGCTGATTCGATCGTCGGCTACGTTCGCCGCGCGGCCAGCGTACGGGAATGCGAGGCAGCCGAGGCGGTCGATCTCGCGACGCTTGACCTCGCGCAGGCGGTGGCGGGGGCCGAAGTGATTGTCCTGTGCACACCGCTGGCGCAGATGCGGCCGCTCGTTCAGAAGATGTTGCCGGCCTTAAAACGCGGCGCCATCGTAACCGACGTGGGGAGCGTGAAGGGCAGCGTCGTGCGCGAGCTGGAGGGCATCGTTATGAAGGCCGGTTGCCATTTCGTTGGGAGCCATCCGATGGCCGGCGCCGAGAAGACTGGCGTCACCGCGGCGCGCGCCGATTTGTTTGTGAACGCCGTCTGCGTCACGACGCCGACCTCCAAAACCAATCGCGCAGCGTTGCTGAAGGTGGAGCAGCTCTGGAAGGACGTCGGTGCCCGGCTCCTGCGGCTTCCGCCTCAGGCACATGACGAACTGGTGAGCCGGTCGAGTCATTTGCCGCACGTGGTCGCCGCCGAACTGGCGAATCTGGTGCTGAGTTCGGCGCATCCCAAAGCGCAGGCCATGCTCTGCGCCAACGGGTTTCGCGACACGACGCGCATCGCCTCCGGCTCGCCCGAAATGTGGCGTGACATCGCGCTGGCCAATCGGAGCAACCTCGGCCGCGCTTTGGGGGTGTTCATCTCAGACCTGCAACGGTTCCAGCGGTTGCTCAACCTGGGGAATGACGCTGCTGTGCAAACGTTTTTCGAGCAAGCGAAGCTGCGGCGCGACGGATGGTCGAAGAAGGCTGGGTCGCCTTCGCCGGAGTGATGGGGGGGCGTAATGTTATCAGGTTATAAGGTTATCAGGTTTTCAAGTTATCAAGCGCTGAACGACCGCTTGTTCGCGCACGGATCTTTGGGATCGGAGGACCTGAAAACCTGACAACTTGAAAACCTGATAACCTGATAACCGATGCCGCTCCCCGCCCTCATCGAAATCGTCCCGCTCGACAAACCGGTGCACGCCGCAATCACCGTGCCGGGGTCGAAGAGCATTACGAACCGGGCGCTCATCCTGGCGGCTTTGGCGGACGGGGAAACGACGTTGGAGGGCGCGCTTTGGAGCGAAGACACGCAGGTGATGGTCGAGTGCCTGCAGGAGCTGGGCTTCATGGTGAACGTCGCACCGGACCCGAACGAGCTCTGTAATCGCACGATTACCGTTTACGGGAAAGGTGGTGCAGTGCCCCGGGGAGGAACGACGGAGCAACCGCTGGAATTGTTTGTGGGCAACGCCGGCACGGCGGCTCGGTTTCTGGCGGCTTTTGTCTGCCTCGGCGAGGGCGTTTATCGATTGCACGGTGTGCAACGCATGCACGAACGGCCCCAGGCAGAGCTGTTTGCTGCTCTGCGGGAGTTGGGTTACCAGGTCGAGGCAGAGCACCTGAACGAGAAGCTTCCCGTGCGGATCCTTGTGAGCGGCTCATCGGGTGTCAGGCTGCGCTTTCCCGTCCGCAAGGACAAACCGGAAGGAAGTGGCGTGCAAAGCTGTTCGGTTAGCATCGAGAACAGCTCGCAGTTTGCCTCCGCGTTACTCCTTTGCGCAAATGCGGGCCGCTGGAACGTTCACGTGGTTGGCGAGAACGCCGAAGAATCGCCTTACGTGGCGATGACTACAGAACTGATCGAGGTCTTTCCTAAGAAGGGTGGCGCGTTTCGCATCGAACCAGATGCTTCGAGCGGAAGCTACTTTTTGGCCGCGGATTACCTCATCCCGAGTGATGAGCACCTCGAGTATTCGGAACGGTTCGGCATAGAAGTCCCCACGAGGTCTTTGCAGGCCGTGACGGTCGCGGATTGGCCGAGCTCCGACTGGCAAGTTGATGTGAAATTCCTTCACAATCCGGTGCTCCATGGACTGGATCTGGCGTTCGGATTGGGTGAAACGCCTGAGGGTCGTAAGGAGATGCAGACTGGGAGGCGGCTGGGAGTATGGGACGGCGTTAAGCGTGGAGAATCGATCTCTCGAAAACGCGACCTGGGCGACAGCATCATGACTGCTATAGTTTTGGCACCCCTGTCAATTGGCTCGATACAATTCACCGACCTCGGCCGCCTCCGGGTGCAGGAATGCGAGCGGGTGGTCGCGTTGCGGACGGAATTGACCAGGTGCGGCGCGAAGGTCATCGAGGAAGGTGATACCCTGACGGTTTATCCGTCGGAACTCCACGGTGCGGAAATCGAGACGTACGACGACCATCGGATGGCGATGTGTTTTGCCATTCTGGGACTTAAAGTGCCCGGGATAAAAATCAAGGATCCGGCGTGCGTAAAGAAGACGTTTCCGAACTTTTTCCAGAAGCTGGCGACACCGCCGCCCAAGGGCCTAGGCGTGACGATTCGTGATGTGCGCACGGGGCGCGCGCTGGGCTTGGACGAGCTGTTTGCGACGTAGCCTGCCCTCACATTTTCCTTCTGTTGACTTAGCTCTTTCGGCTCCTTTACCCTTTTCGGCCAACAGACCGGTGAACAACACCAAGCACCCAATTGTCATTGCCATCGACGGCACCAGCGCCAGCGGCAAAAGCACCAATGCCAAACTGGTGGCGAAAGCGCTTAATTTTATTTATGTCGATACCGGCGCGATGTACCGCACGCTCGCTTGGTATTGTCTGGAGCACAAGATCGATGTGCAGAATGAGAAGGCGGTCGCCGCTGCCTGCCGGAAATGGAAAACTTCGCTCGAGTGCGTCACGGACCAGGTGCATTTGAAGGTGGACGGCTATTATCCGGAGAAGGAGATTCGGACGGCGGAGGTCAGCGCCGCGGTGCCGCACGTCGCCGCGGTGCCGAAAGTGCGCGAGTGGATGAAGAAGAAGCAGCGCGAGTGCATCCAGTTCGGCAGCCTCGTCATGGAGGGACGCGACATCGGGACGAACGTGTTTCCCGAAACGGATTTCAAATACTACCTCGACGCGCAGCTTGAGGAGCGGTCCCGCCGGCGCGCCGCCGAGGGGGTGCAGGAAAACCTGGCGGCGAGGGACCTGCGCGACAGCCAGCGCAAAGCCGCGCCGCTCATGATCGCCCTGGGGGCAAAGGTGATTAACAACTCTCAGATGACCTCCGAGCAGACCAGCGGCCGCATCATCGCGGATATCGGCCAGCGTTTGGCGGCGGACAGAAAAGTGGACCCCGGTTGATGGGTGGAATGAATCCCATCTATTTTTTGGGCTGGATTTCTTTCCGCGCGCTTTACCGGTTCTATTTTGGGTGGCGGGCGTACAATGCCGAGCGTGTGCCGCTTTCCGGCCCCGTCATCCTGGCTTCCAACCACGCCAGTTTCCTGGATCCGCCGCTCGTAGGCTCGGGCGTGAGGCGCGGGATTAATTACCTGGCTCGGGAAAACCTGTTCCGGTTTCCGGTTCTGGGCTGGATTCTGCGCCGTTGGCAAGTTGTGCCGGTGGACCGGGAAGGCGGCGGCGCCAAGGGCCTCAAGGCCATCCTGGACCGGCTCCTGGCGGGCGGGGCCATTATCCTGTTTCCGGAAGGCACCCGCAGCCGGGACGGCAAGCTGCAGCCAGCTCGCTCGGGGGTCGGGTTGACCGTGATCAAGTCCTCCGCGCCGGTTATACCGGTGCGGGTTTTCGGAACGTACGAGGCCTATGGACGGCACATGCGGTTCCCGCGGCCTCGTCGGGTGGCCGTCAAATACGGCCGACCGATGCTCTTCGAAGCGCTCCGGACAGAGGCCAAAACGTGCGCGAAGCCGCGTCTTAAAGAGATCTACCAGGAAACGGCGGATGAGATCCTGGGAGCGATTGCCGCACTTGGACCCTATGAGGATAAAAGCGAGTTTCCGTGAGCGGGAGCGTTGGAACGTTAGCGCGCTAAACCCTCAGTCGGCCGGACCGCCTGCAGAATCACCACCGAGCTGCTGCAACCCCAGGAATGAAGTGGCCCCGCAGGCGTCGGCTCCTGCCAACGGCACCAGGAGAGATTGTCGGCCTGCCGACGGACATTCCAGGCGGCGTCGGCGTTCCTCTGCAGCCATGACTCGAAAGTCGGCTGTGCATGGCGCTTATTCATGAACCGCGCAAGCCAGCGCACGCAAATGCCGTTGAAGCCTCCGCCATCGCCGGTCTCGCCGTACGCGGGCAGGAGTCCGTCGCGGCAGAGCTGATTCATGGTGTAGGTCGCGGCCTGGATGGCTTCGTTGGTATAGCCAAGCAAATCCGCGGCACCGATGAAGGTGCCCTCGTTATACGAAAATGCCCGATAGCCTTTTCGCCCGTTGAGGCGAATGTTGTCGTAAACCTGGCCGGTCGTGGCATTGAATAGGTTCGTTCGTTCCCATAGAAAGATGTTGGTGGCCTTGAGCAAATAGGCGGGTTCCTGGCAGGCGCGGCTTAGGAGCATGGCGGCGATCGCCGCCGGCCCCTTTACGCAAGCGTTCTTCGACCGGTTGTCCGTCTTCCACCACAGCCCGCCGCCCAGGTCGGAGGACCACGCCCGGGCAAAGCAGGCGTCGAAGTTGGACCGTGCCGCGTCACGAAACGCCGCGTTGCCGGTCAGCGGCGCCGCGCGGGCGCAGGCGATCACCATCCACATGAGGTCGTCGTTGAAGGGGTTTGTAGTCCAGTCCGTGCTATGCTTGGCAACGAAGCCGTTGAACAGATTTGTGAACATAGCGAGTTGGCGTGAGTTCCCAGTCCTGTCGAAGGCGTCCATCTCCATCTCCATCTGCTCGGCCCACATCCAAAATGACGCTTTTCCGCCCAATTCGGTCCCTTTGAACCAGGCGGAGCCATTCGTCTCCTCATAAAAGGCCCGGGTGTGGGCCGCCAACAGGATGTCCGCATCCGCCGCAGTGAAGGCTTTACTCCCAGAGGCACAGCACCCCACCGCCAGGCACAGCGCAGCAATCCGCGCGAGACGGCTCCAACCGCAGGAAAGTTGCGTTCTGACAGGCCGCCGCTTTGTTGAGACTGCGCCAGTGAAGGAGAATTGGTCTTCGCTCGGACTCATTCTGGCGGCACACTGCCAGACCGACCGGAGAGTGTCGAGCGGCAGGTGTTACCTTATACTATCGACGGGTCGAGCCTTTGCTCAACGATGGCCTCGCGCCGCTGTCAAACCGCTTTCGGGCAAAGACGGAGTTCAATTGCTCTGAAACGTGCCATTCTCATCATTGCTGTGCAGCGTGACTTTTGTCACCGCGGCGGTTTGGCGGTAGCTGAAGCCGATAGGTGGCTACTCAGACTGCGCCGGGGCAAACTCAAGCCCGGATGTTCGCGTGGGGATTAACCGCTTCTCCTCGGCTTCAGTCCCGATCTTGTCGGAGAGCATCTCCAGTAGCCCGGCTGCCGTTCTCCTGAACTGGGCATCGGCCTCCTTAAGCTGCCCGGCAATCTGCACAAGCGCCCGCTGATAGTTCTCGGACTCTGCCTGAATCGACGCGTCCTTCGTTTTGAGGAAGGTGCTTTGCAAATAGTGGTATCGCTCAAGGTAAAGCCGGTTCATGTTCACCGTGTCCAGCACTGCTTTGGCGCGCGTGTAGGTCTGAATGATGCTCCGGCGCAACTTGGGGTCGGCGATTTGCATAACCAGTCCTGCGTTCGCGTGATAAACGATGAAGTAATCCTGACTCGCGGTGAACAGACCTTCGTAAGGCTTTCCCTCCGGGACGGATTCGAGCGGGCGCACGGGGCTGGCTTCGGCCATTTCGAGCAGGCCGGCGATTTCGTCTCGTAGCCCCTGCAACAGCGCATGAATCAACTTGTCGTGAGTGCGCTTGCGCTTGCACAGATCGAGCGCATTCGTGAGGAGAATTGCGCTGAAAGTGATCAGTCCGCCCGCCAGGGTGGAAACGAATGTTTGCCAGTGCATGATTAAGCTACGGTTAATGCTCCTGCGGTCACGGCGGTGAGGGTAACGCGGCGGTTCGATCGGATGCGGCTCGCCGTCGGGGGATTACTGGATGTTGACGAGAATACGCCAAAAGCTTACTCACTCGATCGATGCCCTGGAGGGTGACGTGTTGCGTCAAATCTCTAGGGAACGCGAAGTCCATAGTCCATCGCAGTGCCACGCGCAGCTTTTTCTCGAACGTCGGCAGCTTGCCAAGGTAGATTGTCCTCCACAGGCACCAGGCAACGAAGCCAGAAAGGCGCAGCCTAAGAATCTCTGCAACCCCGGTGCGATGCCCGATCGTTGCCAGTTGACCCAAAGTCGTAAAGCGGAAGGATGCTTTCTGCACGGACCCGCGTATCGCAGCAACGACGTTTTTCGCGCAACCCACCGCCTGGCGCGAAGCGTGCTGGGCGGTCGGCGGATGTGGCTTACCGGTGTTAGCATTTGGAATCCATGCGCAATCACCGATCGCCCAGACGCCGGGAAAACCTGGCACCTCCAGCATCTCGTTCACCACGACGCGTCCGCTCTCCTTTTTAAGCGGCAGGGTTTGCAAGACCTCGGGCGGCGTGACACCGGCTGTCCAGATGAGAGTCTGCGTCGCCAGGGTCTCACCACTGCTTAGCTCCACTCCGAAATCGGAGAACGACATGACCCTCGTCCCCGTGCGGATTTCGACCTTTCGAGATGTGAGTTTGGCTTGCGCGTAGCGTCCAAGGCCTTCGTTGAGTTCCGGCAGGATGACCGAGTTCGGGTGGACCAGAACGACTCGCGGCTCTGTTCCGGCGAGTGCCGGATAATATGCAATCGCCTCGCGGACGAAATCGTTCAGTGCTCCAACGGTTTCCACGCCCGCAAAACCGCCGCCGGCCACGACGAAAGTGAGCATCGCCCGTTGTGCAAAAGGATCCTCTGTGAGGCTGGCTGCTTCCAACAACCCCAGCGCCTGATCGCGCAAGATGAAGGCGTCCCCGAGGGATTTCATGGTGAGCGCACGTTCCCCTACGCCGGGCAACTTGAAGAAATTCGTTTCCGATCCCAATGCGATGACCAGGTGATCATACGTCAACACCCTCCGCTCACAATGGACGCCGTAAGCAAGGCACACCTGCCGCGCTTCCAAATCAATGCTGCCCACGTCCGCCTGCAGAAAGCGCACGTTTTTGAGCATTTGTCGCAGGGGACTGACGATATCCGACACATCCAGGTCGCCGGCCGCCACCTCGTGCAGCATGGGTGTGAAAAGAAGAAAATTCTCACGGCTAACGAGGGTCACTTCGACCCTTGGATCGGTGGCGATGGTCTTGTCGAAATGGAGCGCCGAATACAAACCGCCAAAACCGCCGCCGAGAATCACGATCCTCGTGTGGACCGCAGATTTAGGGTCTTCCGTGAAAACATGTCGGAGCCAAAAATGGTGAATGAGCCACAGGTAAGACAGCACCATTCCAAACACCAACAGAGTGATAACGTATGCGCTAATCATAATTTTCGATTCATTTGCTCTTGTTTTGGACTTGAGCGCTTGCCCCAAACCACTGGGAGTCTTTGAGTGACCAGCCGCCGCCCAGGGCTTTGTAGAGTTGAATGACCGCGAGGCGACGCGCGGCTTCGATTCGAGAGAGTGTGTTTTCGGCGGGGAAGAGTTGCTGCTGAGCCTCCAGGACTTCGTAGTAGCTGGCCTTGCCTTCTTTGTAACGCACCGTCGCCAACTCAACCGCTTCGCGTCCGGCACCGACGGCCTGGCTTTGCTCGACGCGCTCATCCTCGTATCGGGAATGTGAAATGAGTGCATCGGAAACTTCGCGGAAAGCGCTGAGGGCCGTTTGTTGGTAACTGAGCCTGGCTTGCTCGAACGCACCTTTCGTTTGCCGGTAACGACCGGTCAAGCGGCCGCCTGTAAACACCAGGCCGGCGGCGGTGGCGGCGGCTGACCAGAGGTTCGCCTCACTTTTCAACAGTTTGTCGAGGTCGGTGCTCGTGCCGCCATAAATGGTCGTCAGGCCGATGCGTGGGAAAAAGTCGCCAATGGCCACGCCGATTTCCGCGTTGGCCGAGCGGACTTGGTGTTCGGTCGCGCGGACGTCGGGCCGCCGCTCCAGCAATGTCGAGGGAAGGCCGACGGGGATTTCCACCGGCATCTCCTGCGCCAGCAGGGTTGAGGTGCGAGCGATTGGGCCGGGGTTGCGACCGAGGAGCGTGTTGATTTCGTTTTCCTTGAGCGCGATTTGGCGCTCGATTTCCGGGACGGTCGCCGTGACCGTTCGCAGCGCGAGTTCGGCTCGTGACACCTCAAGCTTTGATGCCAGGCCGCCGGCATGCTGGTCGGAGAAAAGTTTGAGAGTCCGTTGGTAGGAATCCCTGGTGCGTTGCGCGATCACAAGTTGTTCGTCCAATTCCAACAGCTCGAAGTAGGCCCGCGCAACACCGCTGACGACGGATATCATGACCGCACGCCGACCTTCCTGCGTGGCCATGAAGTTCGCGCGCGCGGCTTCGTTCATCCGGCGGACGCGGCCCCACAGGTCAATTTCCCAGAGAGCTTCAAAGCCGCCGACGTAGCTGTTGCCAGTTTGGCCCCCGTTGGGCGTTGGCGTGCCAAGAAACTCGTTGCGACCACGGTTGGCCTCGGCTCCATATCCGACCTGCGGCATGAATTGGGACCGCGCCTGCGCTTGAATCGCCCGTGCCTGATCTACTCGCGTGAGCGTGATTCTAAGGTCGTAGTTGTTGGTGAGGGCAACTTGAATCAAGTCCTGGAGCACCGGGTCTTTGAAGACGCTCCACCACGGCAGGTCGGCGAGTGAGTTGGTGGAAACGTCGGTTGTCGCACCGCGGAAACCAGCCGGCGCGCTCACTGCGGGAAGTTTGTAGTTCGGGCCAACGGCGCATCCGGCAAGCGTCAGCATCGCGGCGCACCAAAACGGGAGTTTGAAGAAAGATGATTGCATAACGTGAGAATTACTTGATGAATTTCAACTTTGCGCAGAACACGTAGTAAAGCGTCGGCAACATCACCAGCGTGAGCACCGTGGCGAGGAGCAGACCAACGATGTGGACCGCAGTCAGCGGATGCCACAGCGCGCCGCCCGTGAGGAACAGTGGAATCAATCCGCCGACGGTGGCGAGCACCGTCACCAGCACCGGACGCAGACGGGCCAGTCCGGCTTGCACCAGCGCCTGTTCGAGGGGCAAGCCCTTGGCCCGTGCTTCTTCGATGAAGTCGCTGAGGACAATAATGTGGCTCACCATAATGCCGGCCAGGCTGACCATTGCCAACAGGGCCATGAATCCGAGCGGAGAGTGGGTAACGAACAGTCCCAGCACCGCCCCGATGAGCCCCAGCGGCACAGTTAGCATCACCACCACCGATTTAATCACCGAGCTGAATTGCAGCACCATGGTCAGGGCAATCAGCGCCAATGAAATCAGCATGACCCTCCCCATTTCCCCCTTGTTCTCGCGCAACTCTTTATCCTCACCGGCGAATTTCAATTCGTAACCCGGGTCTAATTTGATTTTCGCAAGGCCTGCGCGCGCGCGGTCCAGTATTTGGGAAGGCAATTCGCCGAACGGCGCGTAAGCTTTAACCGTGACTGTGCGAAGCTGATTGTAGTGAGGAATCGTGACGAACTCCGGCTGGACTTTCAGCGTCGAGAAACTCTCGAAGGGAACACTTTTCCCGTCGGGGGTCTGCACGTAAAGCCCACGAATCTTCTCCGCTTCGCTGCGGTCCTCGATGCGGCCGCGAATCAGCACCGGAATGAGCCGGTCACCTTCGCGCAACTCAGTCACTTTCAGTCCGGTGAAGGATGCCTGGGCCACATTGCCGATTTGCTTATTGTTCAAACCGAGTGAATTCGCGCGGTCCTGATCAATATCAATTTGAATGTTCGGCATGTGCAGGCCGAGGTCGTCGAAGACATGGTAGCCACCCGCCGCGCGCAGTTCGGCTGCCGCTTGATCGGCCAAAAGGCGAAGTTTGTCCAAGTTCTCGCCGCTGATGCGGATTTGAATTGGTTCCGCGACCGGAGGACCCTGTTCGAGTTGCTTGACGACGCAACGTGCACCGGGAACTGATTTGTCCAATTCCTGCCGCAACTTGACGAGGAGGCCGGTGACATCATCGGCATGGCGCGTGTTAATGAGAATCTGCGCGAGATAATTCGCAGGCTCTTTGGGTTCGACGTTGTAGTAAAAGCGGGGCGCGGTTCCACCGGAGAATACCGCCGCGCTTAAAACCTCCTCATGGCCTTTGATCAGCGCTACCGCTTGAGCCACCGTTGTCCTCATACTGGTGAGCGAGTCGGACGAAGGCAGTTCAATATCCACCAACAACTGGTTACGCTCCGCCGGCGGGAAGAACTGGCTGCCGAGCAATGGAACCAAAAGGCAACTCGCCGCGAGCACTGAATAGCCGATCCCGAGGACCAGCAATGGACGTTTTAGAGATTTTTCCAAAGCGGCCCGGTAGTGCGGCAAAACCGCCATCAGCGTTTTGTCCACATACCGGAACAGGAAGAACGAACGCACCTCGCCGCCTTCATCGAATCCTTTCTGCCCGCGCAACACGTAATAACTGATCAGCGGCGTGAAAGTGACCGACACCAGCAGGGCGGCGAGCAGCGAAATCGTGATCACGTTTGGCAGGCTTTTCATGAATTCACCCTTGTCGCCGGTCAGCAGCAACAGCGGCAGGAACGCAAAGATGTTGATCAGCGTGCCGAAAACCATCGGGTGCCGCAGGTGAAGCGGCCCAAGCCACGCCGCGCGCAATCGCGGTTCTCCTTTATGCAGCTCGCGATTGATGCCGTCGGACGCCACGACCGGCACGTCCACCAACATTCCCAAGGCGATGATGAGCGAAGCAATGGAGATTTGTTGCAGCGGAATGTGAAGCAGTTGCATGCCGATCAAAGTCATGGCGACGGTCAGCGGAACGGCTGTGGCGAGCACCAGCGCTGAACGCCAGTCCATCAGGAACAATCCCACGATGATCACGATGACCACCGCCTCGATAAAGCATCGGACGAAGTGATGGATGCGATGCTCGACTGCGGTGGGTTGATCGGACAGCACGCGAAACTCCAGTCCTTCCGGCATGCGGGCTTTCATCGTTTCCACCACCTTGATCACGTCCTCATTGAAATGGCGGATGATTTTTCCGTCGCGCATTTCAACTGCGACCATCACGGCGCGGCGCGTGTCCAATGGCCCGTTCCCACTCGTTCGTCCGAGGACATCAACCTGGTAAGGAATGGGCGACTCATACATGCGGCGGACTTCAAAAGCGTCGCGCAGATACACCGGCGCGCCCGCGCGGTTCATGCCGACCATGGTGCCAAGCATGTCGCGCTCGGTTTTGTATTCGCCGGAAAGTTGCACTGGAAAATTCCGTCCTTCAGTTCGCATGGTGCCGCCGGGAATCACTGCGTTGCGGGCACCAATCGAACCCATCACTGTATCCGGTGTCAGCCCGTAGCCGGCGATGTTCGCATCCGAAAAAAGCAGATACGCCGCTTCCTGCACGATGGCGACCTTTGTGACTTTGCCTACGCTCTCGACCTGCTTCAGCGTGTCTTCAAAATCGCGCGCCAGCAATTCGAGCGTGCGGTAGCTGTAACGCGGCGGAGCCGACGCGCGAATTTGTGGCAGCGGGTCTTCATCTCCCATCAGCAAGAGCGGTGGAGTGAAATCGGGGTGGAATAATTCGCGGTCGGTCCCGGTGATCGTTCTGGTAAAATCGGCGACAAAGCGCTCCAGGTCTGCCCGGCAGGCTGGCGTATCCAGGTCAACGAGAATGAACGATTGGCCTTGAATGGTCTGAACGTCCTTGGCGAGATTGGTTGAGCGAATTGCAGTTTCGAACCTGCCACGCAGCGTTTCGCGATAGCTCTGCGAAATGGACGGCGGGAAGAATGCCGCAACGGCGGCGTGGTTGGCGGATGAAACCCCTTTGCGCAATTCCGCGAGCGTTTGGCGCAAAACATTGGCACGCGCCATGCACTCCGCGTCGTTGATCGGCGGACTGACCAAACCGAACAACAGCGTGATCGTGTTGCCGAAATCGGTATTCAGCCAGGGTTGGCGCGCCCCATCGGGCAACTGCACTTCAAACAATTTCGCTCGCACCTTGTCCCACTCCTGGTCAATTGCCGCCGTGGAGCCAGGAAGCTGCTTGATGGTCATCGTGGAAATGCCGGGCCGGGACGTGCTCTTGATTTCCTCGATGGATTTCAGTTCGCTGATTTTGCGCTCGAGTGGCTTCGAGACCAACTCCTCGACTTTCGAGGCCGTCGCTCCCGGAAACACCGTGACCAGCATGGCGGTTCGCTGCGGAATGGTCGGGTCCTCCTGCTGGCCGAGCCTGGTGTAAGCCACCGCGCCCCACACCAACACCGCGATCAAGGCCAGCCAACTCACTTCCCGGTGCTCGACACAAAATTGAGCGAGGCCGCCGGACTCATTTTTATTTTCAACGTGTTTTGACATGGGAATGTTTCTCCTTGCTTATTTCGCGGCCAAATTGTCTGTGGCGATTTCCACGGGCGCGCCGTCATACAGAAAACTCGCACCCGAAGTCACCACCTGTTCACCGGCGCGCAAACCTTCGGTGATCTGGATGGAACTGTTGAATATGTCGCCGGTCTTCACCGCTCGCTTCGTCGCTTTGCCGCCCTCGACGACAAAGACGCCGAGTTGAACCTGGCTGTTTGCCGACGAATTGCCGTCGGAAACGAGGGTGACGAGTCCGGAGAGCGGAACGCAGACCGTGCCGGGCTTCACTGTCGGAGTGTCACTAACATGAATGCGCGCGGTCATGCCTGAGCGGAGCAGGCCGTCCGGATTGGGAACTTTGATCACAACGCGGAACAATCGTCCTTCGCTGCTCGCGGCCACGCCGACTTCCGTAACGCGGCCCTTGAAAGGCGGCAGGCCTTCCAGCCCCGACACCTCGACCGGTATTTCCTTGCCAGGCGAGAGCCTGCCGATGAGCCGGTCCGGCAACCCCAATTCAACCGACATCAAACTCGTATCGGCAAAGCGCAGCACACTTTGGCCGGGCGACACCGTCACGCGCGAGTTGACATAGCGCGCCAGCACCACTCCATCTTTGGCCGCCACGAGACGCGAATCCCGGAGATTTTGTTCGGCCTGATCCAGTTGAGCCTGGGCTGTGCGCCAATCCGCTTCCGTGACATCGAGTTCCTGTTGAGAAATGGCGTCCGTTTCGCGCAATTTGCGAAGACGGTCGAGAGTCTTGCTCGTCAGCTCGGCGCGCGCGCGAGCGGAGCGCAAAGCATTGATGAAATCGGCTTGCTTTAACTCGGCCAGAACAGTGCCAGCCTTCACCGGCGTTCCCTCGTCCCAGTCTGTTCCTGCCGCTGGCCCAATGCCGGCGAGGATGCCTCCCACCTTGAAACTGAAGTCCGTTTCGCGGTCGAAGCGCACTATCGCTATATAGGAGGCCTCGCCGTCGGAGCGGGTGTTGTCCATCGGCTGCACGACGGCGGTGCGCACCAAACTTTTCTCGGGTGATTTGGCGACTGGTTTTCCGCAGCCGGCGAGTGCCAATGCCACGCAGAGCAATGTCAATCCATTGCTTCTGGCTCTCACCGAGCGGCGATTTAGATTATCAATATTGTTCATAAGTATTTTCTTTTTGTCGTTTGCTACGTTGGTTAAAGGTTGAAATCGGAAATATGCGGCTCGGCTGATTCGGGTCGAAGGGCTCCCAGCGAACGCTGCGTGAGAAAACGTGCCAAGGTCCGGGTTGAGGGAGTGTCGGTAAATTGACGTATTGGGTGTCGCGGGTTTTCTCCCGTGAGAGAATAAAAAACACATTCGCCAATGAGCGTGAGCGCATGAAGCCTGATCGTTTGAGTGTGAGTATCGTTGCCCAGCAAATCTCTCATCACTGCCTGGAGATGGACAAAATCCCGCTCCAGCCGGGACGCTGCGTGGCTGGGCGCGTTGTCGTCGTGATCTACTAATTCACGCGCCAGAAGTTTCGCGATCCATGCACGCTTGGCCCCCAGTCGCCGCAACAACGACTCGGTGCGGGCCAGCAGTCTTTGTTCAGCAGGTAATTGAGTTGAGGTGATAAAATTCCTGTCCAGATCAGAAAGCTGCCGGCCAGCTTCCCTCATCACGGCCTGATAAAGCCCTTCCTTGCTCTGGAAGTGATAACAAACTCCGGCCACGTTCGTGTCGGCACGTTTGCAGATTTCGCGGAGGTGCGTTCCGTGAAAACCTGCCTCGGCGAATAATTCGCAGGCGACTTCGAGCACGCGCTCGCGGGCGGGTAAATTGCGCCCGGTTGGACTGGTCGCTTGGGCACTTTTTCGGTTCTTGTTCATGCTCTCGAATGCAATTCGCATACGAGACATGTGCTACGCAATACAGATGCCAACCACCAAATAAACGCGGAAAGCGCTGAATGTCAGTGGTTAACAAGAAATGGACAACCCGCAGGACGGCACTCGAAATTTCGAATCTCCGAAAATTCGAAGAACTATCGTTGGTTTAAGAAACTGCGCGACGATTCAGGCTTCGGCTGAAGGAAGAAGATTTCCAGCAGATTATTGGAACCTCACCGCAAATGGGTCAGCGTTCGGGTTTCTTGAGACCCCACTTGTCCATTCTTGAGAGCAAAGTAGTTGGTTTCACTCCCAAGAGTTCCGCCGCGCCATCGGGTCCGCTGATTTTCCAATTCGCCGCCTCCAACACCTGCACCAGGTTGTCACGTTCGCGGCGTTGAAGTTCGGCTTCAGTGAGAAACTTGGGTTGCGCCGGGCTGCTGGTCGAAAAATCCGACCGGGCACTTGGGCGAGCAACGGGCGACGATGGTCCGGTGACGGGCAGGTCAAAATCCAAACCTCCGCCACGGGCCGAAATCACGGCGCGCTCAATCACATTACGCAATTCCCGCACATTGCCAGGCCAATCGTAACTCTGGAGTTGTGTGACCGCAGCCCTCGTCAGCCGGGGTTTGGCGCACTTCAATTCTCTGGTTGAGAGCTCGACAAAATGTATCGCCAGCAACGGAATGTCGTCCGTTCGTTCTCGCAACGGTGGAACTTGGATCGGAAAGACGTTCAGCCGGTAATAGAGGTCTTCACGGAAACGGCCGGCGGCTACTGCCTTTTTTAAATCCAGGTTCGTCGCGGCCACAATCCGCACATTTGTGCGTCGCGTCCGGTCGTCACCCACTCGTTCGTACCGCTTCTCTTGAAGAATGCGCAGCAGCCTGTTCTGAATTTCCAAGGGAATTTCCCCCACTTCATCCAGGAGGATGGTTCCGCCCTCAGCTGTCTCAAAACGACCGGCCCGGTCCTTCACGGCTCCAGTGAACGACCCTCTGACATGGCCGAAAAACTCGCTTTCGAATAGCTCGCGTGGAATCGAGGCGCAATTGACTCGAACCAGCGGACCATCCTTGCGGGCGCTGCGCTGGTGGATTTCGTGGGCCACCAATTCCTTGCCGGTTCCGGTCTCGCCGAGAATGAGCACCGAAGCTTCCGTGGGAGCGACCACGTCAATTAGGCTGACGACATTCTCCAAGGCGGCGCTTTGGCCGACAAAGTTACCAAAGGACTTGGCTTCGACCACCATTTCCTGCTGATACGTATTCTGCAGTTCCTGTCGGGGATGGAGGTGCGGTTCAATTCCAGCGAAGTCCCGCACAAGCATGTCGTGAATCTCGCGTGCTGGCGGGTTGCGTTCTTCGGTCACAGCCACCTGCCATGCGACCGCCTGGTCTGCGGGCCGCAGGCCGTTTACTGCAAGAGATCGAGAACATGTGTCCATTCCTCCAGTAATGCGTCGCAAGCTCCCAAAGTTCGCCAAAATGGTTGCACCTTATTTTGATTCCGGGACAATAAGAGCCTCGTTAGCTTGGGAGATGTCACCCGCGGATTGGCTTGTTGCTGCCCTGCAGTTTCTGACGATTAATCCAGCGGGATAACCCCGAGCCTCAAATCATTACCAAGGCAAAAGACTTCATCCGTAAGCATCATGCCGAAGGCTTGAGCCTTTCCATTTCTGCAAATTGTTCAAGCGTGCCATCCCGCGCTTTTGTATTGGATGACAGCCTTTGCGGGCGTATAAGGCAGGTGATCATGTCTGAAAATGCTGAGATCACGCAGGTTTTTCATGCGATTGGTCGCAGCGAAGAAGGCGCGGCCGAGAAGCTGCTTCCGCTGGTTTATGCCGAGTTGAGGCGGTTAGCAGGCGCGCGCATGGCGCATGAGATGCCCGGCCAAACGCTTCAGCCGACGGCCTTGGTCCACGAGGCGTGGTTACGGCTGGTGTCCGACGGCGACCGAACCTGGCAAAACCGCGCGCATTTTTTCGGCGCCGCCGCTGAAGCGATGCGCCGCATTTTGATCGAGCGGGCACGCCACAAATCCCGCCTCAAGCATGGCGGTGGTCAGGCGCGGTTGAACATCGAGGATTTGGAGCTGGCCCAGACAACGCCCGACGACAAAGTTTTGCTGGTTGACGAAGCCCTGGCCTGCCTCAAAGTTGAGGATCCCGAACTGGAGCGCATTGTCGTGCTGAAATTCTTCGGCGGCTTGAGCAATGAGGAAATCGCTGAGAATCTGGAGCTTGCGCCCCGTACGCTGGACCGGGAGTGGGCGTATGCCAGGGCTTGGCTTTTTCGCTACATTAGCGAGCACACATGAACGCCGAAAATCCTGCAACATTTTGGCGAAAGTGGTCTGCGTTTGTCGCATAAGAGATCAATGGACAGATGAGTACTCGAAACCCGCGCGAAAAGGCGGTGTTTGTTGGTGCGCTGGCAAACACTGACCCAGAGCAACGCCGTCAGTTCCTCGACCAGGCGTGCGGCGCCGACCAGGCGTTGCGCGATCAGGTTGAGAAGCTATTGGCCCTTTCGCAAAGCGCCGGCGATTTCTTCAATGACTGTGCTCCTGCCTTGGAACCGGCGGCCGCCGCTGCTGCCCAGGTCCTTTCGGCGGCAGAATCGGCGCAGGAGCCTGAGTTCTCCGAGACCAAGTGCATCGGACCCTACAAATTACTCCAGAAGCTTGGGGAAGGCGGTTGCGGGGTGGTCTATATGGCGGAGCAGGAACAGCCCATTCGCCGCCGGGTGGCTCTGAAGATCATCAAGCTGGGGATGGATACCAGGAATGTGATCGCCCGATTCGAGGCCGAGCGCCAGGCCCTGGCCCTGATGGATCATCCCAACATTGCGCGGGTTCTGGATGCTGGAGCCACCGACACCGGACGGCCGTACTTTGTGATGGAACTGGTCTATGGGGTCAAGATCACCGATTACTGCGACCAGAACCGTGTGAGCATGCGGGAACGGCTGCAGTTGTTCATCCAGGTCTGCAACGCGGTCCAGCACGCTCATCAAAAGGGTATTATCCATCGCGATCTCAAGCCGTCCAACATCATGGTCACCATGAATGACGGAGTTCCGGCTCCCAAAGTGATTGATTTCGGGATTGCCAAAGCCACCGAACAACGCCTGACGGACAAGACGCTCTTCACCTCCTACGCCCAATTGATGGGCACCCCCGCCTACATGAGTCCCGAGCAGATGGAGTTTAGCGGGTTGAACCTGGACACCCGGAGCGACATTTATTCCCTCGGTATATTGCTTTACGAACTCCTGACGGGTCGCACCCCCTTTGACACTGCGGATTTGTTAAAATTGGGGGTAGACGAACTGAGACGCACGGTCTGTGAGCAGGAACCGTTGAGCCCTTCGGCCAAACTCCAAACGCTGAACAACGAGGAAATGACCAAGACCGCCAAGCGGCGACATATCGAGCCGCCACGGCTGTTGTCTCAGCTTCGAGGTGATTTGGATTGGATTGTGCTGAAGTGCCTGGAGAAGGACCGCACGCGCCGCTATGCGACAGCCAACGGGCTGGCAATGGACATAGAGCGTTACCTGCATGAGGAAACTGTTCTAGCGCGTCCACCCAGCCAATTGTATCGGCTACAGAAGCTCGTGAGGAGAAACCGGATGGTATTCCTGTCCGGAGCCGCAGCCGCAGCCGCTTTGCTCCTGGGCACTATCATTTCGACAATGATGTTCGTCAAAGAGCGGGAGGCCCGAAGTGCCGAGGCACGGTTGAGGAGAGAGGCTGAATTACGAGAACAAGCGTCTCATGTCGCGTCGTTGGTAACTCAAGGCCGTTTTGACGAGGCGGACAAGCTCGTGGCAGGTCTTCCGCTAAACAAGCCTTCGGTCGAGGTTTCTGCTGAACTGAGTGCGCTGGGTGACTGGCATGCCGCCAATGGCCGGTGGGCTGATGCGGCGGCGCGGTTCGAGTCAGTGATGAAGGTGAACCAACTCGATCCGACAGACCTGATTTCTGAGGATCAATTGAAATTGGCGGCTACCTTCCTCAAGTCGGGAAACCGGCAGGGTTACGAGCAGTTCCTCCAGATGGAAATAGCCAAGTTAAGCCCAATCAACATCGCTTCAGATTACCGGACCTTCAAAGTCGGCTTGGTGCTGCCACCCGATCCAAACATGCTGCAATCGTTTGTTCTCGGAGCGGAGCTCGTTGAACAGAGATTTCCGAATGCGAAAGAGTTGCGCCCAAACGCGCGTCATGCGGTGCAATGGTCGGAGACGCTGGCTCTGCTGGAATATCGGCAGGGCCATTTTATGGAAGCCATCGGTTGGTGTTATCGTCATGGCATGGATGCCACCGACGCGCGAACCGCTACTACCTCCTTGATAAAAGCCATGTCGGGCTGGCGATTGGCTGGTTATAAAGAGGCCGCTGCGAATTGGAACCAGGCCTTCGAGTTGATCCATGCCAAGTCGAAGGAAGGCCTCGATATCGGGAGCCTTCCTTCGACGTTATTTCCAGGGACAACGGAAGACCTCGAGGGTTCCTGGTACGATTGGGTAATTGCGGATCTCCTGATGCGCGAGTGCGATGAACTGTTTGCGCAGAGCGAGCGCACTCTGGATTCGGTGCCCAAGTCCAATTCTCCTTCCAATGCGACCATTGTGGACCTCGTCCGGGCGCTGGGCGAGTGGCATGCCGTGCGTGGTGAATGGGAGCAGGCGAGCAGCCGCTTTTCTCAGTTGCCCGAGGACGGTGGTGCCAGGGATCACTTCATCAGTGCAATAATTGCTCTAAAGCTGGGCGATGAACCAGGTTTCCTTCGTGTTCGCGACCGGACCATCACCCGGTTCAACGGCACAACGGAGCCATGGGGTTATGAGAACGTTATGCAAGCGGGCTTGCTCCGGCCTTTCGATAACACTTCCGTAGCGGCCTTGGAACCCATTGTCCAATTCCTCGAACGCGCCGTGGCCAGCGCCGAGCCGCTCAAGGAAGGAACGTATGTGCCTGCCTCATGGGATTTGACACTGCTCGGCCTCTTTGAATACAGGCGCGGCAATTACGCCAAGGCCCTAAATAACTGCCAGCGCAGCCTTGTTACGTGCACGTATTTGGCAATGCCCGCTGCCACGGATCGGGTCATCCGCGCCCTGTGCTTCTCCAGGCTTGGCGATGATGCGAGTGCGCGCTCGGAGTTGGACGGGGCAAAAAGCCTTGTCCAGAGCGGTCTCAATATTGGATACGACAGGTGGAACTGGCCAGCGTGGGCTTTTGTTCGCCTCCTGCTCCAGGAGACTGACAGCATGATTCCGCAAGCGCCGCCTCCCGAATCCCCCCAAGTAAATCATTAAGCGTTCCCATCCGCAGTGGAAGGTCCCCAGAAGACCAACTCGAACTCAGTCAGGATGGTCAACGCTCAGGTTTCTTGAGACCCCACTTGTCCATCCTCGAAAGCAAAGTAGTTGGTTTCACTCCCAAGAGTTCCGCCGCGCCATCGGGTCCGCTGATTTTCCAATTCGCCGCATCCAACACTTGCACGAGGTTGTCACGTTCGCGGCGTTGAAGTTCAGCTTCAGTGAGAAACTTGGGTTGCGCCGCATTCCCGGTCGAAGCAGCACTCGGTCGAGCCACAGGCACAGATTGACCGGTCACGGGAAAGTCAAAATCCAGAGCGCCGCCACGGGCTAAAATAACGGCGCGCTCGATCACGTTGCGCAATTCACGGATATTGCCCGGCCAATCGTAACTCTGGAGCTTGGCGATGCCCGCCCGGGTCAGCCGGGGTTTCGCGCACTTCAAGTCTTTGGCGGAGAGTTCGACAAAATGTTTCGCCAGCAACGGAATGTCGTCCATTCGGTCTCGCAGCGGTGGAGCCTGGATCGGAAAGACGTTCAGCCGGTAGTAGAGGTCTTCACGGAATTTGCCCGCGCTAGCCTCTTTCTTCAAATCGCGGTTGGTGGCGGCCACAACGCGCACATTCGCTCGACGTGTTCGGTCATCGCCAACGCGTTCATATCGTTTCTCCTGGAGAACGCGGAGCAGCTTGTTCTGGATGTTCAATGGAATTTCTCCCACTTCATCCAGAAAAATGGTCCCGCCCTCAGCTGTTTCAAAACGTCCGGCCCGATCCTTCACCGCACCTGTAAATGAGCCTCTGACATGGCCGAAGAATTCGCTTTCGAACAACTCTCGGGGAATTGAGGCGCAATTGACCCGAACCAAGGGGCCATCCTTGCGCGCGCTGCGTTGGTGAATTTCGTGGGCGACCAATTCCTTGCCTGTTCCCGTCTCACCGAGAATAAGCACCGAAGCCTCCGTGGGCGCCACCAAGTCAATCTGGCTGACGATGTGTTTCAACGCCGCGCTTTGTCCAACCAGATTGCCAAAGGCCCTGGCCTCAACCACCGCTTCCTGCAGATAACTATTCTGAAGTTCCAATTGCGCCTTGAGATGCTGGATTTCCTCAAAGGCGCGCGCGTTGGCGATAGCGGCGCCCACGTTATCCGCGAAGATCCGTCCCCATGGCGTGAATGACTCCGGTATGTATTCGCGAGCAAAACCCACAGTGGCTCCCAAAACATCTCCTTTAAACTCAATAGGGCGGATCCCGCATTCAAGGATACCCTCTTCCCGCAACCATTCGAATCCGGCAACGGATACCGGCTGCTTGTCCGGGCTTCTTAGCACTTTCAACTGACCACTTGCTATCGCTTCTCCAAGCGGGCCGAAATTCAGTGGCAGGCGAGCATTGAGGTCCTCGCACGGCTGCGGCCCCTTTGCGGGCTCCGGAAGGGATCTCCCTCTTCCCGCAACCAGGTGCAGGCAGCGGGACTGGTCAGGACAAACAGGCCGATACTTGCACGTCGCGCATAGGTCACCTTTTTCGATCAACCAGACCTGGGAGAAAACGAACTCCGTGCGCTCGACTGCGCGCTCGACAATTTTCTTCAACAGAGGCTCCACCGACCGCTCCTGGGCAATCTCGAGGAGCAACTGCGCTCCGAAATGAGGATCGAACCGTCTGTCGCTCGTTGGGTCCATTATCGGATTTTATCGCCCCCTTTGGTCCCGGGCAAACCGTAAATTACGGTTTTTCGGGGATTCACTTTTTCGAAACAGGGGAAGGCTCCACAGTGATGATTGCAAGTCGCTGGTATGCAATGTTTTATTCTTTCTCCAGCCTCTTGGCACAGACCGTGCCTAAGTCCTTTCGCAATTGAACAAAGAAACGAAAAGATGAACACGAGTGAAAACATCCCAACGACCTTGCACCTCACCACAGCGAGTTTCGAGGCGGAAGTGCTGAAATCCAAACAGCCAGTATTGGTTGTTTTCACAGCCCCTTGGAGCCGGCCTTGCCAGGTCCTTGACCCTATTCTTCAAGAGCTGGCGCGTGACTGGGCAGGAAGAGTGAAGGTGGTCAGCGTCAACGCGGATGATTCCCTCGACCTCAGTCTGTGTTATGACATTCAGTCCATCCCCACAGTGCTCTACTTCGTCGAAGGAAAACTGCGGGTTCAGATTGTGGGCACAGCCACGAAGGACGCGATTCTCGCCAAGCTGAAAGGCTCCGGCTTGGCGGCTCGCAAAACCGGCCCGTTTCACTCGTAGCCATCAGCTAACTCACAATAAGCCCTATGGACCCACTCACAATAATCGCACTCGTAGTCATCAGCACGCTGTATGGGCTCGCCTGGCATGATCAGCCAGCGGGGAACCCGGAAAAGAAGTCGCCGGTCGAGAATCTGGCGAGACCCCAACAGGGGGGGAAAACATGAACCATATTACCCAATTCCTTATTTCATATGGCGGGATGTTCCTGTTTCTGGTCGGTTTCGCGGAACAGAGCGGATTGCCGTTTCCGGGGGCGCCGTGGCTCCTAGCGGCAGGGGCGTTGGCCGCCAGCGGCAGGTTTAGTCTGATCGCCGCAGTCTGCTGGGCTGCGGCCGGCTGTTTGGCTGCAGACGCGATTTGGTTTCACCTGGGACACCGCGGCAAGTCCCGCGTTTTCCGAGTGTTCCCCCATCTGCATGCTGTGCGGTCCAGGCTTCAACAAACAACACTCACCGGCTCGATCCTCCACGGCGCCCGGATGCTAACGGCTGCAAAATTCCTGCCGTTCGGCTCAGTCGTGCCCCTGCATGCCGGCGCGCTGGAGGTCGGTTCGTTGCGCTTCCTGCTGGTGGATGCTTTCACCTCGGTCTTTTACGCCGCCGCGTATGCCTTCTTGGGATTCGTTTTCCACAAACAACTGGGACAGGTGGTGGCATTCCTTCGAAAGCTGGGTGCCGTTTCTTCGCTGCTGATCGTCGTCTTGGCGGGAACATACGTCGTTCATTGGTTTTTCAAGCATCACCCGAAGAGGGAGGCCCGGCCTGAACCCGAGAAAAGCAAAGCTGAAGGGACCATATGTGTTACATGCTCATAATTGCCGCACTGTATCTGGCCGCTTTTTTTCTGGCAAACAACGACCCCAAAGACGAAAGCAGATTTTAAGCGCAGGGCGTGCTGAATCAAAACTACCAACATGATCGAACTCCATTTCCTATGAACACACCCCAAGTTAATATGACCACAAACCCAATTGATCTCACTATCGAACTTCTCTCCGCGAACGGATCCTCAACGGAATTTTATCAGGCCGACGAGGAACGCGTCTGCGAAACGCTCCGTTTGCTGGCGGCACCGCAACTGTTCGCGCAGCGTCACCTGCTACTGGCCTCGCAACACTACGCCAGCATGATTCCTTGCAAGGGGATTGACATGATTCTCGCCCGCACCTCCGCGCGGACGCCTCTGAAATTCCCGCTGAATCTTCCTGTGGGCCTGTTTGACCTCGTTGAACAGCCAGGGGCTTGGCCGGACAACAAATCGGCCGCGATTGAAGATCGAATCGAGCAGGAGCACGGCCAGCCGCGCCGGCGCAGCTCGCAGGTGGAGATCCATACCCTCGGCGGTTGGACTGTCACACTGAAAGCGGTGGCGATAATCCGCGGAAATGTTCAGGACGAGCGTCAGTTTTTTTCGCATTTGCCTGATGTGCCGACCATTCCCTTCCGCCTGGAGGAAGGTGGCTTCGGCCTCATCAATACCGCCAACATTGTGCGGGCGACCGCTTGGCCCAAACCAGAAGCGCTTCCTGGAATTGCGCTGCCACTGGAAGTTCTGCGGTGGACTCCGTTGCGAAGCAAAAACCCGGCGAAGCTCGCAGAAGGAATTCATTCATATGCATCACTCGCTACAGTCAAATGAGGCTGCGCCCGCCGGCAACGGAAACTCAACCCTTCCGCGAAACGATGGCCAAACGCGACAGGCGTGTGCGCAGTGCCGGGCGGAAATTGTGGACGGTCACTGGTTTTGTCGCCTGCCCGGAGACAAAGAGCCAACCTTGCTTTGTTCCCCGCCCTGCGCCCTGCGACATTTCGACCATACACACGTGGAGAGGAATGGCTCGAATCCAGAGTGGGCCTCTTACGAACACCGGCTTCACTTTTTCGTAAATGGAGAGCAGCCATGATCCTGAAACCTGTTCCATTCCTTCTCGTGGTTCTGCTGCTCGTAAGCGGCTGCGCACATTTCCCGCGCAACGCACCTTTGAATTCGAGCAGCGCCTCCACTGGATACCGTTTTCAAAACACCGCCTCGCCCACAAATTCTTCCGAGCTGCTCTTGATGCTCGCGTTTTCCGGCGGCGGCACCCGGGCGGCCGCTCTATCGTATGGCGTGCTGGAGGAACTCGCCCGCAGCGAAGTACGCGCCGAGGGGGAACCACACCGACTGTTGGACGAAGTGGACTTAATTTCCTCGGTATCCGGCGGCAGCTTCACCGCGGCTTACTATGCGCTCTGGGGCGACCGCATCTTCTCGGACTTCGAATCGCAATTCCTGAAGAAAGATGTCCAAACCGGTTTGCTGCTTCGGGTGCTGTCGCCGTGGAATCAAGTCAGGCTGGCTTCGCCAAAATTCAGCCGAAGTGATCTGGCGGCGGAGTATTATGATCACCTGCTTTTCAAGGGTGCAACGTTTGCGGATTTGATGACACAGAGCAATCACCCATTCCTCAGCATCAACGCCACGGATGTCGCTTCCGGTGCGCGGTTCGAATTCACTCAGGATGAGTTTGATCTGCTGCGGTCGGACCTGTCGCAGTTTTCAATTTCCCGCGCCGTCGCGGCCTCTTCAGCGTTCCCGGTTCTTCTAACCCCGGTAGTTCTGAAAAACTATTCGGCGGAGCAATCCGTGCCCGAACCGGAATGGATCGAGTCCATACTGGACGACCCCGCGGCCTCGATCCGCATGAGATACGTGGCTTCGCAAGCGCGCTCCTATGGCGATGGACATCGGAAGTTCATCCATCTGCTCGATGGCGGACTTTCCGACAATCTCGGTTTGCGTGGCGCTCTGGACCGGGCCATCGCCCGCGAGCAGTCCGCCCAAGTCCCGAGTGTGCCACGCAGAATCCCCCGCCGCGTCGCCCTTATCGTCGTTGATGCGCACACGGACAAAGATTACGGCTGGGATTCCAAAGAACACACGCGTGGTCTGGGAGCGCTGCTCGGCTCCGTTGGCCAGGCTGCTGTGAGCCATTATTCCTTCGAAACCGTCGAATTGTTGCGAGAAGTCATGGCGCGTCTGGCTCGCGACCACACCGGCTCGGGCGATTCCGCGCCGCTTGAAATCTCCACCTACGTCATCGAGCTGCGTTTCACTCAATTGGCCGATGAGTCCGACCGCCGCTTCTTTAACTCCGTGCCCACGTCGCTTCAGCTTCCGTCGAAGACGGTGGACCGTTTGCGCCAGTTGGCCGCCCGCCAGCTTGCCGACAACGTGGAGTTTAGACGATTGGTCCGCGACCTCGGAGCTTCCCCGGGCAAATCAAATTCCGTAGCCCGCCCCTCCGTTGCAGCCGCGAAAGATGCAACACAAATGGCAAATCCATGAATACCACACTTAAGACAAACAGACCTAAAACAGAACAATCTCTCCTCGCGCGTTACGACTGCGGGCCGGTTAAATTATCCGGTGACTCCAATGCTCTTTATGAGCGGCACGTCACGTTCGACCAGGTCGTTGCGGAAACGGAAACTACCGACCGCGACAAGTTCGAAGCCATCGCGCGTTCCGTGCGCGACGTGCTTTCGCAACGCTGGATCAAAACCGAGCAGACCTGCCAGCAGCGCAATGCCAAGCGCGTTTACTACCTCTCCATGGAATTTCTGCTCGGTCGCGCCCTGGCCAACAATATCTCCAATCTCCAACTTGACCCGGATGCGCAACAGTTTGCCAAACATTACCAACTTGATCCGCTCCAGATCATCGAGCAAGAACCGGATGCCGGCCTCGGCAACGGCGGCTTGGGCCGGTTGGCGGCGTGCTTTCTCGACTCGATGGCGACCCTCGGCCTTGCCGGCATGGGCTATGGTTTGCGCTACGACTACGGCATTTTCCGGCAAAGCATCCGCGACGGCTGGCAGGCCGAACAGCCCGACCACTGGCTCGCCCGGCCCGATCCGTGGGAAGTGGCGCGGCCCAACGAGGCCGTCGAAGTGAAGCTCAATGTGTCGTTCGAGATTCGCAACGGCGCGTTGAGCGTCGTACAAGGCCGCCCCTCTTCGCTCATCGGCGTTCCGTATGACCGGCCCGTGGTCGCCTACGGCGGCAAAACCATCAACACGCTGCGCCTGTGGGCGGCCAAAGCGCCCCATGACTTTGACTTCGCCCAATTCAGCAGCGGCGATTTCGTCGGCGCGCTGGCCGAAACCCTCACCGCTGAAACCTTCACGCGCGTGTTGTATCCCGACGATCACACGACGCAAGGCAAAGGTTTGCGATTCTTCCAGGAATACTTTCTCGTCGCCTGCTCGCTGGCCGACCTTGTCCGTCGCCTCCGCGCTGCCGGCAATGATTGGTCCGCGCTGCCCGATAAGGTCGCCATCCAACTCAACGACACGCACCCGACGCTGGCCGTGCCGGAGTTGATGCGGCTGCTCTTGGATGAGGCGAAATTGAGCTGGTCCGATGCCTGGTCTCTCACCCAGCGCACGCTGGCTTACACGAATCACACGCTGTTGCCGGAAGCGCTGGAGAAGTGGCCGGTGCAGTGGTTTCAGGATTTGCTGCCGCGTCAGCTCGAAATCCTTTACGAAATCAACCGCCGCTTTCTCGACGATGTGCGCCTGCGGTATCCCGGGGACGAAGGCCGCATCGCGCGCGTCAGCCTCATCGAAGAAGGCCCACACCGGCAGGTTCGCATGGCACACTTGGCCATTGTCGGCTCGCACAGCATCAACGGCGTCGCCGCGTTGCATTCGGAACTGCTCAAACACCGAGTCGTGCCGGATTTCGCGGCCATGTTCCCCGAGCGATTCAACAATAAAACCAACGGCGTCACGCCGCGCCGCTGGTTGTTGTTGGCCAACCCGTCGCTCGCAGCGGTCATCACCGACGCGATTGGCGATGGCTGGATCACCGACCTCGCGCAGTTGGAAAAACTGAAACCGCTCGCCGCCGACAGCGCGTTTTGCGCTGCGGTCCGCAAAGCGAAGCGGGACGCGAAGACGCGGTTCATCCAGTGGCTGGGGTTGCCGGGTATTGATCCCGACAGCATTTATGACACGCAAATCAAACGCATCCACGAATACAAACGGCAACTCCTGAACGCGCTCCACGTCGTCTTGCTCTGCAATCGTTTGCGCGAAAACCCGCAGCTTGGCGTTCCGCCACGCACCTTCTTCTTCGCCGGCAAGGCCGCGCCCGCCTATCACTTCGCCAAGCTCGTCGTCAAACTCATCAACAACCTCGCCCGCACGCTCGACGACGATCCCGCAACCAAGGGTCGGCTCAAGGTTGTGTTCGTGCCGGACTACCGTGTCTCGGTCGCGGAATACCTCATCCCGGCAAGCGATGTTTCCGAGCAAATCTCGACCGCGGGCTACGAAGCCAGCGGCACGAGCAACATGAAATTCATGATGAACGGCGCGCTGACCATCGGCACGCGCGACGGCGCGACCATCGAAATGGCTGAAGCTGCCGGCGAAGAGAACTTTTTTCTATTCGGCCTGACCGCGGAACAGGTCGAGGGCAGCCGCGGCTGGTATGATCCGCGCTGGCACTACAAGAATGAACCGGAAACGCGTGCAGCACTCGACTTGATCGCCAGCAATCATTTCAGCCGAAACGAACCCGGCATCTTCACGCCCATCCTCGATGCGTTGCTGCACCACGGCGATCACTACCGGCATCTGGCCGACCTCGCCAGTTACGCTCAGGCGCAACAAAGCCTCGGTGAATTGTTCACCGACCCGGAGGCATGGACGAGCAAAGTGATCCTGAACATCGCCGCGTCCGGCAGGTTCTCCAGCGACCGCACCATTGCCGAGTATGCCAAAGAGATTTGGCACGCCGAACCATTTTTGACCGAATGACCATGAACAAAACTAGGAACACCTTCAAACGAATCGCCATCAACACCGGCGGCGGTGACGCGCCGGGATTGAATGCTGTCATCCATGCAGTCGTCCATGCCGCGCACCCTCACGGTTGGGAAATCCACGGCATCCGCGACGGATTCGATGGATTGCTCCATCCCGAAAACTATCCCGATGGCGGAATGATGAAACTGACGCGCCCGCTCGTTCGCAACATCGCGCACCTCGGCGGCACCATTCTGGGCACGAGCAATCACGGCAACCCCTTTAAGACGCATGTGCCGCAGGCGGATGGTTCGTTCATGGAAATTGACCGCAGCCATGAAGTGTTGCGCCGTTTCCGGGAACGCCGGCTCGACGCGCTCATTGCCGTCGGCGGCGACGGGTCGCTCAACATCGCACGCGACCTGAACAAAAAGGGACTGCGCGTCATCGGCGTGCCGAAGACGATTGACAACGATCTGGAATGCACGATGACCACGTTCGGCTTCGACAGCGCGGTGAAGTTTGCCACCGAGTGCATTGACCGCTTGCATTTCACCGCCGAATCGCACCGGCGGGTGATGGTGGTTGAAGTGATGGGGCGGTATGCAGGGTGGCTTCCGCTGCATGCCGGCATCGCCGGCCGAGCGGATGCGATTCTGATCCCGGAAATCCCGTATGACATCGCCAAAGTTGCCGCGCACATCAAACGCAGGACAGCGGGCTACAGGCGGCAATACTCCATCGTCGTGGTGGCCGAGGGCGCGAAGCCGATCGGCGGCGGGGTGACACTGAAAGAAGCGGCAAGTGCCTGGCACGTCGAACGGCTCGGTGGGGTGGGCGAGATTGTGGCCGGTCAGTTGCAGGAATTGACTGGGAAGGAAACGCGCACGGTGGTGCTTGGTCACCTGTTGCGCGGCGGCCAGCCAACGTCGCTCGACCGGTCACTCGGATTGATCTTCGGCGCGGCAGCGGTGCGCGCTTTGGTTGAAGGTCACGACGGCGTGATGGTCGCCGTCAACCCGCCACGACTTGAATACGTTCCGCTGAGGGTGGCGACCGCAACGCTCAAGCTCGTTGCTGCTGACGATTACGGCATGATAACCGCGCGCACACTGGACGTTTCATTTGGGGATTGACCCAAAAACTTTCGAGCCGGTCTGCCAGCCTCAGGAAACCCGGCCGGGATGGCACCAAGAAGAGGGATGTCCACGATACGGCGGCGCAGCTTCCCGGGACCTCTCTGTTTTTCTGCACAGGGGGCAAGACTAATTCCCAGACCAGATGATCCTCCCTCTGGTTTGAGACTCTTGAACGTGCACCAAAACGTGCACCAAAATGGTTAAAACCGGTTAAGACTGGTATGGAATGGTGTGGCTTGTTTCCTGGGAAAAACGTGAGAAAATGTCCGTAGATATGGGCGGAATCGAGCGATTCCGACCCTAGCCTAATCACGAGTCCCACGATCGATATTACCGCGACCCGGTTTCCAACTTTATTGCTTGTGAGCCGTTTTGAATGACATTGTTATCAGTGACTTAAGATAGGTTTCAGTTTCCAACTCTATTGCGCGAGTACAGTGCCGCAGTCTGGGCAGGTTGGAATCGATTCGTCGTTCTCTTTCCCGCAATAGCCGCACCTGATGGTGGTCATGGTGTTGGAACCCTTATAGCCGATAGCTGGCAGCCAGGTGCAGTCGCCACAAATGCGGCGAAGAAGTTTGCCGTCAACGGTTTGACGTTCGAACTTCTCACACCCGTGGCTCCCATCCGCGGCGGTAGTGGCGAGTCGTCAACAGGGTCGCGGCGGAGTCGCCCGGGAGCTTTCGCGTTTTGGGATCGAAATTGACCGTGCGGCCAGTGCGCCAGGCGATGTTGCCGAGATGGCAGAGCAGGGTGGCCTTCTGGCCTTCCTCGATCTCCGCTCGCAACGCTTTGCCCTCGCGGATGCCGTCGATGAAATTGGCGAAGTGCAGGACATCATCGGAGGTGCCTTTGATCTCACGGACGAGCTTCTGGTTCAGGTCGTAGATTTTGCAGTTGTTGCCGGCGATTGCCATAGAGCCTTTCTCGCCATAGAAATTCACACCGAAGGACGCGCCCTCAAAACCGCGCGGGTCACAGCTTTGGCCTTCCCAGACGATGCCTTTGTCGCCGAAATCAAAAGTGGCGGTGGTAGTATCCGGCGTCTGCCAGTCATCCTGGTAGCGATACCGATTCCCGCCGCAGGTCACGCGTTTCGGAGCGTCCACTTGCAGTCCCCACCGGGCCAGGTCAAGCGAATGGACGCCGTTATTGCCGAGCTCGCCGGTGCCCCAGTTCCAGAACCAGTGCCAGTTGTAGTGGACGATGTTGTCGCGGTAAGGTTCATCCGGCGCGGGTCCCTGCCACAGCGACCAATCCAGCCAGTCCGGGACCGGCACAGGTTTGCCGCGGCCGATCGAGGCACGATGATTCGTGTACCAGCCGCGCGCGAAGGAGACGACGCCGAGTTCACTGGCGTGCAGCGCTTCGATGGCCTCGATCACCCACGGCCAGCTGCGCCGCTGGTTGCCCATTTGCACCACCCGCTTGTGCCTGCGGGCCGCCGCGACCAGCAGCTCGCTTTCGCGCAGGTTGTGACTCCCGGGTTTCTCGACGTAAACGTGTTTACCGGCGATGCAGGCAAGAATCGCCGCCGGAGCGTGCCAGTGGTCCGGCATGGCGATTGAAACCGCATCGAGACGTGGGTCCTCGAGCATTCGCCGCAGGTCCGTGATGCCCCGGGGCGTCCTTTGCTGCCTGCGAGACACGGCGGCGAGGCCTTTGTCCACCACGCGTTTATCCACGTCGCACACATAGGCGATTTCGGCATTGGGATTTGCGAGGTAACCGGCGATGTGGTCCATGCCGCGGTTATTGCAGCCGATAATGCCCACCAGGACTTTCTCATTCGGGCCCGGCCCGGCGCGCAGCGACAAAGGACCGCCGAGGACTCCGACCCCCGCGGTGAGCACAGAGGCTTGCTTGAGAAAATCGCGTCGATGGATTGGGTTGCTCATGCACTTATGAAACGGCGCTACGACGCTCCTGGCAAGCAAACTTACCTTTGAACGTGCCGCGGGCGAAGTAAATCCCACGCCGCAAAGAAGAGGCGGTTCTCGTCGCTCTGCTTTGAGCTCGTTGTGGCCTTTTGTGGCGACGAACCCGGCTCAGATCCCCAGATTCGAAAGTGTGTTGCTGATCGCGTTGACGATGCGCACCAGTCGCGGATGAGATTTGTCGAGCTCTCGAACCGAGGAGCTCAAGCCTTCCAGCGAAAGCCGCAGCAAGTGAGGGTTCTGCTCGGCGCGGGTCGCCTCATGCGCCGAGACTTCGGCAAAGCCTGCAATGCTCTGGGCCTGCTCCCCATGCGTCTTAGACAGTTCTCCAACTTCAGATTTCAGCGTGCCCAGTAACTGCAGCAATTCACGGCGCCGGTCATCGTTTATCGTATCGGCGCCTTGAATTTTGGCTTCGATCTTTCCCAGTGTGTCCTCGATCATTTCGGTTCTCCTGATTGCTGCGTCAGGATAGCGGGTAGCAACGGAATGGGCAAGGCGATGTTGGCCGCAGTGCGGGAGTCGGTTCACGCCGGGGCCCGCTGGTGAGTTTAATCCGACAGCGGCAGAAGATAGCCGCACTCCAAAACCCTCGGGCGCGCGTGCGCTCTGCAAAAGGCGCTTGCGTTTTGGAGTGCGGCTGTCCTCTGCCGCTTTACCAGTCTTCCTGATCGATGACCACTGAGCTGAACTGCGGTTTATGACAATTACGGTCCCGGACCAAGCGCAGTCATTGTTTCAACAATGGCTCGACTAATTGCCAAATTGTCTCTCTGAGCTCCTGCACCGATCCGGAGGCGTCAATCGGCCGCACGCGATTTGGTTCCGCCGCGGCGAGCGCTTGGTAGCCTTTGGCCACGCGCGCAAAGAAGCTTTGATCAGCCTCCTCTATCCTGTCCCGCATGAAGGGCAGCGTTGACTGTCGGGCCAGACGCCGCTGCTCGCTGACGGCCTGCGGGATGAGCAGCAGCAGCGTCAAATCAGGCCGCGTTTCGCCTACGGCGACATCGATGATGCTGTTCACCATATGCAAATCGAGTTGCCGGCCATAGCCCTGGTAGGCCGTTGTCGAATCATAGAACCGGTCGGACAAGATAATGTCGCCCGCAGCGAGGGCAGGGCGAATCACCTCGCGGACCAACTGGGCCCGGCTGGCGTTCATCAGGAGCAACTCAGCCTCCGGCGTCATCGCGTGATTAGCCGCGCTGTGCTTCAAGGTATGGCGAATCTCTTCCCCGATGGGGGTGCCACCGGGCTCGCGCAAGGTCCGGACATTATAGCCCTCCGAGCGCAAACGCTGCGCCAACAGCGAAATTTGGGTCGATTTGCCGCTCCCCTCGTTGCCTTCGAAAGTGATGAACAGGCCCTTCGCAGGTTTCATATTCTCTTGAGCCTTGGCCCCTTGGGCGTGTCTTCGAGCGCCCAGCCTTTGGCTTTCAACTCGTCTCGGATCGCATCGGCGCGTTTAAACTCCTTTGCCTTCCGCGCCGCCTGGCGGGCTTCGAGCAACGCGGTGATTTCGGGCGGGACGGCTACCTCTGAAGGCGCGCCAATGCCGAACACCGAATCCATTTTGTCCCAGGTGGCCAGCGCATCGGCCGCTGCCGCGGCAGGCATGGAATTCTCAGCGAGCCGGCGGTTGGTGTCACGGACCCAGTCGAAAATCACGCCCCAGGCGCCGGCGACATTCAAGTCGCCATCCAGCGCTTCGGAGAAGCGTCCCAGGATATCAGGCTGGGCCGTTCCCGGCGCCGCGTCGGCCAGTTCGCGGAGCTTGGTCAGGCATTCATCGATGCGCTGCAGAGACATCTTAGCCCCTTGCAGATTTTCGAACGTGAAGTTGAACGTCTCGCGGTAATGAGCCGTCAACAACGAGTAGCGGATTTCCCTCCCGGAGAAGCCCTTGGCCAACAGGTCGCGCAAGGTGAAGAAATTGCCCAGCGACTTGGCCATCTTCTTGCCTTCGACCATCAGGTGGGCGCCGTGGAGCCAGTATTTGACGAAGCGCTGGCCCGGCGCCTGCAGACCCGCGCCTTCGCTTTGGGCGATTTCATCCTCGTGGTGCGGGAACACCAGATCCTCGCCGCCGACGTGCAAATCGAAGCTGGGTCCCAGCAGTTCCATGCTCATCGCGCTGCACTCGATGTGCCAGCCAGGGCGCCCTTCGCCCCATGGGCCAGGCCAGAACACCGGCCCATCTTCAGGCGCGCGCGCTTTCCAGAGCGCAAAATCTGCCGGGGTTTCCTTGGCGTAATCATCACTTCGGACACGTTCGCCTACGCGCATTTCGTCGAAATTCAGTTTTAACAACTGGCCGTATTGACGGCCGGCAGCGCGGTACTTCTCGATGCTGAAATAGACCGAACCATCCGCCGCGCGATAGGCGATGCCGCGTGCGACTAATTTTTCAATCAAGGAGATGATTTGAGAGATGTGCTCCGTGGCGCGCGGCGTCTGGTGCGGCATCCGACAGTTCAAGGTTTTCAAATCCTCAAAAAACGCCGCCTCGAACTTTCCCGTGAAATCCCGCAGCGGAACGTTGGTCTCGCGGACGCGCTTGATGATCTTGTCCTCGACGTCCGTGATATTCATCACGTGCCGTACCGCGTATCCCTTGAACTCGAGGTGACGCCGCAACAGGTCGCCGAAAACGAACGTTCGCCAATTACCGATGTGGGCGAAGTCGTAAACAGTTGGTCCGCAGCAGTACAAACTCACTTTTTGCCCGGCGGGATTCAATGGAACGAACTCCTGCACCGAGCGTGACAGCGTATTGAAGAATTTCAAAGGCATACACGGTTGGCCGCAAGATAGGGGCGTTTCACCGGAAGGAAAGATTATTCCGAATTCACGTCGCCTGTGGTGCCGAGCCGCGGCCTCTCGCCAGGATGCTTCCCGCATGACACCGCCACAGACTATAGCCGCCGACGTGAGAAGGTGGAAGACGTTCGCGTCAGCAGCGATCCGCCTCCTTACGTCGGCGGCTACGACGGCGATGAAACAGCCGGATCAGAACGGCGTACGTTTATCCTTGAGGTATTGCGCGTGGCCGTCGAGCAGGATACGGTTCCGGCCGCCAGGATGCACCGTTCGGCCGCGAAGTTCCGGCGCAACGTTGGGAGTGGGAGCCGGAAAATAAGGGTCAACCACCAGCTCCACGTCGCTGGCGCCGTTGATCAGGCCGACCAGGGGATCATTAGCCGCCTGCAAATCGGCTACGGCTTGCGATTGGGTCTTCCCCCAAAAATCTTCCAGCCCGACCGGGTCGTCTGGCCGGTCGAACCGCCACGCCCAATAACGGGTGAGTGGCGCATTCGTGGCCGTCGAACTCGCCTGCACCGTTTGCACGGCGGTTCCTGCCGGCGTGTTCGCCGCTGCGCCGCAGGCCCAAAGGGTGTCTCGCGCGCCGTAGCCCCGCAGGACAGACGGGCCCCAGCCGGAGCGCGGATCGGATGGCGGCCAGCTCGTCCACGGCCTGAAACCGCCAGGCAAGTTGTTTTTCAGGTCACGCTGGTCAGGGAAGCGGTCGCGGTGGTCATCCAGATACAACAAGAAGGCAATTCCGATTTGTTTGAGATTGGAGACGCAGGCGGCGCGCTGAGAACGTTGTTTGGCACGGGCGAGCGCGGGAAGCAGCAGCGAGGCCAGCACCGCAATGATGGCGATGACCACGAGCAACTCGATCAGGGTGAAGCCGGCGCGACCGCGGGTCCGGGCCGGGGTCGTGCAACTATGCGGCCGCATAGAAAATCATGATTCAGCGAATCAGGAAACCATATGCCAATCCGGCCGATTTGCAATCCCAGTGGGGCCGCTCGAAGAAAGGACCGCGGATTTCGGAAATGGGCGCGGAGTAAAAAGATGAGCTACCGCCAGGGACGGTGAAATATTCGGGCTAAGGGTTTCCGGGCAGTGCCGCCAGCTCGACCTTCGGCCCGAGCAAGTCCGGCGCCGTTTGGAGGGCTTTCTCGAATTCCGTTCGCGCCCGCGGAGTCTCCCCCAAGCCGAGGTGGGCCAGTCCGGCCAGGTAGTGAGCCAGGGCCGCTTGACGGTTTTGGAGGCGCTCCGCGGAATCCTCGGCGCCACCGTCATGGTCAAGCGCACGTTCAGCCGTTTGCGCCAGGTCGCGCAAGGCGGTCTCGGCTTCCTGGCTCTGCCCCAGGTTCCTTCGGGCGAGCGCCTGGAAATAAAGCTGAGCCTGCCGGTCCGATATTCCATCCCTCCGTTGGCGCCGGCCTTCGGACGCGGCCGGCTCCACCGCCTGGCGCCAATAGCGCATCGCCTTTTCTTTGTCGCCCTGAGCTTCGTAAACCAGACCCGCCCAATAAGAGAGTTCCGGCCCCCGCCCAGTTTCGCGTTCGGTGGGCAGATTCTCCGGAATCGTGCGGGCGGAAGAAAAGTCCTCCAACGCGGCAGCGAGCTGACGCGCCGCCAGCCTTTGTCTTCCGCGGAGCAAATGGGCGTTCACCCAATGATCCGCGACGTCCAGTGAACCGCCTTCCCAGACCGAGAATTTGCGACCGGTCATCAGCCGGATCGCATCGTCATATTGGCCGACAAACACCTTCAAGCCGATCTCGCGCGACAGGGAGTCGTCCCGCCCCGCAACCACCGCGTGGTTTTTTTCCAGCAAGGCAAGCCGCTTTTCAGGAGGGGCGCCGACGCTGGCATAAAGCTCGTCGAGTTCAGCGAAGTGCAAGGCATACTTTATCGGGGAGCCGACCGCCAGTTCGAGTTGTGCGATCGCCCGAGGGAGGTCGTTGGTCGGCTTTTGATGCGAGTATGCGACTGCGAGATTTCGATGTACGATGGGGAAAGAAGAATCGAGCATGGCAGAGCGCTCCCATAGTTTCACCGCCTCCGCCGGCTGCCAATCGAACAACAAGTTGCCCAGGTAATAAGGCGCCCGCGGGTCGCCGGGGTTTGCTTCCATGGCGTGGCGCAGGACCGCCAACATCTCGCTCTGGAATGGGAAGACATAATCGGGCGGAAGGCGCATCGCCTGGTGCCGGAAATCGGTTGCCTTCGCACTCTCACCCAACCGTTCGGCAAACTCGCCAAGATAATAACAGACCAGCGGCGAAACGGTCGTCGTATCTTCGGACGATTCGCGCGTCAGGGTCAAAAGCGCGGTGCCGTCTCGCCACAGGCCGGCATTGGCGTATTCGGCGGCCGTTTCCAGGCTTGTGGCTGGATGCCGGCGAAGGGTGCTTTCCAATTCGCTACCCACCTTCTTATCCCCGGCGAGCCAGCGCTCGGCCATCAGTCGCACATCGAGCGGGTCGGTAAACCGCGCAGTGAAGTCCAGCAACAGCCGCGCATCTTTAGACCGGCCCAGGTGGCGGAGCAGGGCGGCCTTGAAAGTCAGGGCGCGGAGATTCAAGGCGTTGCCCTCGAGCGAGTGGCTCACCAACTCGAGAGCGGTCCGAAGATCGCCGCGCCGGGCAGCGAGCTCGGCCAGTGAGAAATAGGCAGGTGAGCGCCAGGCCGCGCTCCAGGTGGCCTTGTAGAGCGCCTCGCTTGCCTGGTCCAGGGTGGAGCCGGCCCGGCAGAGATACTGTAAGACGGAGGCACCGGGCGGCGAGCCCTTCCCGCCTGTATCCGCGCCAGCGTCTGTGCCCGTGCCCGGACTTGTTGCGGCTATGTCGGCCCGGCCCATCAAGGCGACACCGAGATAGTAGAACGCCTCGCCATCCTTGGGGGACGTATAGTTGAACGAAAGGCGCTCGATGGCTTTTCGAAAATGTTCTTCGGCTTCGCCGAATCTGGCCTGCTTGAGCTTGTGAATGCCGAGGGCGATGTTAACCCGCGAGTCGGCCGGGTCCAGTCGCAGTGCCTCTTCCCAATAATCCTCGGGCCGCAGATTCGGGTTATGGAACTGTTCGATTCGCTGGCCGGCCAGGTAGAGTTCTTCGATGGAGTTCATCTCAGCCGGCGCGGGCGGTCCCGTGACCGGTTGGGGCATGGCGACCGGGTCGAGACGCACGGGAGAATAGGCCACCAGTTCTTTGTTCTCGACGGTCAGGGAGGCTCGCAATGAGTGTTCGTCCAGGCTAGCCGGGAGTGAAACGCGTCGGACCACCGGTTTTGCCGGGCTGATTGCAATGGGTTCCTCCAAAAGCACCCGGTCGCCTGCCTTCAGCCATATCTTCGCCGAGCCATGCGCGGCGGTAGTGCAGAATCCCACAGTGGCGATGCCGTTGGTGCCGGCCTCAACGTTGACTGCCGCGTCGAGGTTGGCCCGCTTTACCCCGCCAATGTCGCGGAACGGATACCAAAACATCTCGAAGGATTTCGTCTCGTACGGTTCGAGCCAACTATAGTCCGGCTGGTTGTCCGAGTAGGCTCCCACCATGAGCTCGATATATGGGCCATCGTTATCAGTAAGGATTTTGTCCCACATGCGGCCGCGTGGCCCGTTGCCCCATGTCCAGAATTTCTTCCCGGGCACAATTTGATGGTTCGCGACGCTCATGATGCCGGCCTGACGACCATGGTCGTAGCCGGCGAAGAAATCATCCTCGTAATTCCAGGCGAACATCGAGTTGGCAGAGACGTGGTTCGGGTACCAGCTCACATCGACGCCGCGCGTGAAATCCGCGCCCGCATAGCGGGTGGTAGCCACCGGCCACGTCGTGAAATCGTGTTTGGAGTGGAAGGTGACGAACCGGGTGCCGGGCGGGTAAATGACCTGGTAATTCTCATTCACGTGCACCGCGACGTTCGCGAAGCAGAGCATAGTGTTCGCTACCGGCGTTCGGTTGACGATGCGGACCGAACACTCGAGGCAGGAGCTGCCGGGGCACAGCGTGTATCCCACCGCCCAGCGCATTCGGTCGCGCAACTCCAGTTCCCCCACCCAAACCGTTTTGCTGCCGTCCTCGTTATCGGAGATGCGATACTGGACCGGCAGAAAGGTGGTCGCCCGGTGGTGATGGGGGATGTTCCATTCGATGCCGCCCGAAATCCATGCGCCGATGAGGCCAATCAATGCCGGTTTGATGACGTGCTGACGATAAATGAAGTTGTAACCGTTGCTTTTATCCACCCCTTCGAACAGCCGCCCGCCGATTTCGGGCAGGATACCGATTCGTACGTACTCGTTTTCCAGGTAAACAATCCGATAACTCTTGTTGGACTTGATGTTCGTGAGCGTATCGTAGAGCGGATATGGATAAACCCGCCCTTCGGCTCCCTGCGAACCTCGCCCGAAATAAAACATCGGGTTCGGCTCAGGCTTGCCGGCTATGTAGGTGGGGATGACAATGTCCTGCTCTGAAACCTTGACGGCGGCAGCCCCTGGCAGGGGGAGGGAGCGCAGCAATACGATGAAGATCAGAACTGGAACTACCCTCCGGGCATCACCCCGCCAACCTGGCTTGAGCCGGTTAGGCTGTGGTTCAGCATTCATGGCTCCTGCATAGCGGAAGCGTGCGAGTCGGAGAAAGCAAAATCCGCTCGCATGCGTGGAAATGACGCACAATGCGTGGAAATGACGCATGCTCTCGGGGCTTGACGACTCAGGATCAGCCAATTCCCGCAGAAAACCCATTGGCACTGCGCATGCTAAGCGTTTTGTTCAGTCGTTAATTTGTAGCAAAACTGCGTTTGGGGATCCCGTGCGCTTGGTAGCCTTTCCTATCGAAGGCTTCGCCCAGCGCGCCGGAGTTCGGGGCACGATCGGCTTTGTTGGCAAGAGTTGTTGAGAGCCGACCGCGACCCCGGGCTTCGGCGGTTTTCGCGGTGGGAGGTTTTGGCGCAGGGCGGGTCTTGGTGAGCCATTCCGAACCTCAGGCAGCTTACCGGCCCGTCAGGCGGTGAACCGGCATCGGTCCCCGTCCTTTGAGGTCAAGGGTCTTTTTTTCGCCGAAGCGGTACTTGTTGCTCAGCTTTTCGAAAGAGCTGTCAGAGACCTGAATCGTGCCGGGCTCGCCCGAAGATTCGAGGCGGCAGGCGAGGTTGACAGTATCGCCCCAGATGTCGTAAGCGAACTTTTTGCGGCCGATGACCCCCGCGATGACCGGGCCGGTGCAGATGCCGATGCGGATCTGAATCGACGTGTCGTATTGGCGGTTAAAATCCTCGACGGCCGTTCGCATATCCAGGGCCAGCTCGGCGATGGCCTCGGCGTGGTCCGGCCGGGGTTCAGGGAGGCCGCCTGCGACCATATAGGCATCACCGATGGTTTTGATCTTCTCCAGGCAGTGTTCCTCTGCCAGCAGGTCGAAAGCCGAGAAGATCTCGTTCAACAGGGAAACAATCTGGTTAGAGTCGATGTGGGCCGTGAGGGCGGTAAACCCGACCAGGTCAGCCAGCAGAACGGTCACTTCCGGGTGCTGGTCGGCGATGCTGACCTCCCCCTTCTTCATCCGCTCGGCAATGCGCCGAGGCAGCGTGTTGAGCAGAAGCCGTTCGGATTTGTCCCGCTCAACCTGAAGCTGGTCAAAGAGGCTCTTGGCATAGACGGCATTCCCGACCCGTAAAATCAGGTCCTGAATATCGACCGGTTTGTTCAGGAAATCATTCGCGCCGGCTTCGATGCCAAGCAGGCGTTCTTTACGTTCGGACAAGGCGGTGACCATCAGCACCGGCACGTGCGCGGTCCAGCGGTCTGCCTTGAGTTGGCGGCAAAACTGGAACCCATCCTTCCCCGGCATCATGACGTCGAGGAGGATTGCGTCGGGCAGGCGGTGAGCGATGCGCTGAACGGCTTGCGCGCTGCTTTCGGCTTCGGTGACCTCATAACCGCGGGCTTCAAGCGGGTCACGCAGGAGGATTCGGTTGGGCTCTTCATCATCGACGATGAGCACGTGACCACGAGTGGGCGTGGCCGAGGAGGTCGTAGCAGCAGGTGCAGTGAGAGTTTTGGTTGTCATAGGTGGAATTAATTTGGCTTGAGCATGCACGGAGTCGCGCGGTGAGCGCGCGCCGCCGCAATGAACGTTGCGACTTTTAAGGGGAACGCCCGCGTGTCGATCGGTTTGCTTAGGTAACCGTCGCAGCCGGCGCTGAGCGCAGCGGCTTCGTCGCCGCGCATGGCGTGGGCCGTCAGCGCAATCACGGGCACGTGGCAGGTGGAGGAATCCGCCTTCATCGCTTTCGTGGCCGCCAGGCCGTCCATGCCCGGCAGACTCAGGTCCATCAGAACCAGGTCGGGTACCAGTTCGCGCGCGAGGCGAAGACCTTCTTCCGCCGTGCGCGCGTGCAGCACGCTAAACCCGTTGGCTTCAAGAAGGTCAGTGACCAACTCGAGGTTCACGAAATTATCCTCAATGACTAAGATCTGAGTTTTCACACGTGCAACGCGGCTTCAGGGTTCTCCGGCGGCTGGGCCTCGAGGCGTTCCAAATCGGCGAGCAGACTCTCCCGGTCGGTTTTCGAAGTAATGGATTGGACCTGGGCCGCGAGGCTCTGTCGTTGGGGTTCCGTAAGAGTGGTGCCGGTATGGATGAGAATTGGGATGTTTTGGGTCGCAGGATGGGCTCGCAGCTGCTGGACGAGGTCCGCGCCGCTGTACTCGGGAAGGGTCAAATCGAGGATGATGACGTCGGGTTGAAAGCCTGTCGCTAACTCGAGGCCACGCTGGCCGGTGGGCGCCGGCAGCACCTGGAAGCCCTTATAGAGGAGTGTCTTGGTGAGCAGTTCGAGGACGGCCTGTTCATCCTCGATGATCAGCACGCACTTGACTTCTTTGCCACCCGTTTTCTTCTTGTGGCGAATCGCATCCACCAGGCGCGGTCGCGCCGGCCGCGACCCGGTCTGGTCGGTGGAAAGCAGGCTGAACTCAGGTTCCACCAGGTTGTTTACCGAGAGCAGGGCGACCGGAATCGCGGCGGCAATGGGCGGTCGCACCGTCCCGCCGTCTTCGGCCGAGGAGGTCTGGGCTGACGCATCATCCACCACGACGGCATATGGCCGTTCGCGCTTCACCGACGCGAGCAAGGCTTCGGTGCCCGCCACCACTTCTACGCGGTAGCCCGCTTGGGCGAGTGCCGAGCACGCTATCCCCTCTCGTTGAGTGTCGGTGGTGCAGACGAGGACCAGTGGCCGGATGAGTTCCGCGCCCAGCGCCGGTTGGTCGGCCGCGGCCGGCACAGCAGGCCGGTGCATTGGGAGTAGAAACGTGAAGGTGCTGCCTTTCCCCTCGACTCCTTCGCTCTCCACCCAAATCCGGCCCCCATGCATTTCGATTAGCCGTCGGGTGAGGGCCAGTCCCAATCCAGTGCCTTGCTGCTGGCGGCCGTAGGAGGAGTCCACCTGCTCGAATTCGGCGAAAATGCGCTCCTGGTCCTCGGGCCGGATGCCAATCCCGGTGTCGCTTACGGAGATTGCCAGGCTTTCCTCGAAGCCCGCCTCGGGCTTGAGGGCGGTGTTCTGGCCCGCCAGCTGGTTGACTTTCACCGTGACCCAGCCGCCGTCATGCGTGAACTTGATCGCGTTGCTGAGCAGGTTGTACATGACCTGTTTGAACTTCGCCTCATCCGCGAAAAGCGAAGGCAGCCCCGCGGGCACCTGGAAATCCAGGGTGATACCTTTCTTATGGGCGAGGGTCTTTACGATGGCCTGAACATTTTGCAGGGCGGTGGCAACGTTGAGGAATCCACAAGCCAGCTCCAGTCGCCCGGCCTCGACCTTCGACAGGTCGAGGATGTCGTTGATGAGCTGCAGCAGATGGCGGCCGCTGCCCAGGACATGGTTGGTATATTTGAGCTGGCGCTCGTTCAAAGCGCCGAAGGTTTGATCCGCCATTATCTCCGAAAACCCGATGATTGCGTTGAGCGGAGTGCGGAGCTCATGGCTCATGTTCGCGAGGAACTGGCTCTTGGCGCGGTTAGCCGCTTCCGCGGCGTCCTTGGCGAGTTGCAGGGCTTCTTCGGATTCCTTACGGTGCGTGACGTCCTGAATGACCGCCTGGAATTCGAGTGTGCCGCCGGATTCAACGAACAGGCGGCGGACAGTGTATTGGTGCCACAGGCTTCGTCCTTCGCCGCCCTCGACGCGGTGATCGAAGGAAATCACCGGTTCGTCCTTGGGCAGCGAGTTAAACACGCACAGAGGGACCGCAAGGTCCTCCTGCGGGAAGGTTTCCAGGAAATTGGTCCCCAGCAGGTCGCGCTCGCTCTTGCCGTTGAACCGGCAGTAGGCTCCGTTGACGAATGTCAGAGCCCCGTCAGGCGTGAAGCGACAAATGGGGTCGGTCTGGTCTTCGATGACCGCGCGCAGGCGCTTCTCACTTGTGGCCAGCTCGCGTTCGGCCTGGCGTCGCTCCGCCGCAGCGGCTGCCAGCAGCATGTTGGTCACCGCCAGCATCCCGATATAACTGCCAATCAGCATCAGGCTTTCGCCTTCCTTCCCGGAGAAAAACGGACCCCGCCCTTGTAACAGCGAATAAATCGCCAGGCTCGTCACCAGCAGCGTGCCGGTTGTGGCGCCCCGCTGGCCGAGGCGCAGCGAGCCCCAGACCATGAATGGGTACGGCAGATAAGCGAGCGGGTAGTTTTGGATGCCATACACGAACCAGGAATCAAAGGATATCAGGGTGCCGAGCGTGAGCCCTATCGTGCAGATGACCGCCTCGACGATCAGCTTGGGGCGCCAGCGAAGCGAAGAAGGCGTCGCCCACGCGATGATGAAGGGAGCGACGACCAGCCCCGCGAGCGCATTGGGCACCCACCACTCCAGCACCTTAGTGAACAGGTTGTCCCAGGATGCCGCTCCGGCGTAAACCAAGCTAACGACGTTGAACGTTGCGTTCACCGTTGTTCCCAGGAAACACGCCAACCCGATGTAGCCGGTGACGTCCCGCGTGCGCTCCATCGCGTTATCAAAGTCGACCAGCTTGCGTAAAAGGAAAGCGCAGACAATCGCGCCGACAGTGTTCCCGACAGCCGTGCCGAGCGTGAAGAAGCCAAACGGCACACCATCCATCAGCGAAAACAAAACCGCACCCAGAGCGACCCCTGGCCAGAACCGATATCCGAACAGGATAATCGCCGCCAGCGCGATGCCCGAGGGAGGCCACACCAGCGCCAGGCTGCCCGACATGAACGACGCCTGTTTCCCCAGAAGCCCCCCGAGGAAATAGACAGCGATTAGGATAACCACCCGGGTTGCGGTGGTTAGTTGCGATTTGGACTTAGTTCTCAAGGTCTTCGTGCCTTCGCGCACCGTGCCGAGTGTGTCCTCTGAGCAATTCCACCCGGTCCGTGCTGTGGGCGACAAAGGCCCACGGCATGAACAACGCAAACGCCGTGCCATGTCACGCAACCACGGTTCCCATAGACCCTAAGAGCTCAAATGATTGCAGCTGGGGCGCGAAAGGCGCACAGCGGCACGTTTTCCATCCGCCCCTCCTTGCGCCGTGCTCAAATATGTGAGCTGTCAAGAATCTGGACACGAAAGAAGGGTTGAAACCGACGACCTTCTGCGTTCCCGCTTGCGCCGGCCCCCGTCGTGTGCTTGATTGCACCTGAATCAAGTGCAACTGGAACGAGACCACGTTGGGTTTGGCGGTCGGGCAAAATCGGCGTTGACTGGTTTCCTGGCGGTGCTGCTCCTTCTCGCCGTGGTCTTTTCGGTTAGCCCTGCGCTTCACCAAACTCTCCATGCCGGTAATAACGCCAACAGCCATTTCTGCCTGGCGTGTTCACTGGCCCATGGACAGGTGAGCGCGACCGAGGTTGCTCTGGTTTCAGGTGTCGTGGTTCCAGGTTTGCTTCTCGGCGGCCTTCTCCCTGACGTCTCACCGGTCCTCGCAGTCGATTATCGACTTTCCCCCAGCCGGGCTCCGCCGGCGCTCGCCTCCATTCTGTCGGTCGTGGCTTAAGGCGAGTCGCAAGACTCCACGGCTCGGCGCTTGGCCATCGGCCGTCATCCTGGTTTCCAACGTATTTGGGGTCCCAATGCTTGTTGCGGGCAGCTCGATTGCCCGCGTAGAACCGCAAAATGAACGCCAGAAGAGTCTCGACGTTATCGTGTCGCCGGGTGCGCTGCGCATTTATCAATCCGATTTCCGCACGCGGTTTCCCTTATCTAGGCGCGTGTGCGCTCAGCGCGGTCCTGCTGGGCGAAGTCTCATGCGCTTATGCCGCCGAAGCGGCTCCAGGGCGCGCCGCCGCAGCCGCTAACATCGTCTTAACCGCAGCGCAGCTACAAAAGGTCCATACCGAAACAATCAAGCCGTCCAATTTCCGCCGCACGATTGAAACCACCGGCACGGTGGGCTTCGACAATGACCAGGCGACCACCGTCCTGGCTCCGGTCTCGGGTCCAGTCTCGCGGCTCGTGGTCTCGCTGGGCGCGAAGGTCAGCGTTGGGGATGTGCTGGCGACGGTGGCCTCGCCGGATTATGCCACCGCGCTCAGCGCTTACCGCAAGGCGTTGGCGACCGCGAAAAACGCGCGTCGCATTGCCGACCTGGCTGAGCAGCTTTCACACAACAACCTTTCCAGGAAGGAGGTCGAGCAGGCGCAGACTGACGCGGCCAACGCCGAAGCCGACCGCGACGCCGCGTTGGAGCAACTCCATTCCCTCGGCGTTGATGAGCCGACGATCCAAGCCATCCAGCAGAACCGGCCGGTGCCCGACCAAGCGGGCGTCATTCGCTCGCCGCTCGCCGGAACCGTCGTGGAAAAGCTGATCACGCCAGGCCAGCTCCTGCAGGCGAGCACGACGCCCTGTTTCACCGTCGCGGACCTCTCACGGGTATGGGTCATGGCGAACATTTTTGAGTCCGATCTTGCTTCCGTCGAGGAAGGCGATCCGGCGGAGGTCCTTACCAGCGCTTCGCCGACCAACCTGCCCGGCACGGTCGATTACATCTCGGCTATTGTCGATCCCAGCACACGCGCCATCGGGGTGCGGGTGGTCGCGAACAATCCGAAGGACATCCTGAAGAAGCAGATGTATGTGCGCGTCTTGATCCATTCGCGCCGCGAGCAAACGGGGTTGCTGGCGCCGGTGTCGGCGGTGTTGCGCGACGACCAGGACCTCCCGTTTGTGTATCTTGCCAATGGCGACGCCAGTTTCTCGCGGCGGCGCATTACGTTGGGCAGCCGCGTGGGCGACCAATATGAAACCAACGCCGGTCTTTCATCAGGCGACCATGTGGTCGTCGAGGGTGGGCTGTTTCTTCAATTCCTACAAACCCAGTGAACGCGTCCGGACTCCCATTGCCCGAGGGCCCGCGGCGTTCCGCCTCGGTGATCAATGGCATTGTGGCATCATCGCTACGGCAGCGGTTCCTGGTGCTCTTAGCGATGTTTTTGCTGGTCGTCAGTGGCACCTGGTCGCTCAACCGGCTGCCGGTCGAGGCCTACCCGGACCTTTCGCCGGCGATGGTCGAGATCATCACGCAATGGCCCGGCCACGCCGCCGAGGAAGTCGAGCGGTTGATCACCGTGCCGATCGAAGTCGAGATGAACGGCATCCCGAGGATGACGATCCTCCGCTCGATCTCGCTTTACGGGCTGTCGGACGTGCGGCTCACTTTTCGCGACCGCACCGACAACTATTTCGCACGCCAACGCGTTTTCGAGCGGATCGCGGACCTGAGCCTGCCGACCGGCGTCACGCCCTCGGTGGCGCCGCTGTTCTCACCGTCGGGCTTGATCTATCGCTATGTGCTGCAAAGTCCTGATCGCTCACCGCTCGAACTGAAGACTATCGAGGATTGGATCGTCGAGCGGCAATACAAGTCAGTCCAGGGCGTGGCCGATGATTCCGGACTTGGCGGCGAGACGATGCAGTATCAGGTGCTGCTCGATCCGGTCAAGATTGCGGGCGCCGGACTTTCGGTTCCGCTGATCGTGACCGCACTCGGGGCCAACAACGGCAACGCGGGCGGCGGCTTCTATTCGCAAGGTGGACAGTTTTACTACGTCCGTGGTTTGGGCCGTTTGCGCACGCCGGAAGACATCGGCAACGTGGTTCTGGCGGTCCACAACGGCATCCCGATTTTGGTAAAGGACGTTGGCCGCGTGGTGATTGGCCACGCGCCGCGGCTGGGCCAGTTTGGTTACCAGGACCAGGACGACGCGGTAGAAGGGGTCATCCTGATGCGGACGGGGGAGAAAACCCAGGAGGTCCTGAAGCGCGTGGAGGCAAAAACCCAGGACCTCAACCGGAACGTCCTGCCGAAGGACGTCAAGATCCACACCTTCTACGACCGAAGCGATTTGATTTCCCTGACGACGGAAGCAGTCGAGCGAAATCTCCTGCGTGGGATGGTGCTGGTCATAATCGTCCTGGTGTTCTTTCTTTACGATGTTCGCGCCGGCCTGATTGTCGCCACGACCATCCCACTGGCGCTGTTGTTCGCCTTCATCTGCCTGGACGTGCGCGATGTCTCGGCCAACCTGCTATCGATCGGCGCGGTGGACTTTGGCATTCTGGTGGACGGTGCCGTGGTGATGGTCGAAAACATCTTCCGCCAGATCGCCACGCGCGAAGGCCAGCCGTTCAAGGTCATGGAGGTCATCGCGGACGCCGCCGCCGAAGTGGACCGCCCGATCTTCTACGCTGTTGCGGTCATCGTTGCGGGGTTCCTCCCGATCTACGTTCTTTCGGGGCCGTCAGGCAAACTGTTTACGCCGATGGCCGACACGATGATCTTCGCGCTGGTCGGCTCGTTGGTGATCACGCTGACGCTCCTGCCGGTGTTGTGTTCGTGGGCCTTTCGCAAAGGCGTGCGCGAGCGGCGCAACCCCGGCTTGGAGGCTGTCAAGTCGGCCTATACCAAGGGTCTCGATCTTTGCCTCGCGCATCCCTGGGCAACCACCCTCGGGTCAGTGATTGTGCTCGGCGCCTCGTTGCTGCTCGTTCCCGCGATTGGCGCCGAGTTCATGCCGCACCTGGACGAAGGCGCGCTGTGGATTCGTGCCACCATGCCCTATACGATCTCATTCGAGGAATCGCGCAAGATAGCGCCGCAGGTTCGCGAGATTCTGCGCTCTTTCCCTGAAGTCACCGTGGTCGCGTCCGAGCATGGCCGGCCGGATGACGGCACGGACCCGACCGGGTTCTTCAACGTGGAATTTTTCGTGGGTCTCAAGCCGTACCGCGAATGGAAAGGGGGGTATCGTACGAAGGCCAAATTAATCGAGGCCGTTAACGAGAAACTCCAGGCGTTTCCCGGCATCATTTTCAACTATACGCAACCGGCCGAAGACGCGGTCGATGAAGCCGAGACGGGGCTCAAAAGCGCGTTGGCAGTCAAGGTCTTTGGAACGGACCTCGAGACGCTGGAAACGAAGGGCAAGGCCATCAAGCGCGTGCTGGAAAGTGTACGCGGGATCAGGGAGATCACCCTGGTCCAGGAACTCGGCCAGCCGAGCCTGACGGTGAACATCGATCGCGCCAGAATCGCCCGTTATGGCCTGAACGTCTCGGACATCAACGGCTTGATCGAGGCAGCGGTAGGCGGGACGGCAGCGACGCAGGTGGTGCAGGGCGAGAAGCAATTCGACCTCGTGGTGCGCCTGGAACAACAGTTTCGCGATACCCCGGAGGAAATCGGGAACATCCTCGTTGCTACCGCCGATGGTTCGCAAATCCCGTTGAAGGAATTGGCCGACATTCGCGTGCAGAACGGCGCCTCCTTCATCTACCGCGAGGACAATTCGCGCTACATCGGAGTGCAATTCTCGGTGACCGGACGTGACCTCGCCAGCGCCGTAGACGACGCCCGGCGACAAGTCCATGCTCAAGTCACGCTGCCGGAGGGCTACCGGCTCGATTGGGGCGGCGAGTACAAGGATTACACCGCATCACGGCGGGAGCTCAACGTGGTGCTGCCTTTGACGTTATTTGTGATTTTCCTGTTGCTGTTCGCGCTCTACCGCAACTTCAAGTTTCCGTTCATCACCGTCCTGGGGGTGTTGCTGTCTGCGCCCGTGGGCGGCATCATTGCGCTGTGGTTGACGCACACGCCGTTCTCCGTTTCCTCCGGGATTGGCTTTCTGGCCCTGTTCGGCGTCTCGGTCCAGACGGCGGTAGTCTATATCTCCTACGTCAACGAACTGCGCCGGGGCGGCATGGAATTTCGTCGGGCCATCCGCGACGGCGCCATCCTGCGGCTCCGCCCCATCATGATGACGGCACTAGTGGCCGCCCTCGGACTTCTCCCGGCGGCGATCGCCACGGGGGTCGGCACCGATTCACAGCGGCCGTTCGCGCTGGTGATTGTCAGCGGGCTGTTTACGCGACTGCTCATCAGCGTGTTTCTCATGCCGGTGCTCTACTTCATCGTCGCGCGACCGGTGGATCGTCTGGAGGTATGACCACGGGCTTATGGCCAATGACATTTTAACGAAGCGGAAGAGCTATGCGCAATAGAGATTACATCACCACGGCTTTAGCCGTGCTCCTGGGCGGCTGCGCCGTCGGTCCCAATTTTAAAAAGCCGGCGGCTCCTGAGGTAAGCGGCTATACGCCGGTTCCACTCTCGACTACCACCGGCACGACCAACGTGGCGGGTGGCGAACCGCAACACTTCGTGAGCGGGGGCGAAATTGCGGCAGAGTGGTGGACCTTGTTCCACTCCAAGCCGCTCAATGACCTGATTGAGCTTTCGCTTAGCAACAATCCTACCATCAAAGCGGCGCAAGCTGCCCTGACGGTGGCGAAAGAAAATGTGCTGGTTCAGAAGGGCACCTATTTTCCCAGTATCTCAGGAGCCTTCTCTGCTGCCCGCCAAAAGACGTCAGAAGAGATTTCTCCGACACCCAACGCCGGGCAGTTGTATTTCAGCCTGTATACACCTCAGGTCAGCGCGTCCTACGTGCCCGACGTCTTTGGTCTCAACCGCCGGACGGTGGAGTCCTTGAAGGCGGAGGAGGGGCAAGCGCGCTTCGCCCTCGCCGCGACACATATCACACTCAGTGCGAACGTGGCCGCCGCAGCCATCCAGGAAGCTGCGTTACGCAGCCAGATCGAGGCCACCTATCAACTTGTGGCCATCAACTCGAACATGCTTCAAACGCTGCAGACGCAGTTTGACAAGGGTTACATCGGCCGGCTCGACGTCGCCGCGCAAGAGTCACAACTTGCGCAAGTCGCCGCCACGTTGCCGCCGCTGCTCAAGCAAATGGCCCAGGAAGGCGATCTTTTGGCGGCGCTCTCCGGCAGTTTTCCCAGCCAGCGCCAGGCCGAGCATTTTGACCTTGCCAGCCTGCAACTACCGCAGGAATTGCCCGTGAGCCTTCCCTCGCAGCTGGTGGCCCAGCGTCCCGACGTGCGCCAGGCCGAGGAGAGCCTTCACGCCGCCAGTGCCCAGGTTGGCATCGCCGTCGCCAACCGCCTGCCAACCATCACGCTCACGGCTGACGCGGGCACCATGGCGTTGGAGGCCGCCAAAATCTTTTCCAGTGGCAACGGGTTCTGGACTTTAGCAGGAGGAGTGACCCAACCGATTTTCCAGGGAGGAGCTTTGTTGCACAAGGAACGTGCCGCGAGAGCAGCCTATATCCAGGCCGCCGAACAATACCGGGCCACGGTCCTCACCGCCTTTCAAAATGTCGCCGACACGTTGCATGCGCTCCAACAGGATGCCAACGGTTTGAAGGCCGCGGCAGCCGCACGAGATGCCGCCGGAGTCACGTTGGATTTGACTCGAAAACAGTTTGAATCGGGCTACTCCAGTTATTTATCGCTTCTAAGCGCGGAACAGACCTATCAGCAAGCGTTGCTAACCCTCGTTCAGGCCCAGGCCAATCGCTACGCGGACACCGCGGCGCTCTTTCAAGCGCTGGGCGGTGGTTGGTGGAATCGCGCGGACCTCAGCAAGAACTAACTTTCGTCCGGGCGGGGCCGCCCTACTGCCAATTCGGGTGATGGTAGAGTTGCGCCTTGCGCAGGTCGCACCCGCTTTCTTTCAGCGCACGTTCTTGCGATACCAGTCCATCGCTGCCTCCAGCCCCTGGTCGATGCGGGAAACCGGCGCATAGCCCAGCAATTGGCGGGCTTTGCTGATGTCCGCGACTGAATGCCGCACATCGCCCGGGCGGAATTCCCGGCAGCGCGGCTTCTGCTCTGGCAAGCCCGGTTCCTGCCGGCGTAAGGCGTCTTGGAGGGTTTGGAAAAGCTGATTGAGCGACGTGCGTTCCCCCAGCGCGATGTTGTAAACTTCGTTGGCAGCGTCGGGATGGGATGTCATCGCCGCCAGCAAATTCGCCTGGACCACGTTTTCGATGTAGCAAAAATCCCGGGTCGTTTCGCCGTCGCCATTGATGTACACCGGCTGTCGTTTGAGCAGCGCCGCAATCCAGTGGGGAATGACCGCCGCGTAGGCCCCTTCCGGGTCCTGCCGGGGGCCGAACACGTTGAAATAGCGCAAACCGATTGACTCGAAACCGTAGGCGCGGGCGAAAACGCCTGCATACACCTCATCCATCGCTTTGGTTGCGGCATAAGGGGAGAGCGGTTGGCCAATCTTATCTTCCACCTTCGGCAGATAGACATCGTCACCATAAACAGCGCTGCTCGAGGCATACACGAAACGCCTGACCCGGGCGTCGCGGGCCGCCACGAGCACGTTGAGAAAACCCGTCACATTGCTGTGGTGAGCTCCGAGCGGATTCGCCATGGAAGCGGGGACAGAGCCGAGGGCCGCCTGGTGGATAACAAACTCCACTCCTGCGCACGCCGCCTGACAGACTGCCAGGTCGCAAATGTCTCCTTCGATGAAACGGAACCGGGCCCAGTGTGACGGGCCAACGCGGCTCCTGACTTCTTCGAGGTTTTTTTTGTGCCCTGAAGAAAAGTTGTCCAGACCGACTACAGGCTGATCGAGGTTAAGCAACGCCTCCAGCAAATTCGACCCGATGAAGCCGGCCACGCCGGTAACGAGCCATTTTTTCGGCGCCGCCCGGAGTTGACCCTTCAGCTTCTCGTAGTCGCTCATGCAAAATTCAGCATCCCGCCGGCGCCGTACGTTTCACTTTTCGCTTTTCACGCGCGCGCAGCTTGCCTTAAACCGTGAGCCGCACCAGCCAATTTTTCAGTCGGATCCTTATTGCGCGCCGGGCCATTCTGTGCCAAGACTATCCCTGCCGGCTTGATGGAATGGGGTCGTAGCTCAGTTGGTAGAGCGTCTCGTTCGCAATGAGAAGGTCAGGGGTTCGACTCCCCTCGGCTCCACCATTAGACGGCGCAATCCCTTACCGCCTTACCCGCTGCCGACACATTTGCCAGGCGCATTTCGGAGTATTTCCGTGAAAGAATGATGCCATCCGCGCCGGCCTTCAGCGCGGCGGCCACTGCGGCATAAGTATCCTCCGAAGACGCTTTGCGGCTGTTCCGGCCGGTTGGGATGCCGATGTCGATCCCCGGCAGGACTTTACACTTGCCCTGAACTCCCGCCAGCGCCCGTTTGGTTTCGCGAGCGACATAGTCGGCCGACAGACCCGCCTTCGGCAAGTCACCCAGACCGGCCTCATCGCCATAGTTCAGGAGGTGATTGTTGAACCGCAGCAACTCGTCCTTCGGCACGTCGCGGAAAACGGTTGACCCGACGTTCTCGATGAAATGGGCGTAGCGCTCACCGCCGCAGTTGTTATAGACCACGACTTTCAGGAAGTCGGCTTTCGCCGCGAGGTCGTCGTAGCGGCGAGTTGCGCGAAAGATCGGGTTGAAGGAATTCACGTGCTCGATGTGGAAGCCCACTTGCAGGCTGGGCCGGACGGCTTTTACCGCGGCGCGCACGTCCGTCAAGACCTGGTGTTTGCCCAGATCGAACAGCCGGTCCCACGCCAGGATCTCCGGGTTCTCTACCAGCACGCGCCAAAACTCGACGAAATAGCCGTCACTGGGCCGCTGGCCCGTCAGAGCCTGCTGCACGAACTCATCGAGCTTGCGGTAACCCTCGCGCGCGCGGTTGATGTCGATGCCGTGCGCCTCGGCGGCTTTCCGGTGATGATCGCAGAAGCAGGTGACGCGCCCAGAAGCAATGCTTTGAGCGTGGCTGGCGCCCAGAGCGTTCAGCAGCGGCCCATTGCGCTCGTTGAAAAACAGCACACCGTCCACGTCATACGACCGGCAGTAGTCCGTCGCCAGAGCGGTCCAGAAGTTTCGCACATCCGGGTTAAACAGGCACTGCGACCCGGCGCGGCGCCCGTTCAAATCGACTTCCGTGACTGCCTCGAAGCCCGGCACGGAACTTCGCCAAACATCCTCGCAGGAACAGAAAACCTTCAGCCCGCGTGTTCGAGCTTTCGGCAAAACGGCCTCCAGGATGTCCAGGTCTCCGAAGTCCGGCGCCCGGGTCTGCTTCAGAGTCGTGTTGCCATAAAACTCCGGATGTGGCTTTGCGTAGTTGCCGCCGTGGAAAGTCTTCTCGTCGGATTCCTGCGCTCCATGGTCCGGGAACGGCTGGCCGGGCACTTGCCGCCCTGCCAGGCCGCGCCCGTAACTGAAGGTGGTCAGGAAGAGCGTGTTGACGGCGCCGCCCGACTGCAGCAAGTCGAGTGTCTGCTCGATACCCTCGTCCACAAACGAGACCGCGCCGATCTGCATGCCGATCATTTTCAACCCTGAGGCGGGCGCGGCGGCGGGTGCTGCGCCTGCGAGAACCGCCGGTTCCAGGGCCGACGCAACAGATAGGGCGGCTGTGCTCTTGAGGAAGTCCCTGCGGGAAACGACTGAAGTGGCAGATTTCATGGCGCTATCCTCGCGTCAGCCCGGCTCAACAGGCAAGCACGAAACATGGTTGCGATTGCAGATGGACGCATTTGTAATTCCTTGGTGGAAGGGCGGACCGGGGCGGGGACGGCCACCTCCTCGTGCGGTTCTCGTCAAAGCGGTGACTACGGGGACGTGGCCGTGCCCGCCCCGTCTTAGCCAGCGAGGATCGTTCGCATGAATTTGCAATTCTCCTGGTAACTCTCGAGCATCGGTTTGCCGGGCGGGACGGCGCCTTCGATCTGAACCCAGCCGGCGTAACCGATCTCGTCCATTGCGGCCCGGACCCTTTTAAAATCCACGTTTCCATGTCCCAGCAAGGCGCCGTTTTCCTTCGCATGAAACTCGCAGATGCGTTTGCCCAGCAACGGGATTTCGCGGTAGATATTGTAGCCGCGGTCGTTGGAATTGCACACGTCGTAATAAACCTGGACGGCAGGAGAACCGACGCGCTCGAGGATGGCGAGATGTTCCTCGGCGCTGAGCCAGCTCTCGATACCCAGCTTGACGCCCGCCTTTTCCGCCTTGGGTGCGACCGCTTTGAGCCGCCGCACGACTTCATCGACCCCGGCCTGGTCATGGCGTAAATCCCCTTTGCTGAAGAAAGCGAGGAGCACCACATTGACTCCCAGCGCCTGGCAAACGTCAATCGAATCGCTGACCCATTCGACGGTGCGCGGGTCCCTTGCGTACGGGACTTCGTTCATCTCGCCGATAGCGACCGACGCGACCTCGAGCCCGGCGCGGCGGGCGGCGTCTCTATATTCCTGCTGCACGTCCTGTCGGCGCAGCCGCATGTTGTTCGCCGCGGTGCCGAGACTCACCTGCACGCCATCCAGCCCAATCTGTTTTGCGACCTCGAACGCCGCCGGGTCGCCCATCTTGCCGAGCGACCAATCGCAGGCGCCAAGGCGGAAGCGGCGTTTTTCGGGCGCGGCGAACAGCGGGGCACAATCGGCTGCCAAGGTCAGCCAGGCGGCGACCTGCGCCGAACGACCGAGCATTTCGCGGCGGGTAAGTCGATAGGAAGGCTCGCGCATCGTTCTGGTCCTCTCAGACTGGTTCGCTTTCATCAAGGCGAGGCTAGCTTCGACGGCCTGGCTCAGCAATCGCAATGGTGCGCTGCTGATCAGGTCCAGAGCTTTTCCGGATAGTCTCCGCGTTCAATCAGCCGGCGAATGCCGGCCACCACTCTCTCGCGGTCCTCACGGTAGGTGATGCCGAACCAGGAATCCGACGTGCGCAGCACCTTGACGCGCGCTTCGCCGCCGGCAACCAGCGTGTTTACTACGGAAGGGATGTAGAATTCGGCCTTTTCCTCCTGCCCGTGCTGCTCTAGAAAGGAGCTGAATTGTGTTGCCACTTTGGAAAAGATCGAAGGCGTGAAGCCCCAAATGTTCAGCGAGACGGTTTCATCGCCGGTCAGCGGGTGGACCTTTCCTGTAGCGTCGGTGTATTTCGCTCCCTCGCCGTCCCGCTCGATGCGAGTGAGCTCGACAACGCTTTCAAGGAAACTCGCGGAGTTCAAACGACACACTCCGCGAGCCACACTGCCGTGCTCTGAGAGCGTATTGCGCAACACAAACCCAACCATGGCGTAATCGGAGCCGCCCGAGTGCAGGTGTTCAGCCAGCCCACGAAACGAATTCGCGCCATAAAGGTCGTCGGCGTTGATGGCGGCGAACGGTTCGCGCACCATTTCGGCCCCTGCCAGGAGCGCATGACCGGTACCCCACGGCTTCCTGCGGCCGGCCGGAACAGCAAAGCGGGCCGGCACCTGGTTCAATTCCTGGAAGGCATACGCAACCTCCATTTGGTTCTCGAAGCGGCGGCCCACGGTTTCCCTGAACGGCCTTTCGATATCGCGGCGAATGACGAACACGAGTTTGTCGAAGCCGGCGCGGCGCGCATCATAGATTGAGTAGTCCATGAGCGTCTCGCCGCCCGGCCCCACCGGGTCGATCTGTTTCAACCCGCCGTAACGGCTTCCCATTCCGGCGGCCAATACCAATAACGTCAGAGGCATCTCACTCCTTGGGACTGTCAGGTGCAACCGAAGCGTGACGGTAGTTGATGCCGAGTTGATCGAGCCGCCGGCAGTGGATTTGCAGCCGTTGGATGAAGCCATCGTAAGTCCGCAAGCCGGCAGGCGACCAGGCGACTTCAGCCAGCGCGCACAGGCGCGGGAACGCCATGTATTCAGCATGTTTCAAGTTCGGCACGTACTCGGTCCAGAGGTTGGCCTGGGCGCCGATGATGTGAGGCTGGTAGGGCGCGGCCAGGTCCGGGGGCACCGGTTCGAACGAATACACCTGGCTCAGCGGCAAGTAACCACCGATGGCATGGGGCTCGCTGGTCTGATTCGTCGTTTGGTAATAATCAAGGTAGCAATATTTGGTCGGAGTCATTACCACATCGTGGCCGGAGTTGGCCGCCTCTACCGCGCCTCCGATCCAGTCCATAATGGCGGCGTTTTGCGCCAGGCCGCCTTCCCGGATTTCGCTCCACCCAATCAGGTTGCGCCCGCGGGAATTCAGAGATTTTTCGATGCGTCGCACAAAATAACTTTGCAGCTCATGTTCGGTTTTGAGGCCTTCGCTCTTCATCCGGGCCTGACACAGCGGGCACTTCTTCCAATTATCCTTGGGCACCTCGTCGCCGCCGATGTGGATGTACTTGCCCGGGAACAGGTCGATGACCTCAGACAGGACATTCTGTAAGAACTCGAAGGTCTCCTCTTTGCCCGCACAATACACGCCGGCAAACACGCCGCCGGCCATGTCGGTGTTATAAGGTCCGCCGCTGCAACTGTATTGCGGGTAGGCGGAAAGCGCCGCGCTCGCATGGCCCGGCATCTCTATCTCAGGGACTATCGTGATATGCCGCGAGCGGGCATAGGCAATGATTTCGCGGATGTCCGCCCTCGTATAAAAACCGCCGTATCGGCCATCAGGCCCGTAGGCCGTGCTGGCTTTGGGATCCAACCCGAAGCCGATGTTCTTGCGCCAGGCTCCGACCTCGGTGAGGAGCGGGTATTTCTTGATTTGAATGCGCCAGCCCTGGTCGTCTGTAAGGTGCCAGTGAAACGTGTTGAGCTTGTGCAGCGCCATCACGTCCAGGATTTGCTTGATCTCTTCCTTGTTGAAGAAGTGGCGGCTCACATCGAGCATGAAGCCGCGCCAAGCAAACCGCGGCTGGTCGTGGATCCGCAAACAAGGGACCTGCCAGTCTCTCGTTCGCACCGGTTGTGCGGCGAAAACCTCGGGCGGAAGCAACTGCAGCAACGACTGCACGCCGTAAAACAGCCCCGCTGGGTCGCTCGCCCAGATCACCACAGAATCGGGGGCGACGTTTAACTCATACCCTTCGGCCTGCGCTCCTGTCGCATCCATGGTGGTTAACAGGATTTCCCCTTTGTTTACCTGGGCTTTGGAAGTGGTGCTGACTTTAAACGGGTACCCGGTGCTCGTGCGGAGCCGCTCCGCGAGGTATTGTCCCGTCTCGCGCGCCGCTGAATCGACCCGAATGCGGGTTTCCGGACCCAGTTCGAAGGAGCCTTCGCGCGACTCGAACTTTTGGGGGAGTGGAACCAGGGCAGGTGGAAGCACGTCCGCAGCGATGACATTTGTCGCAGCAAAGGAAAGTATAATTGCCCCAAGTCTCAGCGAGTTTTGCAAGCTGTTGGCGCCTGCGTGATTAGGGTAGGGTGCCTGGTCCTCAGCACGCCCCGTTTTGCGCGGAATGGAACGGCGCACTGGGACAGCGCGCCCTACCTTTCCGGCTAAGGCTCCAGGCAGAATTCCAGCCATTTGATTTTTCATTTTGTGTTCTCAGACCAATTGACTTACCTGGGCTTCGGCTCGGCGCCCGACCGAGCTCCAGCCGTGACTTCGACGGGCTCGCCTCCGGACCAGAGCCGGTTGATCACTCCCACGAGCGCCAGGCTGCCGACCGCAAACACCGCGAGGAGGAGCAAGGCGACGGTGGACCGGCCATAGAGGAAATTGCCGACCATGAATAGGCCCGACCAGATGACGGTACAACCGGCCACCCAACCGAGCAACGCCAGCGGAATGTTCTCATGGGTCGCGCGGGCTTCCTGTTCCGAAATGCCGGCTTCCACCCGGATGCGGCGCCAGCCTGGACCGAAGGGCCTGACTTTGCGGTAGAAATCGGTCAGCGTGCGCTTATCGGTCTGAGGGCCGAGGAAGGCAGTAGAAACCCAGCAAATGGTGGTCACCAGGATGGTGATTGGCAGGTCCAGGTTCAACCCGCCGACGGCGGTGCCGATGCCATTCTTGTGGAGGAGCAGAAACACCAGCGAGGTCGCGAACGAGCTCACCATCGCGACCACTTCGCACCAGGCGTTAATGCGCCACCAGAACCAGCGCAGCAAATAGAGAAGGCCGGTTCCGGCACCGATCTGGAGGATGATATCGAAGGCGTCTTTAGCCGTATCGAGCAAAAACGTGAGCGCTCCCGCGCAGACGAACAGCCCGACTGTGGCGAGGCGGCCGACCCAGACATAGTGCTTCTCGCTCGCGGTCCGATTAATGAATCGCCGGTAAAAATCGTGCACGAGGTACGACGCTCCCCAATTGAGGTGGGTGAGGATCGTCGAGGAGTTGGCCGCAATGAGGCCGCCGACCATCAAGCCAATGAACCCCACCGGCAAAAACTTCAGCATGGCCGGATAAGCAATGTCATGACCGAGCAGTTTTGGGTCGAGATTCGGAAAGGCTTTTTGAATGTCGGACAGTTCGGGATAGACCAGCAGCGAACAAAGGCCAACCAGGATCCACGGCCAGGGCCGCAGCACATAGTGGGCGATGTTGAAAAAGAGGACGGCGCCCAGGGAATCCTTTTCCGATTTGGATGCCAGCATGCGCTGGGCGATGTAGCTGCCCCCGCCCGGCTCGGCGCCCGGATACCACACCGCCCACCATTGCACCGCGATCGGCATGACGAATACCGTCATGGCGATCTCCCAGTTATTGGTGAAATCAGGAAGGATGTTGAGGTAATTGATCCCGCCCGGCCCGGCTTTGGCGGAAAGCGTCGAGACCAGGGTGTGCATGCCGCCGACGTGCTTGACGGCGAACCAGGCGGCGGCAATCACTGCGGTCATTTTGACGAAGAACTGGATCATGTCGATGACCAGCACGCCCCAAAGTCCGGAATGTGCGGCGAAGACGACGTTGAGCACGCCGCAAATCAGCAGGGTCTGCCACCGTGAGAGCCCGAACAGGATGGCGGCAATTTTGCAGGCAGCCAACGTAACAGTCGCCATGATAAAGCAATTGAAGAAAAACCCCAGGTACACCGACCGGAAACCGCGCACAATGCTGGCGGCTTTGCCGGAGTAGCGGATTTCGTAAAACTCGAGGTCGGTCATCACTCGCGAGCGTCGCCAAAGCCGGGCGTAGAAGAACACGGTCGCGACGCCGGTCAGCGTGAACGCCCACCAGCACCAGTTGCCGGCGACGCCTTGCCGCCTGACGATGTCGGTGACTAGGTTTGGAGTGTCGCTGCTGAACGTGGTGGCCACCATCGACAGCCCTGCGAGCCACCAGGGCACCGACCGGCCCGATACGAAAAACTCGGAGGTGTTTTTCCCTGCGCGTTTGCCGAAAAACAATGCCGGGACGAAACAGATAAGCAAGGTCACCAGGACAATGACCCAGTCAATGAGTTGTAGATGCATGCTACGTTCGTCTTATGTGGCGCCTCACTTAGCCGTATCTATTCAGTCGAAATCCTTAACGCAAAAGCGCAAAGAAGCAAAGACGCAAAGGGCCTGAGGAATCGGACGCCAAAGATCAGGTCTGTTGAGATCACTGGAAGGTGAACCTCTTGACCGAGGCTGAGCCCGGTTGCTGCCTTCGCGTCTCTGCACGTTTGCGTCTTTGAGTTGAATTTCCATTCCATCGATACGGCTTAGAGTTCGCGCAAGGCGGCGGCGATGGGCAGCCGCGCGGCGCGGATGGCGGGGAGCAGCCCGCCAATCAGGCCGATGCAAGTCGCCCAGATGATCCCTTGCACCAGCAATTGGGGCGTGACGGCGAAGGCGAACGTAACCTGGCTGAAGCTCTGCCAGTTAACCGTCGAGGTATGAAAACCGTTGCAAGCCAGGTAAGCCACTGCGGCGCCGAGGACCCCTCCGAGCAACGCGACCGCAAGGGACTCCAACATAACCGATACGACCACGGCGCCGCGGCCAAATCCCAGCGCCCGGAGCGTGGCGATCTCTCGCGTTCGAGCAGAGACCGAATTGTACATGGTATTGAGCGCGCCGAAAATGGCGCCGACGGCCATCAGCGTCGCGATGAGTCTTCCCAGAATCGTGATGAGTGTGGTCAGCAGCGAAGATTGTTCGGCGTAGTATTCTGTTTGACGCATCACTTGCACGTTCAGGCGGGGATCGGTCGTGAGTGCGTCCTTGAAAGGCTGGAAGGCACCAGGCGAGGTTAGCTTGGCGTAAACCGACTGGAAACTGGTGCCGCGATGGTAAGCTCCCTGGAGCACGGTGGCGTCGGTCCAAATTTCCGATTCCGCAGTGCCGCCGCCGGCCGAGAACACGCCAACCACCGGCCATTCGTCACGGCCCACGCGGACCTTGTTGCCGACCTGCAACCCCAAAAACTCCTGGGCAGCGCCGACGCCGACAATCACCTCGCTCTTACCTTGTTCGAACTTCCGGCCCTGGATGATTTTGAACTGGTCTCGCACGTCGAAGGCGGCAGGTTGCACCCCGCGCAGCGGAACGTTGGCATCGGTGCCGCTGGACCGCTTCGGAAGGTTGATGATCACAAATAGCTCCGCGGACGCCAGCGGCCCGTTGGTCCCGCGCCCCAAGCCGGGCGCATCCGCGATGACCCGCGTTTCATCGACGCCGAACCCGCTGACCATTTCGCTGTTGGCGCCACTGCGCAAAACGATGGCGGAATCCGGCGAACCCGACGCGCTCATTGCTTTTCTAAACCCCACCGCCATCGAGAGGACGCCAACCAGGACGCCGACAACACCAGCGACGCCAAAGACCGCCGCCGCGACCGACCCGCGCCGCTGCGGGATGCCCATGAGGCCGAACTTGGTAACAGCGCTGACCTGTGACAGCCAATTGAAAGGTCCGGCCATGCTACATTCTCCTCAAAGAATCCGCGACGCGCAGGCGCATCGCGGCCAGCGCCGGAAAGATCCCGGTGGCTATTCCCAATGCCAGGCATATTCCCGCCCCGAACAAGAGGTCCTGAGCGGGAAAGTAAAACATCGGCAACATGCCGGAGAGACTTTTGGCCAGGCCGGGGACAATCAGGGAGACGAGACCCAGGCCGAGGGCTCCGCCAATTATTGAGAGCAAACACGACTCCGCCATCACCAACGCCAGCATCTGGCCATTGGTAAATCCCAGGGCCTTGAGCACGCCGAGCTCACCGGTCCGCTCGCGGACCGACTGGGACATCGTGTTGCCCGTCACCAGCAGGATCGTAAAGAACACAGCGCCGAGAATGGAGGCGCAAATCAAGGCGATGTTGCCGACCTGCTTGACCCAGGCCTGCGCGAACGCGCCCTCGGGTTCGGTTTTGGTTTCGTAGTCGGAATTTTCAAACTCCCGGTCCACCTGCTTGGCGATTTCGGCTGCCTGGGCCGGGTCCTTCACCCGGATTGTGTACCATCCTACCTGGCCTTTGGCGCCGGCGCGCGCTTCGTCGAAATAATCGTAGCGGAAGAAAAAGGACATCGTGTCGGTGTTCTTCTCCTTGCCGTCATAGATGCCTACGATATCGAATTCCCAGGTCTGGTTTCCGTCGGGTTGCCGCCAGATCGGCGTGAAAATGGGAACCTTGTCACCGATCTTCCAATGGAATTGCTCTGCAGTCTTTCGGCCGACGATGGCGCCGGTGCGCGTCCGGAGCCACGCTTGTTTCTGCTCGGGCGGCAGCAAAAACTCCGGATGCATGTCCAGAAATTGTTCCGGCTCGACCGGATTTTGCATGAAAAACGCCTTGGGCTCCCGTTTGAAGTTGCCACCAAACCAGGTCTGGTGAGTTGCCAACGAAACGCCGGGGATCCGCTCCATCCGCTGCTTGTAGCTGACCGGCAGCAACTGAATGATCGAAACCTTGTGGCGCACGACCAGACGATTCTGGCCCTCGATGGCTACTCCGCCAGTAAGCGCTTGTTTGATGGACATTAACAAGCCAAAGAGCATGAACGCGACGCAAACCGACAGCAACGTCAGCAGGGTGCGCAGTTTCTTGCGCTTGAGATTGCTCCAGACGAGGTAGGCGAATTTCATTCGGAGAAAGGGAGTGACGGAGTGCTGGAGTGATGGAGTGGTGGGAAAACGAAGTGGATGTGCGGGGCGGCTGGGGCCGCTGCCATGACTGCAACACTCCACCGCTCCATTGCTGCGTCCCTTTTCATTTCACCGGTTCGTTGCTGAGTTGGCCTTTGTCGAGGTACACCGTCCGCGAAGCGCGGGCTGAGGCGTGAGGATCGTGGGTGACCATGATGATGGTTTTGCCGTGATCCCGATTCAACGCCTGCAAGAGGTCAAGGATTTCGTCACCGGCCTTGCGGTCGAGGTCGCCTGTCGGTTCGTCGCAGAGCAGCAGGGTGGGATCGGTCACGATGGCCCGGGCAATACCTACCCGCTGCTGCTCGCCACCGGAGAGCGTGCGCGGATAATGGGCGGCGCGATGTGAAAGGCCAACGACGGAAAGCGCCGTCTCGACGTGTTTTCGACGCTCCGCTTTCGAGAGGTGCGTCAGCAGCAGCGGCAACTCCACGTTGCGCTCCGCCGACAGGACCGGCAGCAGGTTGTAAAGCTGAAACACAAAGCCGACGTGCCGCGCCCGCCAGGCGGCGAGGTTGTGGTCGGAAAACCCATCAACCCGGTCGCCCCCGATGCTCACAGTTCCTCTGGTTGGCCGGTCCAGGCCGCCAATGAGGTTCAGCAAGGTGCTTTTGCCGGACCCTGACGGCCCCATCAACGCCAGAAACTCCCCCGCCGGCACCTGCAAATGCAGATCCTTCAAGACATGGATCTCCTCCGAGCCGCGGTGGAAAACCTTTTCCACGCCGTCCACATTTACCAAGGTGCGATTGCTTTCCATAGTTATAGCTCGCCCATGACGATTACGATTCCGGCCGGGACGCGCAATTACAAAAGCGCGCCCCTTCTTCAGGCTGTGATTATTCGCCGGACAACAGCAAACGGAACAGCGGGAAAGGGCCGCAATCACGAGGCGCGGGAGAGCGGGAACTTTACCGTTTGTTGACCGAGTTGACCGGGGAAAGGCATGAGAAAAAATAGATTTTCAGGGTTCGATTAGGTTCGGATGGGTTCGGGCGAGGGCGGGACTGTGGGAGCGTCAGGAGCGTCAGAGCGTGGAGCGTTGGAGCCAGCTGGTGCGTGATCCGCCTTCGCCAAGGAGGCTGTGTGAAAACTCGCGCACGTCGAACGCAATCATGGCCGGGCGCTTAGACTGGGAGACAATCGTTGTTTTTTGCGCCGTGAGAACGTTGAACTCCAGAATCAGGGCCCCGGCTTAGCCTTGGAGTTCGATAAAA
>DATMRF010000101.1:0-35131 GCA_035566435.1 Candidatus Acidiferrum sp.
AGATAGGTCGTAAGCGAGAAAGGCCGCCGCATTATCACCGCGCTAATGTCAGCCCGCCAAGCCGATGTCCAACGACTCATGGCGATTGCTGCATGAAGAGTCTTCTCAAAAATGAGTGATTTCGAACTATTGCACTACAAAAGGGTGATAATCGGGCTGGGTGCGGAGGCCGAATAACAGTTCGTGGCAAAATGTGGGAAGTGTTAGTACGCGGTAGTAGGTGTTAGTAACCGGTATAAAGTGTTATTAGGTGATACCGGGAGGGGGGAGGGCTACAGGACCACGGGACCACAGGACCACGGACCGGGGGGGCGGACGGCGGCGATGCTTGAAATGGGAACGGGGTGGACCACAGATGGCACGGATGAGGGCGGAATGGCCACAGGAAGGCGCGAAAAGGCACAAAGCGGTGATAATCCGCGCGAATGTCGATTTTGCTCCCGATAGCTCACGATAGGCCCCGGCAGGTCCCGATAGGTGCCGCTACGAACAGAGGCGGGCGGGAGCTATCGTGAGCTATCGGGACCACGGTTTTGGGCGAGCGGGAGCTATCGGGAGCTGGGAGGGGAAGGCTAAAGGCTAAATTTTATTTTCTGCGCCGGGGGCGGATTTTGGGTGTGACACTGTGACAAGGTCCAATTTACCGAGGTTTTGCGTGTGACAAGGGTGTGACAAAGGGTGTGACGAGGCTGTGCCGGGGTGTGACACCGGGAAAAGCTGAGAGGGTGGAAAGTGGAAAGAGTGAGGGGGTGGATTGGGTAGTTCTTTTTTCCCGCCGCGGACGAGTTTTGGGTGTGACACTGTGACAAGCCCGATTTTACCGAGGTTTTGGGTGTGACAGGGGTGTGACAAAGGGTGTGACAAGGCTGTGCCGGGGTGTGACACCGGGAAAAGCTGAGAGGGTGGAAAGCTGAAAGAGTGAGGGGGTGAACTGGGTAGTTCTTTTTTCCCGCCGCGGACGAGTTTTGGGTGTGACACTGTGACAAGGCCCAATTTACCGAGGTTTTGGGTGTGACAAGGGTGTGACAAAGGGTGTGCCAGGGTGTGACACCGGGCAGAGGTGGAAGCTAAACCGCACTGTTACCGTCGAGGAATTGGTTGAAGGCGGGGGTGAAGCTGGGGAGGTCGTAGCCCCGGGCGCGAGCCTGGCCAATGCGAATGTACTTGGGACTAATGCCGAAGGGGCGCAGTTGGCGGGCGAGCCAGACCTGGTCAATGGGTTTGTCGCCGTTTTGAATGATGGACCAGGGGCGGTCCGGGAGCGAACGGAGTGAATTAACAATGAAGCTGGAGAGCAGGCGGTCGGTGCCCGCCTGGGTGAAGAGGTGACGGATGTCCGTCAGCAGCGGCTGGATTACTGGATTGGTGGATTGATGGATTGGTGCCGGAGGGAGTTGGAGTGATGGAGTGGTGGAGTGGTGGGACGGAGGGGGTTGGATTTGCGGATTGGTGGATTGTTGGATTGGTGGCGCAGGAAGTGGGAGTGATGAGGAGGAAGAGGAAGAGAAAGAGGAAGAGGACGATCGCGAGGACGTTAAGGCGTGGAAGGCCTCGGTGAGGCGTTCGGGCCAGTGGCCGCCGATGACGCGGGCGATGGTGAAGACGGGGCGCCAGTTGTCGGCCAGACGATTGGAGGCGATGGCCGGCAGCGGCGGGTCGTCCAAGGCGGCGATGGCCTCGTAGTTGTCTTTGGCCCAGCGCGCGATTTCGGAGCCGAGGATTTTTTCGGCTTCGGCTTTGTCGGGGTTGAAGCGGAGCTGGACCTGGCCGGGCTGGGCCTGGACCGTGGGAATGACGATGGAGCGGTCGCGCAGGGTGGGGGGCAGATGGCCGATGGCGGCCAGGACGGTGGGGCAGAAGGTTGTGTAGGCGTTGACGTCATAACCACCGGACCCGCAGCGCAGGGCCTGGGAGTTGCGTTTGTGGCCGGCGTTAAGGAGGGCGCGCAGTTCGCTGTAGAGGTGGAGGTAGCAAGGGGACCCGGAGAAGGTGAAGATGGCGTGGCGGCTGCGGCAGGAGAGCCCGATGACGTTGAAATGGATCGCGCAGCGGCTTAGGATGGGAATATGGACTCAGGTGTCCAATTAAGGGTCAACGCGCAAGCGGATTTGCCAGGTTGCCGTGCCGCAGGCGGCCAGCACGCCGCACTGGTTGCGTCGTGCGGCCAGGTCCAGTGAGTCAGCGCCAGCGTTTGTCGGCTCGATTGCGAAATGCTCGTGCCCATGCCAGCCACCGCAGCTCAGCCATAATCCGACCGAGTTGTTTTCAGCCGGACTCCACTCGAAGTCGAGTCGTTCCCCGGTTTCCCGATTGTGAATCCCCGCGAAGCCTTCGCTCAACGATTCGGCAAAGAGCTTTGAGCAGCCCCCTTTGGGAACGGTTGAATCGAGGGCATCAATCCAGCATTCACCATCCAGCAGCGCCCGTGTGGACGCCGGCAGCACGAGCGCGTCACCGGCACGCAACCTCAGCAGCGGATGCATCGCCCACAGGAAGGATTGCTCAGCCGCACTGCGGTTGGTTAATCGATAGCTGAGCTGAATTTCATTTTCCTCCAACTCAATGGTTCGCTCGAAACCAAAGGGCGAGATTTTCAGCCGGGTGGAGGTTTTCAACACTCCGCTTTGCCACGCCTCGTGATCCACGCTCCAGGGCTCGCTCCACACTTCGCCGTGGTCAGTGAGTTTGCACCCCTGCCATGCACACGCAGCTATCGTCGGCAGGCATTCATCCACGCCCACAAGTGGGCTTTCGGAAAAATCATCTCCCAGGCAATTGCGAAAGAGCTTCAATCCACCCGCAGGGTGCCACATCCATTCGCGCCCGGTTCGAAGATTCTTCAGGGAAATAACCTTTGCGCCTAGTTCCGGAACGACCGCGACTCTCAACCTTTCATTGCCCAGCACGTAAACCTCAAAACCTTGCTCGAGTCGGATCTCGCGCCCCAATTCAAAACACTTGTCCATCATGTCCATAGTTACACATTCCTCAAAAAATCTGCGGCCAACGCATGATTTGGGTCGCGCCGCAGAACGGCACGCAGTAGCGTTCTGGCTTTGAGCTTCTGGCCCAAGCCAAGTTGCGCCTGCGCTTGGAGAAACAGCGCCGTCGTTTCCTGACGAAATTGCAGATCGTCGTCGAACAATAACATCGTCGGCAGCGAAGTGGCGAAGTAGTCAATTTTCGCTAGCGAGTCGTGAAGTTTCCTCGCAAAGGCCTGCAACTCGCGGAAGAGTCTTTTTGCTTTCGCCCGTTCTCCGAGTTTCTCCAGGGAGAGAGCCGAGTAATAAGTCATTTCGCTGAAAGCGCGGACGCTCATTTCCTGGAAATCGCCCTTGAAGCTTGCCGCCGCCAGCCAATGCCGACGGGCAGCAGCGTCGCCCAGCGCGTCACAGGCGCAGCCTAGCCAGTAATGGATGTCGCTCTGGTTGGCCAGCAGGTGCCTGGCCTCGCCAAGATTCACCGGAGCGCTCAATGCCGCCTCGAAATGTTCGCGCGCGCGACCAGGTTCTCGCTGCGCGAGCGCCTCCCGCCCCAGCGCCAGGTGCGAGCGCACGTGCTGGCCCAGCGGGCCACCTTCGCCGCCTTCCCAGGGTTGAAAATGCCGGCGGCTAACCAAAAGCGCGTCTTGATGACGTCCCACCTGATTGTAAAGGGCGCAAAGTTCCACACTCAAATCATCCCGCTGCTGCACCCGCTTCAAGTGCCGCTCCAATTCGTGCAGCCGTTTTTGCGGCGACTGCCCCAGCCGTTTCCAGAGTTGGTCACGCTCATAGTGGAGGCGTGCGTCGAGCGGATTGGCTTGGATTGCTTTTTCGTAGGCTGCTTGCGCCCGCGCGGGCTTCCGCTCAATGTTGAAATAGCCGATGCCCAGGTTGCGCCAAACAATGGAGAACTTCGGATCAAGCCTGGCCGATTGTTCCCACATGCGAATGGCTTCCTGGTGCCGGCGCCTGTCGTATAACAAGTTGCCCAGGTAGTAAGGCGCTCGAGCGTCTACCGGGTTGGCGCGCATCGCCGCTTTGAGAATGGCAATCTCCTCCAGGCGCGCGGGGAAGCAGTAATCGGGCGGCAATGACGCCGCGGCTCGATATTGAACTGAGGAGGCTTCCGTGTTCCCCATCTTCTCATACAGCCATCCCAGGTAATAATGCACCAGCGGCGCAGCGCCCCAGTTCTGGTCAGGCAGTTCGTGGGTGGGGTCCCCGTTCGCACGTGCGGCTTTGTCGCTCGCCTCAGTTGCCGCCCTCAGCGCGCTGCGCAGCAGGGCAATAGCCTCCGGGTAAAGTCCGGCCCGGATAAAGTCCAACGCTAGATCGAGGACCGACTGTAAATCGCACCCAAGCGCCTCCCCCCGCAAGTGTCGCGCCCACCAATCGAGCGGATCCAGCGCGAGTGTGCCGGCCACCAACAGCCTGGCCCCGGTTCTCTTTCCGAGTTTTCTCAGGACAACGACCTTTAGATTGCGAGCCCGCGTATTGTCGGTGTTGAAACGCAGCGAATGCTCCAGGTGCTCCAGGGCAGAGGCCCAATTGCTGCGAGCGCAATCGATCTCCGCCAGCGCATGATAGCCCGCAGCGACCCAAGCCTGGTTCCAGGTGGCCTTGTAGAACGCCGAGTAAGCCTCATCATCACGCCCGAGATAACGCAAGCACAGGGCGAGATTGTAATAGGCCTCGCCGTCGTAGGGGTTCGCGTTGCGACGGGTCAGGCGCTCGATAGCTTTATCGAAATACCCTTCGGCGGTGGCAAACTCGCCCCGCCGCAGATGCCACAACCCCATGGCGTTATTGCAGCGCGCATCCAGCGGATCGCGCCGTAGCGCCTCCCTCCAGTACAGGGTCGGGCAGCGAATCGCATGGCGGTATTGCTCCAGGTGCAGCCCGGTGATGTAGAGTTCGTCGGCGCTCGCGATCTCAGCGGGAGCAGGTGGTTCCGTCGCCGGCGGCGGCACTTCGCGCCGGATGCGCGGCTTGACCTGATAGGAGATGAGTTCGCGCCCCGCTTCATCGTGAACGGAAATCCGCAGAGTCTTCATCCCTCCGGCGAGCTTGAGTGCTTCGACGAGCGGTGTTGCGGGCGAGAGGTCGCGCCTGAAGCAGGCGACCGGCTTGCCGCCGGCAGTGACCCGGACCTCGGCCTGAGGCTGCCTGCGCGTGACCGCAACGCCGATTGTCCACGTGCCCTTCGTGGAGCGGGCACTCAGGGCCGCCTCAAGATTGGCATGCTGCACCGCTCCGATTTTTTGTATCGGATACCAGTACTGACTCCACACCTTCGTTTCACCGGGCTGCAGGAAGCTGAAGTCGGGCTGGTTGTCGGTGTAAACGCCGGCCATGATTTCGATGTAAGGGCGGTACTCTCCCTTCTCGTCCTTGTCAGTGAGATTGCGATCCCACGCATAACCGAACTGGTGGTTGCCCCAGGTCCATTGCTTCTTACCGGGTGAGATGTGGTGGTTGGCCCAGTGCACAATCCCGGCTTGGGCGGCGTAATCGTAACCGCCAAAGAAATCCTCCTGGCTGCCCATGCACATGTAGCTGCAGGGCGTGGGGATGTTGGCGTAGAAACTGAGGTCGTTCGGGACGTAATGGGGAGTTCCGAAGCTCGATGTGCCGTGCGGCGGGACAAATTGGGACGGGCGCTCGTGGACCGGCACACCTTTCCGGGCGCGCTCGCCGTAGTGAACGCCATAGTAAGACCCTTGGCACAGAGGATACTCGCTTGTTGAACGGCGCGCATGGTCGGCGACGTAATAGACATCCGGCGGGAAGAAGCTCTGATAGGATTCGTGCACGCGGGTGGCGACGTTTGCCCACCAAAGAAATGTCTGCACAAAGGGCGTGCGGTTGTAAGCCCGGACCTTCAGCTCCAAATAGGCCTTGCCCGGGTGCAAGCACACACCATGCATCCCTTTCATGCGTGCCATCGGATCGTGGTCGCTGCACCACACCGTTTTCGAGCCGTCGTCCGGGTGTTCTTCAACCTCAAAGTTCACCGGCAGAAACGTCGCGGGGCGGTGGTGCTGGGGCCAGTTAAACTCTATGCCACCGCTAAGCCACGGGCCGGCCAAGCCAACGAGCGCGGGCTTGATGACAGCCTGGCGATAGATGGCCTCGTAACCGTTGGTCTTGTCCTGCAGAGCGTGAATGCGTCCCCCGAGTTCGGGCAGCACCATGACCCGAATAAATTCGTTCTCCAGCCACACAGCCTTCCACCGATGCTCCACCGGTTTTTCGGCGATGCGGTCTGTGAATGGCAATGGATAGACCTTGCCACTGCTTCCCTGATACACGCGCTTCTCCAAAAACATCGGGTTCTTGTCCGGCGGCGCCGGCAAATATGTCGGAATCACGGCCTCCTCGGTCCAGACGGAAACCGCTCCCCGTGCTGCGCGAGGCCGAGCCGATCTCACTGTCTTTGCAGTCCGACGAGAGTTCATGGGACGCGTATTGCGGCGAGTGACGCTAATCCTCTTTCCGCTGTTTCCGGTCTTGATCTGCCTTAACGTTGGGATAGACATAGAAATCTTCAAGTGCAAATTGAGCGGGGGCCGGCAGCAGAACGAGGAAAGTTCATGATTGCTAATTCGCTCATGGCCTTAGTCCACCAGCTCCCTTTCAATTTGCTCGAGCGTTTTGCCCTTTGTTTCCGGCAGCCTTACTTTGATATACACAAATCCGGCCACACAAATCGCGGCATACAGCCAAAACGTTCCCGCCGAGCCGAGCTTCGCGTTCAGAATTGGGAATGTGTAGGTCAGGATGAAACACGCAATCCAGAGCGATGAGACGGCCACGGCCATCGCTGCGCCGCGAATCCGATTCGGGAAAACTTCGGAAATTACTACCCAAGTCACCGGCGCCAGAGACATCGCGTAGCACCCGATCGCCGCCAGCACCAGAAGCAGCATCGGCAGTCCTTTGACCCCGCTGCCGTAACAAAAGCCCATCGCAAGATAAATCATAGCCAACGCGGCCGCACCAAACAGCATCAGGGGACGCCGCCCGCCCCGGTCCACCACCCCCAACGCGACAAACGTAAAAGCCAGGTTCACCGAACCGGTCCAGGCGATGTTTTTGAGGACGGTCGAGATGTCATAGCCGGCCGCACGGAAAATCTCTTCAGCATAATTGAAAATAACATTGATGCCGCACCACTGTTGGAACACAGCGAGCACCACCCCAAGCACAAGCACTTTGCGCATTTTCGGTTCCAGCAGGTCGGTGAAACGCACTCGCTGGATCTCTTCGCTTGCCAGCGTGGATTCGATGTCAGAGATGGCGGCGTTCGCGTAGTTCTTGCCGCCGACCTTCGCCAGGATGCCTCGAGCGCGCTCCGGGTCTCCGTTTTTCGCCAACCATCGCGGACTTTCGGGCACAAGCTGCATCCCGATGAAAAACAACAACGACGGCGCCGCGGTCAGCCCAAACATCCAGCGCCACCCCTGCTGGCCGAACCAGGAATTGCGGATGAACTCGTCCGAGGCACCCTGCGGCAGGTTGCGCACCAGGAACCAGTTGATGTATTGCGCTAATAGAATGCCGATGACGACCGTGAGTTGGTTAATCGCCACCAGCTTGCCGCGCATTTGTGCCGGTGCAATTTCGGCGATGTACATGGGCGAGAGGTTCGACGCCAGCCCAATGGCCACGCCGCCGAGCATGCGCCAGCCAATGAACACCGTGAAGTTCCCGGCCAACGCATTGCCCAGGGAAGTCAGCGCAAACAACAAGGCCGCGAGCACCAGGAGCCGCTTTCGTCCGAAGCGGTCGCTCAGGGCTCCCGCTACCAGCGCTCCCACCAGGCAGCCGATTAGCGCGCAACTGTTGGCCCAACCGATCTGCGCTTCGCTGGTAAGTGAGAAATATCTTTGGAAAAACGGCTTCGCACCACCGATGACCACCCAGTCCCAGCCGAAAAGCAGGCCGCCGAGCGCAGCCACGAGCGAAATGGCCCAGATGTAAGCAGTGTTGAGCTTCGCGCCCGGCTCCCCTGCTGTGGCAGTCTGGTTTGCCGTGATCATAGTTTATAAGCGATGCTGACGTGTCGGTGATATTGCTGGCCGAAAGGCCAGCCATACGATGCCTGCGATCTCGCCTCACCAAAAGCCGTTACCCTGGTCCACTACCAGCTTACTGGGGTCAAGCGGGAAAAGGAAGTTCGCCACGTGTCCATCCCCGAAGAGGGTTGGAAAGACCGGTTTGCCCCGGTCGTTGTGCCAGGCGCTGGCCGCATTATAAATGCTGCGGGTGTCCCGGTCGTACCAGGGGAAGTCGGCCAAAATGACTTTAGTCGCCGACGCTTTCGCGATGTCCGCAGCTTTTATCGGCCCCAGGTTGCCGGGTTGCGGCCACGCCCAATCTGCGGCTCCTCCCACGTGTTGCACGCCATAGGCGTCGAACCAAAAAGCCATGTAGTAGCTTATGCCGTAAGCATCCCAGCAGGACCTAACGTCGGAATACTGCGCATCGCCCTTGTCCGCAGGGCAATGAAACACGCCAAGGCCATTGGCGACATACTTGTTCAAAGGCCGGTTGGTCTTATCCACTTGCCCGCCGTTGGGGATTACGGCCGCATATCCGGAGTCCCCAGGCTTGAGGGTGGACGTTTGCCCGCCGTAGGATACCCACTTAAACCATACTGGATAGTAATCAGCATTTTCATCGGCATACATGAAGAGCGCAATGCCCTGCTGCCGGACATTGTTGTAGCAACTGGTGCGCTGTGCCTTGGATTTTGCCCGACTCAGCGCGGGCAGCAACATCGCCGCCAGGATGGCAATAATGGCGATCACGACCAGCAATTCAATCAACGTGAAGGCCCGCGTCGCGCGGTTCGAACACTGGCCGCTCAGCCCTTCGCTCTCGCCTGCTCTTGTTGTGGCCTTCATGGCTGGACCGGCTGCCTCGTGCGTGCTTTAATTAACCCTGTCGCCGCGGGCTATTGCACTTTCACCCGGAAATACTGCTGCGGCTGCGCGACAGCGTTGGTGAAAGGACTGGTGGCCCCGTTCACATCGCTATAATTCCCGCTCGCAGTGGTAGATTGCTGCAGCGTCCCCGCCGGCCAGGTCAGGACCACGTCGCCGCCGATATGCGCGACGGAAAGGGCCACTGGACCCACCGCGTAATTAATCCGCGTGAGCGCGATTTGCGAGCCTGAGTTTCCGTCCGTATGCACCGAGAGAGTCCTGCCCAGAGAAGCGGAGAGATTGTTGAATCTGACCACCAGTTCGGGAGCATGCGGAGCATTGAAAGCGTAGCTCAGCGCGCCAGCAGAGTAAGTCGCGTCGCTGGCAATCCCGGACGGATCAGCAAATCCGGGATCGCTGGAAAAACCCGAAATGATGACCTGGCCGCTGGTATAGCGCGTGCCGATTCCGGAAAGGCCGGCGTTAGCGGAGAACTGACAGTTCAGTGATTCCGTTCCATCGATGGCCTCGGTATTATTTCCCCCGGCGACGCCAAACCAATCCACATTCTCGTACAAATTCGCCGGAACCGTTCCCGGTGTGTCCGAGAAGCCGTTGAGCGCCAACAGCCCGTCAGGCGTGGCGTACGAGGCGGCCACGTTACTGGGAATGTCGGGGCCGATTAAGGTCTGGGCGTTCACGTAATCAATCCGGGCAATCCCGAATTGGTTACCGGGACTCACCGCGACGTTAATCCGAAGAGTGTGGCCGGCCGAAGCGGCGCGGTTGGTGAAGTAGAAGGCGTGAACGCCGCCGTCCGCCATCGTGAAGGTCAGCGCTCCGGCCACGTAGTTCGCGCTCAATGTGCCCCTGGAAGGATCAGCGAACCCGGGATCACTCGCGAAGCCGGAAATGGTGACGTCTCCGGCAGAGTAAACGCTATCAAGCCTGGACAACCCGATGCGGGTGGCCAATTGAATTGTGATAGATTCGTTCGTGTCCACCACGTTGCCCCCAGGTCCGCCGTAAACTCCGATACATTCATCCTGATACCTCCCCAGATTCCCCAACGTCACTGCGTTCCGATCCACGTACCCCCGGATGACCACCTTGCCATCCGGACTCGTGTATGAGTTGGTGATGTTGTGCGGGATGCTGACTGGGCTCACGTGCGGCCCGGCGTATGCCTCCTCGACGTCCACTCCATACAAGGCCGCGTACCAACTCGTCGCGTCGCCGTTGGGGGATACAGCTCCGGTGATTTTGAGCGTTTGGCCCGCAGAAGCCGCCGGGTTCGACAGCATGAGCTGGCCAAAATCATTGCCATTATCAAGCAAGTAGTCAAAACTCACCGTTCCGCTCGCATAGCTGATATTACTGATCCGCGGCGTATTATAGGTGACCGCGCTGGCACCGGGATCGCTCGCGAATCCGGAAATGCTGAGCCGCGCCAGGTTGTTGGTCGTTCCACCTGTGCCTCCGGTATAGAGAAAATAAATCATCGCCGCGCCGACGCTCTTGTCAAAGTCCAGCGTCATGGATTCTGTCCCGTCGATCAAAGCCCCATTTCCCACGCCGCTATCCACTCCGAGGATCCACCACCATTGATACAAATTCGCCGGCACTGTCGCTGCTGTGTCGGCCCAGGCTGCGACCGTCACCAAGCTGTCCATATTGGTTGCCGTCAAGGAATGCACGCCGTTGGTTCCGACAAACGGCGCGTCCAAACGAAAGGTCGTTCGCCCCAGAGGCCAGGCCTCGCTGGTTGAAGTAAAGAGCAGCATGATGAGCGCGGCGCTTGCCGCGAAGCTCACCACGGGTGTTTTTGTTTTTGCCATTTGTGTCAGACTTTTCATATGTGGGGCTTATGCTCAGGTCGATGTTTCTAATAATCCAGTTTGCCTGCAAGGCGTGCCGACGGGAATGGACAAACTGCTGGACCGCATGGACATTTCACCGGTGTTTCTGGCGCGATGGGTTTCCCTTCTGCGGCGCCTGACCGGTTTCGACGGGCTAGGCGTTGTAACGGGCCCGGTGTTCCGAGGGGGAATGAGCGTGCATTTTGTGGAAGGCGCGCGAGAAATAAAACTGGTCGGAAAAGCCCAGGTGATCGCTGATTTCCTTGATCGAGAGATTCGTGGTGTTGAGAAGCTGCACCGCGCGCTGCATGCGCAGATGGTTCAAATAGCTCAGCGGCGCGTAGCCCGTGACTCGCCGGAATAAGGTTGTGTAGTGAGAGCGCGACAGGTTCACGATGGCAGCCAGTGCCGGTATCCGCAGAGGTTCATTTAAGTGCCCCTTCATGAAGTCAATACTCCTGGCCACCCGCTCCCCGGCGTTGGCCTCTGCGTGCGAAAACTCGGCCCTGCGGCGCAAGATCAGCCCCATCAGGTGCGCCAGGGAGTGGGCCGCGTAGATCAAGTGGGTCATGGTGAAACCGTGCTCAAGCCCTTCTAGAACGTCCTCAAACAGGGCCAGGAGCTGCACATCTCCCGCCAGCGGCGCAACCGGCTTCTCGCTCGTCACCTCCAGTTTGGCCAGGTAGGCCGGCACATTGCTGCCGACGGCATGGAACCAGTGAATCGTCCAGGGATTCTTCTTCGCCGCCCCATAGACATGAGGCGTAAGCGCCGGGACCACCAGCAATTGGTTCTCCATTACTTCATGCCGCCGCCCCGCCATTTCGCACCAGCCTTGGCCCTCGGCACAGTAGATAAAAATCACCTCCGGACACCCTTTTTCCCGCACGCAGGTGTGCCTCCTGGCTTTGGGGTAATATCCCGCATCAGTGGGCAAGAGATGCATGAGCAACCGCTGCTGCAAAGCGGCGGCAACAATCGGCCGCGGCACCACCACGAGCCTCTGGCCAGGAAATCCCTCTCGTTTTCCTCGCCATTTCATTGGTCCGGTTTTATTGGTACTGCGACTGGCCGACACCGAGGGTAACCAGGCCCACTCGCAAAGGTCAAAGAAAACACTTCGACGATGTGTCTGAAAACTGTCCCGTGCTTTGCCTGGCGCCGTACCGGCAAAACAAAGCCGCCACTTCGCGTGGCGGCCTTTCTGAAAAACCACGACTCAATTGCCGCGTCTCCTCGCCAAGCCCACAAGAACGGCCATCCCCAACCCCAACAGACCCAAACTCGACGGCTCAGGCACCACCAGATTATACGCCATGTTCGGCACGGGAAAGCTGGAATCCTGGGTTGCAACCTGGTTCGGCGGCGGATTTGGCCAACTGGCCGACGTGTCGGAGTGCCCCGCCCGGCTCCACCCAGCTTCGCCGCCGACGTATTCGGAGTCTCAGGTGATCTCGGTCGAACTGTTGTTGTTGATCAGATCTCCCCACACGTCCACACCGTCCGTCTGCGCCGCGATTGTATACCAACTGCCATACCAGAGACTCACCGTTGAAGGCAATTGTACCCACCGGTAACCATCAACCAGCGGCGCAGGCGGAGCTGCGCCGGTGGCACTGGAGCGAGGCAGACTTGGCGCGGCGGCGCATGGCGGACCCGGAGAAGGTGAAGACGGGACCGCGGGGAAGCGGGACTATGGGACCACGGGACCACGGGACCACGCACCGGGGGGGCGGGCGGCGGCGAGGCTCGGCGTAGGAACGGGGGCGATGGCACGGATGAGGACGGAATGGCCACATGAGAGGTACGCAAAGGCACAAAGCGGTGGTAATCCGCGCGGAAGTTCAATTTTGGTGCCGATAGCTGCCGGTAGGTGCCGATAGGTGCCGATAGGTGCCGCTACGGACAGAGGTTGGCGGGAGCTATCGGGAGTTATTAAAGGCCGAAGGCTGATGGATAAAGGCTAAATTTTATTTTCTGCGCCGGGGGCGAAGTTTGGGTGTGACAAGGGTGTGACAAAGGGCGTGACGAGGCTGTGCCGGGGTGTGACACCGGGAAAAGCTGAGAGGGTGGAAAGTGGAAAGAGTGAGGGGGTGGATTGGGTAGTTCTTTTTTCCCGCCGCGGACGAATTTTGGGTGTTACACGTGTTCAAACAACTGATCATCGGAACACCCCGTGGTTGACTCGATCCCAACTCTCTGAGCAAATGTATTCAACCACGCAACGCTTTGCTGCGTGTTCGGGCTGTTATCGTCAGCGAGCATCCTCCGGCATTCTTTGAAGAGTTCCGAGGGGGAGGTCCCGCGGGGCGGAAGCATTTTGCGCTGATGATGGAACAGCGACGCGGCCAGGAGACCCGCAAGAGGGATTGGAAAGCCGTGGAGCGGGGCTGGTGTTTGGGCAGTGAGGGGTTCCGGGAGGAATTGCTTGCGCAGATGCATGAGCGCTGGAAGGACCATTACGGAGCGGAGTGGCGGGAAGCCGACGCGGTGCACGCCGAGCGGTTGGTGGAGGCGAAGCTGCGCCGGCGGCACTGGAGCGAGGCCGGGTTGGCGCGGCGGCGCATGGGGGACCCGGAGAAGGTGAAGATGGCGTGGCGGCTGCGGCAGGAGAGCACGATGACGTTGAAATGGATCGCGCAGCGGCTTGAGATGGGAACATGGACTTACGTGTCCAACTGCCTGGTGCAAAAGCGAAAGGAGATTGAAAAGTGTCAATAGTTATGAACCCTTTTCACGGTTCGGGAACCCGAACTCCAGAAAAAAGAGGTGAGAAGGTATTTCGAGGTTGACGTTGAGCGAGCAATGGGCCTAAGCTCTTTGTATGAAAAGGGTTGAGGTGAAAAGCACCAGTTCCCGCTCAACAGACCACACACCAAACCCCGCTTTGTAGAATCATTGATGGGCGACTCAGGCGACTCGGACGCGTTTTCTCGAATCCGCAAACCAATAAACCAAACACGCACATGAAAACACGCATCATCACCTGCCTCGTGGCCGCCTTCGCGGTCAGCATCGTGCACGCCGCGCCGGAGACGGCGGCGCTACAACACAAGCTCACCGTCACCCCGGAAATCAAGAGGGCATTCCACTCAGACGACTCTATCAAGATTAAGTCCGTCACCGGAACCGCACCAAAATTCCAGACCGGCGGGACCTATCGTATCGTAGGCACCTGCTACCAGCAGACCCTCAAGAACGCCACCCTCTGTCTGGGAAACACCGCCGAAGCCGGCTCCGCCGCGATCGTCGCCGCTGCGGGCTCGTTGCTCTCCAAACCGCTCCGGGACGGAAGCACAGAGTTCGACATTACCTTTACCCTGCTTCGTCCTGGGCTGCTACACGTCACAATTTACGACTTGGACAACCACGACAAAAACGACAACGCTTATGCCGGGCTGTACCTCGGAGACGTTGTTTTCCGACGCTGAACGATGAACGAGCACTGCCGAATTCCACGAACGTCGCCCAACAATTTGCTGGAGACGAACCGCGGCAGCGTCCCTCCTCGCAATGGCGCATGGAGGTTCCGACGGTTTGTTGTTGCCAGCGGCGGTCGCTCAGCAAAACGTTATCAGTTTGAAATCCGGCGGGCGTTGACGGTGACGGAGGATCGTCAGCCAGAAAAGGGGTTCGCCCATAGCTCGGATTCCGCCGAAGAAACTCTCGTCATTCTCTGAAGCACTTCGCGGGAGAGGCAGCTCTCAACCCAACCTGCCGCAAGTTTGACTGGCCCCGAAATCGCCAGCGGTTGGTGGCTTCCAGGGTTTTTAAGAATGGGACGGGGATTGGTCGAAGGCATGGGGAAGTCCTTTTGACCGGTTTTGGGGGCAGAGGCGAGGAACCTAAAGATCGTGCAAGTTGCACAAGAATCATCCACTGGAACGTGCATTCTGCACGCTGAACGAACCCGGGACGGCGCCGGGAAACCTTCGTCCCTGTCGGCACCAGCGATCCTGGTTCACTCGGAATAATCCACGATATCGTTGGTGACAAGGCGGTTGCGAATTTTGCGGCGACCGCTCTTTTAAGCAGGGTTTGCGAATTTGTCTCAGGCAAGCGAGCAGTGGCACAACCTAGGCTGGAGGGGGCACAGCGCAATCATGGGCAAAGCAAGGCCCATCCTGATTTGAATCATGAACAACTCAGCGCAGAAGCTTTTACAGCAGCCGCTCCGCCATGTCCTTGGGAAGTTGGCACGGTTGGCGTGCCCGTTGGCAGGCTTGGCCTTGCTGCTTGGAAGCGGCGGCTGTGCCAGCCACCGCCCTGCCCATGTGCTGGTCGAGCACCAGGTGATGGCGGAGCCCGCAAGCAGCTTGGAGAAGGGTCTCAGCCTGACGCTAGTGACGTACAACATTTGGGGCCTGCCATCCTGGATGACTGGGGCGCGACCCGGACGTTATCCGCGGATCGCTCGCGAGTTGGAGCGGCTGGATCCGGATATTATAATGCTTCAGGAGGCCTGGACCGCCAAAGCCCGGAAGGCGGCGCCCGCCAATGGCCGTTGGGCGATAGCGCGGGCTGCCGGGCAGCACACGTTCTTTCAGCAGAGCGGTTTGGTGACACTGTCCAAGTGGCCCATCATTGGCGGAGAGTTCCACGCCTTTGCTCGCGCCGCTTTTCCGGACCGGTTCGTGACCAAAGGCGCGCTCAAAGTTACCGTCCAGTTGCCGGGGAGGCAGGTGCTCAATGTTTGGAACGTGCATCTGCAGGAGGGCGGCTCCCCCGAGATCCGGCGGTCGCAAGTCCGCGAGTTGGTTTCGTGGGTGCAGGCTGCGGAGGACAATCAGATTGCCGATCTGGTCGGCGGAGATTTCAACTTCACACCGGAGAGCCCCTCATGCCGCGAACTGGCGAATTCGCTGGGGCCCAGCGTGCAGCAACTCGGCGGCGGGGACCCGTTTGTGACCTGGGACGGGCTGTCGGCAAAACGCGGCGCGGGCCGAACGATCGATCACATTTTCATCCGGGAACGCACGACCTATCAAGACTTGCAGGCCGGCCAGCGCGTGGTATTCACAGCGGCAAGTTTGAAACAAAGGCTTTCCGATCATCTCGGCATTGAAGCGCTGGTGAACTTGAGCCCTGCTTCCAGCCTCGCGCGAGCGGTCGGCCCGCGGCACGAGAGTTATCTCGTGCCTGCGGTTGCCTCCGGTGGAACTGTGTATGGCGGAGGCGGGAACTAACCGCCTATCTACAAATCTGCAGCTGGGGTCGGCCTAGCCGAACGTGCCTTGTGCGGCCGGAGCCGCCGGATTGGTCCACCAATGCTTCAGTATTTCGCCACCGGCGCTTTGGCTGCCAGTAGCCCAAGGCCCTGGGCCATTTCCCGGGCTTTGCTCAGCATCATTCCCGCTTCGCTGGCGACGGCGATGAACTGGAACCCTTCGGCCAGGCGTCGCTTGGCTGCTGCCGTGTCCGCGACATGAATACCCGGTGCTACCCCGTGTTTTCGGGCCATCTTCAGAACGTGCGCGAGGGCCTCCGTAAATGCCGGGTCATCGCTTTCAAAGCTGGGCGATTTGCCCAGCGAGTGGTGCAGATCGTTCGGGCCAATGAACACGACGTCAATTCCAGGAACGCTCAGGATTTCATCGGCCCTTTCAATTGCTTTGACGTGTTCGGCCATAAGCACGACGAGAATCTCGTCGTTGGCGCGGGCGTAATACGTAGCCGGATCGGTTTCAAAATTGACGGCGTGTAATTGCCCGCCAATCGAACGGTTCCCGTGCGGCGCGTAGCGGGCGGCCGCCACGGCGGCTTCGGCCTCCGCGCGCGAGTTGACCATCGGTACGACAATTCCCCAGGCGCCCGTGTCCAGGACGCGCTTGATGTTTTCGCCCGTGTTCCAAGGCACACGCGCCAAAGGCACGGAACCGCTGGCCGAGACGAGCGCGAAAATGGTGGCGGCCGTTTCCAAGTTGGTCGGCGTGTGCTCCAATTCGACCGTCAGCCAGTCGAAGCCAACGCGGGCCATCATCCGGGCGGCCAGAGGATCGGATAAAGTCAGCCAGGTGCCGATGCTGGGATGCCCCTGCTTGAGTTTGGCGCGGACAGAGTTCGTTTTCATTCAGGTCAGCTTGATGTTTCGAGAATTCATTTCCGCAACGCTCTAAGCCTGGGCGAGTCATAGACCGACGGGTCCACCAGGAACTGCGGTTTGCGGCCGTTCATCAAATCCACAATCGCTTGCGCCGCGCTCAGGCTCACACGTTCCCCCGTTTCGCGGGCGAAGGAGGCCAGATGCGGGGTGAGCAAGAGATTCGGAGCACTGCGCAGCGGATGCGCGGCCGGCAGTGGCTCGAGCGTAAAAGTGTCCAGCGCCGCCCCGGCGATCCACTTCTCGTTCAAAGCGCGCACCAGGGCCCCTTCATCGACCAACGCCCCGCGCGCGGTGTTGATCAAGTATGCAGTGGGTTTCATTCGCCGCAGTTGCGCCTCGCCGAGCAGGCCCCGATTTTCAGCGGTGAGCGCCGCGTGCAGCGACAGGAAGTCGCTCTCTGCAAGAAGCTCATCAAGGGAGACATACCTGATCCGTGGCTCCTCGCTGTTCGGCTCACATCGGGGGTCATGAGCCAGCAGCCGCATATTGAAGCCGGTCGCCCGTCGTGCCATCGCCTGACCAATCCTCCCGTAGCCGAGAATGCCCAGCGTCTTCCCAAACACATCCGTGCCCCAAGCCGCCTCCCATTTGCCCTGGCTCATGGAGCCGTGACCGACGTGCACCCGGCGAGCGATGCTGAGCAGGAGCGCGAAGGCGAAGTCGGCTACGGTTTCGTTCAGCAATCCCGGCGTATAGGTGACGACAACGCCCTGCGCAGTGGCCGCCGGAATATCGATGGCATCATAGCCCACTCCCCAACGCGAGATGATTCTGAGCTGAGCTGCTTCGGGTGAGGCCAGCACATCGGCGGTGAACCTGTCCATGCTGGCCAAAACCGCCTGCTGGTCTCGCAACAGCGGCAGCAGTTCGTCCGCGGTATAGGGCCCGAACCTGACCGGCAGGGTCAGCTCGCAACCCGCCCCTCGCAACAGCGCCAGGGCAGACTGACCCACCTCGTTGAGGGTGCGAGCTGTGATCAGCACTTTCCACGACATGGCGCGCAGTGTAGCCGCCCGGCCTTAGGGCGCAAGCCAACGGGCCCAAAGCTATGGGAAGGGCTATAGGACCACGGGACGACGGGACCACGGATGAGGACGGAATGGTCACAAGAAGGCGCGAAAAGGCACAAACGGGTGATAATTAGAAAGCTGGCGGGGGCTTAGCGGAAAATACCAGTTCGAGTCAAAATGCGGGAAGTGGTATTACGCGGTAGTAGCTGTGATTAGCGGGGATTTGGTGGTATTAACTGATATTCGATCTGGAGGGCGGGGGATGCGGCGGCTTGGGACAAGCGCGCCCTACCGCGCGGAAGTTCAATTTTGGTGCCGATAGCTCACGATAGGTCCCGGTAGGTCCCGATAGGTCATGCTCCGGGAACATGCCCGCGGGAGCTATCGGGAGCTATCGGGACCACGGTTTTGGGCGAGCGGGAGCTATCGGGAGTTATTAAAGGCTGAAGGATAAAGGATGAAACCGATGGTCCCTGGCCAACCGGGAAGGCTGTCAACGAGTGGGACAGGGGCAGGCGGATTAGGCGTATAGAATATCTTGTGTGCGGAGGGGGGTGGTAAAGCAGCGGTGACACGGTGACAAGCCCGTGTTTACCGAGGGATCTGTGCGTTTTCAGCGGTGACAAAACGGTGACAAAACGGTGACGAAGCGGTGACAAGTATGAAAGGCAAGATGGTTAGGTATCGGCTATCCGTTAGGGCAGTGGCTCAAAGGGTGGCGGCATAGACCGGACGGGTGGGTGGGCGAAATATTTCTTTCTTGGGCGATGCACCGGTGGGATCCGTTATCCGTTAGGCAATACCCTAATTCTGTTTTCTCCGCGGGGGGATAGGGTGGAGAGCTTTCAAAGCGTGACAGCGTGACAAGGACGTTTTTACTGAGGGATTCTCACTTTTGAAAGCGCGACAAGGCGCACCGTGTCACGCTTTGAACCGTGACAAAGTGACAAAGAGTCCCGTCTCGAAGCCGTTTTCAATCCGCTGAAAGCGGGTAGCAAAGAAAGGGAGTAGAGTATTTCTTTCTTCCGGCGGGAGGGGTGAGCCAGGGGTGATCCAGGGGTGAAACGTTTCCACAGGCCGTGTTTACCGAGTGATTGTGCGTTTCAGGGGTTGCCGAAGGCTGATCCTTGAGGTTGGCAAGGCTGATCCTTGAAGATTGACAGCGGAGGAACGCCCGTGATGCGGTGAGGCCGTGCGTGGGGCAGAATATTTTTTCTTCCGCCGGGGGACGATCCAGGGGTGATCCAGGGGTGAAACGTTTCCACAGGCCGTATTTACCGAGGGATTGTGCGTTTGAGCGGTTGCCGAAGGCTGATCCTTGGGGTTGCCAAGGTTGATCCCTTAAGGGTGCCAAGGGCTGATCCTTCAGGCGGTCGAAGGCTGATCCTTGAAGGTTGCCAAGGCTGATCCCTGAGGGTTGAGGCCAAGGGGCCTTCTGGCAGGCGCGTCAACCGAGGCTATCAGATTGCGGGGTTGCAGCCCAGGCGGGTTCCGGGGTTTTTAGGAATCGGGCGGGGATTGGCCGAGGGCATGGACGATGTCGGCGAGTTTGCAGCCTTTAGACGACCCTGACGATCCGGGAGATCGCCTCGCGGCTGCACCTGGGAAGCTGGAAGAGCCTGAACAATAAACTATATTTGGCCAGCATGGGGCCGAAAGAAAGTAACGAAACGTGGAAGGACAAAGTGAAAAGTTATGGCTTACTCGTTTCCCCATTTCCCGAGTCGTTTAGTGAGAGTGTGGCACCGAGCGGGCATGTTGCCAGGCATGCAGCACGTGGCCGAAGATAGCATCGGTACCCACCCCGTTTTTCACTTGCGCAAACACCACTGGCCCGCTCCCGCGCATGGAGTTCGCGTCGCGACCCATTACAGACAGGTCAGCTCCGACGGCGGAGGCCAGATCGGTTTTGTTGATGACCAGCAAGTCAGATTGAGTGATGCCTGGGCCGCCTTTGCGGGGGATCTTGTCCCCGCCCGCAACGTCGATAACGTAGATGGTATAATCGGCCAACTCACGGCTAAAGTGGGCGGCGAGGTTATCGCCGCCGGATTCGATCAGCAGCAATTCTGTGTTGAATCGGTGGTGGAGGTCTTCCAAGGCCAGCAGATTGGCGGAAATGTCTTCGCGAATCGCCGCGTGGGGACAGCCGCCGGTCTCGACCGCGCGGATGCGTTCCGACGCCAGGGCCTGGTTGCGGATGAGGAATTCCCCATCCTCCCTGGTGAAAATATCATTCGTCACCGCCGCCAAGTTGATTTCATCCCGCAGCCCTTGGCACAAAGCGAGCATCAGCGCCGTTTTCCCGCTCCCCACCGGCCCGCCGACTCCGACTGTGAAGGCGCGCTGGCTAAAGTCACGGGCGAGTGGCGCCGTCCGATCATCAAAGCGGCCCGGGTGATCGAGGTGCGGATGGTGGTGGCCGGATGGCCCGTGGGTATGTTCGATGGAGTTCATAACCTTTTCAGGTCAGCTTTGAAACAGCCTGGAGTAGAGCCGGTCCTGGTTGGCTTGCCAGAGATCCAGCAACGGGGCGGTTTGAGCGATTTCATCGACTGAGAGATTCCGGCAGCGCTGTAACATTTTCTCGGCCTCCGCGGCGAGGCGGTGCTGCACCGCCTGGCCTTGGAGTGGGCCAACGACCCCCAACCGCACGGCAGCGGAGACCAGCGCGCGTAAATGGAAAAAGCAAAACAGTCGCGCGGCATCAGCGCGAGCGAAACCGAGTTCAAGCAGGATCACGCCGAAGACGGGCGCGAGATGAGCGTAAGGGCAAACCTCGCCGCCCAACCGCCTTAGCCTCTGGAGCCCGGGTGTGGCAAAGATCCGTTCCGCCGAAGCGAGCAGCGCCTGGCCCTGCACACGGCTGGCACGGTTGGCCACATGATCCATAATGAAGCTGTCGCAGAGGCGGTTCAGTCCAGGCAACTGTTCAGGACGGTCGTATGTCGCGGTCATGAGCGGGAGCGAGGCGTGTCCGAACTGCCAGAGGCTCGCCTCCATAAAGCTTTGCAACCCATCCAGGTTGCGCAATTCGCCCTGCTGGACGGCAGCTTCGAGGCCGCCGGAGTGAGCGAACCCGCCGGCCGGAAATGCCGAATCCGCCAATTGCCAGAGCAACCAGTCTCTTGGTGGATCGGCGCAGTTCAGGCAGTGCCGAGCGCCCGTTGTGTCAGCCGGCAGCGGAGCTGCATTTTCGGTTGTGGGTTGTGGGGAAGGGCGTCCTCCTACGCGCGCAGAGGTATCGGCAGGTTTTTGACTGAGCACGATTGGCCACCACTCCTGCCGGTGCGCCGGCTGTTGAGTGAGAGGGGGAGCGCACCCCCGCTCGCCTTGATCGAGGGGTTGCATCAGAAAAGAAAGTAGCGTTGGGCAAGCGGCAACACCGTGGCTGGTTCACAAGCCAGTAGTTCCCCGTCCGCTCTGACTTCGTAAGTCTCGGGGTCCACCGTGATACGCGGCAGTGCGTCATTCCACTTCATTGCTTTCTTGCCGAGGTTTCGGCAGCCGCGTACTGCTTCAATGCGCTTGCTCAAGCCGTAACCGGAGGCGGTCCCCTTTTCCTTGCAGGCACCGCTGACGAAGCTGATGGAGATTGGACCCGGAGCCGCGCCGAAGGCTCCGAACATGGGCCGCATAAAGACCGGTTGCGGGGTCGGGATCGAGGCGTTGGGGTCGCCCATTTGGGACCATGCTATAATCCCGCCCTTGAGCACCGTTTCCGGTTTGACGCCGAAGAAGCCAGGCTTCCAGAGAACGAGGTCAGCCAGCTTGCCGACTTCCACTGAACCAATCAGATGCGCCATCCCGTGCGCGATGGCCGGGTTGATGGTGTACTTGGAGATGTAACGTTTAATGCGAAGGTTGTCGTTCGGCCCGGCCTCGTTGGGGAAGCGGCCACGCTGCTGGCGCATTTTATCGGCCGTCTGCCAGGTGCGTGTGATCACCTCGCCAATACGGCCCATGGCTTGAGAATCCGAACTCATCATGCTGATCGCCCCAAGGTCATGAAGAATGTCCTCAGCCGCGATGGTCTCTCCGCGAATTCGGCTTTCGGCAAAGGCCACATCCTCCGGCAGGTTGGGGTCGAGGTGATGACAGACCATCAGCATGTCCAGGTGCTCGTCCAAGGTGTTAACGGTAAACGGGCGCGTCGGATTGGTGGAACTGGGCAGGACGTTGGACTCGCCGCAGATGCGGATGATGTCGGGCGCATGGCCACCGCCGGCGCCCTCCGAGTGATAGGTGTGGATCGTGCGACCGTTGATTGCGGAGATGGTTGCATCCACAAAGCCGGATTCGTTGAGCGTGTCGGTGTGGATCGTCACCTGCACATCATGCTCGTCAGCGACGCGCAAACAGCAGTCGATCGCCGCCGGGGTCGTGCCCCAATCCTCGTGAAGCTTCAGCCCGATGGCTCCGCCGAGGATCTGCTCCGGCAGACCAGCGGGTAAGGCAGTGTTGCCCTTCCCCGTAAAGCCAAAATTGAGCGGTAGGGCGTCAGTGGCCTGGAGCATCATGCGGATGTGGTTGCCCCCGGGCGTGCAGGTGGTGGCGGCCGTTCCGGTAGCCGGGCCGGTCCCCCCGCCGACCATGGTCGTCAGGCCTGCGGCGATTGCCTCAAACGCTTGTTGTGGACAGATAAAATGGATGTGGGTGTCGAGGCCCCCCGCGGTGAGAATCAACCCCTCCCCGGCGATCACTTCCGTAGTGACGCCTACTACCATGCCGGGGCTGACTCCCGCCATAACGTCCGGATTGCCCGCTTTGCCGATCCCCGCGATCAGGCCATGTTTAATGCCGATATCGGCTTTGCAAATCCCCGTGTAATCCACGACAAGCGCGTTGGTGATGACACAATCCAGGGCCTCAGCCTGGCCTACGCCGGCAGCCTGACCCATGCCTTCCCGCAGGACTTTGCCGCCACCGAATTTGCACTCGTCACCATAAGCGGTGAAGTCACGCTCCACCTGCAGCACCAACGAGGTATCGCCCAAAGATAATCGGTCGCCTGTGGTCGGGCCGAACATTTCGGCGTAATGACGGCGGTTCATTTTGTGGGCCATGACTATTCCTCCTGGTGGGCAAAGCCGGCCGCCTTGACCCGCGACATAGCGGCTTTTTGGTTCTCGGGGGTGACGGGGCCCCCAGCAAGATTATTTCCCCCGCGAATGATCTGGTGACCGGCGATCTCAACCAACTGCACGGTCTTGGTTTCGCCCGGTTCGAAGCGGACGGCTGTGCCTGCCGGGATATCGAGGCGCCGGCCATAGGCCTTCTGCCGATTGAACCGCAACTGGGCATTGGTTTCGATGAAGTGATAATGACTGCCAACCTGCACCGGCCTGTCCCCCAAATTAGTCACTGTCAGGGTGACGGGTGAGCGGCCTGCATTCAACTCCAACTCACCGGGTTCCACGTCGTACGCGCCAGGCTCGAGTTCGACTTCGGGGAGCTTGGGCTGGAAGGCCGTTAGGGCGGGCACCGGCAGGAAACTTCCGTACAAAGCGAGCGTCAGGTCGCCATGTTCCGAGGCGATCGGATGGTGAACGGTGACGAGCTTGGTGCCGTCTGGAAAGGTGCCTTCGACCTGCACCTCGTTGACCAAGGCCGGCACGCCCGGCATGACCTGGTTTCGCCCGAGCATTTGCCTGCCGAGGTCCATCAGTTCCGCCACGCGCTTGCCCTCGCGAATCAACTCGAGCAGTTGAGTCGCCAGCAATGCCACAGCCTCTGGATAATTCAGGCGTAAGCCGCGAGCGAGGCGCTTTTGGGCAAGAAACCCGGCGTTATGGAGCAGCAGCTTGTCAATTTCGCGAGGGGAAAGGTGCATGGCGCGTGAAACGTGAAACGTGAAACGTGAACCGCAGAACCTGAAAGCATGGGGTGGTAGTCTTCATCACCATTTCCTGGACCAAGGATCGTCCTGCAGAAGCTCTGGAAGGAAGCCGAGCAAGCGGCGAATCTCCTGTCCCACTGCTTCGACGCTCTGACCGGCGAGGCGAACCAAAGCCCCGTGAGCGATGGGGCTGGCGCTCGAAACGAGCGAGGCATGCCGTGGAACGGGGCGGTGGGAGAAGTCCTCCAACACACGGGCACTGGCAGCCTGAAGGGATTCGCCGAGCACCAAGACGAGCGCCAGGCAGTTGAAGCGGCCCAACCGGTAGGTGCCCCCCAGCGGGCCGTCTGCGGGGTCGAGCATCAGCGAGTCCAGGAGCACAAGAGAGTCTCCCAAAGTAACTTCGTTGCGGCTCTGGAAACAGTGAAAGGCCCAGCGCTCGCCGCGCGCCGCGCGCCCCGAACAGAGCCAATCGACCAACACCAGACCGCTCTGCGGCGCAAGCGAGAATTCCTGCTGCTGGCGATAGCGCGAACCCAGAAAGGCTTGAACCGGGTCCGGGATGACCGCCAGAAACGAACCGCGGCCAAGCTGGGCCTGGAGATGATGGCTGCAGGGCCGGGCACCCGGGTTGCGGTAAACCTTGGTCGAAGCCTGCGTGCTCAAGCAACACCGCGCCTGCTCGCCCAGACTAAGCGTCACCGAGACTTCATCACCGGCGACCAAGCCGCCGCCAAAACTGCTGAGGCAAGCCCAAACACTGGGTCCGCGCGGACGTGGGACCAGGATTTTCAGCGGGCTGCTTGCCCGAACTGAAGTGGCTGCGCTTTGGCCGGAGCTCATCTGGATCCGCAGGTGGCCTGCACCCGCGCGGCAATGGTCAAGGGTCATACCGTCAAATATTGCCTCACTACGGATTGATTCAAGTCCGCAATGGGTCCCCCGGCGGCAATGGCACCGCGGTCGAGCACATAGAAGCGGTCCGCCACACCGAGGCAAAAGTCCAGGTATTGTTCGACAAGCAGAATGCTCATTTGGCCTTCCTTTTTGAGCTTCAGCAGGGTCTCGCCAATCTGGTCGATGATGTTGGGTTGGATGCCCTCGGTTGGCTCATCCAGGAGCAGCACTTTGGGGGACGTGAGCAATGCCCGGGCGATCGCCAACTGCTGTTGTTGGCCGCCGCTGAGCACACCCCCCTTGCGTTTGAGCATTTCCTTGAGCACCGGGAAGAGGCCGAAGACACGGTCCACCTGGCCATTGGCTTTGCATCCATGCGCCACCAGGCTGATTTGCAGGTTCTCCCAAACGGTGAGATTGGGGAAAATATCCCGGCCTTGCGGCACATACCCCAGGCCAAGCCGGGCGCGCTGGTCGGGACGCAAGCCGTCGAGCGGGAGATTGCCCAGGCGCACCTCGCCGTTCATCGGTTTAACCAGGCCCATCAAACATTTAAGCGTGGTGGTTTTGCCCACGCCGTTGCGGCCCATTAAGGAGACCACCTGCCGTTCGGGGACTTGCAGCGAAACCTGGCGGAGGATTTGCGAGCCTTCGTAAGCGGCGTTTAAGTTCGAAACAGTCAGGCTGGCGGGCGGCTCGTTCACAGTTGTCGCTTGGGTTCGTGTTTACGGCCGAGATAGACTTCGATCACACGCTCGTTGTTCTGGACTTCCTCGACGTTGCCCTCGCACAGCACGGAGCCCTGATGGAGGACGGTCACTTTGCGGGCGATCTGGCGGACAAAGGCCATGTCGTGTTCGATCACGATGAGGCTATGCTGTGGTGCGAGACTGACCAGCAGTTCTCCCGTGCGCGCGGTCTCCTCGTCGCTCATCCCGGCAGCCGGCTCATCGACCAGCAGCAACTTCGGATCCTGGGCGAGCAGCATGCCGATTTCCAACCATTGCCTTTGGCCGTGAGAGAGAGAGCCCGCACGCGACTCCTGTTTGTCCGCCAGGCCGACGGTTTTGAGCACCTGCTGGATCCGCTCGCGCTGGGCCGGCGTAATCCGGGAGAAGAGCGCCTCCCAGACGCTTCGTTTGCCGGCAAGGGAGAGGAGGATATTCTCAAAGACAGTGTGTTCGACGTACACCGAGGGCGTCTGGAACTTCCGTCCGACCCCAAGCCGGTTGATTTGATATTCGTTGAGCCGCGTCAGGTCAGTGTCCTTGCCGAACTCAATTTTGCCGGAGTCCGGACGGGTGCGGCCGGTGATCAAATCGAGCATGGTGCTCTTGCCGGCGCCGTTAGGACCGATGATCACGCGCAGTTCGCCGACATCCATGTAAAAGGTCAGTTCCGAAATAGCTTTGAAGCCGTCGAAGGTTTTATTCACGCCTTCCAGCACCAGAATGAACTCTTTGCGGGGCGGGCTCACTTGGACTTAGCGAACTGTTGGCGCGGTTCGGAGGGGGGCAGCGGCGCGGGCGCCAGTTTGGGGCGGAAGCGGCGGCGGAGCGCCTGCAGTTGCCCGGGCACGCCAACGATTCCTTTGGGCATGAAGACCGTTACTAGAACGAAGAGCGTCCCCAGGATGAGCAGCCAAAGGTCGGGAAAGGCGCGGGTGGTCCAGCTCTTGAGGGCGTTGACGCCGATGGCGCCAAGCACCGGGCCAATCAAGGTGCCGCGCCCGCCCACCGCGACCCAGACCACAGCTTCCAGCGACTTGTCCGGAGCCATTTCACTGGGATTGATAATCCCAACCTGTGGGACATAAAGCATTCCGCCGACCGCCGCGATAAAGGCGCAGAGGACGAATACAAAGAGCTTGTAGTGGCTCGCGGCGTAACCACTGAACAGGACGCGATCCTCGCGGTCGCGAATCGCTTGCTGAACGAGGCCGAACTTCGTTTGGCTCAACCAGCGGCATCCGCAGTAAATCAAGGTCAGGGCCAGCGCGCTCGCGACGTAGAGCACGCGCTGCGTGGCGGGCGTGCGGAGGTCGTGGCCCAGGAGGAATTTGAAATCGGTGAACCCGTTGTTTCCGCCCATCAACAGGCTGTTGCGGAAGAACAGCAGACAGGCCGCGTAAGTCAGGGCTTGAGTCAGTATGGAAAAATACACACCGCGAATGCGCGAGCGAAAGGCCAGATACCCAAACGCCAAAGCCAGCAAGCCGGGCAGCACGAAAACCATCAGCAGGGCGAAAGGGAAACTGGCAAACGGACGCCAAATGGTGGGCAGATTATGCCAGCCGAGAAAGACCAGAAAGTCCGGGATAGGCTGATGGTACTGTCCAAGGTCGCCGATCATCCGCATCAGGTGCATGCCCATCATGTACCCGCCTAACGTGAAGAACAGGGCCTGGCCGAGGCTCAGTAGTCCCGTATATCCCCAAAGCATGTCCACACTGATCGCCAGGATCGCGTAGCAGAGATATTTGCCGTAAAGATTGATGGTGAAATTGCTGACGTGCAGAAACACGGTGGGCGGTGTGAAAGCATTGAGTGCCGGAAGCACGACGATCAGGAACACGGCGGCGATGCCCAAGCCCCATTTGCCCGATTTTCCCGTGGCGGGTCGCATAAACTCAATCGATGGTCCGGCTGCGAGCGCTGAACAACCCGCCCGGTTTCCACTGCAAAAAAACAATGATCGCTACCAGCACAACAATCTTGCCGGTGACCGGAGAACCGGTGGTTTGTTGTAAAACCTGGTCGGCGGTGCCAATGCCCAAGGCCGAGCAGACGGTCCCGACGATGCTGCCCACGCCCCCAAGCACGACGGTCATAAAACTGTCCACGATGTAGGTTTGCCCGAGGCTGGGACCGACGTTGCCGATTTGCGAAAGGAAGGCGCCCGCCAAACCGGCCAGCCCCGATCCGAAGGCGAAGGTGACCATATTCATCCGGCTGGTGCGCACGCCGAGGCAGGCCGCCATGCTGCGGTTTTGCATCACGGCGCGGATGAGCAAACCGAGCGAGGTCCTGGTCAGCAGGAGCCACGTCGTGATGACTATCACTATAGCGAAGCCGATCACAAACACGCGATTGTAGCCGAAACTGACGTCGCCGACAGAGAAATGGCCCTGCAGCCAGGAGGGCGAATTGACTTGAACGTTGTTGGCCCCGAACACCATCCGGAAACACTGTTGCATGACCAGCGAAATGCCCCACGTCGCCAACAATGATTCGAGCTGGCGGCGGTAGAGAAAACGGATCACCGTGCGTTCGATGAACCATCCTGCCAAGGCAGCGGTGATGAAACTCAAGGGCAGGGCGAAGAGGAAATAGCTTTCATAAAGCGCGCCCGAGGCATTCAGCCCCGGGAGATGAAGGCCGAAACTAATCGGTCTGCCCGCGAAGCTGAAGGGCAACGTGATGGAGAATCCGAACCCGGTGCCGAACAGGTTTTGCACGACGTAACAAGCATAGGCGCCCACCGCGATCATTTCGCCGTGGGCCATATTGATGATGCCCATCAACCCGAACGTAATTGCCAATCCCAGCGCTACCACCAACAGGATCGAGCCCAAGCTCACGCCGTGAAAGATGGTGCCGAAGAAATTAACCCACCAGATGTGTTCCTCGATTGAGCGGATGGCCTGTCTGGCGGCGCCGGCGAGCTGGGGCGTGCAGCCTGGCTTGGCTGCCAGGGCTTTAAGGGTTTCCAGCGAGCCCATAGCCTGAAGCCGCGCCAATTGCTGAACGGCGGCGAGTTGGGCTTGCGGGTCCGCGGCGCCGAGCTGAAGCAGGGCAACCGCCTCTTCGAGCGCCTTCCGGACGGTGCGGTCCCTTTCCTTCCCAAGCCGTGCCTGCAGCACAGTGATGTATCGCTGCTTCTGCGAATTGCCCAGTTTCAACGCGGCCGAGCGCCGGGCGTCGGCCTCCGGCGCCGCGAGCGCGAGGGTGTCAAGCGTCTGCTGGATGGTGCTGCGCAGACGCATGTCCGTATCGGCGGTATTCAGGTCACTGGCGCCAAAACGCAGTTCGGTGCCCTGGGCATCCTTGAGATATTGACCATCCGCGATGCGCAGGGCGCGTCTTTTGGCATCGGTGTCCTCTCCCTCCTCCAACAGCACGGGTACTTTCGACCCATCGGGCGCGACGTACAGGTAAATGCTGTCGCGTGCCCATGCAGTCAGAACGTCCACGACGATTTTCGAGCCTGAATCGCCCAACTCGCCCAGGAGTTTCTGCTGTTCCTGGCCTTCGCTCGAGATGGCCTGCGCGAGCTTTTGGCGGACAGCGGAACTCTCTCCCACAGCTGGGTCGGCGGCCATCGAGCAGCAACACCAGCCCAGTGATACCCAGACCAGCAATGTCAGACCAAACTTCATTAACAGACGAAGGGGGCGGAGCCATCCGCTCCGCCCCTTGCTCCGCCACCTAATGCCGCTTCCGGCTCCACCCCGAGGGCGGCCGGTCATTTGTTCATGGCCGCAAGTTTTTCATCCAGCCCTTTGAGCAGGAACGGCTCGCCAAAGACTTGATCAAAGGATTTGAGAATCTTGAACTGACCATTCGCGCGCGTCTCGCCAATATAAACGTTCTTCGTGGCATGGTGGTTCTTATTCATAGTAATCTTTCCTCCGGGACCGTCAAAGCTGATTTCTCCGGATTCGAGTATTTCCCGTACCTTGTCCACGTCAAAGCTGCCGGCCTTTTCCACTGCCGCCTTCCACAGATAAGCCCCGTCGTAAGAGAGCACCATCGGGCTATCAACCGTCCGTTTTTCTTTGACGACGCCCGGGTGCTCTTCCGTCTTGAGCCACGAATTCCATCGGCCCAAAAAGCTTTTGTTTTCGGGAGTAGTGAGCGACATGAAATAGGTCCAACACCCCAGCTCGCCAACGAGGTCCTTGGTCGGCAGCGCGCGCAATTCGTCCTCTGCCAGGCTGAACGAAACCACGGGGCAATCGGCGGGAGTGAGCCCGGCAGCCGCGACTTCCTTGAAGAAGGGCACATTCGAGTCGCCGTTGATAGTGTTGACGACGCAGGCGTCGCCGCTGGCCGCGAATTGCTTGATCTCCGCAACGATTTGCTGGTAATCCGTGTGCCCGAAAGGGGTGTATTTACCGGCCGAGATCACCTTTCCGGAATCGTCCTTGCGCAACCCGCCGCCGATGTTTTCGAGCATGATTCCATGGAGCAGAAGGTACTTGTAAAGAATCAGGTTCGTCGTCTGGGGGTAAACGTAGTCGGTTCCGATCAAATAGAACTTTTTCTTTCCTTGCGCCAGGAGGTAATCGACGGCGGGAGTTGCCTGCTGGTTGACAGCCTCGGCAGTGTAGAAGATATCTTTGGACAGCTCTTCGCCTTCATATTGAACCGGATAAAAGAGCATGCCGTTATCCTTTTCGAACACGGGCAGCACGGACTTGCGACTGACCGAAGTCCAGCACCCGAAGACAACCGCAACTTTGTCCTCTTCCAGCAGTTGCTTGGCCTTTTCGGCGAACAAAGGCCAATTCGAGGAGCCATCGACAATGACGGCCTCGATCATGTAACTCTTGTCGCCAACCTTGACGCCGCCGGCTTTGTTGATCTCGTCGAAAGCAAAAAGGAGCGAGTCGCGCAAGGAGGTTTCACTTATGGCCATGGTGCCGCTCAGGGAATGGAGCACGCCGACTTTGATGGTGTCCGCGGCGTTGCAAAGCGGAGCGGCTGCCAGCGCCAAAACGCCAAGGAACAGGCTAAGTAGATGTTTTTTCATGATATCTTTCAAATATGGTTTTGAGAACGAGGTTCTTTGTGGAGCTTTCAGGTGGTTGGTTAAAACAGGTAGGAAACGCCGGCCCCGTAAATGACGCGATTCTGCTTGCCTGGCACGAAGCCGCCCGCCCACGAAGTATGGTCGAAACGCACCTCAGGCTGGATCTTAATCGTTGGCACCGGCTTGTAGTTTAGCGTGAGGGCGAGGCTGGACAGGTCTTGACCCGTACCGGCTGGGTTGCGGAAGCCCAGTGCGCCGCCCGACGCATCGACCCCATCTTTATCGCTCAAAAACTCCCCGCGCAACGCCAAGCCCACCTGCTTGGTGAAATCGTAGGTTATCCACACTCCCGTGGACCAGACCGGGGAATCACCCGAAGGTGTAAAGCCCGCCGGATTATGGAACGAAAAATAGTCGAGTTCGGTTCCGAAGCCCAACTGCTCGGTCGCCTGATAGCCTCCCAGCAGCGAAGCACCCCAAAGGGACTGGACAAAGCCCGCATCCTCGCGCCCGCCAAAGCCGAGGAGACTGAACCAGAGCTTGTCCATGGGCTTGATCCCGACCGCGCCCATGAATGTTTTCGCCGAATTATTGTCGAGCGGTCCCGCGTACATGCCGTTCTGCACCCGGAACGTCAGGTCGAGCCACGGAGCCAGTTTGTACCCGAGTTGCAAGCCCGCCGCCGGAGGGTTGCCGGTAAAGAACCACTGGAACCCTTGCGAAAAGTTGGCATTGGCCGCGCCACCATCACCTGATTCGTAATTGAGCAGGGAAATGAGCTCGCCCGCGCGCACATCCAAGCCGGTTCCAATAGGGATGTTCAGCTCCACAAACGCCTCCCGGACGAAATCAAAACCGGTTATCCCGCTCTTCGTATTAACGATCGGCGCATCCTGGCCCGCAATGAGTGACACACGATAACCCGCATCGAATTTATCTCCGTTGTTTTGGACTTGCGGACTTGCGAGGGTTATTTTGACTTTGTTGAGCGAGAACGAATCGTTCACCCGGTTCCAGAGATAGCCCGGAGAAATGTGCCCCATTGACGCGGGCGGCACGCTCGAGTCGTGAAAGAAGGAAGTCGTCACAAACCCACTCAGGTTAACCTGGCTCATTGCGGACACAGGCGGGTCGCCGAGCTTGGCTCCGCTGGGCATCAACCCCTCCTTCTGGGCCAAGGCCTCCAGGGTGTCCAGCCTCTGCCGGAGTTCCTGGTTTTCCTTTTCGAGTTTTTCCAGCCGGTTTGTGCCGGTGCCGGAAGATTCGGCGGTTTGGGCGCGCACCATCGCGGTCCCACCCACCACCACTCCCAGGCACGCGCCAGCCATCCTCAGGCGCTTTGTTCCTCTACTACGTCCCTTCATAGGTTTAGTCAGATTTAGGTCATCCTGTGCTCACGGCACCGCGACTTCCGGAGTCGTCCCCGCCCGAGCCCGCCAGCTCTCACCCTGAGGAGGGCACGCCGGAACGTGCAACTACGGCGCAGCAAGATTGTGACTGACTTGTGAGCACCACTCATGCCATGGAGAAGGAAGGCTGATATCGGCGCGAGAATGGTACGCTCTGAGGAGCAGAATCTTCGCGGAGGGGCAAATCAACAAACTGTTCAGCAAACGCATTTTCACGGCCTTTTTGAACGGGTGCGTTTCGATTAAGAGCGAGCACGGCGCGCTCCTTCACAACTTGCCCACAGTTCCCCAATCCGGCACGATGTACCTGTCCGAGGTGTCGCTTCTTGAGCAATGTGAAAAAAAACGCTCCTGGGTGGATGCCAGATGGAAACGGTAGCGAAGGGGGTCACGCTTCAGTTTCATGAACCAACCTCATCTCTTAGTCGATCTCCTGGGAGACCAGTCGCCCCCAAGTCAAAAACCTCATGGAGCGCGGCAACGGCAAGCGGATGGAAACGCAACTTTAACGGCGGGGGTATGTTTCCATAGTATTACGAGACGCCGCAGCCCAACCTGGTGGCGGGGATGAAATGGCTCCTAGGCACCCACACCAGCCGGTTTAACCGTCGGCACAAGGAATTTGGGCATCTGTTCAGCGGAAGGTATAAAGGCCTGATAGTGGAAGGCAGCGGCAGCGGCTACCTGAAAACCGCCTGGGATTACGTGCATCTGAATCCGGTGCGAGCGGGGCTGCTGCGGCACCGCCAGCGATTGGAGGGGTATCGGTGGATCAGTTATGGGGAATACCTCAGAGCGCCTGGCCAGCGGCCGGGCTGGCTGCGGGTGGAGCGCTTGCTGGGGGAATGGGGGATTCCGAGGGACAGTCCCGCGGGGCGGAAGCATTTTGCGCTGATGATGGAACAGCGACGCGGCCCGGAGACGCGCAAGACGGATTGGAAAGCTGTGGAGCGGGGCTGGTGTTTGGGCAGCGAGGCGTTCCGGGAGGAATTGCTGGCGCAGATGCATGAAAGCCGGAAAGACCATTACGGCGCGGAGTTGCGGGAGGCTGACGCGGTGCACGCCGAACGGTTGGTGGAGGCGGAGCTGCGCCGCCGGCACTGGAGCGAGGCCGAGTTGGCGCGGAGGCGCAAGGGCGAACCGGAGAAAGTGAAGATGGCGTGGCGGCTGCGGCAGGAGAGCACGATGACGTTGAAATGGATAGCGCAGCGGCTTAAGATGGGAACATGGACTTACGTGTCCAACTGCCTGGTGCAAAAGCGAAAAGAAGTTGAAAAGTGTCAATAGTTATGACCGACTTTTCCTTCCCAACAATCTACAGTTCTCGATAACGGCCGCCAGACTTCATGTGTCTCCTGGCGCCGTTGCGGAGTTTAGCCTCAGACGGGCAAGGGGGTTTGGCCACTTTTTCACCGGCGACTACGTCAATCAGACTTTTCAGACCCTGGGCGGCGCGCATGACGCAAATTGGGTCTATTTGCAAGCGCAGGTTAACTTTTGACTTCAAGGCGTCGCCGGTGTCAGGACGATATTCCGGTAGGCGATGCCGCCGTGGTCCCCTTGAAGGTAGAGCGGGCCTGGCAATTCTTCGTGACTGTCCAAGGCGCCACCGGTGATTCCGGGGATCTCCCGGTTGTTGATAATGGTCTGGCTGTTCTGAACGACGGTAACGAACCGGCCAACGAGCGTGATGTCGAAGCTCTGCCAAACGCCCGGGCGTCGCGGCTGCTCCGGCACCGGCGCGAGGAAACCGTAAATTGCGCCCATGTGGTGACTGGGCGGCTCCTGGATGGAATCATCTTCGACCTGCACCTCATACCGGCCGCGCAGATAGATGCCGCTATTGGCGTTGGTCGGGCAATTGACCTCGAGGTGGAGTTTGAAATTTTGGAACCGCCGCTCGGTGGCGATGTTCGAGCCCGGCGATTTGTTCACGAGGCAGCCTTTTTCCACGACCCAACTGGATGCCTTGACCGGATTGTCAAAAGTCCACCCGGCAAAATCGCGCCCGTTGAAAAGCGTGACGGGCTCGCCCCAGTTTAGTGTTGCCGGCGGCTTGAGCGCAGGGGCACGTTTGCCGCTCCATGTCCATGGGGTTCCGTTCGGTCCTTTGGCGAGGCCGGTTAAGATTTCGTTGGCCAGCTTGCCGTCAAAGACCAGATCGGTCTGGCTATCCTCTTCCTGCCTGGGGGAAACGAAATGGAGCGAGTCGCTTTTAATCTCGACCGTCGGCAACGGCCGAGCATTTCCCCAACGGCCGACAAAGCTGGCGTTCCAGGCCCCGTCTTCGACAGTCAAGTCCAGCCATGACGGGAGCTGCTTACCGTTCGAATCCCTGATCGTCAGGTCCCAGCGCCCCGCAAACGCAGCCTGCGGAGCTGCTCCCGCGTTTTGGTTCACGACCAATGGGCATGCTGTCGCCAGGATGAGGGATGCCAAATTCACCCACCAGTGTGCTGTGAAGGACTTTGAACAGTAGTTCATGGGTTGCATTCTAACACAGGCGACGCGCCTGAAGTCATGCGATTAAGTGGCTGTTTTTCGCCGTTTATACTTCGTCGTTAGCCAGCAGAGCACATTGCAATCGCGTTAATCGATGCGAAGGTTGCTTTAGAACGAGCGAAGATGGAAGTCAGCGAAACCATTCAATGTCCGTATTGCGGTCAGCGGTTTGAACTGGTGGTGGACACCAGCGCGGCAACGCAACGGTTTACCACCGATTGCGAGGTCTGCTGCCGGCCATTCGAGGTGTTCGCCGAATGCGAACCGGGCGAGGTTCTGAACCTGGAAGTGCAAGGGGGATGAATTCCTCGACCCGGATGAGCTTGAACCTGCGCTGCCAGGGCAGGGTAGCACCCTTTGCTGAAGCAACCCGTATCCATGCAATGGGAGTTTAACGCAAAGAAGGAAAGCAGCAGAGCCGCAAAGTTGGAAATGGAGCCTTGCCGCACGAGCACCAGCCACTTTTAATTGGTCTTTCCAGACGATTCTTGTTTTGGCGGCTTCGAGGGATTCATCGGCCGGTTAATCCGGTGTTCCTTCATTTCAGCGTAGATCGATTGGGCGAGGCCCGACTTTTCAAACCCGACGACCTTGGCTCCTTTTATCTTGAAGAACTTCTCCAAATCGGCCGAGGTGTAATGCTGAACCACCGGGTAATGCGCAAATTCCGACAGCATCTCCGTGCGGCTGGCTTCTGACAGGTCGCTGGTGAGCAATACGAAATGCAACTTGCTCTTACTGCGCGCCAGAAGGTCGCGTCCCACGATCAAAATGCGGGAGCGCAGCACGAACGGAAACATCCGCTCGACTGGCTTTTTTACGCCGGGTTCTTTCATCTCCACAG
>DATMRF010000102.1:0-27603 GCA_035566435.1 Candidatus Acidiferrum sp.
CCTTTTATCGAACTCCAAGGCTAAGCCGGGGCCCTGATTCTGGAGTTCAACGTTCTCACGGCGCAAAAAACAACGATTGTCTCCCAGTCTAAGCGCCCGGCCATGATTGCGTTCGACGTGCGCGAGTTTTCACACAGCCTCGCCCTGGCCTCGGAGGTCTATCCTCTGGTCCGTCCCGACACCCTCGTTGGATCCCGCACCGGTCACCGCCTAAAAAGCGTGCAACCGAAGCGCTGGGAAAAAAATAGTGTTAAGGAGTGTTAAGCCCGCGATACCGGCCAGAATGTGGACGGGGTCGGCGGCGAGCAACGGGGCCGAAGGTGCGGTGGGGGGACTGTCGCTGCCCGCGGTAACACAGGGGGGGCTTTCATGTTTGTTTGTACGGCTATCTGTTGTCCGGGCGTGCCTGGATTGGCCGCAGTGGCCTCTACTATGGATGGCGCGACGAATGTTGTCCGACGGCGGAGACGAGGCCCCCCGACGGCACGGCCATTCTCGAGAAATTTCCGCTCATCTGGACGGATGTCCTGGAGCCTTACGGCACCGTGGCCGCACAGGGTAAAGCCATCGCTGTCTATGGCGCCTTGTCTTTCTGGTGGCTGGACGAGCACGGCACCCCGCGCCCCGGCACCAGTGAGCACATTTGGTTCTCCAACGACCAGTTGGCCGTCCGCTTCATCGAAGGAATCGACTTCGACTTGGCGGCTCAGGCGGGCAAGAGTCGGTCGGCCGGCTTGGGGGCGTGGGTGGTAGAATCGCGGACGACGAGAGTAGTCGGGACGTGGTGTTCGGCGCCGGAGGTGGCGGGGTCGGAAATCAGGGTCCAGAGGGCTTCGAAGGCGAGCCGGCCAATTGTGCCGCGGGGGACGGCGACGGTGGTGAGCGGGGGTTGGGTGTGTTGGGCGAAGCGGATGTCGTCGAAGCCGACGACGGACAAATCGGCCGGGATGCGAATTCTGCGGTCATAGGCGGCGTGCATGGCACCAATGGCCATGAGGTCGTTGGCGGCGATAATGGCCGTGGGGGCGAGTCCGGCGAGCAATTTGGCGCAAGCAAGATAGCCGCCCTGGACGGTAAAATCGGAATCGACGGAGAGGGTCTGAAGGCCGCCGAATTTCCTGGCGCCGGCCAGGAAGGCGAGCTTGCGGCGCTGAGCCGAGGGAAGCCGAGGGGCGCCGCCGATAAAACCAATGCGGGTGTGGCCGAGGGCGCGGACATGGTCGAGGGCAGCGATGATGCCATGTTCGTAATCGACGGCGATGTTGCTGACGCGGTAGTCCACGCGGCCGAGGTCGAGGTAGACGGCGGCGATGCCGCGGCGGGCGAGGGTGTGCATGACGGAGGGGTCAATCTGGGAGGTAAGGATGGCGACGCCGGGCACCTGGAGAGCGAGCAGGCGGAGAACGGTGTCGCGGGTGCGCTGGGGGTCGTAGTTGGTATTGACGACAACGGCTTCCATGTCTTTGAGATTCGCGGCTTCCTGGAAGGAGGCGATAATCTCCGGGAAGAAGGGGTTCCGGATATCGGAGACGATGACGCCGAGGATGTGACTGCGGCCAACGGCGAGGTTGCGAGCGGAAACGTTGGGGGAATAGCCGAGGGCTTTGACGGCGGCGAAGACGCGGTTTTGGGTTGTGGGCCGGATGCGGTGCCTGTGGGCTTCGTTGAGGACAAAGGAGACGGTGGCGACGGAAACGCCGGCGCGGCGGGCGACATCGCGGATGTTGGGGACACCGTTCGGCCGACGGCGACGGGACAGCCGCCGCGGCGGGACTTTTTCAGGCGTCGGCGCGCCATTACCTTTTCGTGTCATCGGGACATTAATACCACCATTCAGCGATACAGGCAGGGTGTCAAGGAGCGAGCCTCGCGTCTCGGGTTTCAAGGTTCAAGGTTCAAGTCTCAAGTCTCAAGTCCGCAGTCCACGGTTGAGAGTCCTCGGGTAAGGGCTCAAGGCCCAAGCGGACTGCAGAGCGCCAAGTGTCAGGTGCCAAGTCTCAGGTCCCAAGTCCCAAGTCCCAAGTCCAAAGCCCCAGGTCTCAAGTCTCAAGTGCGCGGTCCACGGTCCACGGTTCAGGTGCGACGGTTGAAAGTTGGTGCGGTTAGGGTCGGAATGCTGCACATTTGCGGCGTGCCCACCAGTGTCGTCAAACGGGTGATTGTTCTGGGCGGGGGAAGCGCCGGGTTTATCGCTGCGCTGACGCTCAAGCGGCGGCTGCCGCAGCTCGAGGTGACGGCGCTGCGCAGCCCGGACATCGGGGTCATTGGGGTGGGCGAGGGGACGACAGTCGCTTTCCCGCGGCATTTTTTCGAGAACCTCAAGCTCAAGCCGAAGCAGTTTTACGCAGAGGCGGAGCCAACCTGGAAGCTGGGGATTAAGTTTTTGTGGGGGTCGCGGCCGGAGTTTTATTACACGTTCATGACGGAGTTCGGCCAGCGGGTGCCAGGGTTGTCGCGCCCGATCGGGTTCTATGCTTCCGACGAGGTGCCGTATACGGGCACGGTGTCGGCGTTGATGGCGCACGACAAGGCTTTCCCGCGGCAACCGGACGGCCAGCCAAAGTTCCACAACTTTTTCGCTTTCCATATCGAGAACAAGAAACTGGTGGGGTGGCTGGGGAAGGTGAGCGTGGAATTCGGCGTGGAAGTGAAGGACGCGACCGTAAAGGCCGAGACCGGACCGGAAGGAATCGCGGCGCTGGTTACCGACCAGGGGGAGCGGATGACGGCGGACTTGTATGTCGATGCCTCCGGCTTTCGGTCCGAGTTGCTTGGGCGGGCCCTGGGCGAGCCGTTCATCAGCTACGCCGATTCGCTGTTTTGCGACCGGGCGGTGATCGGGGGATGGGCGAGGACGGACGAGCCGATCAAGCCTTACACGCTGGCCGAGACGATGGACGCAGGCTGGTGCTGGCAGATCGAGCATGAGCATTGGATCAACCGAGGGTATGTGTACTCTTCGAATTTCATAACGGACGAGGCGGCGCTGGGTGAATTCCTGGCGAAGAATCCGAAAGTGGCGACCGAGCCGCGCCGGGTGAAGTTCCGCACCGGACGCTACGCGCGCAACTGGGTGGGCAACGTGGTGGGGATCGGGAACGCGGTGGGATTTGTGGAGCCGCTGGAGGCGACGGCGCTGCAGGTGATATGCGTGGAAGCGATCACGCTGGCGGATTCGCTGGGCGAAAGCGCCTGCTCGCCAACGCCGACGCTAGCGGCGCTCTACAACGGGTTCAATACGCGGGTTTGGGATGATGTGCGGGATTTTCTGGCGATCCATTATAAGTTCAATACCCGGCTGGACACACCTTTTTGGCGGGCCTGCCGGGCCGACACCGCGGTACATGGCGCCGAGCCAATGGTGGAGTTCTACCGGGAAAATGGGCCGAGCGGATTGTCGGGCCAGTTGTTGCATTCGTCGAATTCGTTTGGCGTGGACGGTTACCTGTCGCTGTTGGTGGGGCAGGCGGTGCCGCATGCCAAACCCCACGCGGCAACGCCGAAGGAGCTGGAGAGCTGGCGGTCGCGGTGCCGGGTATGGGCGATGGAAGCGCAGCGGGCGATGGATGTGAAGCAGTGCCTCGAAGCGATTCGCCAGCCCGGAATGAAGTGGGAGTGACCCGAGCCGGAAGCATTCGGGCAGGATTTTTTAACGCAAAGACGCTAAGGTGCAAAGGCGCTACCGGATTTTAAGCCACGGATGGACACGAATTGACACAGGTGCAAAGGCGCGGAGAATCTGTTGTGAGCGGCGCGGTCGCGAGCGGTCCCCCTGAGGCGGCGGAGGCCCATCCTGCGGGCAGCGGGCGGGCTGGCGGCGGGGTGCGTGCGGTGCTGGTGCTGTTGTTTTTCGGGAGCGGTTGCGCGGCGTTGATCTACGAAATCATTTGGTTCCAGTTGCTGGGACTGGTGATTGGGTCAACGGCGGTATCGCTGGGGATCGTGCTGGGGGTGTTCATGGGGGGGCTGTGTTTAGGCAGCGTAGCGTTGCCGCGCTGGATTTCGCCGCGGCGGCACCCGCTGCGCGTTTATGCGGCGGTCGAGGCCGGAATCGGGATCTGTGGCGTCGGAGTGCTGGCGCTGCTACCGCCCGTGGCGCGGATTTATGCGATGCATGTGGGTCCGGGCCTGCCGGCTTTCCTGCTGCGGGGCGCGCTGTGCGTCGCTTGTCTTCTGCCGGCAACCATGCTGATGGGGGCGACGTTGCCGGCGATTTCGCGCTGGGTGAGGACCAGCTCTGACGGGATTTCCTGGCTCGGCCTGTTTTATGCCGGCAACACTTTCGGTGCGGTGTTTGGCTCGCTGTTGGCGGGATTCTATTTGTTGCGCGTGTATGACATGGTTGTAGGCACTTGTGTCGCCGCGGCACTAAACGCCTCGATCGCTCTCATCAGTTTCTTGCTTTCCGTGCGCGAGCCGCACCAGGGGCCGAATGAATTCGCGGAATCGGCCGCCGTTGGGGCGTCGGACGGGCGGGACGCCGGGCTGGTTTATTGGACCATCGCTTTATCAGGATTATGCGCGCTAGGGGCGGAGGTAGTATGGACGCGGTTGTTGTCATTGATGCTGGGCGGGACGGTGTATGCGTTTTCGCTGATCCTGGCGGTTTTCCTGGCGGGGTTGGGGATCGGCAGCACCGTCGGGGCTTTCGTGGCGCGGCGGACGGCGCGTCCGGAGTTCGCGCTGGGGCTCTGCCAAATGCTGCTCGCGGCGGGGATGGGCTGGACGGCGTTCATGCTGGCACGTTCGCTGCCCTATTGGCCGATTAACCCGTCGCTTTCCACAAGCCCGTGGTTCAACCTCCAGCTCGACCTGCTGCGCTGCGCTTGGGCAGTTCTGCCGCCCACCTGTTTATGGGGGGCGAGTTTTCCCCTGGCACTGGCAGCGGCTTCGGGAGGGGGAGACCCCGGACGGCTGGTCGGCAGAGTTTATGCCGCCAACACGGCAGGGGCGATTGTCGGCGCGGTGGGGTGCAGCGTCTTCCTGATCGGGTGGCTCGGGACGCAGCAGGTCGAACGACTGCTGCTGAGCTTAACTGCAGTCAGCGGGCTTCTGATGTTGTGGGGGCGGCCGAAAGTGCAAAGGCTAAAGTCCCAAGTCCCAAGTCCCAAGTCTCAAGTCCCAAGTCCACAATCCACGGTCCACAGTTCAGGGCGCGGAAGGTGGAGCGCGGAGGGGGCGGTGTGGCTGATCGCGGGACTCGGAGTGGTCGCGCTGCTGATCTGGACTGTTCCGCGGGTGCCGTGGGAGTTGGTCGCATATGGCCGCAAGCTTCCCGCCACTACCACGGTCGAGACCGCTCTGTATATGGGCGAAGGGGTAAACGCGTCGGTCGCCGTCACCGAGATGAACAACGGCGTCCGGAACTTCCATATCAGCGGCAAGATCGAAGCTTCGACGGACCCGCGGGACATGCGCATGCAACGGATGCTGGGCCATCTGCCGGGACTGCTGCATCCCCAACCCCGGTCCGTGCTGGTCGTCGGCTGCGGGGCTGGCGTTACCGCCGGGTCATTACTCGTTTACCCCAGCGTCGAGAAAATCGTGATTTGCGAGCTTGAACCATTGATTCCCAAATTGGTCGCTCGGTATTTCGCGGAAGAGAATTACGACGTTGTGGACAACCCGCGGGTCCGGATCATTTACGATGATGCGCGGCATTATATCCTGACTACGCAGGACAAGTTCGATATCATCACGTCAGACCCGATTCATCCGTGGGTCAAGGGCGCTGCCAGCCTCTACACCAAAGAATATTTCGAGCTCTGCAGGCAGCATCTGAATCCGGGCGGACTGGTGACCCAGTGGGTGCCACTCTATGAAAGCAGCGTCGCGGTCGTCCGGTCCGAGCTGGCGACTTTTTTCGACGTCTTTCCTCAAGCAACCGTGTGGAGCAACGACGAAAATGGCGAGGGCTATGACGTCGTGTTACTCGGCGGGGCGGGCGCGGCCACTATCGATCTGGGACAGGTCCAGCGCCGGCTCAGCAGTGACGATTTCGACCGGGTGCGCCAATCTCTGCGCGACGTTGGGTTCAAGTCGAGTTTCGGGCTGATGGCGACCTACGCTGGGCGCGCAACGGACCTGCAGCCGTGGCTGAAGCACGCCCAGCTTAACCGCGACAAAGACCTCCGCCTGCAATACCTCGCCGGCATGGGCCTCAACCGGAATGACCAGGATTACATCTTCTCCGAGCTATTAACCTACCGCAAGTTCCCCGGAGATTTATTCGTAGGCTCCGACCCGGAACGCGAGGCCTTGCTGCGGGCAATTGAAGGCCCGGGGAAGACGTTGAAGGCTCACTGAACCGATGAGAAAACCGGGGCCAAATTGTAATGTACAACCACAGGGCCACGGCGTAGCGTTGGCCTTGTTATGAAAACCCGCGGAATCAATTCAGGCACCGATTACACCGTCAGGCAGGTCTGGTCACCTATGCGGCAAACGTCCTGTCGACCGGGACGCTTGCACCTGGTCACAGTCCATGAGGTTGAGGACCTGCGTGATGAACTGGCCAGAGGCAACGTACCGCCTGACCTGGAGGCAAAGCTATGCAAGCTTGGCCTAAGCGAACTCGGTCACCGTTTTATTGAGCAGCAATGCCGGACCATCATCGGGTTGATCCAGGCGGCGCAGGCTGGTTCTTTCAAAGTGGCTGACCGGGCGGAGTTCGAGCGGTTGGTGCGCGTGCTGGCCTACGTTCGCAAGGATGACGATGCCATTCCCGATTACCAATCCGATGGGTTTGCCGATGACCGGGAAGAAGTGCGTTCTGCCGCGACTGAACTGAGCCCCTTGCTCCATGCGTTTAAAGCCTGGCGGTTGCAGCATCAGGTGCCGGCGATGTGGACGCCGTTCCCTGGTGCCGAACAGGGGCAGGAGACGATGAGCAGGTTGGCATCGGCGGGTCGGCCGGGCGGGCACTTTTGCGGACGCTGAGCGGCACTCGAATTGGCGTGGTGAAATAGACCGCCCGGCACCTCTCGGCAAAGTCGCAAGGACGATGCGGGGCCTTTTATCGAGCCGCGTCGCTTGGCCCGTCACACGACTCCAGGAATTCCCTTGCAGCAACCGCCTCTTCGATGGGAACCTGGATGGGAAAACCAACGGCCCTCCCCAGCAAGGAACAATCCGCGGACATAGAGAGCTCCACGGGGTGCAGACCAGCGCCTCGCAAATTACTGATCATCCTGTCAGCCTCGATTGAAGTCGTGACCGTGCGAACCCTGGCATAGACTGTTGTGCCCATAAAGGCTGACCGTGCTCGCTGTCGGGCCAGTACTCGCTGCCAGGGACCGGTTTGGCAGATCGAATCCAGCCCGCTTGCTGTTGGTTCCAGTATAGGCCCTTGAACCTTTTTGGCAAGCGGCGAGCGAGTCCGCAAGCCGGGGCATCGTGACACCGCCGCCGCTGCCGCAACCCTTTTGGCCAATTTGTAATCGGCATAGGTCGTGTGTGGCTGCGACTGGAGGCGCCTGGGCTCCGGCAACGCAAAGCCGATTACAAATCGGCGCTCCGGGGCCCGTGCGGCGACGCTTTTCCTACATTCCTTAAACCAGGATTTTGAAGCTGCCCGGAACCATTCGCCTGCGCTAGGGTGGAAGGTTACAGCGTTTCGGAATGGAACCTTCAGATCCGCAAGTTACGTCCAGTTACGTTTTCCACCCGACAACCCCCGAGATGAGGACGTTGATTCCCATATCCAGGATTGCCAACAGGTAAATGATCACGGCTGTGCGGAATGCGAGCCGACGCAGTTTTTCTTCTTCCAGCACCAGGACCAGGCTGGTAACGCCGATGGACTGGAGCATGAGGGCAGTATCCAGCATCGACCATAATTTGAAGTTAAATCCGCCTGTAAATATTGAAACCACCAGAAAGAAGAACTGCATACCGAGGAACAGTTTCACTCGTGCCACTTCAGTCGAATCGTGTGGGTTCGGCTTGGGTTCATCAATCATAAGCCTGAGGGATTATACTGACAGTTTGTTGCTCAGCAGTTTCGCGGAGCCTGGTGACCATGGCAGGAAACCAGTTTCTTCCCTCCGGTGCGACCGGAGGCGATCGGTCGAACAAGGCGACTTCCGTGCCGGTCTGTACTAAACACTTAAGCCGCCAGGGCAGCCAGTCAAGGTTGAATAAGCGGCCGGGTTACTTCGCGCGGACTGGTCCGCCCGCTTGCGGGCGGGCGGTGCTCTTTGGGAGTGGCGGCCTCGACGGCTTTGGTTCGGGAACCGAGTCCGGGGTTTGAGCGTTTGCTGAGATCTCCGTTTTCGCGGCTTGCTGCACTACTTTCAGAAAGTGATCCAGCACTGGTGTGCGGAAGCCCTGCCAGAGAACGCCGAAACTGGTTTTCGGGAAATCATCGAGCGGCAGGATGCGGACCTGGGGATGGTACTTGCGGGTGGGAACACCGACCGTAACGCCGATGCCGTAGCCCTTGACGACGTAGGTTTCCACCAGAGCCACCGTGCTGACTTCGATGCCGCTGAACCAATCCACTTTGTGCTTCCTCAACCCTTGCTGAAACGCGCGGCAAATCACCTGATTGGACGGGGTCGTGATCAACTTCTCCTCGATGTGGTCCTGCTCCCAAAGCTCGGCGGCCGACTGGAGCTTGCTCTGGTGCGGCACCAGGAGCACCAGGGAGAGGTCGAAGAGCGGCAACGAGTGGATGCCGTGCGGCGGTTTCCCGCCCAGCAGGCCCAGGCAGAGATCGACATCCCGCTGTTCCAGCCATTTCACGACCTCGGGGTAGTAGCCTTCCTTGAGCGTGACTTTTAACTTCGGAAACTGCCGACGCGTCTGCTGGATCATGTCGGGAAGGTAGTCTTGCAGGAGGATTTCAGAGGCTGCGATCCGGAGGTGTTGCGCCACGCCTCCGCGTACTTCCTGCGCGACGGATTCGAGATTATCGAAGAACGGCTTGATGAAGCTGAAGAGCTTCTGCCCTGGAGGCGTCAGGGAAAAGGGCCGGCGGTGAAACAGGACCACGCCGAGGAACTCTTCCAATTGGGCCACCTGGCCGCTGATGGCGGCTTGTTGGATGCCGTAAGGCATATTGCGCGCGGCTGCGGTGATGCCCTCGTTTTTGACGACATGGTAAAAGAGCTCGAGGTGGTGGATGTTCATGAAACAGGAGAGTGGCGGGAGGGAAGCAATAGTCAAGACGCCAGGCCGGGAGGGCTCGCGGGGACGCTCGCCCTCCCAAGGCGACCAGCACGATTTACCGGCGGTACCGCCAGTCCACATGCCCGTCGTAGGCCATGGTTTCGTTTATGAGCGAGTACAGGTCTGGGTCATACGCTTTCAACTCCTCGCGCGTGGTAATCGGGTGGGGGGCATCGTTCGGCGCCGCGTTCTGGCCGGTGGCGTTGAAATAAGCCAGCACCCCTTCAGCCCAGTACTCGACCCGGCTCTGACAGGCGGGCGTGCCTTTCCATAGGCCTTTGCTAAGCGCGGTTTCGTAAACCTGTTTTAATTTCTGATCGAGCCGAACATCCACACGTTTGACGCGCAGTTCGTATTGTTGCCGGTCACGCTCTGGCCGAGTGTCCCAGCCCGGGTCGACCGGGCGAGTGCCCACGACAGAATACAAGGCTTTCGCAAACTCCCGGATGACCAGGCATTGGCCGACCTGCGGGTCAGCAGGGTTGCCCAACACGTTTTCTTCGCCCACTGCCAACAATTTGGTTTCAGGGGTATAACCGAGCATCCGCGCGAGCGGATCGAAGCCCGGCGTTTTCTTCAGGTCCTGATATTCAGGCAGGTCGCTAAGCTTCTCCTGGGGCCCGAGCACAACCAGCTTCACGCCGTCGGCGATGAGCGCCTTGAGGATGTCGTGACGATAGGCGAACATTTTGCGGATGGTGTTGTTGGCCTTGAGCAACGCTTCATTGCTGGCCTGGCGACCGAGGACGGTGAACTCGCGCGCCCAGGTGAACTTCGTGTAGTACGGCGCGATGCGGAACCGAGCCGGGGGTGGACCCACATTCGGCAGCTTTTGAAGCCAGGCGTAGCGCCATTCCTGATCCGGCTTGAGGTTAAAGGCGTTTTTGATCAAGTCATAGGTTTCGGGATCATACACCTTGAGTTGCTCGCGAGTGCCGATCGGGCCGTGGTTCCAGTTATTGACCCGGGCGCAATCGAAATAAGCCTGGCACGTTTCCGACCAGAATTCGCCGGGGTTCGACCCGGCGTAGGTGTTTTTCCAAAACCCTTTTTCGAGCGCATGACGAAAAACGGAATTTTTCCTTTCGCGCCAGGCAGGGTCCAGGGAGGCGAGCGTCGCATCGATGGTGTGGCAGAATTCGTGCAGACCTATGCTCTCGTCGTCATACCGATCCATGGGAAGGCAGAGCAGGTTCTCTTCGCCGAAGCTGGTGGGCTTGCCACCGGTGCCTCGGACCCGCTCGTTCTGGTACTCGGGGTTGGGATGATGCCGGTATTCCAGCATGTCGGTATAGACCTGGTCCCGACCGATGATGATCAGGTACATGCCATTTTTCACCATGGCCTGCAGGACATCCGGCCGGCCGGCCAGCAAATGAATCACCAAGTCCCAGGTGCGCTGCAACGCCTGGTCGGCGACCTCGGCTGAAGCCGCGACCGGCAGGCCGTTTATCTCCAAATATTTCTTATAGAATTGGCGTGCCGCGTCACGGTCCCGATCCCTGACCTTCTCGAAAAAGGAATCCGGCGGCGCGACCACCGCAGGTCGCTCGGAGGCAAAAGCCGACTGCGCGAACGCGCCGAGGGTAATGAGGATGAGAATGAAAGCAATGTCAAGTGGCTTCATAGGTCAGTTTCCGTCACGCAAGCGCAAGAAATCAACTTGCCAAGTTGACATCAGATTTCGTTTGTGTCCTGGCATCGTAGCCTCTTTGCGATTGATTGTGGCAACCCGCCAGCATGATTGTCTTGGCTCAAAATGACAGGCAAGGCGTGAAAAAGGGACCAGTGGCAGGGGAAGGAAGCGGTCCACAGGCCACAATCCCCAGTCCACCCTGTGCAGTCCCAAGTCCCGAGCCTGAAACCCACTTTCGGAGGTCCACGCGCCTCGATTAATCCAGCAGTCCTGCATCCAACCTCGCTTCTCCCTGGTCGCTGGCGCGGCTACCGCTTCAGGCCCGGCCAGGCTTCGTCGAGGCTCTGGTAGAGCGTCTCGGCGACGCAGATTGGAGAGTTCCGCTCTTCCGGGACACGCCAGGGATCGTCATACACCGCCACCAGGCGCACGGGACGGAAGAAGCGGCATAAGTCGTCGGTCGATATCCCGAGCGAAACCACGACGTCGGCCGGCTTTGCGGGCGGAGGCCAGAGAAGGTTGTTGTGGGGCAGGAGGACGCGGGGCAAACCGTGGCGCGGGCCGTAGCAGTCGAGCGCGCCAGCCTCACCATAGTTCCGAGCGATGAGCACCGCTTCGCCGCGTTTGTCCGGAGGCAGGGACTCATAGATCTGTGCTACGGCCTCCACCTGTTCTTCCCAGCCCAGCATGTCCGCGTAATCCTGAGGCAAAGAAAGTACTTTTCCCTGGTTGGTGGTGACGGCGCCTGTAATACCGACCGCAGCCGCGTACTTCGCCATCTGCGGCGGTGGCACAACCGGGAGGCCGAAGGGTAGTCCGATGGCGCCCCAGGCGATTATCAAGACGAGCATCACGGCGTTGGCGCGCCGAGCCGCGAGCGGGGGCAGGGTTCCGAGGGCCGCCGCGCCCGCCGCGAAGAGCAAAGGGTAGATGGGCCCGATGTAATGAGCCTTGCCATGCAGCACGAGAAGCGCCATGAAGGCGGTCACGCAGGCCCAACTGACTTCCCCGTAGGGTCGCATCGAGCGCGCCGCCAACAGGTAAGCCAGGCCCACAGCCGACAGGAGGATTGCGGGCCCGAGCATCCAGACCTGGCCGACCATGAAATCCATCCCCCAGAACTGAGGGTGTTTTCCCATCGCGAGGTAAAGGAATTCATCCCGATGGATGCCGTAGGGTGTGAGGAAGGTTGCCAGGAAATGAGCGAGCAGCTTGGCGACGACGAAGGCGAGCAGCAGGCCAATCGCGAGCCGGGCGCGCGGGCTGTTCGCTTGCGGGCGTGAGAGCGCAGGCCGGGCAACAGCATTACCGATTGACACAGTCACAGCGCAAAGTCCTGAGGTTCGGGGAGCTTATAAAGTCTGAGGCGCGATTTGGCGAGCGTTTCTGAGCACATGCAGGACTCCCGGATGGGCCGGTACCAGAAACTGTGAACAACACGGCATGGCGCAGCCGCAACCGAATCTCAGGCCCCGATATGCCACAAAAACGCGATAGACCCAGATGGCCCGAGTTCCTCTGTCGAGGGGGGCACTTCGGGTTCCAACCGGTGCGAACCAGTGCGAACCGGTGCGAACGGGTTAAATTGAAGAGCAGGGAGAGACCGTGGGCCGGCCCCTCCGGTGTCGGCAATTTTGTTGGGACCTGTTTTTAATGGGACCGCAAAAGTCATTCTATCTATGAGAGAAGGGGAGGTTTGGTCGCGGGGTGCTAGAGCGCGGGCAGAACCGGCTGTATTTCTCGCAGACGCATTCTGCCCGCATTGCCTTACGGTCGTAGGTACCCCAAGTACGGCTGAGAGTTTAGAAAAGCTTAAATTATGCCAACGCCTCTCGGGGTTGGTTGAAGGTTGAAGGTTACAAGTTGAAGGTTAGGGTTTGGAATGTCTGCGAGAGGTGGGCCGGCAGGGTTTTCCGACTGCCGCGGGGGTGTCGGTTCGTTGGACGGTTACGGCTGGAATTGAGACAGGGCGGGAGGAAGGATGATGGCTAACTGCTCGCCCAATTACTTCGCTGCTCCGGTGAGTTCGCGGAGGGCGGAGCGCGGCCGGTTTTCGGGAGCGATACCCCATTTATAATTCGGCTGGGACGACATTTGGAAGGACAGTTCACCGCCCTTTACGATGTCCTGGTGGGTGAGCCAGGTTTTATCGAGTGTCTCGCCATTAAGCATCGCACTGCGGATGTAGTATTCCTGGGAGCCGTTGTTGTTCGCCAGGACGGTGAGTTTTTTGTCATTGGGCAGGTTGAGGGTCGCCTCGCTGAAGAGCGGGCTGCCGATGAGGTAGTTGGGTTCGCCGGGGCAGACGGGGTAGAAGCCGAGCGCGCTGAAGACGTACCAGGCGGACATCTGGCCGGTGTCTTCGTCGCCGCAATAGCCGTCCGGGGTGGGCTGGTAAAGCAGGTTCATCACCTGGCGAAGCTTCACCTGGGCTTTCCAGGGTTTGCCGACGTAATCGTACAAGTAAATCATGTGGTGAACGGGCTCATTGCCGTGGGCGTATTGGCCCATGTCGGCGGCGACCATTTCGGTCATTTCATGGATCATTCCGCCGTAAGTGCCGGACTTGACCGTGTTCGGCGTTGTGAACACCGCGTCGAGCTTGTCGGCGAAGGCCTGGTCGCCGCCCATGAGGGTGACCAACCCGGGGATGTCCTGGAAGACGCACCACGTCCAATGCCAGGAGCAGCCCTCGGTAAACCCGCCGCCCCATTGTTCCGGATAGAACGGTTCGTCCCACGAACCGTTGGCTTTCCGCTCGCGGATGAACCCGATTTTCGGGTCAAAGAGGTTGGTGTAATTCATGGCGTGCTTCGCGAACGTGTCCGCTTCGGCAGTTTTGCCGACGGCGTGGGCCAATTGGGCGGCGCAGAAGTCGTCGTAGGCGAATTCGAGGGTCTTGGCGCTGGCTTCGGGGAAGGTGTTGGTCGCGCCGCGGCGCGGGGCCTGGTTGCCGTAAGGCACGTAGCCGAGTTCGTTGTAGTATTTGACGCCGTCGCGCCCGACGGCCGAGATGCGGGGGTGGGAATTGTTGGCGTCGTGGACCATGGCGGCGACGGCTTTTTCGGCGTCGAACCCGCGCACGCCTTTGACCCACGCATCGGCGAGGAGAGAGAAGGAGTTCTCGCCGATCATGATGCCGCGGTGGCCCGGGCTGGGCCATTCGGGCAGCCACCCGCTTTCATCATAAGCGTTCAACAGGCTTTGCATGATCTCGGCGCTGACTTCGGGATAGAGGAGCGTGTAGAGCGGATGCGCCGCGCGGAACGTGTCCCAGAAACCGCTGTCGGTGTAGAGCACGCCGTCGTGGACTTTGCCGTCGTGAGGGCTGTAGTGAACGGTTTTGCCCTGGGCGGTGATTTCGTGAAATTTTTCGGGGAAGAGAAGGGCGCGGTACAGGCAGCTATAGAATGTGCGCTGTTGCTCGAGCGAACCACCTTCGACGCGGGCGCGGCCGAGCGCCTCATTCCAGCGCGTTTCGGCTCGTTGGCGAACGGTGTCGAAATCGGCATCTCCGATCTCCTTCTGGAGATTGACCACCGCCTGCGCCGGGCTGATGTACGAGGAGGCCACCTTGCAGCCGACCACTTTGTCCGCGCCGGTATCGACTTTCACGAAAACGCCGACGTGCGGGCCGGTGAGTTTCGTTTCGCCAGGCTTGATAGATTCAGGCGTTTCCGCGGCGCGGTCGCCGCCGCGTCCGCCGCCGGACGCGCCGGACCAGACCCCGTAAGCCGCGAACGGGCGATCGAAAACGATGACGAAATGGCTCCCGAAACTGCCATCCTCCGGCACGCCGCCTCTGTTGTTGCGGGCGACGCCGATGATTTTGTTTTCGCCCGGGACGATTTCGACCGAGCAATTGTTGCCGCGGAAGACTTCCAGGACGACGTAAGCGTCGCCCGCGTCTTCATAAGTGAACCGGAATCGAGCGGCGCGTTCGGTCGGCGTGACTTCGGCGGTGGCTTTCCAGGAGTCGAGATGGACTTTGTAGCAACTGGGTTGGGAGAGCTCGGCTTCGTGGCGGAAATCCGAGGCGCGGTCGGTTTCGTTGACGACGAGTTTGCCGGTGACGGGCATGAGGGCGAAGTTGGCGTAATCGCCCATCCACGGGCTGGGCTGGTGGGTTTGGCGGATGCCGCGGATTTTGGTCTGGCGGTAAGCGTAATAGAAGGAATCGCGCTGGGGCTGGGTGTAGGCCGACCACGCGTTCATCGGGAAAGGGAGCGCCGCCTCGGGGATGGTATTGCCGTGGGAGAAACCGTTCGGGTTGTCCGTGCCCATGAGGGGATTGGCTAACTGTACCAGGGCGGGGGCCTGGGCGGCCGAGGCAGCAGTAACGCCGGCAAGGGTGATCGCGAGGAAGAGGACGGGTTTGATCATAAGGTTCGTTGTGATTTCAGTCGGCTCAATGCCGCGGAGCTTCTCCCATGGTCCCCATCGGATAGGCGAAAGCAAGCCACTTCTGCGCCAGGCTGTGTGGCCGCGCAGGTGGGGAGAGGTTGGTCGAACCGATGAGGTATTCGGAATGGGCAACTCTCTGCGCGGCTCCCGCCGCTGAACCGTCAGAGCGCCAGGAGCAGCTTCCTGATTTCCTTCAACTTCGCCGGGGCTTCCGTTTTGGTGAGCCGGGGGAATTTGCTCCCCACCATGATGTAATCGCCGTTGCGGGTGAGCATCAGCTTGTCCTCCTTTACTTCGACCGCCGCAATGCCTTTTTCGCCGGCGAGAATCCTCAGGTCCGCCACTTGCAGTAGCAACACCAGGGCGGGGGGCAACGGGCCGAAGCGGTCGCGCAACTCTTTTGCGAGCTCCTGGAGTGCGGATTCTTCCGTTGCCTGGGCCAGCTTGCGGTAAATCTCGATGCGCTGCCGTGAATCGGAGACGTAGTTGAAGGGGATGTAGGCCGCGGCGAGGGAGGGAGTCCTCGAAACGGGAGGCGTGGTGCGTGATGCTTGACGCCTGTTGCGTGGTGCGTTAGCCACTCCCGACGTCTCTGCAGCGTGGAACTCGTCAACGACTTCCGGCGGCAGGCCGCCAACCTCTGCGCGCTGGAATCCATCGGTTGAGCTCTGGACTCCGCGAGCTGGCCTTGCCTGTCCGGCCTCCTGCGCCGGATTGAGCGCCAGGAAATCGAGCCGCACCTGCACCTCGAGCCGCGGTTTGACCTTCTCGCCTTTGAGCGAAGCGACGCTCTGTTTGAGCAACTGGCAATAAAGTTCAAATCCGACGGCGGTAATATGGCCGCTTTGTTCGGCGCCGAGCAGGTTTCCGGCGCCCCGGATTTCCAAATCGCGCATAGCGATTTTGAAACCGCTGCCGAGTGTCGAGTATTGTTTGATGGCGCCCAGGCGTTTACGGACATCCGCCAGCAAGCCGCCGTGGCGAGGCAGCAGCAAGTAAGCGTAGGCCTGGTGTTTGTAACGGCCCACCCGGCCCCGGAGCTGATAAAGGTCGCTCAGCCCGAAGCGGTCAGCGCGGTCGATAATGATGGTGTTCGCGTTTGGGATATCCAGTCCGCTTTCAATAATGGTGGTCGAGAGTAAAATGTCGGCCTCGCCGTTGACGAAGGTGGTCATGACCTCCTCGAGGTCGTCGCTGTGCATTTGGCCGTGCCCGACGACGATGCGGGCGTTGGGAAGCAGGGCGCGCAGCTTTTGCGCCATGGTTTCGATGGTCATCACCCGGTTGTGCAGAAAGAACACCTGGCCGCCCCGGTTCAACTCGCGCTGAATCGCGTCGCGGATGACGCGTTCATCATATTGAACGACGATGGTTTCGACGGGCAATCGATCATGCGGCGGCGTCTGGATTGTGCTCATGTCGCGCGCGCCTGTGAGGGCCAGATACAGCGTGCGGGGAATGGGTGTGGCGCTCAGGGTCAGCACATCCACCAGCTTGCGCAACATCTTGAATTTTTCTTTGTGCATGACCCCGAACCTCTGCTCTTCGTCGATGACCACCAGGCCCAGGTCCTTGAAGGTGATATCGCTCTGCAACAGCCGGTGCGTGCCGATGACGATATCCACCGCTCCGGCCGCGAGGTCTTTCACCACCCGTTGCTGGACGCGGCGGGTGCGGAAGCGGGAGAGCAGTTCCACGCGCACCGGGTAATCCGCCATGCGCTCGCGGAAGGTATTGAAATGCTGCTGCGCCAGCACGGTCGTGGGCACCAGTACGGCGACCTGCTTGCCATCCAGCACGGATTTAAAGGCGGCGCGGATGCCCACCTCGGTTTTTCCAAAACCAACATCGCCGCAGATCAACCGGTCCATCGGTTTGGGCCGTTCCATGTCCGTCTTGGTTTCGACGATCGCGCGCCGCTGGTCCGGTGTCTCCTCGTAGAGAAAGGCGCTCTCGAATTCGCGCTGCCAGGGCGTGTCGGGGGCGAAGGGATGGCCCGGTTGGGATTCGCGCGCGGCCTGAATGGCCAGCAGTTCGCTGGCGACATCGCGCACCGCGCGTTCGGCCTGCGCTTTGGCCTTAGCCCAGCGGGTGCCGCCGAGAGTGTTGAGCGGCGGACGCGCCTTGCCGGTCCCGACATATTTGCTGACCAGGTGCGCTTCGGTGACCGGGACGTAGAGCCTCGGAGGCGGCTGCGCCGGGTCCGCGGGCGCAAATTCGAGCACGAGGCATTCCTGGCCGGCGCTGGCGCTGACAATACCGCCTTCCGTTGGCTTCGCGCCGGCGCCCACGGGAAGCACCTGCAGTCCGACATACCGGCCAACGCCGTGCTGCAAATGGACCACGTAATCGCCCTCTTCAAGTTCGGTAAAGTCGATATCCAGCGCCGAGCGCGTTGCCAGCGCATGGGGTGACTTGAGCCGGCGCGGCCGCTGAACCTTGTAGCGGCCAAAGAGCTCCGCGTCGGTAACCACGACAACGCGGGCTTCATCGTAAAGAAAGCCACGAGCAAGGGAGCCGATGTGAGTCCAAAGTCCAGCAGTGGAGAGTGGCTTTGGGCTTTGGACGTTGGACTCTGGACTTTGCAAGCCGTATTCCTCCCAGATCTCCGCAAACCGCAGCCGCTCGCCGTCGTTGTTGCAGACGATGTGGACGGAGTAGTCCTGGCGCAGCCACCGATGAAGCTGTCCGAAGAACTCCCGGCGCTGAGCTTCCGCGACTTGTGGTTCGGGCGCACGCTCGGCCAGCGGACGAAAGGCGTCGAGGCTGGAGAAGTGTGGACCATCCAAGTGCGGACGGCAGGGTGCGGAATGCGGGACGGAGGATGGGGAGTTGATGCCTGGTGATTGGTGATCGGCGCTCGGTGATTGAGGAGCGGCGAGCGGCGGGAGCGGGGGAAGAGGAGATTTGGAGTCGTACGGAGACGGTGACTCTGGATTTGCCTCCACCAGGCCGAGATCCGGGCTCGCGGAGGCATCATCAAGGCCGGAGACGTTCAAGAGGACCATTCTCTGACGCCTCGCTTGTAGCCTGATATCATGCCAGGACACGAAGAAGGAGTCGCCTTCGGGAATTTGGTCTGCGTATTCCTGCGCGCGTTCGTCCAGTTGGTCCGGCTCGCACAGCAGGAGAATGGTTTCTGCGGGCAAATAATCGAGCAACGTGCCAAGCCTGCGGACTTCCGAACCGCCACCTTGGTCCGGTGGCTCGGGCCGCGGGGCTTGGGGCTTTTGAGTTGAGACTTTGGACTTGAGACTTTGGCCTCCGGCCGTGCTGTGCTTCGCCAGCAATCCCAACTCGCCCGCCGGCGGCACGAGGACGGACCCGATTTCCTGGCGGGAGATTTGGGTCAGCGGATCGAAATGGCGCAGGGATTCCAATTCATCGCCGAAGAACTCGAGGCGTATCGGCCAGGGACTGGTCAGCGGGTAGAGATCGAGGATGCCGCCGCGCAAGGCCAGCTCGCCCTTTTGGGTCACCTGCGCTTCCGGTTCGTAGCCCTGGTCCTCGAGCCATTCCACCAGATCCAGCGGAGCGATGCGGTCGCCGCGAGCAAGAGCACGGGTGTGCGCCGCCAAAGCTTCCCGCGGGAACGTGCGCTGGAGCAGGGCGGCGACGCTCGTCACGATCAGCGGTGCGTGATGCTTGACGCGTGATGAGTGAGCCAAGCTGCCAAATGCCGGAGTTCGGGTTCCTTCTCTGGTCCCCGAGCTTGTGACTTGGGACTTTGGACTTGGAGCTTGCGACTTGAGACTCCGGGCTCGGGACTCTCCAGTCAATGCAATCAAGGTTTCGAGCCGTTCGCTGATCACATCCACGTGGGGGAGCCGGCCTTCGTGGGGAAGGATTTCCCAGGAAGGGTAGAATAGCGGTTGAAGGTTGGGGGTTGAGGGTTGAGGGGAGGGAGTGAGACGCGAGGCGTCTGGTTTTGGAGCGTGATGCGTGATGCGTGATGAGTGAGCTCCGGGCTCTTCCTTCTGGTCTCTGGCCTCTGCCGTCTTCCTGCCGACCCCCAACCACGTCTCCAGGTCCTGCTGAAAACTCTCCTGGGCTTTCAGACCTTCCGCGACCAGGACGATGGGCCGGCGTGGAAACTGAAAGCGGAGCACAGCGGCCAGGAAGGGCTGGGCTGCGGCGTTCACGTCCGCGCAGGACAACACACCTCCATTCTCCAAACGCCGGGCCAGGGCTTGCACAGCGGGAGATTCCAAAACTCGAGCGAACAAATCGCTTGTCGCCGAGATAGCCGAATCCTGCGCCAAGCAAGGGAAAGTTCGCAGGCCGGCCAACTACCGTCAAGCCAAGCCCCAAATCACGGCCTGGATATGTTGACGAAACACACGAAGCCGAAACGATATTTCGGCTATGTTGCGGTTGCCTCGCTATCCGCCGATGCAGCTCATTGACCGTGGCGGCGGAACAAATTCAGGCTCGCCGATGTGGTGACGCGGTTCCTTTTGCCAAACGACGCCTTGGAGCCATTCGCCGAGCTCTTCGTCTGAGGCTCCGTCACGCAGGCGTGAGCGCAGGTCATGCTCGGTCACGCTGAAGAGGCAGGTGCGGATTTTGCCGTCGGCCGTCAACCGGATACGATTGCAGTGGCCGCAGAACGGCTCGCTAACGGGCGCGATGATGCCCAGCTCGCCGCGGCCATCGCCCAGCGACCAGCGTTTCGCGGTAGCGGACGGGTTGTCAGGCGCGAGCGGACGCAAGTCGAAGCGACCCTGGAGGCGTTCGAGGATCTCGCGGCCCGGCACGACCATTTCCTTGAGCCAGGCCCGCGCCGAATCGAGCGGCATGAATTCAATGAAACGCAGGCTTAGGGCGCGCTCGCGCGCAAACTCGGCCAGCGGCTCGAGTTCGTGATCGTTGAGGCCGCGGATGACCACTGCGTTGACTTTTACGGGGTGGAACCCCAGTTCCTGCGCCAGCGTGATGCTCTCCAGGACTTCCCGCAGGCCGTCCCGGCCGGTGATCTTACGGAAGTTATCGCGGTCGAGTGAGTCGAGACTGAAGCTGACACGGCGGAGCCCGGCTTGGCGCAGCGCGCGCGCCTTCCGAGGAAACAAAAAACCGTTGGTGGTCATGGCGAGGTCGCTGATCCCCTCGATAGGCGCGAGGCGTGCCACCAGCTCCTCGACGCCGTGGCGCAGCAACGGTTCACCGCCGGTCAGCCGGGCTTTATGGATGCCGAAAGCGGCGGCCAGGCGCACAACCCGCTCGATTTCCTCAAAGCTCAGGATATGCGCCTTGGGCACCCATTGCTGCACGATGGGCGCCGAGTCCGGCAGATGAGCCCAATGACCCCGGTAAAAATTCTGCGCCGCCTCCGTCTCCGGCAGGCAATAAAGGCAGCGGAAATTGCAGCGGTCCGTAATGCTCACCCGCAGGTCGCGCAAGACGCGGCCATGCGAATCAATGAGCCGGGCGGAACGGATCATCTGGCCGCGGGGGAATTCGTCGTCCCTGCGCCGGCCAGCGGCGGGATGACCTTGACAGAGCCATCAGCGTTGACCTCGACGTTCAGATCGTAGGCTGGTTTGGCAGTGCGGGCCTGCATTTGGGGCGCGGACACGCCTTGCATCAGCTTCTGCGCGCCCTTTTGTTCCGCATTGGCGAAGATGCCCTGGCGAATCCACTCGATTCGACGGGCGATATTGAGTTCCTCTTTGAGTTTGCTGACCTGCGCCCTGAGCACTGAAAGGTCATTGAACTGGCGTTCCAATTCGGTTTTTTCTCCGATCAGCCGCTTGAGTTCCTTTTCCAGGAATGCTTTGTCACCTTCCGACGCGGCGAGTTTGCGCTGCGTGGCCGCGATCTGTGTCGTCAGGTTTGTGAGGGAGGCGCTGAGGTCAAGCGCTTGCTTGTCGAGCGCCTGGTTCTGCGCTTCCAGGTCCGAGATTTTCGCATCGCGCCTGGCGACTTCCTGCTGGCTGGCTTGGAGAGCCTCGTCGGTCTTGGCGAGGTTTGAGGACGTTTGAGCCAGATTAGCCGAGACCTGGGTGTAGTTGTTGGTCAGGTCCGCCAACGCTTTTTTCTGAGAGTCGAGGTCCTTTTCCAACAGCGCGGCGACCTGCTTTTGTTCGTCGAGAGTGCCGCTGGTTTTGACCCAACGATTCGAATAATCCGAGACCGTCTCGGTATCCTTGCTGTGCTGGTCGCCGGCCTGTTTTCTGACCACAACCAGTCCGAGGAGCAATCCGAGGCAGACGACCACCAAAACGATCAGCCCTATTTGGTTCTTCATAGCATCAATGAACATGCCGGGGGAGTTCCGCTTTGGCAAGTGCCCATCAACCTCTGAAAAGTACGGAAGGGTGCGTGAGGTGTGATACGTGACGCGATTGGCGATCGCTGGCCTGCGACCTCTGGCTTCTGCCCTGTACCTTTCCCTTTCGCGGTTCCTTGCCAAAACCCCCAGCCGCCCTACATTAGGCACATGAAGCTACCGCGTGAAGTGCCGGTGATGACGCTGCCCAACGCGACGCTGTTCCCGCAGGCGTTGCTGCCGCTCTATATCTTCGAGCCGCGTTATCGGCAGATGCTGAAGGACGCACTGCACTCGAACCGGATGTTTTCGGTCGCGATGCAGAAGCCAGGCAACTCGCGCGAGACCCCGGCGCCGGTCGCCGGGCTGGGGTTGATCCGGGTATCGGTGGGCCACCGGGACGGAACGTCGCACTTGATTTTGCAGGGGTTGACGCGAGTCGTGTTGGAGCAGGCGGTGCGGTACAAACCCTATCGGGTTCAGCGCATCCGGCCGGTGCAGGCTCCGCCGTGCGATAACGTCAAGGTGGACGCGTTGGTGGCCAAGGTTCGCGAGTTGTTGGAGGAAAGGATTCAACTTGGGCTGCGGTTCCCGGTGGCGTCGCCAGGCCAGCCAGACACCACCCCGACGCCGCCCGCGCTTTCGCCGAAGGAGATCCTTGGGTACCTGGACTCAATCACCGACCCTGAGCAGGCGGCGGATTTAGTATCAAGCGCCGTGCTGCCGAGCGCAGCGGAGCGGCAAACGATTCTTGAGACGGTCGATGTGGAGGAGCGTTTACGGCGCCTGGTTCATTTTTTGCTCGCGGAGATTCGGAACAAACGCAAGGGTGATGCATCATGAGCGATTTGCATCCCACCGAGGAGCACCCGGCCGGAGCTGGCCTCGAGGACACGCAGTCGGCGTTATTTGCGCAACTGGTGATGCAGCAAGCCAACATGGCGCTGATGTTGCTGGGCAAGGTACCCCATCCGGAAACGGGGCAGGCGGTGAAGGACCTCGAAGCGGCGCGGTTGTTTATCGACCAACTGGAAATGCTCGAAAGCAAAACCAAAGGGAACCTGACCAAAGAGGAAACCGGACTGCTCAAACAAAGTCTGATGAGCCTGCGGCTGGCGTTTGTCGAAGCCGTGGAATCGCCCCAACCGCAAAGTGAATCAAAGGGGCCGGAAGCGGCACCCACGCAGCGGCAAAGCCAGGATCCTCAAACCGCCTCTCCGGCGGCTACGGAAGACGAACACCGCAAGAAATTCAGTAAAAAATACTGAGCCCCAGCGGAAATTAGGCCGCTACTGCTTCCCCGCCTCCCGCATGAAGGCGTTGACCATCCCGGTCTTGATTTTGGCTTCCTTGGCGGCGTCCATGACCTTGACGACCTGACCCCAGGGAGCGGTCTTGTCGGCGCTGATGGCGAGGCGGACGTCCGGGTTTTTGGCGACGGCGTCGAGCAACTGCTCGCGCAGGCGCTCGAGCGTCACCGGCCGGGCGTCGGCCCCGAGCCGCAGATTGCCCTGAGGATCGATGCTGATGATTAAAGGCGCCTGTTCGCTGGCGCCGGTCTTGACGGCCTGGGAGGATTCGGGCAAAGCGAGTTTGAGGGCGGGCTGCTGCTTGAAGGTGGTGGTGACCATCAGGAAAATGAGCAGCACGATCAGGATATCGATCAGCGCGACGATGATAATCGCCGGCGGCTGGCGCCGTTTGCGGATGCGGAAACGCATGGCTAGCTTTTGTGGATTTCCTCCCGGTATTGGCGCCGGACAAACTCGTCACAAATGGTTTCCATCTCGACGGCCATCGTTTCCACCTTCTTGCTGTAGTAACTCCAAAAGATCAGCGCGGGGATGGCGATGAGCAGGCCAAAGAGCGTCGCGCGCAGGATGAGCGAGATGCCCTGGGCGAGCCGGGCGGCCTCGTCCATGCCGTGTCTGCCGACATCTCCGAACACCGACATCATGCCGAGGATCGTGCCCACCAACCCCAGCAACGGCGCGATGCCGATGATGATCTCCAACACCACCAGGCCGCGTTCCAAGCGGGTGATTTCATGGCGCGCGCGGGTCTGGAGCGCATCGACGTTTTCGGCTTGAGGCCAGTCGAGGTGGTCGGCGGCGAGCAGGAGCAGGCTGCTCATGGGCGAGCGGTGCTGAAGGCAGACGCGGCGCAGCATGGGAATATCAGCAGAGGTTTGACAGGACTCAACGGCGGCTTCGATTTCAGGGGGCATGACCCGGCTCCAGCGCAGCGCGATGCCGCGCTCGATGATGAAGGTCAGGCCGACGGTCGAAGTCAGGATCAACAACAAATAAACGACGAATTCCATAGCTGGTTATTGGTAATAAAATGTGAAGGTAATATTCCGTATTTCTCCAACAATCCGGCGCATGTCGCCGGGGAAAGGAGAGAAAGGGTTGGGCTTGTCCACGGCGGTTTCACAGAGCAACTCCGGGATCGAACCCGCGGTGTTTTCGGAGACGTTGACATCGGTAATGCGGCCGTCGGAATGAAGCTGAAATTGCAGCACGACCTTGCCGCGATAATCCGAAGCATATTCCTGGGCGTCCAGCAGGCCGTACCAGCAATTCGCAACGGCCTCAACCAGCGCAGCGTCATAAGCGCCGACCGGCGTGGCTTTGGCGTCCAGCGAAGCGATTTCCAGGTGCCGCCGGACCCCGCCTTCCTGCTTCACTTTCTGGCCGGGCAGCCGCTTATCGGGCTGACGCGCCAACGCTTCCTGCAGGGTCCGTGGCCGGGCACGCGGCTCGTCGCCCTGGCCCTTTTTCGGTATGAGGTCGGGTTTCGCCAACGTCATATCGCCCGGGATTTGCGTGGTCTTTGCCTGCATCTCCGGCTGCTTCTCCTTGGCCTCAGGAAGCGGGCGCGATGGCTGAAGGGGCAAAAATTTCTCGCGGGGAACATCTTCCGTTTTGACCATCTCCTCCTGAGTGCCCGTAATCTTCGGAACTGTGGTAACCTTGTCCGCGTCCGGGTTCGCGGCCACGGAGTTCTTGTCCGAGTAATAGATCGCGTTTTTCGGAGGTTCCGGGGTGGCCTGGGCGGAGCTGACATCGACGAACAGGAGCGGCGGCTCATCGTCCTGTTTCGGTTGCGGCGGTTCCGGTGGCTTTTCCTTCGGTTTGAAAAGTTCCACTACCTCTTGGACCGGTCGCAACCACGTTGGCCAATGCCAGTTGGCCCAGATGTGGTATTTGTTGCCGGTGTAGTAGCCACCACCGAGCAACAGGTGAATGGCCAAAGAAATGGCGAAGGCCCAGACCAGTCGCGAAGACTCGGTCTGTTCCAGGCGCAAAGACCAGCTTGGCGTTTCACCAACAGACATGCAGCCTCAATTTGCAGCAGGGCGAGTGCCGGAGCAACGGGGAAATCGGAGACCCGGACCGTGGGGCTTCCGACGATGCCGGATGCCGGGGGATGGGTGAAAAAAATACTCAGATGTAGGCTCAGATGGAGAGACGCGGGTGTCGCGTCAAGTTTTGGTGGGCCTGCCCCCACTCCTCCGTTGGTTCCGGGTTGTCGCCACTGTGATAACGTGGAATGCTGAGGGCGCCAAATGGCAGTCATCGTCAAGATTTGCGGGATAACCAACCCGGGTGACGCGCTCGCAGCGGCAGAGGCAGGCGCGGATGCGCTGGGTTTCGTTTTTTGCGAATCCAGCCCACGGCAAGTTTCGGTCCGGATGGCGGCGGGGATAGTCCGGGAACTTCCCCCGCTGGTGGTGAAGGTCGGGGTCTTCGTCAACGCGCCGGAGGAGCTGGTTGTGCGGGCGATGGGGGAGTGCGGCCTTAACCTGCTGCAGTTTCACGGCGAAGAGACTCCGGAGTATTGCCGGCAGTTTGGGCTGATGAGCATGAAAGCCTTCCGCGTGCGGGATGCGTCTTCGCTGGCGGAGCTGGCGAACTATACGACGGAGGCATGGCTGCTGGATGCCTACGCACCAGATAAGCCCGGGGGGACGGGGGAGAAATTCAACTGGGACCTCGCCGTGGAGGCGCAGCGGCTGGGCCGGCCCATTTTTCTCGCGGGGGGGTTGACGCCTGAAAATGTCGGCGAAGCGATCCGCAAGGTGCGGCCATATGGAGTGGACGTTTCGAGCGGCGTGGAAGCGGCGCCCGGGAAGAAGGACCTGGGCAAAGTGAAAGCGTTCATCACGGCTGCCAAGGGAGCAGGGGAATGAGCCCGGTGTGAAGCGCAGGCCGGAAAGGTGGGAAATCCGAAACCCAAGAGCCAAATGCGAAACATGGCCACAAGAGCGCGCAAAGGCCGCAGGGCCTTATAGGCATCAGCCCGCCCTCATTCAGGCAGTACGGGAATCGGCCGTTCGTCATCCGCCACGCTGCCGCGGTTCGAGATAATGCCGCTCGCTCAGGTTGCGCAGGCGTTCAGCGGCCTGTTCGGGAGTCAGGTCCCTTTGGGCCTCAGCGAGGAGTTCATACCCCACCATGAATTTCCTCACGGTGGCGGACCGCAACAGCGGCGGGTAGAAGTGCGCGTGCAATTGCCAGTGCTCACACTCCCCATCGCCAGCCGGCGCGCCGTGCCAGCCCATCGAGTAGGGAAACGATACCTCAAAGAGATTATCGTAGCGGATCAACAGACGGCGCAGGATGTCGGCGAGGCTGTCCCGCTCCGTCTCCGAAAGGTCCGGCAGCCGCAGCACGTGGCGCCGGGGCAGCAACAGCGTCTCGAAGGGCCAAAGCGCCCAAAACGGAACCAGCACGACCCAATGCTCGTTCTGCGCCACCACGCGGCTCCCGTTTTGGACCTCCCTCTCGGCGGCATGCAGGAGGAGCGGCGACCCTGCTTGCTCGAAATAGCGCCGTTGTTGCCGATCTTCGGCGGCCGGTTCGTTGGGCAGCGCGCTGCCGGCCCAGACTTGGCCGTGCGGATGCGGGTTGGAGCAGCCCATCGCGGCGCCTTTGTTCTCGAACAACTGCACCCACCGATAGGTCCGGCCCAGCTCCGTCACTTGTCCGGCCCAGACATCGACCACCCGCCGGATATCCGCCGTCGCCATCTGCGCCAGCGTCAGGTCGTGCCGCGGCGAAAAACAAACCACCCGGCATTCGCCACGGACCGGCTCGACCCGGAAGAGCGGGTCGCCGCCAGCGTCGTCGCCGGGCGTATCAGGCAACAGCGCAGCGAAATCGTTCGTGAAGACAAACGTGTGGGTGTATTTCGGATTCACCGCGTCGCCGGCGCGTTTGTTGCCGGGGCAGAGATAGCACTGCGGTTCGTAGCCTGGCCGATCCTCCGCCGGGAGCCGTTCGACCTGCCCCTGCCATGGCCGTTTGGTGCGGTGCGGCGACACCAGAATCCACTGCCCTAGCAGCGGGTTAAACCTCCGGTGCGGATGGTCTTCGGGATTAAAGTTCATTTTAGCCTAGTGTTTTTACGGTTGGCTATTTTTGACAAAATCACGGGCGGACAAAATCATAATTTTTCAGTTTCCTGTTTACAGCCTTCCTCTGGTTGTTAGTATCGCCTTCGAGCAACAGTACGACATGAAAAAGATCGAGGCCATTATCAAGCCCTTCAAGCTGGAAGACGTCAAAGAAGCCCTCTCGGGTCTGGGCGTCGAAGGCATGACGGTTTCCGAGGTCAAGGGCTTTGGCCGCCAAAAAGGCCACACGGAGATTTACCGCGGCAGCGAATACACCGTTGACTTTCTGCCGAAGATTAAACTCGAGGTCGTTCTCGCCGACGGGATGGTTTCCTCCGCCGTCGATGCCATCGTTAAAGCCGCCAAGACCGGGAAAATCGGGGACGGCAAAGTGTTCGTCAGCACGATCGACAACGCCATTCGGATTCGCACCGAAGAAACCGGCGAGCAGGCAGTTTAAACCGTCCTTAACTCCCAACGCGGAAGGGTTGAGCAGTATCGCAGCATGGTCGAAGAGCCACATCAATGAGCACACCCAAGAGCGTAATCGAATTAGCCAAGAAGACGGGTGCCAAGATGATCGACATCAAGTTTGTCGACACCTTTGGCACCTGGCAGCATTTCAGTTGTCCGATCCGGGAGCTGACCGAAGAGATCTTCAGCGATGGTCTGGGCTTTGACGGCTCAAGCATCCGGGGCTGGAAGAGCATTGAAGCGTCCGAC
>DATMRF010000103.1:0-78706 GCA_035566435.1 Candidatus Acidiferrum sp.
TGGCTCGGACGCTACCGCCGATTGAATCGAGACTACGAGCGCCAAGCCCAGACCGGCGAAACCATGGTCTACTTGGCCATGATTCGACTGATGATGGCGCGCCTGGCGAAAAATTGATGAGTTTTCAAACACGCTCTTAGAGCCCGTTTGGAAATCCCCTTTTTCTGTAGGAGACGACGTAAGGAGTCTCTGATCTCCCCTCAGGGCGTCATCGGCGCCGGAGGTTTGAGAATTCTTACGCCGTCTCCTGCAATTCTGAAACACGCTCTTAGAGGCTAAGCTAAGCGGCCTTCCACGAACGACTCGACAGCGCAAAACCGTTCTGGAAAGCTTTCGGTGGTGAAGCAATCAATTGTGACGTTGGACATGGAGGGCGTGCTGACTCCCGAGATCTGGATCGCTGTCGCGGACAAAACCGGCATCCCCGAGCTGCGCCGCACTACGCGGGACGAGCCGGACTATGACAAACTGATGCGCGGCCGTTTGAAAATCCTCGACCAGCACGGGCTCAAGTTGTCCGACATCCAGCAGGTGATCGGAGCGCTCAACCCTCTCGAAGGCGCCAAAGCCTTCCTGGATGAGCTCCGGTCGCTGATGCAGGTGATCATTTTGTCCGACACCTTCGAACAATTCGCGTCGCCACTCTTGCGCCAACTCGGCTGGCCCACCCTGCTCTGCCATAGGTTGGCGGTGGAAAACGATCGAATTGTTGATTATAAACTGCGCGTGCCGGAACAGAAGCAGCGGGCCGTAGCCGCTTTCAAACTGCTGAATTACCATGTAATTGCCGCCGGGGATTCGTTCAACGACACCGCCATGCTGAGCGAAGCCCACGTCGGTTTCCTGTTCCGCGCGCCCGGGAACGTGAAACAGCAATTCCCGCAATTCAAGCCGGTCGAGGCTTACGCCGACCTCATGAAGCTCATCCAGGGAGCGATGGCGTGAGCCGCGGCCGCAGTTAAACCGTTAAGAGGTTGAAACGGTAAAACAGCAGGTTTCGCTGGCGTTAATGATAATGCGCCCGCGTTTATTCCTGTCCAGCGGCGCGTGTCAAAGGCGCGACCCCAAGAACGGGCACTAAAGAGAGCAAGGACCGCAGAGACGTGCGGACGGGCGGGTTCTTTGTGTTCTTTGTGTCCTTGCGTGGCGGTTCCGCAGGTGCGAAATTGCCTCGCGCGGCGCCTAATTCTCCGGCTTCAAATCGCGCGACATCAGGTCGCGCACCGCCTTGCCGACGTTTTTGCCCTGGTACAACATCGCATAAACTTCGTCAATCACCGGCGTGCTGACATTGTGTTTGCGCGCGAGTTGGTACGCTGAACGCGCAGTAGGATAACCCTCCGCCACCGCCAGCGTGCTCGCCGCGATGTCGGCGGGCTTTTCGCCCCGCCCAACGCGTTCGCCAAAGCCGCGATTACGGCTCAGCCTGGAAAAGCACGTCACCATCAAGTCGCCCAGGCCGCTCAGGCCCGTCGAAGTTTCGGGTTGCGCACCGCAGGCGACGGCCAGCCGGCGGATTTCCACAATCGCGCGGGTCACCAACGCCGCCTTGGAGTTGTCACCAAAACCCAGGCCATCACCGACACCGGCGGCAATCGCAATCACATTTTTGAGTGCGCCTCCCAGTTCCACCCCAAGCACGTCGGCGCTCGTATAGACTCGAAAAGCCGGCCGGCTGAACAGCGTCTGGACCTTGCCGGCGGTGGCCGGGTCGCGGCTCGCGGCAACAATCGCGGTCGGGATATCACGAGCCACTTCGATGGCAAAGCTGGGACCAGACAAAGCGGCGCAAAGTGCTTTGGGCGCGTTCTCGGCAAGGACGCCGCACATGGTCAGGCCGGTGTCGTACTCGATCCCTTTGGTCACGCTGACGACAATGCCTTGATAATCTGCAAGCGACCGCGTGACTTCGCGAAATGGCTGCGAGGGGACCGCCACAATAACGCACTCGGAGCCGGCGACCGCGCGAGAAAGCTCGGCTTCAAGCATGAGCTCGCGCGGCAGTTCGATGCCCGGCAGAAACCGCTCGTTCCGGCCCGCCTGGCGGATTTCCTCAAGCCACTCGGCGACGTGCCCCCAAAGGGTGATTTGGTTTTCACCCAGGTGCAGTAATCGCGCCAGGGCCGTCCCCCAGGCGCCGGCGCCGATGACACTAATCTTCATGAGGTTTGATTCGATGCCTGCGCTGCCGGCGTTTTTTTGAAGTCGATGCGGCTTTCGGTGCCGTTCAGTAAACGGCGAATGTTCGCCTTATGTTTATAGACCGCCAGCACAGCCATGGCGGCGGTAACAACGACGAGCAGAGTCGTGTTCACGAGCACCCAGGTGGCAAAGGGAAGTGTAAGAGAGGCGCAAATCGACGCGAGCGAAACATAACGGGTCAGCGCGAGGACGATAATCCACACTCCCAGGATGACCAACAACGGGTACGGAACCAGGGCGGCCAGCACTCCAGCGGACGTGGCAATGCCTTTCCCGCCTTTGAACCACAGCCAACAGGTGTAATTGTGGCCGAGGATGGCAACAACCCCCGCGACGACGCGAAACCACTCTTGTGCGAGCGCGGCGGCACCCGGCCAGAATCGCTGGGAAATCAAAGTAGCAACCACGGCGACCGCGAGCCACCCCTTCAGCGCATCGACCAGCAAAACGAGGATTCCGGCCGGTGTCCCCAGCGCGCGAAAGACATTCGTCGCACCGATGTTGCCGCTGCCGACCGTCCGGATATCGATGCCGCGTGCCTTGCCGACCAGGAAACCGGTCGGGATCGACCCGAGCAAATAAGCAGCGGCGGCGGTCAGGATGTAACCAACAATTGGCACGGGAATACTCTATGGGCGTACCCCAAAAAGTTTAAAGCCCAAAGTTGAAGGTGGGGCGCGTTGTCCCCAACGCGCCGCCATGGCGGCAGAGGGCCACGCCGCGTTAGACGCCTATATCCATGAATGTCGTTTCTCCGTGCAGATTCTTGCGGTTCCAAGTTGCCGGTTGAAGGTCGCACCCTGGTTGCGCTTGCGGTCGACAACTTGCAACCTTCAACCTGCGACCTTCAACCGTTCCCACAACGAGTTCGGTTCCGGCTATGCCGGCTTGTCGACAACACGCCCGGCCAAACAAGCTCAGTGCCGTAGCGTCCACAGTTGCCTGTTGTCAGCAGGACTTCCCCGGTGGCACAATGCGCCGCGAACCGACCATGACTACCGACCCCGGCCCTCAAACCTCGAACAAAGTAAAAATCGCCGTCCTGGGCGCCGGTTCGCTCGGCAAAGAGCACGTGCGCATTTACGCGGGGCTGGCCGCCGCGGGGCAAGTAGAGTTTGCTGGCCTCTATGACCCCGCGGCTGAGACGGCGCGCAAATGCGCCGAAAAATACCGTGCTCGGGCCTTCGGCTCGGCCGCGGACGCCGCCGCCGCCAGCGATGCGCTGAGCATCGTCACCCCCACGAGCACGCACTTCGAACTCGCCCAAAACCTGCTCCGCCAGGGCAAACACGTGTTGCTGGAAAAACCGATGACCGACAACGCCGCGCAAGCGGCCGAACTCGTCGAACTGGCGCGCCAACACGATTGCGTGCTGCAGGTCGGCCACGTGGAACGTTTCAACCCGGTGTTCAAGTACCTGGAAACCGTCGCCACCGAACCGCGTTTCATCGAAACCCACCGGCTGTCGCCCTTCCCGGCCCGCAGCACGGATATCGGGGTCGTGCTGGACTTGATGATCCACGATCTCGATGTCGTGTTGGCGTTTGTGAAATCCAGCGTCACGAGCGTCGATGCGGTGGGGATCCCCGTGCTGAGCCAGTCCGAGGACATCGCCAATGCCCGCCTCCGCTTCGCCAACGGGTGCGTCGCCAACCTGACCGTGAGCCGGGTCAGCCCCGAACGGATGCGCAAGATTCGCGTCTTCAGCGGCGGAGCGCTCACCAGTTACATCTCGCTCGATTACCGCGCGCAGGAGGGCTTCATTTACCGGGTCGCGCGCGAAGGCGAGGAGGAGAGCTCTCTGTTGAAGAAGCTGCTGCGCGCAAAGGACTCCACGATCGTGAGCGAGTTTGCCGGCAAACGCATCGTGCGGGAACCGGTGCCAATCGCGAAGGAGGAGCCGCTGAAGCTTGAATTGCAGCACTTCCTCGAATGTGTCCGCGCGCGCCGCACGCCCATGGTCAGCGGCGAATCGGCGAAACGCGCGCTGGATTTGGCGCTCGAGATCACGCGGCAGATCAAATCGTGAAACCAAAGAGCTTCATGCTGATCGCCGGGGAAGCCAGCGGTGATCTGCTCGCGGCGGAACTCGTGCCGGCGCTCCGGGAGGAACTCGCCATCGCCGGGGCCGTCCCGACCACCGATTATCAACCGCTGGGTGCTAGCCTGGAACCGCGTTTTTTTGGCGCGGGCGGTCCGCGCATGGCGGCTGCCGGCGTCGAGCTGGCGTTCGACATGACCGAGCATTCGGTCATCGGGATTTCGGATGTCCTGAAGAATTACCTTAAGTTCCGGCGGCTGTTTCATCAGCTCCATCGCCTGGCGCTGGACCGCGAGCCGGACGCGATCATCTGTGTCGATTTCGCTGGGTTCAACCGCCGGTTCGCCCATGCCATCAAAGCGTACGTCCGGCCGCGCCGGGATTGGTTTCACGACTGGAACCCGAAATTGATTCAATACGTCTCGCCGCAAGTGTGGGCCTCGCGCGAAGGCAGGGCTTACCAGATGGCGCGGGATTATGATTTGCTGCTTGGCATATTCCCTTTCGAGACGGAGTGGTACGCGAAACGTGTCCCGGCATTCCAGGTCGAGTTTGTCGGCAACCCCATCGCGGAGCGCTATCAACATTTAAAGCCCGCGGTTGCCTCCACGTCCGTGCGTTCTTTATCTTCGCCGATGGTTTTGCTGCTGCCAGGCAGCCGCGCGAGCGAACTGGCGCGGCATTTGCCGGTCCTGGCCGGAGCGCTCAAACTCATGCGAGCGGCCCATGCCTCTCTGAGCGCGCGCGTGGTCCTGCCCAGTGAAACTCTCGCCGATAAGGCGCGAGCCGCTGGCCTGCCGTCTGACGCGGACATACAAATCGGCCGCTTGCACGAAGCGCTGCGAGAGGCGGATGTGGCGCTCGCGTCAACCGGAACGGTGACCATGGAGTGTGCTTACTTCGGCGTGCCCACGGTGGCTCTCTACAAAACCTCATGGACCACCTACTACATCGCCAAACAAATTGTGACAGTGAAGTACCTCGCGATGCCAAACCTTTTGGCCAACGAAGAAGTGTTCCCAGAATTCATCCAGTGGGCCGCCACCGCCGAAAACATTGCCACCGCCGCCCTGGAGCTCTTGCGCGATCAAACCCGGCGAACGCGCATTAAAGCAAAACTGGCGGAAATTGTTTCCTCCCTGGGTGGCCCCGGTGCCAGCCGCCGCGCCGCCCAGGCCATCGTCCGCTGTTTGAATGCGAGCTGAAGCACGGTGATCTAACGCAAAGACACAGCGCGCCAAAGCCGCAACTAAACTGGCAGGGACGCTGTCCTCAGCGTCCCCATTTTTTCTGAAAGGATTTCCAGGAACCCCGGAAAGAAATCCATGGTGTCCGTACTACTATCCATCAAAGCTTCCGCAGCTTGCGCAAATCCTCGTCCTCGTCATCGTCCTCGTTCTCGTCCTCGATCCGTTTGCATTCCGCGGTTACTTTCTCCTGCTTTTGCAGAGGACAGCCGTACTCCAAAACCTGGCGGACACAGTTCAAGCGCTGAGAATGCGCTTGCGTTTTGGAGTGCGGCAGCCCTCTGCCGCTTTGGCTCCGGGTGGTTTGAGCGCCACCTGCCTGCAACAAAAGCACGGCAAACTCTCTGGGCGGTGTTCCTACCTTCCTGCGAAAGCAAAGGCGCAGACAATTCAGCTTTCCGTCTTCCGCGGTTACTTTCTCCTGCTCTTGCAGAGGACAGCCGTACTCCAAAACCTGGCGGACACAGTTCGAGCGCTGAGAATGCGCTTGCGTTTTGGAGTGCGGCAGCCCTCTGCCGCTTTGCCTCCGGGTGGTTTGAGCGCCACCTGCCTGCAACAAAAGCACGGCAACCTCTCTTTGCCGCGTTCCCACCTTCCTGCAGAACCACAGGCGCGGTGAATTCACCTTTCCGCGTATTCCGCGTATTCGGCGGTTGAGTTCTCCTCGTCCGGCTCCTCCCGCCCCACAAGCAGTTTGGAATCTTGCAGTGGATCGGTTTCATCGGGCTCTTTTCTCTGCGCTCATCGCGTCTCCGCGGTTTGTTTGGTTCCGCATTAGGGGAACCCCTGACACCCATCTCCCCAAGCCTTGACCCCATCACCCCCATGCCTACTCTCCCCCCATGACAACCTCGCGTCAGCGCATCCTGGCCGCGCTTGCCCTTTCGCTCACCGTCACCAATTATGCCCAGGTGGACCGCATCACCGGCAAACCCTTCGCGACGCGCTCCGAGGTGCTCGCGCAACACGGCATGGTTTGCACCAGCCATCCGCTGGCCTCCCAAGCCGGCCTCGACGTGCTCAAGGCCGGGGGCTCCGCGGTCGATGCCGCCATCGCCGCCAACGCCGCCCTCGGCCTCATGGAACCCATAAGCTGCGGCGTCGGAGGCGACCTCTTCGCTATCGTTTCCAGCGCGAAGGAAAACAAACTCTACGGTCTCAATGCCTCTGGCCGTTCCCCGCTCGGGCTTAGCTTCGACCAGATGCAAGCCGAGCTGTCCAAACTCAAGCGCACCGCCATCCCCATGCGCGGCCTGCTACCCATCTCCGTGCCGGGTGCGGTCGATGGCTGGTTCGAGCTTCACCAAAAATTCGGAAAACTGCCCATGCAGCAGGTGCTCGCCCCGGCTATCCGGTATGCGCGCGAAGGTTTCCCCGTCACCGAAACCATCGCCTACTACTGGGACATCGGCGTGCGCAATGCCAAGGCTGATGGATTCCCTGGCGCCTTCCTCGAAACTTACGCGCCTGGCGGTCGTGCCCCGGCCTCCAGCGACGTTTTCAAAAACCCCGGCCTCGCCAACACCTACACACTCCTGGCGGAAAAAGGCCGCGACGCCTATTACCGCGGCGAAATTGCCGACAAGATCGACGCCTTCATGCGCGCCAACGGCGGCTGGTTGCGCAAGGTCGATTTCGAAAAACACACTTCCACCTGGGTAACGCCCGTCTCCGTCAACTACCGCGGCTACGACGTCTTCGAACTGCCGCCCAACGGCCAGGGCATCGCGGCCCTCCAAATGCTGAACATCCTCGAAGGATTCGACCTCCGCGCCATGGGCTTCCAAAGCGCCGACGCCTTCCACGTGATGATCGAGGCCAAGAAACTTGCCTTCGAGGACCGCGCCAAATTCTACGCCGACCCCGATTTCGCCAAAGTCCCCGTCCAGGGCCTCCTTGCCAAATCCTACGCCGCTGCTCGCCGCAAACTCATCCGCATGGACCGAGCGGCGCGGACCTATGACGCCGGCAACCCGGCCTTGCAGCAGGGCGACACGATCTACCTCACCACTGCCGACGCTGAGGGTAACATGGTCTCGCTCATCCAAAGCAATTACCGCGGCATGGGCAGCGGCATCGTCGTGCCGGGTCTGGGTTTCGGTTTTCAGGACCGCGGTGAGATGTTTGTCCTGGAGCCGGGCCACCCCAACGTCTATGCGCCCGGCAAACGCCCGCTTCACACCATTATTCCCGCGTTCATCATGAAAAATGGCCGGCCCTTCATGAGCTTCGGCGTGATGGGCGGCGCGATGCAGCCCCAGGGCCATGTCCAGATCGTCGTCAACATCGTCGATTTCGGTCTCGGCGTGCAGGAAGCCGGCGACGCCGCCCGCTGGCAACACGAAGGCTCCACTGACTACAACCTCCCGAATATGACGACCGGCGGCTGGGTCAACCTCGAAAGCGGCATCCCCTGGTCCACCGTCGCCGAACTCAAACGCCGCGGCCACGACATCCGCGTTGACCTCGGCGGTTACGGCGGCTACCAGGCCATCCTCTGGGACCCCACTAACAAAGTCTATCACGGCGCCAGCGAAAGCCGCAAAGACGGCTGCGCGGCGGGGTATTGACGGAAGTCAGCAGCCGTCGCTCGACGGGCCGGTTACTGCGTTCGCACGCGGTCGAAGCGGCTGCTGTTGATGGCTTGGGTGTCGGTCAACTGCACACCGAATATTCCGCGGTTGTTTTTTGCTGTTTTTAATTGCGTCTTTGCCTCCTTGCAGTGCTGTCCCCAAGGATGAAGCAATTCGAGCAAGATTCTTCTAATCGTAACTGTTTGGGTTCTCTGCGCTCATCGCGGCTCGGCGGTTTATCTGTTCGGCGGATTTGGTTGCGGCTCGACCGCTCTATGCCTTTGCGTTTAATCCCGGTCAGCGGTTCCGCCAACAAGAACGACACCAGGCACGAACCAGCCGCTCCAGGCACCGGCGCGGTCGCGCTTCTGTCCCACCCTCGACGTTCTGGACCCGCCGCGCCTGACGCAGTACGTTCGTCTATGCGCGAGCGGAGCGAGCCAAAACCAAGAGTCCCGAAGGGACGAAATGTGATAGCCCGGGGTGGAGCGAAGCGGAGCCCCGGGTAAACCGCCCCCAAATTTCGTCTCCCTCTCCTCCTCCGGAGAGGGTCGGGGAGAGGAGGCCTTGACGCGTTTGAAGTCAGGTGCTCTCCCCGCCTGAGAGATATGGGCGACGAACCCACCGCCTCCGGTAACGGCGCCATTATGCGTTCGATCAAATCCGCCCGTTGACCGCCAAATCACTCAGGAACAGCTCCATCTTTGGTTCCGCGGGCAGCAGCTCCTCCCTCGAGTGCATCCGATAGAAAAGGACGTAACGTCGAATCCAGTCACAGTAACTCCGCTCGGTGTGAATCGAATAGTGGTGCAATCGCATCACGTTCCGAACCTGATCCAACAGCTTCGACGAATGGCCTTGACTTTCCATGTCAACCCTCTAAGATCTGATTATGATTATGGATTATTGGACTTTTCGCCCTGATATTGACCTTTCTAATATCAAGGCGAAACTGCCCGAAAACCATGCCAATATCTTATTATCAAGGCGAAACGCCCTGTCAATAAATAGTTATGTGTCATGAAGGCTTCCAGAGCTAAACTCCCTTGCGCGTGCTGCGGGTATCTCACGCTCGGCGATTCGCCGGGGAGCTACGAAATCTGCCATGTGTGCTTTTGGGAGGACGATCCCGTGCAGTTGCTCGACCCCTGGTACGTGGGTGGTGCGAACAAGGTCTCGCTCCAGCAGGCTCAGGAGAACTTTTCAAGGTTCGGGGTCAGCGAGCAGAGATTCAAGAAGAATGTCAAAGGTGTCCTTGCCGGGGACATCCGCGACGAGCGTTGGAGGCCCGTTGCCGAGGCGGATCGAAAGTACGTCACCACGCCTGCGGCTCTAGGGAAGGAAAAACCGAATGGGGATTGGCCATGGTATTATTGGTGGCGCTAACACATAACGAACGCACTTCAGGCAACGGCGCGGTCGCGCGCTCGTTTTCAATTGGACGCCTCAGGCGCGCCGTGCCTGAGTGCGAGCGTTCGGCGTAAATTTATGGACATCGTGGATTGGATGACGTGGGGAGGCGAAAGGATCGATCTGTCGACCGTTCACTTCACACCGGAGTTGCTCAGGTGCGTTCCTCGGCATTTGGCACTCAAGTATCGCGTCCTGCCTGTGCACGATTCGGCGGAGCGCTTGCGTGTCGCGGTAGCTGGGCCTCCGGATTTCGATGCGGTTGATTCGCTCACCTACGTGTTGAAGCGCGAAATTGAATTTCGTCCCTCGGACGAGCAACAGCTCGACACGTTTCTCCAGCGCCTATACAGTGGCGTTCAGGAAGACCGGAGATGAGACACCCCACCGAACCAGCGGATGCACAAAACGCCGCGCTAACGCTCTGGTTTCATTCTGGGTGCCAGTGGCGTGGCGTCTGTGATCCTTTTCGTTAGCCGAATGAATGCTCAGAGCGAAAGACCTTGCATCGCGTGCGGCCAGCCCATCTTGGAACGCGCGAAGAAATGTCCTCACTGCCGCAGTTGGCAGTACCGCATGTATACCGCCTGGTTTCATCCGGCCACTTGGATTGCGCTCATCGTGCTGTTCGGTGTAATGATGCTCATCCCCATGGGTTCGATTCTCTATGATTTGCCGCATAAGCGAAATCCTGAATTTCGCCCCTCGGAGTCCTTTTCCGTTGTCGAGTCGAAGGTTCATTATGGCATCGAGAAGGATATTCCCCACGTTTCCTGCATCGGCACAATTCGCAATAACACCGGTACGGCCTGGGAGGATCTCCACTTTCAGGTGAGGTTCTTCAATTCGGCAGGCCAGCTCGTTGATACGCTTTCCGACAGCGACTATTCTCTTGTCGTGCAGCCGCACTCTGAAATGACATTTCGAGTCCGGGGTCTAGCTGACAAGTCTGCCGACCAGTATGTCACGCACAAAATCCAAGTGATATGGGCAAAAGAGGCCCATGCCTCGTGGTAGTGAGATTCGGCTAACAAGCACATGCAGCCTGACCCCGCGATTTCGTTCTTGTTTCATGCTGTGCGCCAATGGCGCGGGGCGGCTGATGTGCGACGTTAGTTGCTCGAGAGGGCGCCATGCGAAAGAGCCCAATAATTATTACGTCCGTTTTTGTTGTGGTGCTGGGCAGCCTAGCGAGTTGGCGCGCTCATGTTCATCGCGAGGAGGTGCATTCCCAGGAGGTTGCAGAGGCAAAGGCATTTTGCGAGTCACTTCTTCCAGCCATTCAGCGGGCACAGGCTGTGTCCGGCTCATACCCAAAGCAGGTCGATCCCCAATGGTGGGCTGGACGGTCGGTGCCGCGGCTCATTCACACGCAGAAATTCTACCACAGCAAAGGGACGAATTTCTTGTTGGGCTTTAACGTTGGCCAGGGCTACATTTATCCAGTCTGGGGCTGGGATAGCAGTTGGATGAGTTGGCAGCCCTGTGAACCCTCCGTATTGGATGGCAACTAACCAACCCAACCCAGCAAACCCCGCGATTGCACTGGTTTTTCATGCCAAGCATCAGCGGCGCGGGGTCGCCGGTCGGGACCGTTGGCCGTCCTTTTCACCATGAAGAGTCTCAAGCGCTTTACGCTGATTAGTTGGGCATTACTTGCCATCGCCGCCGCGTCTTTCGTGAGCGTTTATCTGTTTGCCGCCGAGATTCCAATGTCTACCTTGGTATTGTTCGGAAGCATCGGAACATCTTTGGCCAGCGTCTCTGTTTTAATCATCGGACTCGTGGTGACACGTTTCGCGGGTCCCGTTTTATGGAGGTTCTTGGCAGTCTTTAGTTTGTTCACTTCGATCATTTCCTCGGTTGCGCTTATTCGCTTTGTAGGGTACGCCTTTTTGCACTTATCAGTGTGACATGTGCCTTTACATTCACAAGTTGAGTAGCAAGACGCCCAACCACCACACGCAGCGGACCCCGCGATTGCGATCTGTTTGTATACAACGCCAGAGGCGCGGGGCCGCTGGTGTGGACCGTTAGGCCACGAGGCGTTATGAACGAATCCGAAAAGCAGGGCAACGAACAGGAGCGAGCGCCACAGCCAAAGCCGTCCACTGGCATCGGTACTTTGATTTGCGCGTATGCACTTAGTGTTATTTTTCCACTTTTGGGTTTGGCCTCTGGTATTTATTTGTGGGTTAGCAAGAAGCAGCTTCGGCATGGTGTGGCCTGCATCTCCATCAGTTGCGTAGTCATGTTTGTGGAGTTTCTCTTGGTGTCAAGTTTATGAGGTGGCCTAACAAACCGAACGCAGCGAACCCCGCGGTGGCGTTTCCATCGCATGACGGGCACCAGCGCCGCCGGGTCGCTGGTCCGGAGCATTGGGATTCCAATATGACCCCTCTCGCAAACTCAAAGAGATTACAATTACTCAACGCGCTCGTGTTGTTCTTGGCAGTCTCCGGCCGAGCCGAGTTTTGGCAATCCCAACAGCTTAACTGCGCGATCAGTCTGCCATTGGAAAGCGGTTGGACTCGGCTAACCCCGCCAGCAGACATGGTCAAAGTCTCGATCCGTTCTGCAGACCGCACAAAAGTCATAACCATTTATGTGTCAGCGATAGATCAAGGTCTCACTGAGGAGAGCTTCATTCAACGTTTCAAGAATAGCTGGTTTGAGCACGGTACTGGCAAAGGCAGGGTCGAGGGACCAGTCACGCTTGGTGGTCGTGCCGGTTACCTCCTGAAGGACATCGCGAACTTGGGCGGGAAGGAAGTGCACAGAGCCGACACCCTGGTGATTGACAGCGGCAGACTTTACCAGGTTGATGCGCTGGGAGTGGGATCTGATCCGATGAATGATCCTGTGGTCACGAACTGCATTGCGAGCTTCCGTTTCCTTGCTCAAGCGGCATTACCACCAACCAACAAGCCCGCTTCCAACAACCCAGGTGACCAGCTACCAGAGCGCATTGGTCATATTACATTCGTGGCCCTGGTGGGGATAGCCATTGTGTTTGTTCTTGCTAAGATTGCCAGGAAGAGACGGGATTAGAGAAATGGTAAAGAACTCTTGCTGGAGCGGACGCGCCGATTGCGCTTCTGTTTGCATTCGTGCATCATTGGCGGCGCGCCGCTCAGCGTCACGTTAAGCGGCATCACACGGTATGCTTGCTCTTGAGTTTTGGTTGAATGGTAAGCGGCTCTGCGTAGCTACTCCCGGTGAGAAGGGCTTGGTGATGTCCAGCATCGCTCTGATGGACGCTGTAGATGCACCTGGCAGCCATGTCGCGCATGTTCGAGTGGGCGGTTTCGGAAAAGGGGTCAGTCAAAACTATTGATACAGTCGTGCCGTTCATCCGCGCAGCGTCAAGTACAGGTAGTGCGCCAAAAACCAAATTCCTTTCAGTAGTGGATGTGCGGTGTCAAGCGCAGCTAAGATTTCTGCCCTGCCTGCAAACTCGGCCGGGAAAGCGCTCAGGTACTCCCGTGCTTCACGCACACGCTTCTGCTGGCCGGCCAGCTTGCTGATTTTGACTGCGTCATTCGCGCAGCGCGCCACAACATCGTGGGTGGGGTGCTCATAGAGCGTCTTAAGATAAACCTCAGTCCAGCGGTCGAAGCGCCCCGCCTTCTGAAGCGCGACCAGCAGAACCGGCACCATCTCCAGCGGTTGCTCGGTTCCTTCAAACTCCTGCTCCGCCGCCTTGGCGGCGCGGATGGCGCATTCCAGGACCTGTTCCGCTTGCTGCCTCTCGGCTTGGAGGACGAATTACCCCTTACTTCGGTCTCACGTCATAGCAGAACAGTACCTCCTGGTCGCGCACGTACAGTTTGCCATTGGCGATCACCGGGTGCGTCCAGGCCGGCGACTTGCTGCGGTCGGGCTGCTCGAAACGGCCACGCTCGACGTATTCCTTCGCGTTCGGCTCAATCAGGAGCATCGTCCCCTTCTCAGTTCGGTAGTAGAGCCGTCCGTCCGCCAAGGCTACCGAGCCTTTAGGCGCCCGCCGCTCGGCGTCGTCCCGCTCATCCCACAGGACGTTGCCGGTCTTGAAGTCGAGACACATCAGGAAGCCGCCCTCGTTGCCGCCGTTCGCCCCAAAAAGGCAGCCATCGAGGAGAATCATGCCGCCGTGGTGGTTTTGCATCTTCCTGGTGGCATAAACCTCCTCGGCCTTGACACCACCGTTCGCATCCTTGCTCAGCTTTACCAACCCTCCGCCCGCACCGTAGGCCGAGGCGGCGAACACCATGCCGTCGTGGTGGACCGGCGTGGAACAGTTAATACCCATCCCGTTGGCCGGTTTGTCATATCGCCAGAGGAACTTACCGTCGGACGCCGCTACTCCGATAAGTCCTCTTGCGGTCAGTTGCACGTACTGGCGCTGCCCTTCGAAGTCGATTGCGATGACCGACGAGTAGGCCGCTCCAGAAGCGCCCAAACCTCCGCGACGGCCGGAACCTCCGCCGCCGCCTGGACCACTGGGACTGCCGCCAGGACCGCCAGGGTTGCCTCCCGAACCCGAGGGCACCCGGCTCTTCCAGCTCGTATTGCCGGTCAACTTCTCCAGGGCCACCAGCATCGCGTCTTCGGCACCGGGCGTGAACACGACCTTGTCCCCATCAACCAGCGGCGACTCGCGGTAACTCCACATGGGCACGCGCCCGCCAAAGTCGCGCGTTAGGCTGCGTTGCCAAAGAATCTTGCCGTCTCTGACCTGCAGGCAAGCTACATCGCCGCCCATGCCTTCAACATAAAGCCGCTCACCCTCGACGGTCGGTGTGCACGCCGGCCCTTCTCGTCCCTGCGGCGCTTGTTGCTTGAGAGCCGGTCCGAGGCGCGTGACCCAAAATTCCTTGCCGTCCTTCTCGGACAGGGCCCAAATGACTTCATCGTCACCGCGATTGCTCATGCCGGAGATCAGGCCACCGGCAATCGCGGGACCGCTGTACCCACCGCCGAGCCCGGTAATCTTCCAGGCAAGCGGCGGACCATCTTTGGGCCATTCTTTGAGCAGGCCACGTTCCTTCGAGATGGCGTTCCGGTCCGGTCCCTGCCACTGCGGCCAATCATCGGCCGATGCGGAGGACACCAGGAGTATCCAGGAAATGACGCTAATTAACATCCTTGTATCGCGAACAGGTTCTCTCTTTTTCATAACGTGTCTGCTTGGGTTGGCTATTGGTTAGTTCGTGAAAACCGTGGTGCGGGTTTCGGTGACGCGCCCCCTCATTTGTGTTCTTTCTGCCCTGCATCCGGCGGCAGGTCGATTTTCAACCCCTGTTTTAGCTTTTCACGAAACTCCCCGCACTTCCGTTGATGGATAACGCGCTGCTCCGGCGTTAACACCTCGTCGACCCGGCGCCAGGAAACGACCAGATTCGTTCCTGAAACCCGAATGGCCTGGCCGAAGGCTTGCCCAAATTGCTGCCCGGTCTCCTCCACAATCGCCCGAACCTTGGGCTCCTGCTCCGGGGTCAGCTTGAGCTCCTTTTGCAGGAATTTCATCGTCATCGCATTCCAATTCTCGACCGTAAAGCCCCGCTCGAACGCGTGCTTGAAATGCACGAAGCTCAGCACCGACCCCGTTACGACGCCGGCGCCAAACACCAACACGACCGCGAGGATGACCTTCCAATTCGTTAAGATTTTCATCGGGGTAAAGTGCTGGCCAGGAAGCTTAATGCTGAAGAAATCTGCTCCGTTGACGAAGGCGAAGAGCGCTGGCTGATAAGTACAAGCGCGCCGCAAACAATCAATCCCAGCGCCATGCAACTCAGGCCCCACGCCATCCTCTGCAACCCTTCAAACAGCGTAGAGTCGGCAGCCGCCTTTCGGGAAGCCAAAACGCGCCCGGAAAAACCAAAGGGAGCCGCTTCCGGCTCGGACGGCGGCGCCTCCCTGGCCCATTTGAGCAAACGCTTCAGCCCGGGATCTAACTTGTTCATAGTTGCCGTTCCTTTCGTAACGTCGCAAACCGCTTGTTCAACCGCCGCCGGGCCCGAAACGCGCGCACCCGGATCACCGCGGCGGACCAGCCGGTTAGCTCGCTGACCTCGCCTATCGAACGCTCCTCGATTTCGAGCAATCGAATGACCATGCGGTCTTTCGGGCTTAGTGACTTCAGGAGCAGCTCCACCAGTTCTCGCGCGCCCATCAGGTGGGCCGGATGCGGCTCCTCAACCGCCGCCGTGGTGGCCGCTTCGAGCGCCTCCGCCTGCTCCTGGGATAAATCCGCCATTCGCCACTCCGGACGCGCCTTTTGGGACCGCAGGGCATTGAGGCAATGGTTGGTCGCGATTCGCGATACCCAATGGCCGAGGGGAACCTCTCCCCTGAACTGGTCCAACTTCTCAAACATCTTCAGGAATATATCTTGCGCCAGATCTTCCGCGTCGGCCCGCCGCGGAAGGTTATTTCGCACGATCCGGATCACCGTCGGATACAGGAATTCCACCAGGGAGCGGGCCGCTTCCTGGTCCTGCTCCCGCACTCGCGCCAGGCATTCATCGACATTCAGATCCAAATCTCTCCTGAGTATGACACGCGACGCGCCCCCGGCGTTACACAATAATGGGGCGCACTGAACTCCCTTCATGGACAGGTTGTGAATGTCACCCGCGCAACGTCAAGTTCAGGTCGTGCGCCAAAAAGCAATTTCCTATCAGACTTGTCACCTCCGGTCACCGCTCTGTCACCGCCACCTGCAAGTCTTGAGCTAACCGGGGACCGTGGACTGTGGGCCGTGGACTTGAGACTCGAGACCTGGGGCTTTCGACCTGACGGGTTCACTGACGCTTTCTGACGGCTCAGTTGACGGGTAAATCGCGAAAAAAAGCCCATTTTATGCGGGTCCTGACGGGTTGACGGGTCCAGGCACCCCTAAGGGTATATCCCCCTCATAATCCTCCTCGTCGTCGCCCGCCGGGCCGAAGCGCAGCGCGAAGGCCGGTCCTCGTAATCGCCTCTCATACCGCCGGCTCTCGCGACAAATCATCTGCACCCATCTGCACTTGCCTCACCCAAGTCATTCCACGCCGTCCCGACCTGATCCAAAGCAGTCCGAACATTAAAATAATTTTTCCCCTGATTCGCCCCTCGCTCGCTCCCAAAATTGTCACCTCTTTGTGCCTTTTCGTGCCTTTTGGTGGCCATTCCGTCCTCTTCCGTGTCCATCCGTGAAATCCGTGGCATCCGTGGTGAAGTCTGTCCGCCCAATTATAACTCAGTGTTCCGTTCTCCTCCGGTTGCCTGAGCCCTGTCTCTGGTTCTACCTGTTGACGACAAGTCCGGGCGAGGAGCTCATCCGGTGATCCGTTTTCGCATACTTCTCTCCCTCGTAGGCGACGCGCCACATCGTCCCGTTGCCGTCTTCGGTGACCAACAACGCACCGTCGTGCGCCACCGTTACCCCGACCGGCCGGCCCCATACGCTGCGGTTATCGACCACAAAACCCGTCACGAAATCGTCATACTGGCCCGTGGGCACCCCGTTCTTGACCTCCAGGCGGATGATCTTGTAACCGGTGCGAATGGCGCGATTCCACGAACCGTGAAGCGCCGCAAACGCGTCGCCCCGATAATCCGCCGGAAACGCCGCCGGTCCCGAAGTCGCGGTGTAGAAGGTCATCTGCAGCGAGGCCGAATGTGACGCTTCGACCACGTCGGGCACAATCGCTTTGCCGGCCAGGTCGGGCCGTTCGCCGGCGTGCCTCGGGTCTTCGTGGTTACCGAGGTAAAACCACGGCCACCCATAGTAACCCCCCTCCTTCACTCGCGTCACGTAATCCGGCACCAGCTCGTCCCCCAAACCGTCGCGCTCGTTGGTGGACACCCACAAATCCCCGGTTTGCGGGTTCACCGCCAAACCGACACCGTTGCGGACGCCGGTTGCGAAGGCGCGCAGAGGCTGATGCCCCTCCGGGTCCGTCCACAGGATTTCGGCGCGATGCCACTCCGGCCCCCACGCCGCCCCCACGCCATTCTCCGCCTCCCACGCCTGGATTTCTTCCGGCGTCTTCTTCTTCATTTCCTCAGCCACGTTCGAGCTGGAACCCACCGAAATGAACATCCGCTTGCCGTCCCTGGAAAACACCACATCACGCGTGCTGTGGCCGCCGGTGGTATCCGCCAGCTTCGGCACAATCACCTCCGGCTCGCCCCGGGCCTTCAGATCTCCGCTGCGATAAGGAATTCGCACCACCGAATTGTTGTTGGCTACGTAGAGCCACTCCGGCTTGTCGCCCGGCGGATAAAACGAGAGCCCGAAAGGCCCGTGCAGGCCCTCCGCGAAAATCTGGTTCTCCGTCGGCGCGTCCGCCCCGTCTGCCGTCCGCATGACTCGAATCCGGCTGGGATCTGTCTCGGCGATGAAAATGTCCCCGTTTGGCGCCGTGCGCAGCAGTCGAGGATTGCGCAGACCTTTGGCGAAGAGTTTCACTGCGAACCCCGGCGGCACTGCCAGCGTCGCGTTCGTCGGGGCCGGCACCACTTGCGGTCCATTGCCCGCCGACTTCGTCTCAAAGGGCTTCGGCAGGTCGGCCAATTTGAAATGATGTTGCGCGCCTGGCGCCTGGCGCTGCCAGTCGTTCGGGTCTGTTCCGCCGGCAGTTTCCGGCAAGGCCTCGTATTTCAGTGTCACCCCCTGCGGGATTGTAAGCGTGGCAAGATAAGCGATCACATCGGCGCGATTGCCCGGGTCCGTCACCGGGATCGGCATCGTCGTGCCGGGCAAGACCACCATCGGGTTCTCTAAAAAGTGGTACAGCGTGGCCGGGTTCCAGGTAAGTCCGGACTCCCGGATCGCCTTGGTATAATTGAAATATGGCAGTGACCCGGCCGGCCGGCCCACGACGCCGACCAGGCTAGGCCCTTGTTTCGTGAGCACCATGTTCTCCGGCCCCAAAACCGGTGAATGGCAAACTGCGCAACCGATTTGGAAAAAGGCCTTGCCCCGCGTGGCATCCCCCACGGGCAAGGCCTGAGCGCTGACCTTCACTGGTGCGAGAGCGGCGGCCAACAGCAGGCCGGGGACGACGGTGTTTTGCAGCAATCTCTTGGATGACAATGTTTGCATGATTACAATTCTTGCGTTGCGGCACACAAAATATGACTGGAGCCGAAAATAGCCTAAGCACCAAATACGGCAAGCTCACTTGAACCGCAGAGACACAGCGCGGCTGAGCCTGGCAGAGCCGCAACCGAACCGCGCGAAGCGCATGGACTGGCTGTCAGAACAAAGTTTCTCCATTGTTTGTCCGCTGGGCGATGTGGGGGATGGATCGGTGAGGATCAAGACAGTGCCAAATTGTCCCACCTGTGCCACCGAGCAGTGCCATATTGGCACACTTTCTTCCGCAACCGGCGTGAGCCGTAGGGCCGTCGGGCTTTCTAATACGATTTCTACTTCGGTCGCATCCACCTAATCATCAAATATTTCGCGCAACGCTCCACTAGTTCACTACCCCAAAAAACCCACTCCGCCCTCAAGTTGGCACGCTCCAAGCATGAGACGTTAGCGGCCAACGATGAACCCGGCCAGCGACAGACAATTAGAATACCCCTTCTAATCCTCACCAGTGCTCAAACTGAAATCTTCAAAAATCTTTGCGCCCGGCGGGAAAATCGCACTTCTGACCGTCCTTAGTACATAGGGACTGTGTGTTACAGCCCCGCGGACCCGGTCTGCAAAATTGAGAATATAAACAAAACGCCGAATTCCGCATTCCGAGAACTATCAACTACCTGGCCTCCCTAGCTTTAGCGAAGGAGGCCCAACCATCAACCACTCCCATGACCACCACCCCCGAAATCGAACTTCTCGCCGACGAACTCGCTGACGCCGCCGCCCCACCCGCTAACCTCCGCCGTAACGGCAAAATCGCCCGGCTCCCCAAAGAAACCCGCGATATGCTCAACCACATGCTCGACGATGGCCTACCCTATCGCGTCATTATCGACGAACTCGGCGAAGCCGGCCGGGGCCTCAACATCCAGAACATCACCAACTGGGTCCAGGGCGGCTACCAGGACTACCTCAAACACCAGGACGCCATTGACCGCGCCAAAGCCCAGGTCGAATTGGCCATCGACCTCCTGCGCGAAATTGGCGACGCCGACATCGCCCAGGTCCGCCGCGCCTGCAACTTCGTCGCCGCCCTCCAGCTCTTCCAAACCCTGCGCGACCACGGGGATGAGACCCTCAAGAACATGCTCCAGGCCAACTCTGCCAAGTACCTCAACATCATCCACACCCTTTGTCACCAGTCCAACTCCGCCCTCAAAGTCGAAAAACATCGCCTGACCCAGGAACTCCTGGCCGCGCGCACCGCACCACCCGCTCCCCCATCAAGCCAAATCAAGGTGAATCAAGCCCCAGGAAAGATTTCCAGCGAACTGCAACCCACCACTAATCCAACAATCCACCAATCCACTAATCCGTCCGCCCTCCCATCAAGCCAAATCAAGGCGGATCAAGCCGCAGGCGGAGTTCCCGCTCAAGTGCAACAACCTTCAACTCCCGCCGTGCGGCCTCTCCCTGGCTCATCAAGCCAAATGAAGGTGAATCAAGCTCCAACGGAAATCTCGACCGAAGCGCAATCCGGCCCCGTTACCCCGCCAGTGCGTCACTCCAGCACTCCATCACCCCACTGCAATCCATTCATCCATTAATCCATTAATCCATTAATCCATTAATCCACCAATCCACTAATCCACCAATCCGTCCGCCTTCCCATCGACCATCCGAGTACATCCGACTAAATCCGACCAAATCCGAGTAAATCCGAGTATTTTTTTCACCTGCGACCCGAAAACCTGATCCGTCCAAGTTCATGGTAAATCGCGTTTGAATGAATTTCGCCGACCCAGGACCCGTGACCCGGTCCCGGCCGGCGCTGCTCTTTGACATCTTAACCAACCCTCCGCACCCGGCCTGCGCGACGGCCACCGCGGGGCGCCGCTGACCGACGGCGCCCCGCCGCCCCGTCCGGCTGCTAGCCACTTTACAGCCGGCCGACCGCCAACAGGATTCCCTGCAGCAGTGCGTACGGACTCGGCGGGCACCCGGGAATATAGACATCCACCGGAAGCACTTTATCGACGCCGCCGAGGCTGGCGTAGTTCTCGCCAAAAATGCCGCCGCTGCAACCGCAGGCCCCGACCGCCACCACCAGGCGCGGTGCCGGCGTCGCGTCGTAGGTCTTGCGCAACGCCAGTTCCATGTTGCGCGAAACCGGGCCGGTAACCAGCAGCATGTCCGCATGGCGCGGCGAGGCGACGAAATGAATGCCGAACCGTTCGATGTCATAGACCGGGCTGTTCAAACCGGCGATTTCGATTTCGCAGCCGTTGCAGGAGCCGGCGTCGACTTCCCGGATGTGCAGCGAGCGGCCAAGGATACGATGAATCGTGGAGCCGAGTTCGGCGCCGAGCGCATCGATCGACTCCCTGCCCTGTTGCGGCGGCGCGTTCGCGACAACGCGCCCTGCCTTGAGCGGGGACGATTCGATCAGTTTTTGATGAGAGCCATCCGGAGCAAGCTGGTACTTTGCCGTTCCGGTCAAATCCTCTTTCCGCCGGACCGCCAACTCGCGCAGGTTCGTCATTTTGATCGCGCTATCCGCCTCCGCGCACAAGCCGCAGAAAGTGCACTTGCCCAGAGCCAGAGTGACCGTGCGCGCGCGATCTCGGTCTTCGCTAGCCAGGGCACCGGTCGGACAGGCCGCCACCGCGAGTCGCGCGTCTTTCCAGTTGGCGAAATCGATGTCCGGCCGGCCCCGACCCCACGTTGACACCTCCGAAGCAGGCTGCGGGAAAGGCGTGGTGACCACGCCCGTGGCTAAGCTCTTGCGCAAGACTTCAAACATATATCAGCGGTCCGTTCCCGAATACGAGAGGTTGAAGCTTTTGTTTACGACCGGAAAATCCGGCACGATGTTTCCGAGAATCGCCTCGCTCAGCGCCGGCCAGTTCTGCAGCGACGGGTCCTTGATCTTGCACCGAGCGAGCCGGTTTTCCCCGGCGGTCCGGATCCAGTGGAAAATCTCTCCGCGCCAGCCTTCGACGTATCCAAGCGCGACCGCGTTGGCGGGCAGCCGCGGCATCTCCGTCCGCACCGGTCCCTCCGGCATCTGTTGCAGCATCTGGTCAATGATCGAAAGCGCCTGGATGACCTCATCCACTCGCACTTGCACGCGCCGCAACACATCGCCTTCCTGGTAAACTGGGACCGTGAATTTCACCTGTTCGTAGGCGGCATGAGGGAAGTCCCGCCGCAAATCATGATCAAAACCGGATGCGCGTCCGGCGATGCCGACGACGCCAAGATCCCGCGCCGTTTCGGGTTTGAGAATACCCGTCGTTTCGAAGCGGTCGCGCGTCGACGACGATTCGCGGACGAGTTCGACCAGCGAATCGAACTCCGGCCGCAGCTCCCGGGTGAACTGCGAAATCAGCTTCAACTGCTCGGCATTCCAATCGGACCGGACACCGCCCAGGCAGGCCATGCCGCGCAGGAGACGGTTGCCGGTCAGGCGGTCGTTCAACCGCAGCACGCGCTCTCTGAGCCGCATCGCATGGGCGTTGGCCACCACAAACGCGACATCGGTCGCAATCGCGCCGATGTCGGCAATGTGGTTGTACAGACGCTCGAGTTCGAGGCAGATGGTGCGCAACGCCCGGGCGCGCGGCGGCGCTTCAACGTTCGCGGCGCGCTCGACCGCATGGCAGAACGCCGTTGCATGCGCGAAACTCGAATCGCCGGAAATACTCTCGGCCAGCCGGACCCCGTGGTTCACCGGAATGTTTTCGAAGAGCTTTTCCGTGCCCTTGTGCGTGTAGAAAAGACGGATTTGCAGGTAGAGCACCGGCTCGCCGGCGACGCTGAACAAAAAATGCCCTGGCTCGATGATCCCCGCGTGCACCGGACCGACGGGAACCTGAAACACCCCTTCGCCCTCGACTTCGCGGAACTTGTGCCGCTCGCCCTGAAACGGCGGCAGTTTTGTCTTTAAATCGAAATCCTTGCGCAGCGGATAAACCTCCGGCCAATCGTCGTGCAGCGCGCAACGCCGGGGATTGGGATGCCCCTCGAGCTTAAGCCCGAAGAGGTCCTGGATCTCACGCTCCTGCCAGTTCGCGGCGGGCAGCGCATTGGTCAAAGAAATGAACTGCGGCTGCCCGGGCGCTACGGGCACACGCAGGATGAAGAACCCGTGCTGCGCATCCAGCGCGAACACGTAGTAGAGATGGAACACACCCTTCTCTGCCCGCGCGTCATCCGCGAACAAGCTCACCAGCCGCCCCTTCCATTTCTTGTAGAGCTGCGCGCAAAAGCCCGGCACCAGTTCCATCCCCACATTGAAGTAAATTTCGTTGGACCGCGCCGATTCGACGCTCTCGATGCGCGAGCCGAAGCGTTCCGTCAGATCATCGAGGATGGGTTGCAAAGCGGGCAGGATATTCATAACGCGCCTCCCAGAATACCGGCCGAGCCGCGCACCAGGCTAAACAGCGGGCGCGGCAACCACACGCCGAGGACGGCCACCGCCACCGCGACCACCAGCATCGCGCCCAGTTTCCATGGACACTCGGCGGCCCGCACGGACGGCTCCGGCGGAGCGCCAAGGTTCATCTTCGCCATGTGCAGCAGGAAGCCGACAAAAATAGTCACGACCCCGGCCGTGAACAACGCCGCAGCCCAGCCGTGGTCCGCCGCGAGCGCGGCGCTCAACGCCGTGAACTCACTCTGAAAAATGCTGAAGGGCGGCACGCCGGTCACCGCGAAGGCCGCCACCAGGAACAGTGCGCCGGTCCAGGGCAGCCGATGAATCACCCCGCGCACCTTGCGGAAATAAGGCGAGCCAAACTCCTGCTGGACATTGCCGGCGGCAAAAAACAGCAGCGGCTTGGTGACTCCGTGAAAAAGCATGTGCAGGACCGCCCCCAGCGCGCCGAGTTTGCCGCCGAAGCCCAGCGCCGCGACCATGATCCCCGCGTGATCAATGCTCGAATAAGCGAGCAACCGCCGAAAATTCCGCTGGACCAGCACGAAGGGAGCCGCCAGCAGGATCGAAAAAAGGCCGAACCCGATCAGCAGTTGGCTGGAGAATTCGTGGCCGAGACATTTTTCCGCCAGAACATCGAACCGCATGATGCTGTAAATCGCGCAATTGACGAACGCAGCTCCCAGCAGCGCCGCGGCGGGCACCGGCGCTTCGGCGTAGGCGTCGGGTTTCCAGGTGTGCATGGGCGCCAGGCCCGCCTTGGTGCCGTAACCCAGGAGGATCAACACGAAGGCCAGCCGCATCGCCGTAGGGTTGAATCGGTCGGCAATCTCCACCAGCACCGACCAATTCATCCCCTGGCCGGTATGGGAACCGAGCACGCCCACGGCCGAGGAGTAGGTCACCACGGTGCCGAACAACGCCAGGGAAATCCCCACGCTGCCGATGATGACGTATTTCCAGCCAGCTTCGAACGACGTCTTCTGATTGTAGAAAGTGACCAGCAACACCGAGGCCAGAGTCGTGCTCTCGATGGCAACCCACATCACTCCCAGGTTATCCGCCAGCGGAGCCAGCAACATCGCGCACACGAACACGGGAGTCAGCACGTAATACAGCCGCAACTGCTTTTCGGTGACCCGGTTTTCCTGAAGGTCGCGTCGAAAATAGCCGACGGCGTAAATCGTGCAAACAAGCGCCACAAACGCGGTCAACCCCACCACCAGCGCGCTTAACGCATCCGCCAGCAGAAAACCGCCTAGTGCGCTAACCTTGCCATTCTGAATGACGTCGCGTCCAAGCAAAGTCGCGAGCCCGGCGACGAGCACGAAGGCCGCCAGGTTGAGCCGTTCCCACCACACCCGGGAACCAACCACCAGGCAAAGCAAGCCCGCCAGCAGCGGGATGATTAAGAGTAAGCTCAGAAGCATGCTGAGGTGGTTATTGATTTCGGAATCTGGCCGGCGTTCACGGCATCCCTCCGATAATGGCGGCAGCCTGGTGCATGATGCGGGAGAGCGGCGCCGGGAGCCAGAAACTGAACACCACGAGCCCGCCGAGCATCAGTCCCATCGCCGGCACACCGTCCAGTGGCCGTGCATCGCTCACCCGCGCGACCTTGGGCGCGCCAAGCAACACGCGCGCCAGTTGGGCCAGAATCCCACAAAAGCAGGCCAGGACCGCAAGCAGCACCAGGATGGCAATCGCCGTTTGACCTGACAAAAAGCCGCCGTTGAGTACTGTCATCTCGCTGAAGAATAAACCGAACGGCGGCAGCCCGGTCGCGGCCGCAGCCGCAAACCCCATGCAAACTACGGTCGCCGGAAGCATTTTGGCCATCCCCGGTCCAATCGAACGCATCTGGAGGGTGTGACAGCTTTGGTGGATGTTGCCCGCGGCAAAGAAAAGCACCGGCTTGGTGAGCGCATGATAACCCATGTGCAACAGCGCGCCGAATATCGTCAGCGGCGAGTTCAAGCCGATGCCGACACAAATCAATCCAACGTGTTCGAGGCTGGAGTAGGCCAGCAACCGCTTCAGGTTCGTCTGCACCAGAATGAATGGCACCGCCAGGCACATCGAGCCCAGGCCGAACACCAACAATAAGGTCCGGCTGAAAGACGAGCCGAGGCAAGCGGTCGTGAGGATGTGGAACCGCAGCAGGGCGTAAAGGGCCACTTTCAGCGAGACGCCTGAAAGCATCGCGCTGGTCGGCGAGGGAGCTTCGCTGTGGGCATCGGGCAGCCAGGTGTGCATCGGCGCCAGGCCGGCTTTGGTACCGTATCCCACCAGCACGAAGGCAAACGCCAGTTTGATCATGCGCGGATCGAGCTGGCCCGCGATCGACATCAAATGCGACCAATTGAAACTCGGCAGCACGACAGAGTTCTTGTCGATGGCCGCAGCGTAAGTAAGCACGGTTCCAAAGAGCGCCAGCGCCAGGCCGAGGCTGCCCAGGATCACGTATTTCCAGGCCGCTTCGAGCGAGGTGCGCCGGTTATACAGCGCGACCAGCAACACGGAGGAAAGGGCGGTCGCTTCCAGCGCAAACCACATCACCCCGAGGTTGTTGGACAGGACCACCAGAAACATCCCGGTCGTAAACAGGGGCGTCAGCACGAAGAATTCCTTCACCCTGCCAGGAGTGACGTCGCCCGCGGCTAGGTCGCGCCGGAAATAGCGGCCGGCGTAAAGCGACGTGCCCAGCGAGACGACCGAGATCAACAGCACCATCCACGCGCTCAGAGCATCAGCACGGAAAAACTCGTGGCCTTCAGTGATGACCTGCCGCGCGAGCACCTCGCCCAGCAACGCCACCCCCAGGCCCACCGTAACCCCAAAGGCCACTATATTGGCCCCCTCCATAAACCGGCGCGACCGCGCGAGCAGGCAGAACAGTGCTGCCAATGCCGGGGCGAGCAGGATCGGGGTGAGGAGGGGCATGGGGGGGGATGGAGACGTTAAAGCGTGAGAGCGTGGAAGCGGCGGAGCGTTGAAGGGTTAGCCAGAATATTGCTCACCCACCTTGTAGCGCAGGCTTCCAAGCCTGCCGTATCGCAGGTTTCCAAACCTGCATCGCTCCAGGGTGGGCGACGCGCTGCCGACTGAGAAGTCGGCGACACGGCAGGCTTGGAAGCCTGCGCTACGAGTTCGCGGTCACCCTGCATGCTACTAGATATAAAATACACAGGTTAGAACGTTAGAGCCTGGGTGCGTTGCTAGGTTGAATGGTGGAAGCGGTGAAACGTGATAATGCGCTGTGGGGAAGGGTTTCAATCATGTCTAGCCTTTTAGTTGGCTGAGTTTGCTGACGTCCATGGAAGAGAAGGTTTCACGGATGCGATAGACCAGGATGCCCAGCACCATGACCGCCACCATAACGTCAAAGAAAATCCCCAGTTCGACCACCAGCGGCATGCCGTAGGTCGTAAGTGCGACCGCCGCCAGCATAACCCCGTTTTCGATTGAGAGCAGCGCCAGCACCTGGGTGATGGCTTTGCGCCGATTGAACATGAGGAAAAAACCCGTCAAAAGCAGCGTAATCGCGATTCCCAGGGTATTGCTGCCCAACTGCACGAGCGTGGTGAAAGGGCGGGCTACAATGTAACCCAGCACGGTCAACGCGCCGCAAAGCAGCATCGAGGCGGTGGAGTTTAGCAGTGGCTCAATCTCTTGGTGGATCTGAATCCGCCGAACCAGCCGGTTCAGGAGCCAGGGCAGGAAAAAGACCTTGCCGACCAGCGTCAGGCCGGCCACCCAATACACATGAGTGGCGTTGTGGAAATAGGCGATAATCGTCGCAATCGCGGCGAGCAAGAGTGATTGGAGCGCAAAGAGCCGAATGGTCGTTAGCAACATCCGCTGCACGACCATCAAGAGTTGCAGGACCAGCATCGCTGCCGCCAGGAGCGTAATCCACTGCGAAGCGTACTCGGATGGGGGCGCATTCATTGGAAGAGGAACGTGGATAGCAGCGCGAGCGCGGCCAGAATGAAAGCCGCGCTCAATAAGTCCGGGACGCGGAACAGCCGGAGCTTGGCGTTAGTCGTTTCCACCAATACCACCGCGCCGGCCAGGGCCAGGAGTTTAGCGAAGAACCAAACCAGCGACAACACGAGCGCGCCCGCATTCAGGTCCGTCGCGATGCCGAGCGGGAAGAAAATGTTGACCAGGAGGGCCATAAGGATGAGCTGCTTGATGGAGGCGCTCCACTCAATTAAGGCGAGATAGCGGCCCGAGTATTCCAGAATCATCGCCTCGTGGATCATGGTCAGCTCCAGGTGGGTGGCGGGGTTATCCACCGGCAGGCGGCCCGTCTCAGCCAGCAAGACAATGAACAGCGCGGCGAAAGCCAGCAGGTGCGCGGGATTCAGCCATTGGGATGCCGACCCTTGGGCAACCATGAGCATCTGGCTGAGATTGGTCGAACCCGCGGTGATGGCCACGGTGAAGATCGCCAGCATCAGGGCTGGCTCGGCGATCGCCGAAATCGTCATTTCCCGGCTGCTGCCCATGCCACCAAAGGCGCTCGCCGGGTCCAATCCGCCCAGCGCCAGAAAGAAGCGTCCCAGGGCCAGCAAGCCCACGAAAGCCAGGGCGCCGCCAAACAGACTGAGCGGCGCGGCGGCGCTGACCAGCGGCATCATGAGGCCGGCCACCAGCGTCGAGAGGAATAGCACATAGGGCATCGCTCTAAAGATCCAGGACGCATGCTCCGAGATGACCATGTCCTTGCGCAGGAACTTGGCCAGGTCCAGGTAAGGCTGCCACACGCGCGGGCCGCGCCGGTTCTGAAGCTTGGCTTTCCAGTTCCTGATGCACCCGCTGACCAGCGGAGAGAGCGCCAGCAGGAGCAAGGCCTGAAGAACGATGGCAAGGACGACGTTCATTTGCTTATAGGGCGAACATCAGCAGCAACAGCAGCGTGACGAAGATGTAAATCAGGTAAGCCTGGATGCTGCCGGCCTGCAGCGCTCGCATTCTCCTGGACAGCCGCAGGATCCCGCGATTCAAGGGGCGGTAAATCCTGGTGACGAATGGCTCCTCGATATGGCTCTGGAAACGAAGCGTTTTGGCGAAGTACGGCGAGTAGTCGTATTCGCGCTGGACCTCGCGGCGCGGCCGGAACAGTGCCTTAAAGATCATCCGGATCGGTTTTGAAAAGCCCGTGGCAGTATATTCCATGTGCGGGGTCAATCCTCGCTGGCCGCAGTCCCAGGTTGGGCCGATGCGCACCTGCGTCCGTCGGCCAAAAAACAGCCACAACACTAGAGGGATGGGCAACAGGCAAAGTCCCGTCAGCAGAATCCCGACCGTGGAAACCGTGCCACCCAACTCCTGGGTGTTCCCCAGCACCAGACCGTTTGCCAGCGAGAGATGGTCGGGTAGCGTTTGCGACAGAAGTTGCTGTGTAATGGGGGCGAAAACCGACAAGAACAGAGCCGGGAACAGCCCGAGAAAAACACAGGCCGCCGTAAGCAAACCCATGCCCCAAAGCATCGCGGGGGGCGATTCGTGGGCGTTACGGGCCTCTTCGCTACGCGGTTGGGCGAGGAAGGTGATGCCGAAAGCCTTCACGAAACAGGCCGCCGCCAGAGCGCCCGTCAAGGCCAGCATCGCGCCGCTGAGCGGAAACATCAGACGAACCAGGCTGGGCGTAGTCCCGAACCCTTGCAGCAGCGACTGATACGTCAGCCATTCGCTGACAAAGCCATTGAGCGGCGGCAGCGCCGAGATGGCCACAGCGCCTATGAGGAAAAAGAAAGCGGTCCAGGGCATGCGTTTGATGAGCCCGCCCATTTCCTCCATGTTGCGGGTGTGCGTCGCGTGCAGCACCGCGCCGGCGCCGAGGAAGAGCAGCGCCTTGAAAATCGCGTGGTTGATCGTGTGGTACAGGCCGGCGATAAGCGCCAGCGCCGCCAGCACCGGGTGGTGCGTGTGCAGAAACATCAAAGAGGCGCCCAGGCCCATGAGAATGATCCCGATATTCTCAATACTGTGATAGGCGAGCAAACGCTTCAGATCATGCTCCATCAAGGCATAAAGCACGCCCAATACCGCCGAAATGGTCCCAATGCTTAACACCGTCACGCCCCACCAGTTCGGTGGCGTCCCCAAAAAATCGAACAACACGCGCGTTAGACCGTAAATGCCGGTTTTAATCAGCACGCCGGAAAGCAGTGCCGAAATGTTGCTGGGCGCAACTGGATGCGCCTCCGGGAGCCAAATGTGGAACGGGATGATGCCGGCTTTGACGCCGAAACCGATCAGAAAGAGCAAAAATGCGGCGTTGCGCCCGTCGGGAGACAACTGCTCGCCCAGTGAGCGGAAACGGTCGAATGAGTAGTCATTCGGGCTGGCCCCGCCTGCGGCCTGGAATAGCAACAGGAAACCAAGGATGAGGCAACCGGTGCCGATGTGCGACATGATGAAATACAGCACGCCGCCGCTGCGCGTCTCGGGCTTCTCATGCTCGAAGCTGACCAGGCAATAAGCGGTCAAAGCCATGATTTCCCAGGCGATGAGGAAGAAGAAAGCGTTGCTCGCGCTGAACACCAGCGTCGTCGCCAGCAACAACAAATTGTAAAACGCAGCGAGGATGCCGACATTTTTCCGCCCATAGAATCCGCGGACGTAACCAAACGAATAAACCGAGAGCGCGACGGCCAGGAGCGAGACAATGAGCACGAAAAACGCACCGAGCGGGTCGAGCTTGACCGTCAGCCGCACATACGGGACGAGCGAGGGCCAGAGCTCAAATCCGACCGCGCCTGGCTCTCCGGCCCTCAGCAGCAACCGCAACGCGGCCGCCATTCCGGCGAGGCCGGCGAGGGCGGCGGCGCCGAACCCCAGCAGGTTGGCGAGCCGTGCGCGCCGCAGGCTCAACAGGCTCATCAAAGCCCCCAGGCCATAACCGCACAAAGTCAGTTGCAGCAAAACGGCTGGAGACAAAGAATCCATGGATTAGCGCCCGCGAGCGGCTTGGGACTTGCGTCTCATCCTTGCCGGATTCGGATTTGCTCGAGCACCGAGAGAATCGCGTCGGGGGTTTCGGCGGTTCGGAGTTGCGCCAGCAATCCGGCCTGTTGCCCAAGCCGAGCGAGGCTGGCCAGCAAATGCAGGTACCCGGCGGCATCGGTGGCCGGGACGGCAAGGAGAAAGATGAATTGGACCGCCGAGCAACCTTTCGCCCCCCAACTGACGGGCTCCGGCGCGCGCCCAAAGGCAAACTGCAGCTGCCTTACTCCGCTCAGTCGCGCATGGGGGAACGCGAGCCCGCACTCGAGCGCCGAGTTGGCCAGTAGTTCCTGGTTAAGCGCGACATGGTAAAACGGCAGCATGTCGGCGACACAACCCTCCTTCTGGAGCACCTGGCTGAGCTCGCCGATGATCCCCGCCGTGTCGCGGTCTCGAAGGTGCGGCACAATCAGTGCCGCGCGCGTATAATCTGCCAGAGTGCTCGGAGCTACAGGATGGACCGTGAGGTCAAGCGGCAGCATGGACAAGCGCCTTGCGTTTGCGCGGCTTCGGCGCCGGTTTGGCGGCGGCGACGTGTTCCAGGAACTGAGTCTCCGCGGCGTCGGGAAGGTAGAGATACCGACCGCAAGTGTCGCAGAGTTGGATGTCCTGGCCTTGCATGAGGGTATTGATCGTCCCGATGGGCAGGCGCATGTGGCAACCGGTGCACACCTGGTTGCGCACCACGGCGACGCCTTTCTTGCCACGGACAACTAAACGATCGTAATGGCCCAGGATCTGGGCGGGGATTAGCGCACGCAGCTCAGCCTTGCGCGCATCGACGTTCTTGCTGGCAGGTTCATCAAAATCCAGCGCCTGAAGTTTCAACAAGTTCGGTAGGAGGTCATTCATAATTCAATTCAATGCTAGTTGCGTACCAGAAAATGCCCGTTCTAACTTAACTGCCTTGACGATAGGGAGAAGAAATTGTTCCCGCAAGCTTTTCAGAAGCCAGGGACAGTCGCTACCGCACCAAAAGTGCAGACTTTGCACCAGTCCCCCGAATCGAAGTGCATCCTGCGAAGTCCCCGGTCCACTGTCCAAAAAGGCTGGCGCCGCCTTTCCTCCGAGACGGCGCCCGTTGGTTAATCCTGCAAGCTTTGGAACCGTAGTCGCTACAGTGCTTGTGCGCGCTTGCGGGAGGCGCGTTTCGAGGCTTTGAGAGTCGCTGCCGGCGCCGAGGTAGTTATGGGTTTGACTTGGGTTTGCGCCGGCGCAGTGGCCGCGGGTTGCGTCGAGGGGGTAGTGCCGCAACTGCAAGCGCAAGGAGGCGTGGTCGTTGTGGCTGCAACAGGATTGATAGTTTCGCTCATAACAGTTTTAGTTGTTTATCGTTGGCGGTTGCAGTTTAGGCGAAACAACCGCCTCGCGAACATACTGAGGCATACGGTATGCCATCCGGCCGAACCGGCACATAATGGTTTGTTCCGCAGAAACTTATGCTGATTTATCTGGGCAGGATGTTTTTCGCACCTGACCTTGACCTGGCATATTCGCGCAATTCCTGCACCTCCCTCCCGCGATATGTGCAAAGTAGAGATCGTAGGAGAAATACTTCCAGGAAGCGTCGGCGCCCTCGTCAACAGTCGCACCTACCTTTTCAAGCGGGAAGTTTGGCCCTTTTGCGGGGACCCCTTTGTTGCAGGGTCAGGAAACGCGAAAAAGCGCCGCGCGTTTTGATAGCAGATGTTGCGAATCATCGGCCCAAGCAGCGCCTCATCATCCGGCAACTCGCCGTTCTCGACGTCCCGGCCAATCAGATTGCATAGTACGCGGCGGAAGTACTCGTGGCGCGGGTACGACATAAACGAGCGCGAGTCAGTAATCATGCCGACGAAACGTGACAGCAGGCCAAGGTTCGACAGTGCGTTTAGCTGCCACTCCATGCCTTCTTTTTGGTCCAGGAACCACCAGCCTGAGCCCCACTGCACTTTGCCGGGAACGGTTCCATCCTGAAAATTGCCGATCATCGTCCCGAAAACGTAATTGTCCGCCGGATTGACGTTGTAAATGATCGTCTTGGGCAGGCAGTTGTCCTCATCGAGGCGGTTCAGGTACGCGCTGAGCGCGCTGGCTTGCGGAAAGTCGCCAACCGAGTCAAACCCGGTGTCCGGCCCCAACTTCGTCAACAGCCTCGTGTTGTTGTTGCGCAGCGCGCCAAGGTGCAACTGCTTGACCCAGCCTTTCTCGGCATCGAGATGGCCAAAGAACAGCATCATGAAACTGGCAAACTGGATTTGGTCGAGCGGCGACACCTGCCGCCCAGCACGGGCTTTGGCGAAGATCGCCGCCGTCGCTTTCTCCGTCGGAAAGTCGGCAAAGCAGTAGTTCAGGCCATGGTCGGACAGGCGGGCACCCTGGGCGTGAAAAAAATCATGGCGGCGGCGCAGGGCCTTCAGAAAGGTGTCAAAGTTGCGGATATCAACATCAGCGGCTTCCGCCAACCGCTCGAGCCACTGGTTGAAAAGGTTGGGTTGGTGCACTCCCAGCGCCTTGTCGGGCCGGAACGCCGGCAGCACGCGGGTGACCAGGCCGGAGGCGGCCAGCGCCTGGTGCGGTTTCAAATCATCGACTGGGTCGTCAGTGGTGCACAGGTGGGTGACCTTGAATTTTTTTAAGATGCCCTGGGTGGTAAACGCCGGCGTCGCCAACAGGGCATTGGCCTGCTTCCAAATCCGCACCGCGCTGTCCTCGTCCAGCAACTCATCCACGCCAAAGTACCGTTTAAGCTCCAGGTGTGTCCAATGATAGAGCGGGTTGCGCAACGTACGCGGCACCGTGGCCGCCCAAGCACGGAATTTTTCGAACGGCGCGGCATCACCCGTGACGAAGCGCTCGGGGACGCCGTTGGCCCGCATCGCGCGCCATTTATAGTGGTCGCCTTCCAGCCAGATTTCGAAGAGGTCGTTGAACTGACGGCTTGCCGCAATGTCGCGCGGCGGCAAGTGGCAATGGTAATCAAAGATCGGCTCCGCCTCCGCGTACTGATGGTAAAGCCGGCGTCCGATTCGGTTCTGAAGCAAAAAATCTTCGTGGATGAATTTCATAGGATCAGTCGAGGCCCAGGAATAATGGTTTCAGGTGGCGCTCGAAAAGGTTGGCAGTGACATTCCTCGCGACAAAAGCCTCGTGCGTCTTGAGCGCTTCCAGGTAACGTTCCCCTTTATGCGCTGCGATTTTGTAACCCACGTGCAGCAGTTGGCGCAGATGGGGATTATAGTTTTTGTTCTTTTGGTCGTGGCGTAGCGCCGAAACGAATTGCTGGGCATCCCAGCCTTTCGCGATACCGGCCGGCGGGAGCTTGTTGCGGTCGATATCGATGACCGTCGCATAGGGGGCACAGAGTTCATCAATGTGGTCCAGCGCTTCGAGATAGATTTCCTTCGCCAGGACCAGGCCGCTGCCGCCCGCCTCGGCGAGGCCAATGATTTCCTCGAGCCAGGTCGTGCCTGCCGTCTTGATGTGCAGCCCGGCCTGGAAGCGTGCCAAAGCCCGTCGGATCGGCGAATAAATGGAGAATTTATCGCTGCCGGAATGCACGCTGAGCTTGAGCGTGGCGGGCAAACCGTCTTGCTTTACCGCGTAAGCAATAACCGCCAGGTCTTCGGTGAACTCCTTCTCAAATTGCGCAAGGTCGCCGACATAATCGACGCCTTTGTTAAACCGGCCCGTGAACTTGGGCGCGATCGTCTGAACAGGCACACCCTCATCGGCTAACGCTGCCAGGATGGTCAGCAATTCCAATGGCGTTTGTGGCCGGTCGGTCTCGTCCATGGAAACCTCGGTAATGAATTGGCCCCCGCCTTTCGCTTTCTCGATGTGACGGTAGATTTTGCCCGCCTCCTGCACGGCGAGCAAATACTTGCCGATGATGCCCTCCACCTGGGCTCGCGTGGTCTGGAAGGGCTGCTCGATGCCCGGAATGGTGATGCGACCCACCCGTTCTGCGTGTCTTTCCGCAAATGCTTTGATAGCTTTCCCATCCGCCGGCTTGCCGATCCAGTCAGCGACGTCGATGGTGTAGAAGTCCGAATACGGCACGAAGCGGTCCACGGTCTCCAGCCGGATATGGTCAGCATCGACGTAATAGGGTTTCTGCCAACGAAGCGCTTTCGTGGCTGCATCAGCAGCGGCGCGGGTGCTGGCGGGTTCGGAGCCGATAATCAGGTGCTCGCGGTTGGACTTGTTCCAGACCGGGATGACATCGGCGCCTTTCTCAGCGGACATTACACACGCGCGCAACTGGGCCTGGGCCTGTTGTGCGAATCGATCACCAACTCCGATTGAATACTTCTCTAGTTTCAAAAACTTAGCCATAGAGCGACCACGTTGCCGTCAAGTCGTAATCGTAAACCAAGCGTGCATAAAGGAAACGACTTTCTTGCGCCGCAAAGGCGCGAGGTTAAGAATCCTTGCATGCTGCTATTCCGCGAAAAGGTGCCCCTTGATTGGCTTCCTAAGGTCCTCGCAGACCTACCGGCGGTGCTGGTGGACCATGCCCACTTGGAGCGCAAAGCCGCTACCACCGCACTCAATCTGGAAAAGTTTCGCGAGCTGTTTCCACGCGTCGAGGAGCTCAATGCGATCGCTATCGAGGAACTCCAGCACTTCCAACTGGTGCTGAACCTGTTGAATCAGCGCGCAATTCCTTTCGGCCAACCATATCCCAGCCGCTGGATCAGCGGACTCATGCGCTCCATCCGCAACGGCCACCGCGGCCAGGTTGTTGACCATCTCATTTGTTGCAGCCTGATCGAAGGCCGGAGCTGCGAAAAATTCCAAATCCTCGCGGCGGAACTTAAAACGCTAGACCTCCCGCTGGCAGAGTTCTACGCCAGCCTGGTTGAATCCGAAGGCAACCACTACGCCACTTATCTGCTCATGGCCAAAGCCATCGACGAGCCGGAGACCAATCGCCGCCTGGATTATTATCTGGGTCTGGAGGCCAAACTCATCCTGGAGCACAACCCGCAACCGCTGTTGCACTGAGGTTCCGGCCTCAACGCAACTGCAAGTTTACCCGCGTGCCGTTGGTGGTGTAGCTGCCGGCCGTGGCTTGGCTAAGCAACACACGCTCGGCGGCGACGTGGAGTTCCTGCACCAGATTGGTCTGTACCTGGCGAGCGCGTTCGGCGGCCAGAGTGGCCAGGTCTGAGTCCGAAACCTTAATCTGCCCGAGCAAGCGATGCTCAATTTGCTCGGGCGTTGGCTTGGCGTCGCCGGCAGCAACCGCGACGGGAATGGCCGGAGCAGCGGACCCGGGTAGAGCGACAGTCTTCACCGCCGCCGGCGCCGGCGCTTCGGACATGAGACGGTAAGCCCCTTTCTCCTCGCTGGTCGCGGCGCGGGGAGAGGGACTCGCGAGGGCGAGCGGCGCAGCCGGAGCTGCGCCGGCCGCAGGAGCTGAAGCCGGAACCACTGGAGCCGGCGGATTGGTCTTCACGAGGTCACGGTAAATGCGCGAGAGGAGGTCGGCGCGCTTTTCGGGCGTCAGAACGACATCCGCCGGTTTCGTTTTCTCCCGCGCGGAAGCGCGCAGCGAGCGCCAGTAGTCCTGGTGAAGCTCGGCCTCGAGCTTCGCCCGGCGCAACGCCTCGCCATCCCGCCCGGGCTCCACGTTGCCCTCGATCTCGAGCTGCAACTCCGGCCTGGCCTCCAATGCCTTGGCCACGTTCGCCAGCTTTTCACGCGCGGCGGCATCCAGCTCTGCCGAGCCGGGGGCAAATTCCTGGAATTGCATTTCCTCGCCGGCCTTGCCGCCGCCGACCAGGCTGCCGAGCAAGGCGAACGGGGAGGTGATCGCCTTGACGAACACGTTGCCGATCACGTGCCAGATGACTTTGCCAAAACGAAACTGCGGGTCGTCGAGGTTGCCTTCGACCGGCACATCGATTTCGATCTTGCCCTGACGGTCTTTGAGGAGGGCAATGGCCAGCTTCACGGGCATATGGGTGGCGTCGGGGCTGGCCACCTTGTCGCCCAGGGTGACCTGGTCCAGGACGATCAGATTGCGGCCCTTCAACTGGCTCGCGCTAATCGTGTAATCCACATTCACGTTCAGCTCGCCGCGTTTGAGGCGGTAGCCGAGGAATTTGCCGGAATACGGGTCGGCGGGATTTAACTTCACGTTCTTGACGCTCAGCTTGGCCTCGGTGGCCTGCTTGGCGCGCAATGGGTTTAGCTGGCCGGTGATCTCGATCAGCCCGGTGCCCCCGGCCAGGGTTTCGAGGTGCACCTGGGCGCGCCGCATTTCCTCGGTGGACAGGTCCTTGATCGTGCCATGAACTTTTTGCAGGGAAGCGCGGGCGACCGGAGTCACCGAGCGATCCACGAACTGCAGTTCCCCGTTTTCGATGGTGACGGTGTTGACGTCAACTTTGGGCAGGCCGGCGGCGGGGTTATTGGTCTCCAAGCCGAGCAACGTTTTGACCTGCGCGAAGGCCCGCTTGATGGCGCTGCCGCCCGAACCGGCCGGCGGCCCGGCTGCTGGCGGCGCCGCGTTGGTGGTGGCCGCCAAATCGGCGGCATTAGTCCGCAGCACTCCCATCACGTTGAGCGTGCGGTTGGTTTCCATCACCACCAGCCCGGCCAGATCTTTCAGCGTGACGTTGGTGACCGTCACGGCGGCCGGGTTCAGATTTGCGGCGATTCCGTCGAACCGCAGCGAGCTCCACTTGAGCAAGTCCTCGCTCGATTCGCTCCCGACGAGATTCAAATCATCAAGAGCCGCGTTGCCGGTGTAAGTGACTGCAGGTATCCCGCCGGGCTCAGTCCGGAGGCGAATGACGCCATCGAGGCCGATTTTGCTGCCGAGCACATAGACATTGACGAACGAGTCAAGGTACGGGCTGAGAGGCGCCAATTCGAGCTGGTTAACCTGCAGATCCAAATCGGCGTTGAGCGGGTTCAGCGCCGCCACCAGTTTTGTTTTCACCGTCCCGTTGGTGTTCCAGCGCAACGAGAGGTCCGCGACCATGTTCGTGTCAGGCCGGTTTGACAGGTTTCTGGCGGCAACGTTGATTTGGTCGACGCGCAGGTTGACCGGCCGGTCGAGCGAATCATCCCGCAGCGTGACCGCGCAATCCTGCGCGTCAACCGAGCGCACCGTGCCCGTGGCGAGGTTGGTGCTGCTGAGCAATCGCGCGAATACATTCGTTACCGAACTCAACAGCACCAGGATGCCACCGGGCGCGCTTTGATTCGGGTTTGGCTGGGCGGCCTCGACCACGTTGAACTGCGCGCCCTTGTTGCGAACTACCCGCAGGTCGGCCCCGCGGACGGACACTGCTCCAACTTCGACGCGCCGCGACAGCAAATCGCCGCTGACCCCGCTCACCGAAAACTCGGGCAGTTCGAGCAGATTCTCCGCGATCCCCGCGGCGCCGAGCTTGAACGAGCGCAGCGCAAATGAAGCATTTGACACGGCGGCGACGATTCCCGCCTGGGACTGCTCGAAATGATAGGCCGTGTGGAATCCGGCCACCCCGTCGCGGATCTCGAACCGGACGAAGTCCTCGTAAAGCGGCGCGAACTTGTTTAGGGTGACATTCTCGACGGACAGCTCTCCGGCCGCGCGAATCGGGTCCAGGGAGAACTCCCCGTTCCAGGAGAAGGTCTCTCCGGTATCGGTCGAGCCGGTGAACAGGTGCGGGTTGCGGCTTTCGGGGTCGGTGTGGAAGTCCGTCAGCGCGATTTTCACCGGACCGATGACGCGATGAAACGGCTGTTTTGGCGTCAGGTCCGTAGCGGAGAGGCGAGCACCCTCCACACGCAACAGGCGGACGCGCCCCGCCGGCGGCCGGCTGGGCGCGGCCTTTTTGGGAGGCGCATTGGTCCCGGCATGGGCCGCGAGGATGTCGGAGATGTTCAGCGAATAGTCTTTGTTCACCTGCAGGCGAGCGTACGGGTTGACCAGGGCGATTTCATCGAACACCCACGGGTGCCCGAAAAACGAGGCGAGCTGGAGGTTGGCGTAGAATTCGTCCCAGGCGAACAACGTTTCGTTGTCGCGGTCCTTGATTTTCAGGCCGCGAATGGTGAGGGACATCGCGTAAGGATTCAGCCGTACCTTTTCAATCGTGGCCTCGCGGTGCAATTCCTTGCCGAGTTGCTTGATCGCCAGCGCCCGGATGATGAGCGGCAGGATCAGGAATCCAAAGATCGTGTAGAAAACAATCAGCCCTGCGCCCCACAACAACCACTTTCGAGCTCGGGAGGAGCGCGCTTTCGCCGGTGTCACTGGTTTCATGATGCGAACCTCAAACGGCAGCCGCCGCGTTCCCGAACGTCGCGACCGCTGTCATAGCGAAAACTACCACACTTTCAATGCGCTAGGAAGGCGTCCCGTTCGACTTCGGCTGCTCGGGGGAGCCGTCCAGCAGACCGTATTGCTTGAGCTTGTATTGAAGAGCTCGGCGGCTGATACCCAGCGCTTTGGCGGCTTCTTCGCGGTTGCTCGTGACGTGGGTCAGGGTCTGGCGGATAAGCAGTTTTTCCACCTCCGCCAAGGCAGTGCCTGGGCGGACAGTAAAGGTCGTGGTCTTGCGGTCGTAATCGCGTAAAAAATCAGGGAGGTCGGGGACATCAACCACGGCCTCGCGGCAGGTAATCACGAGGCGCTCGATGGTGTTGCGCAACTGCCGGACATTACCGGGCCACGGAAAACGCTGGCACACTTGGAGCGCATCGGGGGACATCCGTTTGCGGCGGCGCTTATGTTTGGCGGTAAAATTCTCAAAGAACCGCTCAATCAACAGCGGGATGTCTTCCGCCCGCTCGCGCAAGGGCGGCATAAGAATCGGGACAATTTGCAGGCGGTAAAACAGGTCCTCACGGAATTTTCCCGAGCTGACACTTTCCTGAAGTTTTTTGTTGGTGGCCGCAATGACGCGCACGTTGACGCGGATCAACTCGGAGCCGCCGACCATCCGGAAGGCGCTGTCCTCAAGCACTCGCAGCAGGTCGCCCTGCCCCTTGGGCGACAGGTCGCCGATCTCGTCCAGGAACAGTGTGCCGCCGTCGGCAAGCTGGAAGCGGCCCGGCTTGTTGGCAACCGCCCCGGTGAAGGCTCCCTTGGCGTGACCGAAGAGCTCGGCTTCGAGCAATTGCTCGGCGAGAGCGGCGCAGTTGACGGAAATGAACGCGCATTCGCGGCGCGAGCTTTGCAGGTGGATGGCCCGGGCGACGATCTCCTTGCCTGTCCCGCTCTCGCCTTCGATGAGGACGGTGACATCACTGCTGGCCACTTCCTGGATGAGGCGCGCGACCGCGCGCATCGGTTCGCTCTCGCCCACCAGCAGGCCGGGGTCGGCGCTGGTCTGCAGGCGCAGCCGCAGTTCGTTGTTCTCGGCGACGACTGCCTGGAATTCAAGGGCCTTTTGCACCAGCACGCGAAGCCGCTTCATGTCGAGCGGCTTGGGCAGGTAATCGTAAGCGCCCTGTTTCATGGCCTCGACCGCGCTTTCGACGGTGCCATAGGCGGTCATGAGGATAAACAGCGTGTCGCGGTTATGGGCGCGCACTTGGGCGAGCAACTCTATGCCGCTCAGGCCGGGCATTTTGATGTCCGAAATGACAAGGTTATAGAGGCGCTGCTGCGCATGCCGCAGACCGGCAGCGGCGTCGGTCGCGGCATCCACGGCATAGCCTTCGCGCCGCAAGGCCTCCTGGATGCCGGCGCAGAGACCTTGTTCGTCATCGACCACCAGAATTTTAACCTTTGCCTTATTCATCCGGCAGAATATGCAAACCCATCACCAGACAAAATCATTGGTGACAAAATCATGGCAAGACTATTGCCGTTGCGACGCGCGAGGTTACGGCGTGGTGATATAGCAGGATCACAATTCCGACGTTCATGACTCAGCAGACGGGCCTGTAACAAACGCCCGTTCGGCGGGCCCCAACGGCAACGTCACGGTGAAAACCGCGCCACCGGCAGGCCCGTTTTGCGCCTTCAACGTACCGCCATGGGCCGTGATGATTTGTTGCGCGATCCAGAGCCCCAGGCCGCTCCCTTCTGCCTTGGTCGTAAAATAGGGGTCGAAGATGGGTGCCAGCGACTCGCGAGGTATGCCGGGTCCGTTGTCGCGTACCGACAATGTGAGGCTGCTCCCGGCGACCGCGCCACTGACTTCGATGCGCCCTTCGCGCTGCACCGCCTGAATGGCATTGATCACCAGGTTCATGAGTGCCTGGGTCAGTCGCACCGGGTCGGCCTGGATCGGTGGCACCGGATCGGGAAGGCAGGTGGCAATTCCGATAGCTCGCGCCGCCGCCTCAGGGCGCAACAGGTCACAGACATGGTTGATGATTTTGGAGATTTCGACGGGCTCGAGTTCCAGGGCTGACGGCCCCGCCAGCCGTAAAAAGTGGTCCACAATACTCTCCAACCGATGCAACTCGCCATGGATGATCTCAAGGCGCGAGCCCAACTGCTCCCTCATCTGCGGCGCGAGCGTGCCAAGGTCTTCTTCGAGCAATTGGACGTGGATGTCAAGCGAGCTGAGCGGGTTACGGATTTCATGGGCCAGGCGCGCGAGCAAACGCTCGAGCAAGTCCCGCTTTTCCGCTAAAGTCGAATGTGCCGCGTCCTGACCCAGCGCTTGTGCCAAAATATTTTCCACTGGCGAACAGGATACGGGAAGCACGGGTGGTTGCCAACGGCGTTCGTTCGGTGGCAATTTTTGTTGCTAATTCGGCCGGGCCAATTTCTAAATATCGTCATGCAAATTCGCTACTTTACTGGATCAGCAATCGCCCTGCTGCTTGCGGTCTCCGCTGCTGCTTACGGGGCAACCCCCAATCAACTCACCGAGGACGAAAGAGCCGCCGGCTGGAAACTGCTCTTTGACGGCCAAACCACAAAAGGTTGGCATAGCTTCAAGAAGCAGACTTTCCCCGCCCATGGCTGGGTGGTTGAGGACGGATGGTTCCATTGCCTCGGGGAGCGCGGCGGGGATTTGCTCAGCGACGGCTTGTACGACCAGTTCGAACTCGAGTGGGAATGGAAGCTCGAACCCAAGGGCAACAGCGGCTTGAAGTATTTCGTCCTCGACTCCCGCAGCTCCGCCATTGGACACGAATATCAAATGCTGGATGACGACCTGAATCCCGACGGCAAACTCGCCGACGGTAAGCGGATCACCGCCTCGTTCTACGACGTGCTGAAGCCGACGGTTAAACCCCCGACCCGCGCCATGGGAGAGGTGAACCAATCCCGCATCGTTGTCAAAGGCAACCATGTCGAGCATTGGCTGAACGGGGTAAAGGTGTTGGAATATGAGTGCGGAAGCTCAGAGCTGAAAGCAGCGGTGGCCGCGAGCAAGTTCAAAACGACAGCGGGGTTCGGCGACCGTGTTAAAGGCCACATCCTGTTGCAGGACCACGAAAGCCAGGTCTGGTTCCGGAGCATCAAACTGCGTGATTTGGCTGCAGGGTGACTCGGGTTACCTCAGACTAGACCAGCCTCTTCAGCTTGGGGTCCTCCACGAGTTTCTTAACCAGCTCTTTGACTTTTTGAGTCTGGCTCTTGTGCGCCAGGAGTGTCGCGTCGTCGGTCTGAACGAGGACCGCATCACGCAGGCCAACGACGGCGATGGGGGTGCGCCGGTCTTTTGAGCGGGCATCAAAGATGATGTTCCTGGCGCCATCGACGTGGATGAAATCGGCCACCGTGGCATTTCCCTCTGGGTCGTGCTTGAGGTGGCGGCCCAGCGCGGTCCACGAACCGAGATCGTCCCACTCGAACGCGCCGTCTGCGACGATCACATTTTGGGCGTGTTCCATGAGGGCATAGTCAATGGAAATCTTCTTAATCGCGGGGTATTCCTTCGCCAGCACTTTATCAAGTTTTGCAGGCGAGCCGGCTACCTTAAACCAGCGCTGGCAGGCGGTGTACATCTCGGGCTGGTGCTTCTGCAACCCCTCCGTGATGGTCACAAATGACCAGATGAACATGCCGGCATTCCAGCGATGATGACCGCTGTTGAGGTACTCGAGGGCCGTGTCGAAGCTCGGTTTTTCGACGAACTGCTCGACGCGAAAGAAGGACGTTTTGTAGGATTTAACCCCTTGCGGAGGTGGAAGTGACTCGCCGACCCTGATGTAACCGTAACCGGTGGCGGGTTCAGTTGGCTTGATGCCAATAGTGATGATAGCCTGGCCGCGACCGGCCAGGTCAAAGGCATCGACAAGGACCTGCTGGAACTTTTTCTCTTCCGGGATGACATGATCGGCCGGAAGCACGGCCATAACCCCGGTGGTGGAACGGGCGCCGACAATCGCCGCTCCCAGCGTGACGGCAGCCGTGGTGTCGCGCCCGACGGGTTCGGCGATGACGTTTTCTCTTGGCAGCTGCGGTAGTTGCTTGCGGACCTGCGGCGCCTGCACTTCGTTGGTAATGATCAGGATGTTCTTGAGGGGCACCAGCGGGAGTACGCGCTCGACCGCCTGCTGAAGCAATGAGCTCTCCCCCAGCAAGGTGATGAGTTGCTTGGGAGTCTTCTCACGGCTCACGGGCCAGAAACGCTCGCCTTTGCCGCCTGCCATGATGATGACAAAACGATCCTGATTCCCGGCCTTTGTTTTCATGATTTCTTCACCCCTTCGATAAGAGCCTCGACGAATTCAGCCGTTCGACGCACCAAATCCGGCCGTTTGCCGTGCTCGGCAATCTGGTTCACAATTGCGCTGCCGACCACCACCGCCTCCGCGTTTTGGGCGACGAGCCCGGCCTGCTCCGGCGTGGAAATGCCGAAACCGACCGCGACCGGCAAATCGGTATGAGCACGGATTTTCGCCGTCATTTGCGAAATGGTGTCAGCGACCTTGGCCTGCATGCCAGTCACACCTTCGCGCGAGACGTAGTAGATGAATCCCCTGCCCCGCTTCACGATCAACTCAATGCGGTCGTCGGGCGTCGTCGGCGCTACCAGATAAATGTTGCACAGCCCGGCCTTGTGCATGAGCGCTTCATAACTTTCTCCTTCCTCGGGCGGTAGGTCGAGAACCAGCAACCCATCCACACCGGCAGCAACGGCGTCCTGGATGAATCGCTCGAGGCCGTAACGATGAACCAGGTTGAAATAAATGTAGAGGACAACGGGAATTGGGGAATCCTCACGGATGGCGGCGACAGTTTCGAGAACCTTTGGGGGCGTCGTGCCCGATTCGAGGCCACGCTGAGCGGACAGCTGGTTCACCAAGCCGTCTGCCAGCGGATCGCTGAACGGCACGCCTAGTTCCAGCACATCCACCCCCAGCCGTTCGAATGCGAGGGTTAATTGGCGCGTGGCCTCGAGGTTCGGATCGCCAGCGCCGATGTACACGATGAAGCCTTTCTGGCCGTCGCGTTTAAGGCGGGCGAAGCGTTCCACGATGCGGTTCATGCGCGCGCAGAATGCCCCAATAAATCGGCGGATTCAACGGTTTTAGTTTCCAAACTCGCCTCTGTCCGGTAGATTAGGCTCAAATCAAAATGTTGCTAGTCATCGACAATTACGATTCGTTCACCTACAACCTGGTGCAGTACCTGGGCGAGATGCGAGTGGAGATGCAGGTCCATCGCAACGACCAGATTTCCCTGGAACGAATCCGGGCACTGACCCCAGAGCGCATCTTGATCTCCCCCGGGCCCTGCTCGCCCCGCGAGTCCGGCCTGTCCAATGAGATTATCCGCACGTTCAGCTCGCAGATCCCGACGTTTGGAGTGTGCCTTGGCCACCAATGCATTGGCCATGTGTTCGGTGGCAACGTCATCGTCAACTACCGCATGATGCATGGCAAAACGTCCCTGATTAAGCACAACGGGAAGGATTTGTTCGCTGCCATGCCCAACCCTTTTGCCGCCACGCGCTATCACTCGCTGGTGATCCAGCGGGACAGCCTGCCCGAGTGCCTCGAAATCACCGCCGAAACCGAAGAGGGAGAAATCATGGGAGTGAAACACAAGCAATTCCCCATCTGGGGCGTTCAGTTTCATCCCGAGAGCATCCTTACGGAGAACGGCCGCCAGATTCTGCAGAATTTCCTGAAGCTTAAATGATTGAGCAATTCGGGAGCGTTCTTCTACCAGCAGCCGGGAGGACGGCCCGCCAACATTCCTCTCCAAAAGTCAGGTCTACGCGACACCAGCCCGGTTGGCTCGGTTGTTACAGGTGCAATGCCAGGTTACTTGGAGTCATAGCCATTCCTTTTCAGCACGTCCTGAATGCGCACCGGCACGCCGCCGGCCTTCTTGCTCTCGTCAGCCGCTTCCAGGAATGCAAACATCTCAATTGTTTCGGCAGGCTTAACTGGAGCAACACCGGTTTGAAAGAATTCCATGATCTGAGCCATCAGCGGAAGATAGCCGTCGAAGGAGCCTGCCGAGGCTTCCCCCTTTTCGCCTTTCGCCAGGCCGTGAAAACCTTTGTCCTCGCGGAAAATTCCTTTGCGTCCGCCGGACCACACACCCACCACCTCTATCGTTCCGTTCGGGGAGGTTCCGCGTTGGACGGTTTCGCAGCCCGTGCCCATCACGGTGTAAAGGGCCTCGACGCCGTGGACGCCGTACCAAAAGAGGTCCGGATGGTGCGGTTCCACATCGCAGGGCCCGTAGGTTTCCGCGTAGCTCACGGTGCCGAGGGAACCGTGACTCACGGCCTGGGTGTTGGTAGCGAAGCGCAACCCCGAGGAGCTGAAAAGCGGGACGTTCGCCTCCTTGGCCAGCCGGAAAATTTCGATCACATCCCTTAGCGAGCCAGCCATCGGCTTGTCGATAAAAACAATTCTACGCGCTTTCAATACGGGCTTGACCTGTTCCAGGTGCGGACGGCCATCAACACTTTCCAGCAGAACCGCATCGACGTTCTGACACAATTCCTCGATGGTGTCGTAGAATCTGACGCCGTATTTCTCCTGGAGCGTTTTGGCATAGCCGTCAACCCGGGAAGAACTGGCTGGAATATCTTTGCTGCCGCCCTTAAAAGCGGCGACAACCTTGCCACCCGGGACGTGGCCTTTGGCGGCGGGATTGTTCAGGGTTTCCGTGAAGGCGGTAACGTGTGACGTGTCACAGCCGATGATGCCGACGCGCAAGTCGGTGGCGAAACCGACTTGAGAGGCCGCCAACCCAAGCGCCAAGAAGAGTTTGACTGCTACGGTTCGGGGTTTCGCGTCGGTCCGCATATAGAAAAGCTTAGCTGAGGGTTGAACAGATGACAAAACCGAATAAATTTCATTTGACTTATTGCGCTTGAACATAAGGCTCGGGATGGTTAATGTGGCTCGCGCATTTGACAGTACGAAGACAGCCTATGCATGCCCTAGCGAAAGCGAAGAAGGCGGCGAGTTTGAAACCCTCCGTGAAGCCGGCTCCGAGCACTGTTTCCGCCGGGAAGGTGCTCGCCGAGCTCGAGCAACACGTCCTGATGGATGGCCTCAAGTTAGTCTTCGACGCGGAAAAGAGCCACGGCTCAGTCTTCGTGGATGCAGCCACTGGCCGGGAACTGATCGACTTTTACAGCTTTTACGCGTCGCAACCGGTTGGTTTTAACCACCCTCACTTTGACCGGCCGGAAGTGCACAAGGACTTGCTGATCGCGGCAAAAGTTAAGGTCGCCAATTCGGACGTTTATACGGTTCAGTATGCGACCTTTGTGAAGACCTTCGCGCGCGTCATGGGACTGCCTCCTCTGGACCGCTACTTCTTCATCGAAGGCGGCGCGCTCGCCGTGGAAAACGCGTTGAAGGCGGCGATGGATTGGAAGGTGCGGAGAAACCTGGCGGCGGGCCGAGGGGAACGCGGGACGGAGATCATTCATTTCGAGCGCGCGTTTCACGGCCGCAGCGGCTACACCCTCAGCCTGACGAACACCGACCCGCGCAAGACCGCTTACTTTGCCAAGTTTCCTTGGCCGCGGGTGCCGGCGCCGACGCTGCATTTCGCGCTGCCACCGGACCAGCGAATTCAGGCCGTCAGTGCCAAAGAACAAGAAGTGGAGCAACAAATCCGGTCCATCCTGGCGCAAAAAGGCGCCGACATTGCCGCTATTATTCTTGAACCGATCCAGGGCGAAGGCGGTGATAACCATTTTCGCGGCGAGTTTTTGAGAACGCTGCGCAACATTTGCGATGACCAGGAAGTCCTGCTCATTTTCGATGAGGTGCAGTGCGGCATGGGCATTACCGGGAAGAATTGGTGTTGCGAGCATTTCGGTGTGCCGCCGGACCTGCTGGCCTTCGGAAAGAAGGCGCAAGTCTGCGGCGTGATGGCCGGTCCGCGGTTGGATGAGGTCACGGACAACTGTTTTCGCCTGCCCAGCCGGATCAGCTCCACGTGGGGCGGCAACTTTACCGATTACGTCCGTTCAACGCATTACCTGCGGATCATCGAGGAAGAGAAGCTCGTCGAGAACGCGCGGAAGCAAGGCGATTACCTGTTGGCCGGGCTCCAGTCACTAGCCGCGGCACACCCGATGATTTCCGCCGTGCGCGGGCGGGGCCTGATGTTGGCATTCGATCTGCCGACGGCCCAATGGCGAGACGGGTTCTGGAAAGGCGCGTACGAGCTCGGGCTCCTGGTGATCCGCTCGGGCGAACGCTCGGTCCGCCTGCGCCCGATGTTGGACGTAACATCCGCGGACATCGACCGGGCGCTGCGGTTCATAAAATTGTGCTGCAAGAAGCTGGAAGCGGCGTATAGCAACCCGAAGCGCCAATGAACAATAATCCACGCTCCGCGAACAAGTTGCTCAAGAAACTGCAGCTGACCGCCTTCAACCCCGGCGTGTTTTGCGGCGAATGGGTGGGTGGTGGCAAGCCCCTCCAGAGTATCTCGCCGATCAACGGCCAACCTCTGGCGACGGTGCGCACCGCGACACCCCAGGATTATGACCGCGCGGTGAGACGCGCCGGGGCGGCGTTTCAAAACTGGCAGGCCGTCCCCGCTCCCAAGCGCGGGGAAATCGTCCGGCAGTTGGGAAACGCCTTGCGCGTGGCCAAACGTGACCTGGGTCGGCTTGTCACACTCGAAGCGGGCAAGATCATCGCTGAAGGTGAGGGTGAAGTGCAGGAAATGATCGATATCTGCGACTTTGCCGTCGGCCTGTCGCGCCAGCTTTACGGGCTGACCATCGCTACCGAGCGACCCCAGCACCGTATGATGGAGCAATGGCATCCGCTGGGAGTGGTCGGAATCATCACCGCGTTTAATTTCCCCGTCGCGGTCTGGGCCTGGAACAGCGCCCTGGCGGCAGTATGCGGCGACGCAACCGTGTGGAAGCCGTCAAGCCAGACGCCTCTGACGGCGCTTGCGACGATCAAAATCGCCGAAGGCATCTGCCGCGCCAACAACGTCGATCCTGCCATTTTCAGCCTCGTCATCGGAGACGGCGCCACCGTAGGCGAACGTCTGATTCAGGATAAACGCATCCCGCTGGTGTCGGCGACCGGCTCGACGAAAATGGGGCGGCATGTCGGGGAGACGGTCGCGCGGCGGTTGGGGCGCTCTCTACTGGAGTTGGGGGGTAACAACGCGATTATTGTGACGCCGAGCGCCGATTTGGACCTGTCAATCCGCGCGATCCTGTTCGGGGCAGTCGGAACGGCGGGCCAACGCTGCACCACCACACGCCGGATTATCGTTCATGAATCCGTGCGGAGCGAGCTCACCAGGCGCCTCATCGAGGCCTATAAACAGGTCCGAATTAGCAACCCGCTCGACGCGCGCACATTGATGGGACCGCTGATCAACCCGCAAGCTGTGAAAGCAATGCAAGGGGCGCTAGCGACTCTTCGCAGGCAGGGGGCGGAGATCCTTTACGGCGGCGAGCCATTGGATGGACCGGAGTATCCCGGCGGCTGCTACACGCGCCCGTGCATCGTGGCGGCGCGCCACGACCTCGAGTTGATTCATGAGGAAACCTTCGCTCCAATTCTGTATTTGCTCACGTACCGGAACCTGGACGAGGCGATCGCGTGGCACAACGAGGTGCCGCAGGGACTCAGCTCGGCCATCTTCACCAACGAGCTGCGCGAAGCAGAGCGGTTCCTTTCCTGCCGGGGCAGTGATTGCGGCATCGCCAACGTCAACATCGGGACCAGCGGCGCGGAGATTGGCGGCGCGTTCGGCGGAGAAAAGGAAACCGGCGGCGGCCGAGAAAGCGGCAGCGATGCGTGGAAGGCCTACATGCGGCGGCAGACCGTCACCGTAAACTATTCGAAGGAACTTCCGCTGGCGCAAGGCATCGTCTTCAAATCACGGTAGGCTTAATGATCCAGTGGATCGAAAAACCCGGGCGGGCGCCGCGTTCAACCTTGATTTTGGCAGGCGTGGGTCTGCTGGTGCTGATCGGCGTGATCGACTACCTGACCGGCTACGAGCTGATGTTTTCGGTCTTTTACCTGCTGGAGGTAGGTTTGGCGACCTGGTTCGTTGGCCGGTGGTTCGGATGGCTGATGTCGTTCCTGAGCGTCGGGGTCGCGATTGGAGGAGACGTGGCGGCCGGAGCGCATTATTCGAATCCTTTGGTTCCAATTTGGAATTCGTTGATTTTGATAGTCCTGTACTCTCTGGTCGTGTGGCTGCTGGCCAGCTTACGTTCGCTCCATCGTGAACTGGCCGCCCGCGTCGAGCAGAGGACCCGGGCCTTGAAGCAGGAGATGGAGCAACGCCAGCGCCTGGAAGAGGAGATTCTGCAAGTGAGCGAGCGGGAACAACGGCGCATCGGCCACGATCTACATGACAGCTTGTGCCAGCACCTGACGGGCACCGCGCTGGCGGGACAGGTCCTGGGCGAAAAGTTAGCCGCCAAGTCGCTGCCTGAGGCTGCCGACGCAGGCGAAATCGTCGAACTGGTCGAGGAGGGCATAACCCTGGCACGCAACCTGGCCAGGGGACTTTACCCCGTTGAGATGGAAGCAGACGGCTTGATGGCGGCGTTCCAGGAGTTGGCCGGGAACATCTCAAAAGCAACCAAAGTTCGCTGCGTTTTCGAGTGTGACACACCTGTGCTGATTCATGATGATGCGGCGGCCACGCACTTATATCGCATCGCGCAGGAAGCGGTCGCCAACGCCATCCGCCACGGAAAGCCCCGGCGGATCGGGCTCAACCTTTCGGAACGGGAGGGACGAGTGAACTTGACCGTGGAGGACGACGGTGTCGGATTGCCGGAGACGAGCCAGGACGGCGGTGGCCTGGGGATTCGCATTATGGCCTACCGTGCGGGGATGATCGGAGGCACCTGCTCGGTTGAACCGGCCGCCACCGGTGGCACCATCGTCACTTGTTCGTTTCCCCGAACTCCGGCCGCGAAACCAAATGAGCACCATGGCGCCTGAGACGAGCCACCAGAAGAAAACGGTTTTCCTCGTGGATGACCACCCGCTCGTGCGCGAGTGGCTGACCAACTTGATCCACCAGCAAGCGGACCTCGCAGTATGCGGCGAGGCCGAGAGCGGGCCGCAGGCGCTGCAAGGGATCCTTGCGCTCAAACCCGAAGTCGCGATTGTGGATATCTCCCTGAAAGACTCTTCCGGGATCGAGTTGATCAAGAGCCTCAAGCAGTGCTGTCCCAAGGTGGCGGTGCTGGTCCTGTCGATGCACGAAGAATCGCACTACGCCGAGCGGGCGCTGCGAGCGGGCGCCAAGGGCTACATCGTGAAGCGCGAAACCACGCGCAAGGTTATCACCGCGATTCGCCGGGTCCTGGAGGGAAAAGTATATGTGAGCGAAGACCTAGCCGCAGCCCTGGCGGCGCAACTCGTTACTGGCAACAGCCTGGGTGGCCGGTCTACGGCCGAACTGCTGAGCGACCGGGAGTTGGAGGTGTTCGAACTCTTCGGCCAAGGGCGCGGGACGCGCCAGATCGCTGAACAGCTCCGCGTCAGCGTCAAGACCGTGCAGGCCTACTGCGCGCGCATCAAGGAGAAGCTGGGTCTGGCGAGCGCGACTGAACTTGTGCGCGAAGCGGTGCGGTGGCATGAAAGCCGGAACAAGGAATAACACGGGCATTTCGAGGCTCGTGTACGACATTGCCCTACACGAAAATTAGCCCGCGCCTGATGGAGTGCAGGCGAACGGTTCTCTATCCTTCATGCGCTGAGTCCAGAATTGATGAATCGTGGGTCGTCTTCGATAGGAACACGCACGCTCATTGTGCTGTTGTCGCTCGCCGTTGCATTCCCGGCGCGGGGGCAAATGGCAGCGAGCACACCCAGCAGCGACGGCTTTACCGCGGGCGTGCTGCAACACCTCACCCTGGCGGATGCACAGCGGCTGGCGATGGAGAGAAACTGGGATCTGCTGGCGGCGGTGGCCGGGGTGGATGCGGCCACCGCTCAAAAAATCGTCGCGCACGAATTCCCCAACCCGACCCTTGCGGCCTCCACCACCAAAATCAATGTGGACAATCAGCCCAACTCGACGGCTGCCGGGAATGGCCTGTGGGACCGAAGCTACGACACGGTCTTCGCTATCAACCAACTGCTCGAGATTGGCGGAAAGCGGCACAACCGCCAGATCTCAGCCCAGGCCGGGGTTGAATCGGCCAAAGCGCTGTTCCTGGACGCAAAGCGGACGCTCGACCTTGGGGTGGCCAAAGCCTACATCGCCGCTGCGCAATCGGAGGAGAACGTACGCATCCTGCTCGACTCGGCGGCGACCCTGAGGGAAGAGGCGCGGCTCGCCGAAGTGAGGCTCAGGGCCGGTGAAATCTCTAGCGCTGATAGGAACCAGATTGAGATTAACGCTGAACGGTTCGAGTCGGATGCGCAGGCGGCAAAGTCAGCCGCAGCGCAGGCTCGTGTCGCGCTCGAAGTATTGTTGGGGGTTCCCCGGCCCAACGCTGATTGCAGCCTGGCCGACAAGCTGGAGAACCAGGCTGCCACCCCGATGAAGCCAACCACTCAAGCGACCGGTCTCTGGCGCCCGGACGTCGTCGCGGCGGAAGCTGCCTGGCGCAGAGCGGATGCGGATTGGCGCCTGCAGAAGGCCTTTCGGATTCCCGATCCTACTGTCCTCGCTCAATATGAGCATCAGCCGCCCGACGCTCCCAACACGATGGGAGTCGGTGTGAGCTTTCCCCTGCCCCTCTGGAACCGAAATCGAGGCAACATTCTTGCCGCGGCCGCCGCGCGCGACCAGGCAAAACTGGCGTTCGACAAGGCCAAGGCGCAGGCAGCGGCGGATATTGCGACTGCCTTGCTGGCTTCCGACGAGGCGGCGAGGCGATGGCAACGATACCGCGACAGCATCCGGCCTAAATCCGAACAGGTCCGCAAATCCAAGGCTTACGCTTATCAAAAAGGGGGCGCGTCGTTACTGGACATGCTAGTCGCTGAGCGTGACGACAACGAGGTGCGCCTGGCGGCGCAGCAGGCGGCGAGTGATGCCGCCGCGGCGATGGCTGCTTTGAAAGCCGCCACCACAGAAATCAAACCCTCCGATCTGAAGAAATGAAACAGTGCATGAAACGCCTCACACTGGTGTTGCTCAGTCCGCTGCTGCTGGTGGCCGGCTGTAAGGCAGAGAAGAAGCAAACTCAAACTCCGGAAGCCAGGGTTTACGGGGACACAGTCGTAATCCCGACGAACTCGCCCCAATGTGCCGCGTTGACGGTCGAGCCAGTCGGGACGGAACAGCCCGCGTTTGTGCCGCTGACAGGCCGGCTCGTGTGGGACGATGATTTAACGGTGCGTGTATTCACGCCGTTTGCCGGCATCGTGCGCAAGCTGCTGGTGGATATCAATCAGCCCGTCACGCGTGGCACTTCGCTGGCAGAGATCCAGTCCAGCGAATTTGGCCAGGCGCAAGCGGACGCACGGAAGGCGGAGAGTGACTTCCGGCGCACACAGCAAAACCTCGAGCGCGTGCGCGACCTCTTCGAGCACGGGGCAGCTCCACGCAAGGACCTGGAGGCAGCAGAGGCGGACTTCGCGAGCGCACAGGCCGAAAAAGAACGGGCCGAGACCCGGCTGGCGATTTACGGAGCGACCGCCACCTCGGTGAACCAGGTGTTCCTGCTGCCTAGCCCGCTGGACGGCATCCTTGTGGAACGCAATGTCACGCCCGGCCAGGAAGTCCGCCCGGACCAGATGCTGGCCAACGTCCCGCAGTTCACGGCTCCGCTTTTCACGGTGACCGATCCAACCCGGCTGTGGGTGTGGCTGGATGTTACGGAAGCCCACCTGCCGCTGGTGCACAAGGACCAGGAATTGAGGGTTCACTCCCAGGCGTTCGGCGGCCAGTCGTTCAGGGGCAAACTCGACCTCATTGGCGATTCCCTGGATCCCACCACCCGCACCGTCCGGGCTCGGGGGACGGTTGAGAACCCCTTGGGGATGTTGAAGGCCGAATTGTATGTGACCGTGGAAGTTCCCGACGCGGTGCCGCTGAGCTTGCAAGTGCCTTCCAAGGCGGTTTTCCTCAGGGACAACCAGTATTACGTCTTTCTCGAACATGGTGCAGGCCAATACCAGCGCCAACCCGTGAGACTCGGCTCGGAACGAGAAGGCAGAGTCGCGGTCCTCGATGGCCTCAAGCAAGGCCAGCGACTCGTTACGGAGGGCTGCCTACTGCTGCAATCGCTGATGGATAGTTCCCCGAAGTCATGATTGGCCGCATTACCACCTACACACTGCGGCACCGGGCGATCGTCGTTGCGATTCTGGTCTTGTTCATTCTGGCAGGCGTAAACTCCTTTCAGCGTTTGCCAGTCGAGGCCTTCCCGGATGTGTCCAACATGTCGGTGCAGGTCATTACGCTCTTCCCCGGGCACGCCGCCGAGGAAGTGGAACGATTGGTCACCATCCCGATCGAAAACCAGATGAACAGCGTGCCCAAGCTGGCGGCACTGCGATCTATCAGCTTGTTTGGCCTGTCGCAGGTCACCCTCGTTTTTGAAGACGGAGCGGAACCGGACTATGTCCGCAACCAGGTGTTTCAGTATTTGAGCAGCGTCACCCTGCCAGCCGGCGCCCAAGCGAGCCTGTCGCCCAATGCCACGCCCATTGGTGAAATCTACCGCTACACGCTCAAGGCGCCTCGCGGCTATTCCGCCGTCGAGTTGAAGGCGCTCGAGGACTGGGTGGTCGAGCGCAAGATGCGCACGGTTCCGGGCGTCGTTGATGTCGTGGGCTTCGGCGGACCGACGAAGCAGTACCAGGTGCAGGTCGATCCGGTGAAGCTTAAGTCGTACAACCTGTCACTGCAGCAAGTCTTCACGGCGCTGGCCAACGGCAACCGCAACGCCGGCGGCTCGTACGTCGAGCACGGCTCGGAAATGTATGTGGTGCGCGGGCTGGGCTTTGTGCGCAACCCCGCCGACATCGGGGCGATCGCCGTGGACAGCCGGGCCGGCACACCCATCCGCATCAGCGACATCGGCGCCGTCACCATTGGCCACGCGGTCCGCCTCGGACGGGTCGGCATGCTCTTCAAGGCTGCCGAAGAGATCAGCGATGATGATGATGCGGTGCAGGGCATCGTGATCATGCGGCGCGGGGAGAATCCGCGCGATGTGCTCGACGGCATCCACGCCGCCGTGAAAGAGATTAACGCACACTACCTTCCCGCCGGCATCAGACTCATACCTCACTACGACCGCACCGAGCTGATCCACCGGACGCTGCACACGGTCCGCAAAAACATGATCGAAGGCATCAGCCTGGTTGTGCTGGTGCTGGTGTTGTTTTTGGGCCTTGGCAATTATCGCACCGCCCTCGTGGTCGCGCTGGCCGTGCCGGTTTCCTTGCTCGGCGCTTATTTCCTGCTGGATTTGCGCGGGATACCCGCGAACCTCATTTCGATGGGGGCGATTGACTTCGGCATCATTGTGGACTCGGCGGTGGTGATTGCCGAGAACCTGATTCGCCTGCTGCACGAGCGCAAAGATACGCCGCAATCCCTGTCCGGGGCAATTATCGAGTCGGTTCGGGAGATGGGCCGGCCCATCTTGTTCTCCAAGGCCATTCTGTTAACCGCGTTTCTGCCGGTTTACACCCTGCAACGCGTCGAAGGCCGCATTTTCCGACCCATGGCCCTAACACTCACCTATGCCCTGATTACGGGTACACTCTTCGCTGTTTTCGTGGTTCCGGCTCTCCTCAGTATCGTCCTCAAGCGCGCGGACCATGAGGAGGAATCGTGGGTCGTACGCCAGCTCATCCGGGCTTATCGCCCGGTGCTCAACTTCGCTTTGAACCGCCGCCAATGGATGTTCGTATTCGCCGGCGTGCTGTTGGTTGCCGGGGGTCTGGCCTATGGCCTTATCGGTTCGGAGTTCCTGCCCAAGCTGGATGAAGGCGCGCTGTGGGTCCGAATCTTTATGCCCAAATCGATTTCGCCGTCCGAAGCCGCGAAAATTGTGGATAACGTGCGCCGCCGCCTGGCCTTCTTCCCGGAGACGGAGAATGTCCTCAGCCAACTCGGCCGCCCCGACGACGGGACCGACATCAACGGCTTCGATGTCTGCGAATTCAACGTGAACCTCAAACCGCGCTCAGAATGGAAAACCGCCTCCCGTCGCGAAGAGCTGGTCGATGCGATGTCCAAAAATCTGGCGGAAATTCCGGGAATCGAGTCGCAATTCAGCCAGTATATCGAAGACAACGTCAACGAAGCCGTTTCCGGCATTAAAAGCGAGCTCGCGATCAAACTTTTCGGCGAGGACCCGGAGAAGCTGCAGGAGTACGCCGATAAGATCGCCGAAGCCATCGGCACGGTGCCCGGGGCCAAAGACGTCGGGACGGACCAATTTACCGGCCAACCGCAGATCCAGATCACCGTGGACCGCTCGGCGATCGCCCGCTACGGAGTGAGCGTGTCGGACATTCAATCGGTCGTTGAAACTGCGCTGGGCGGTTCGGTGGCTACGCAGGTGCTCGAAGGCGAGCGCACCTTTGATCTGGTGGTGAAACTCGCGCCCAAAGCGGTTTCTGATCTGGATTCGATCCGCAATATCCCCGTCTTCGGCTCGAACGGCGAACGCCTGACGCTGGGGGCGCTGACGCGGGTGGAGGTCCGTGCCGGCCTAGCGAAAGTCATGCGTGAGGGCAACGAAAGGCGAATCGCGATCAAACTTTCAGTGCGCGGCCGGGACCTCGGCTCGCTGGTTCACGAGGCCCAGGATAAAGCGTACGCGGCGGTCAAGCTTCCGCCCGGCTATCATATGGTTTGGACCGGCGCGTTCGAGAACGAGCAACGGGCAGTGCACCGCCTGGCCGTCGTGGTGCCAGTAACGATTCTAGCGATTTTCTTCCTCTTATTTACGGCGTTTGACTCGGGGAAATTCGCGACGTTGATCTTATTAAACGTGCCGTTCGCCGCGTTGGGCGGGTTGTTGGCGCTGCTGGTGGTCGGACTGGACCTTTCGGTCTCGGCGATGGTTGGTTTCATCGCGCTCTTTGGCGTGTCGATCCAGAGCGGCGTCTTGCTCGTCGAGCGGGTCCGTGAATTGCGCCGGCTGGGAAAACCCCTGAAGGAGGCGATCATTGAAGGGTCGGTCTCGCGCGTGCGCCCGGTGATGATGACATCCCTGATGGCCGCGCTGGGCCTGCTGCCGGCCGCTATTTCCACTGGCGTCGGCGCGGAAACTGCCCGCCCGTTTGCGGTGGTCATCATTGGCGGTCTCGTGACTGCGACACTACTCACCCTATTGCTGCTACCCGTCGTTTACCCCAGTTTCGAATCCGAAAAAGTCGAGAGTTGACATGTGCAGCCTGATTACTCACTGACTACTGCTTACTGACCACTGACCACTGACCACTGACCACTGACCACTGACCACTGACCACTGACCACTGACCACTGACCACTGACTACTGACCACTGACTACTGCTTACTGATCACTGCTCACGCTCCCGTGAAATACCTGCTCACCTTCATTTCACCGGATGTGCTGCACCGGGTCAAAGACGCCGTCATCCTCAAGCACATCCACGGCCTGAGTGTCTCGGAAGCCCGCGGTTTCGGCCAGGAACACGAGGTCGGCCATCCCGAATACCGCGAGATCCCAGGCGTCGAGCTGACGAAAAAATTCCGCCTGGAGATCGTTTGCCACGACGAGGAAGTCGAACGCGTGCTCCAAGCCATCTACTCTGCTGCGCATACCGGCCATGCCGGGGACGGCAAGGTTTTCGTCCTGCCGGTCCTCGATGCGTTCCGTCTCAAGACGGGCGAACGGGGTCCCGCCGCTTTGGGGCCAACCTTCGGAGCCTAAACGGGCCCGTCTCGAAAGTGCGTTGTCCTTGGGCCGGAGTAGCTGGAACCACACTCGTTGTGGGAACGGTTGCAGGTTGAAGGTTGAGAGTTGCAAGTTGACCCGTTCAACTTGCAACTTGGGACCACAAGAATCCGCGCAGAAAAACGACACTTCTGGGTATGGTCATCCAGCGCGCCGTCCTGGTCTTCGGAGATAGGCTCAAATTCAGTGGGTGTGAGACAGAATTCTTCCTCCTAAATGGATTCTGTTGGGATTGGGCGATTGTGTATATCGTCGGCTAGAGGGCGGCCCGCGTCGGTCCATCTCGCAGCTACGGCCGACACCTTCTCTGCGCCCGGAGCTTCAGGCGTCGCTACGCGACGCGAAGGTCAATCGACGCATCCCCCCGTGGACTGAAGTCCACGGCTACCATCGCTGCACCGCTGCGCGGTGCATGCCGCTGTCGGGTTCAGAAGAAATTTGTCCCACACCCAAATTCAGTTTTCGCACTGGATTTGGCTTTGCACGGAAACGGGCTCGCCCTTAAGCTCCGCAGCAACTCGAACACTCTATGCAAACCATTCAATTAGGAGTCAGCTCACTGACCAGCAGCCGGCTGGCGTATGGTTGCTGGCGCGTCGCCGGAACCTGGGACCCAACCGAAGTGACACCCGAAAGCCGGGCAGCGGGACTTCGAGCCATCTTGGCGGCATATGAGGCGGGCTACATTCTCTTCGACAATGCGGACATTTACTGCGCCGGCGAGGCCGAACGCGTGCTCGGCACCGCGCTCAAAGAGGTCTCTGGAATGCGCCAACGTGTGCTCATTGCCACCAAGTGCGGCATCCGACCAGCGGGTGACCCGTACGCTGACTCTCCGGGGCGATACGATTTTTCGGCTGAGCATATCGTCTCCGCGTGCGAGCAATCGCTCAAGCGGTTGGGGATTGAAACCATTGACCTCCTGATGCTGCACCGGCCCGACTACCTGGCGGACCCTCAGGAGATCGCTGGAGCGTTTTCGCAGCTCAAGGGATCGGGCAAGGTACGGTATTTCGGTGTCAGCAATTTCCGGCCCAGCCTGGTGACCGCCCTGCAGGTGGCCTGCCCGATGCCATTGGTAGTGCACCAGGTTGAAATCAGCCTGGCGAAGCTGGATGCCTTCACCGACGGCACGCTTGATCAATGCTTGATTGAGCAGATTACACCAATGGCCTGGAGCCCTCTGGCAGCCGGTCTGCTTGGGGGCGGGGCCAGCCGTCTGCTGGCTTCGCAGAAGGCATACCGCCCGGAAACGTTTCTGCCTGCGATTGACGCCGTGGCGAAAACGCGCGGCGCGACTCGGACGGTCGTAGCGCTAGCCTGGCTGTTGAAACACCCGAGCAAAATCCAACCCATCGTTGGCTCGATCAAACCGGATCGGATCCGCGAAGCCGCGAAAGCCGCCGAATTGGACCTGACCCGCGAAGAGTGGTATCGCTTGCTGATCGCGGCCAGAGGAGAGCCGCTGCCGTGAGGGAACGCGCAGCTGGTAAGGGGTGATGAGTAATCAGTGGTCAGTAATCAGGGTCGGTAATGAGTGATGCGTTTCCGCCTTTTCATCGCGGTAGCCATACCGGAGGAGGTTAAGGCTGCGATTGAAACAGCGCAGAACGAGCTGCGCCGAACGCTGCCGGGAGGTGTTGTTCGTTGGACCCGACGAGAGCAGTTTCATCTCACGCTCAGGTTCCTGGGCGACGTGGCGGTGGCGCAACTGGCGGCGTTGGAGGGTGCCGCGCGCCAAGTGTGCGCGAGATTCGCCCCGCTGGAAATGCGCGGCGAGGACGTTGGCTTTTTCCCGGAGCGCGGGTTGCCACGCGTCATATGGGTCGGGATAAAGGACCAAGCTGGCCGGTTGCCAGAGCTGCAACACGCCCTTCAAGAGGCAACGCTTGCTTTCAGTTCCGAGGCGCCGGAAAGGAGATTCACCGGCCACGTCACTTTGGGACGGATCAAGGACATCAGGCGCCCGGAAGCGGAGACGCTCACTGAAGCGGGTGCCCGTCTGGCCGGACTACGGTCTGGGTGGTGGACGGCTCCAACGATTGAAATCATGCGCAGCGAGCTTTCGCCAACAGGCGCGACCCATACGGCCCTGGCCGCACTGCCGCTGGGCGGAATGGAACCATAGTTGAGGGTTCTCGAAATCGGGGGCCATTTCAGGCAACGGGGTGGCGAATTTCTGCTTTGAATTCCTTTGAATTGGGTTGAAAGACCTTGAAATCCTTTGAAAGGTCTGGGTTGGGGTTAATAAGGCGAAGGGCACTTATGTTTAATTCAGCTTAATTTACATTAAAATGGCTTAATTTGGCTTAAGCGGTTAAGGTTGGGGCTCGAAGAAAAGGTTTCGCGCTCAGGATTGGTCGGGATTGGTCAGGATGACTCAGGTTTGCTCGGGCGGCCACTCGCCAGGAGGCCCATCCGCGGATGGCCACGGAAGAGGACGGAATAGTCACAAAAAACGGCACAAAGAGGTGAGAATTTCAGGGAAGGTCAATTTTGGTGCCGATAGCTGCCGATAGGTGCCGATAGGTGCCGGCAGGTGCCGCTGCGGGCACAGTTCGCCGGGAGCTATCGGCAGCTATCGGGACCAACGCTTTCGGGGAGCGGGAGCTATCGGGAGCTACTAAAGGCTAAAGTATAAAGGCTAAAGGCTGAAAAGCGGAAAGTCCGGGTACAGGGAATTCAAGTCGCAGGAAGTCGAAGTTGAGAGGAAGGATTGTGTCAACTTTGGAAAGCTGACAGCGGGTGGAGTTGTCAACTTTCGAAAGTTGACAGTTGACAAGAGCAGGGCAGAAAGGTGGGCCGCCATTAGGGCGAACCCTTTATTTCTTTCCGCGAGGCGTGTCCTGGCGGGGAGCCGTTATCCGTCAGGCGGCGTAGCACGATCCGTTATCCGTCAGGGTGGGTCGGCGGGATATTTCTTTTTCTGACGGTGCGGTGGCGCGATCCGTTATCCGTTATCCGTCAGGCGGAATATTTCTTCGTCCGAGGGGGGTGATCCAGGGGTGAAACGTTTCCACAGACCGTATTTACCGAGTGATCGTGCGTTTCAGGGGTTGCCAAGGGATGATCCTTGAGGTTGACAAGGCTGATCCTTGAGGGTTGCCGAACCAGGGAAAAGGGACGACGCGAATGGCGGAAGGGCAGGCGTCGAGGGACGGCGATACGATGGTGTGCGCGGCAGGGGGTAAATTTGCCGTCAAAGTGTCCCAAGGCCGTGTTTACCGAGGTTTTTGCATTTTCAAAGTGTCCCAGAAATGTCCCGGAAGCGTCCCACACTATCCTACAGCATCCTGCGTGGCATAGTCGGGAATGTGCGTTATCCGTTAAGGTGAGCTGGGAGAATTTCTTTCTTCGGGCAGGGATTCGAAAGTGCAAAAGTGTAGCCAAAAGCGTAGCACCTACAAAACCGTAGCACCCGGAAGAGCATGGCCCGGTGCGATCCGTTATCCGTTATTCGTTAGGGTGGCCCAGGAGAATATCTTTCTTCGGACATGGGTTGAGAAATGCAAAAGTGTAGCAGCAAAAACGTAGCACCTGCAAAAACCTAGCACCCGGAAGAGCATAGCTTGTAACCAGCCTCCCGCTGATCCGTCTCATGGGGTGGGAGCGAAAAGTTTTTACGACGGATGGGACCAAATGGGCACGGATTGCCAACGGGGCGCCTCCGCTCGGAGGTGCGGCGGAAAAGTGGTGTAGGCAAGTGGAGGGAAGCAGAAAGATGCTGGCAGAAACCTGGGAATGGAAAGAGCGATGGCGGGAGAAATGGGTGCTGCTACCGCGTGTTTGAGGACGAACGCTCGCCGAGAGCCTTTGCCGGCGCGTGCGGGTTGGCGGCTGTCAATCCCCTGCTATTTCGATGTCCAACCGCAAAACCCCGCCGGCTTGCAAGGCCACTGGACGCTCTGCTGACTCCTCATAAAACGGCAATCCCGCAGCCTGCGGGCTGTCTTCCAGGCACAGTCGGGACCCGGTTTGCCAGGAGTATGTTACATTCTAAGTAACCGACCCCGTTCTGGCCGATCCGGGGTCTGAAAGCGCCTTCCAGAGGCAGATTCTCAGCGCCGATCAATCTCACCCTATGTCCGACCTTCATCGGGATTCGAGGATGCGCTTAACTCCGATTGCAACTGCCGCGGTGTCTTTGTCTGAGCAGTCAATTATAAGGTCCTTCGCTTCTCTGAAGATATTATCGAAATGGGCGTGGGTATGGACCGTGACACTTTGATCCACTTCGGGGCGGAAGTCTCCGTTAGGTTGCTGTAGCTTCACATGTTCCTTGATTCGTTCCCTGCTTTTGAACAAGTAAACCAAGAGGACTCCCAACTCTCGGGCCGCTTTATAGTATGCATCCAGCATGGGGGGGTGGATGCTCAGGGCGATAACTGCGGGCGTGTCTTTGGCAGAAAGCCAATCGCGGAATTCGGAGACTGGCGGCGCCACCCTTACCCCTAATGCTCTATCCATGTCGGCCAACTCCCGACTGAATCCCAACTTTTCGATACAAGACGATTTGCCTGCGGCAGAATGACCGATAAGGGCAATACGGGCGCTCACAAAGGCGAGTCTATCCGGCGTGCCTTGGACTACAAAGTAAATCCCGTGGTCACAGACCCGCACCTCGAACTATCGGGATTCCTTCGTTGCCTGAATCCATCAGCGTTCGCAAGGTCGTGTTCGCCCCGAGAGATAGTTGCATTGCGGGACTGACCATTGCCCCATACGCATGTTTTGAGACTTCAGAACTGGTGCTGACGACACCTCTTACGACTGAGCCATCTGCACCAAATATCGGTGCGCCGCTCATCTTGCCCGGTATTTTAGCAAGGAACTCGAAACAAGGGCCCGGCGCGAAGACGACCTTTTCGTTGTGGTTGTTCGGGAAAACATTGTTCGCTGGCCCCAAAGAAACATACAAATCCTGCTTGAACTCCGGAACTGTGGGCGTTCCGCCGCGAACTTCTATCGGGATGTCTGCCATTTCAGCATAACCGATGGCCATAGCCCTCTCACCTTTGGTGAAGCTGTTTAGGGAAAGTGACAGCGGCTGATGCCCGGCTCCATCGGGTAATAACGAGATCTTACAAATGGCTATATCGGTCAGCATCTCAAAAGTCGGCTCCAAGTGCGGAAGGGGGCTGTCTTTCCATTGGCCCCAGCAACGGCAATCTTGAAACGGATAAAAAATACTGCCGATGCGTCCCGTGGCTGGGCTGAGAGGGATCAAAACACCGAACCGCATACCATCCGGAAATTTAATGGCGTTGTCCTCTCTTGCGACCGTAGCCTGCTTCCGGTCATAAGGGTCGAGGAAAACATGGCAGGCAGTGATGAGATACCCGGTGCAGCTAACCATGAATGCCGTCCCGATGCAGCGGATGAAAGCGTCGCCATCGACCCAAGCAATGACGGGGACAATGCTTTGCTTCACCAGAAAATCCGTATAACCGAACGTGGTCAGCGAGCCGTAACTATCGTATGTCATGGGCCGGTCAGAAGGCTTTTCAAGGATGCTTTTGAACTGGAAGAAATCCGGCTCACAACCAGCTTTGGGTCTTAGCATGAGGGGCATGAACCCACCAATGACCCATTTACCATCTTTGTCTTTGTTCCAGAGGGTTTTTAAAATCCCCACTTCTCGCATCTTGTCGGGCATTTCTTATCGCAGAGTCGCAAGCGCAGAGTGCCTTGTCAAAGAGTCTTTGCGCCCCACGCGCGCGATAAGAGGGTGTCGGATTCGGCCAGGGCCTGCCATCACTACTCGGCCCAACCATCCCTTGCCGAGGCAGGACTTGCACCTGCAAGCATGTCAAAGGTTGAAGGCTGCACATAGGAAGTTGCTTTTTGGCGCACGACATGTACTTGACGCTGCGCGGGTGAGGGAGAATTGGTATTTGGTCCCACTCGCCATGGGCTGCTGCTGGGAGACGAGAATTGGGATGTCAAACCCTCCTTCGCCCAAGCTGCGGAGGGCGCACGGGGGCGCGTGAGCGCGGGCCCGGGTTAGGTGCAGCCATTACTGTATGCTCCGGACCGGACCTGTGGCTGGCCCACCGGTTCGGTCTCAAGCGTCGCTGGCGCGACGCAAGCATCTTCCTGAAATTCTTCCCCGTGGACTGAAGTCCTTGTCATTACCCACAACTCTTACAGGGATTTTTAAGCTTTGTTGATGACATAAACTATTCATCTTCAAAGATTTGCTGGTTCGCTCAGGCGTCGCGACGCGACGCTGGAGCGTGCGGACACCTCCCCCGTGGACTGAAGTCCACGGCTACCATCGTTGCATCGCTACGCGATGCATGCAGGTGTTGGCTACCATCAAGCTGCCGCTCCGCGGCGCAGAGATGGCGGCGAAGTCCGGGCATTTTTCTGCGGATTTGCGCGGCCAAGAAGGGAAACTCATGCCAGGCTCAGAAAGATGTGGGTAATGGCAAGGGCTAAAGCCCACGGCTACCGTCACCTCATCGCTACGCGATGGCTACTGCCAGCGCATCGCTACGCAATGGACCGAGGCAGGCCGTCTTCGGTCAGCAGCGGCGGAGCGATAGTTGAGAAGCAAGCCGGTCACGGGCACCCGGCGCGCTGGGGACAGCACGCCCTACGTGTCCCGGTCGGTCGAGAGTCCCGGGGAAGTCCATCCTCAGAACTCCGATACAAGGGCCAGGCAGGGTGGATTCACCATGGGCGGAGACCACCATGTCCCCGCAGCGCGGGCGTTGAAGCGAAGACATCGGGGACGTGGCCGTCCCCGCACCTGGTGTCGCGCTTGAATTCGCCCTTATCGCCCGGTTCGGGGCTACATTTCTCTTTACACAACACGCGCCACGGGCAATCTGCCTCCGCACCGGAACCAAACAGAACACAACCGTCCCTACAAAATTGCCATGAGTGAGAGCTCAAAGAAACGGTCCGATGATTTCCTGCGCATCAGCGACCAATTCCAGCTCGGCGTGCTCACCACCGAGTCGTCTCATCCGGTCACAGCGAAACTGAGCGACACGGCAAAACACGATGTCAGCGCCGCGCTGGCACAGCTTTTCGAGGTGGATCGCGACGTCCTGCAGAAATACCGTGAGTTTGCTCAGTCAGGCAGGGCGACCGGCATCAAGGAGACTGTGCTAAAGGCGTTGAGAAACGGAGGCAAATTGTTTTTTACCGGCTGCGGCTCCACCGGGCGGTTGAGCATCCAATTGGTGTCGATCTGGCGGGACTTTTGGCAGCGTCAGCGCGCGCAGGACCTGAAGTGCACGCCGCCGCCGCAGGATTTCGAGGACCGCGCCTACGCCGTAATGGCCGGGGGGGATTTCGCGCTCATCAAAGCCGTCGAAGGTTTCGAAGATTTCACGGAGTTCGGCAAGAAACAGATCGGGGACCTGGGCGTGTCGTCCCGTGACGTCGTGTTTGCGATTACCGAAGGGGGGGAAACTTCATTTGTGATTGGGACGGCCTGGAAAGGGGTCGAGGAGGGCGCGAAGGTCTATTTCGTCTATAACAATCCGGACGACGTGTTGTGCAAGCACGTAAAGCGCAGCCGCGAGGTGATTGAAGAGCCGCGCATCGAGAAAATCAATCTGACCACCGGGCCGATGGCGATCACGGGCTCGACGCGCATGCAGGCGACCACTATCCAGCTCGCCGTGCTGCTGACGGTGCTGGAGATGGTGCTCCGCGAACTGATGAAAGAACTGGAACCGAAAGGTCCCTGCGCGCTGGAGCCGGCAGGCGTGCCAGAGGAATTCCTGGCGCGTTTGACCGAGCTGCACGCGACCCTCAAATCAAAAACGGTCCTCGCCCAGCTCGCCCGGCTGACTTCCCTGGAGGAATCGGTGTATCGCGCGGGTCACAAGAACAATTATTTCGCCGACCGTCTCGGCATCGACGTGCTGACGGATACGACCGAACGTTCACCCACCTATTGCACCCCGCCCTTCCGGAAATTTGATGACACGACGGCCACGGAATCGTGGGCCTTCCTGTTCGTGCCCTACGGCGAAACGGCACACGCCTGGGAACGGATCATCAAGCGCAAGCCACAGTGTGTCGAGTGGAGCGACACGGAGGTCCGCGCCCTGGTTCCAGGAGAGCGAGCGCCACGGACGCTCGAGATCGTCCGCAAGATCAGCTACCCCGAACTGATGCGCTTCAAGGTCGGGCTGGACGGGCTGAAGCATCGTCCGCCGGGCAAGGGTGATTGCGCTGTGGCCATCGTTTCGGAGGAAGAAAGAGGTTCCTTGCTTTCGCCCGCAGGATTCTACCGCGTGCAACTGGAGGCGGCCAGGAAAGCGGGCGCGAAAGTCGGGCTGATCTATTTCGGCCATGAGGAGTCTTTGAAAGAGGTCGGAGCGTTCCTGGCCCAATGGAACCCCGAATGCGTGGCGGTGCTCTTGCCAGTCCCCAAAACGGATTTCCTGTTGGAAGGCGTCACACGCCTCGGGGTGAAGACGCTGCTCAACACGCTCTCGACCTGCACCATGGTCCGGCTGGGAAGGGTTATGGGTAATTACATGATCTGGGTGGTGCCCAGCAACTTGAAGCTGATCGATCGCTCCACCCGATATATCGAAAAACTGACCGGCTTGAATTACCGGGACGCCAACCATTTGCTGTTCGAGGTTATTGAGTATGTGGAACCGAGGATGAAAGCTGACCAGGCTTATCCGCCGGTAGTGGGCGTTGCCGTCATGCGCATGCGGCACGGAGCGGGAAACCGGGAAGCGGAGAAGGAATTGCTGACGGAGCTGTAAGCCGTGGCACGGAGGTTGGCGCCGGGGGCCGAAGCATCGCGTAGCGACGACTGAGCGCAAGTGCGTCGCGAGCATCTTAAATTTTCGTGCGTCTTCTCGTCTCCTTTGTTACAGCTATCCACATCATTATGGCTAACACATTCACATCACTGCATTACCACATCATCTTCAGCACCAAAAATCGCGAACCTTGGATTCGCCATGAGTTCGAGGAACGCGTTTGGGGTTACCTGGGCGGCATTGCACGCCAAAACGACCTTAAACCAGTTCTCATTGGAGGGGTGGACGACCACATCCACATGCTGCTGGGGGTGCCGGCGGTAATTACGGTAAGCGAGGCGCTCAAATGTATCAAAGGTGGATCTTCAGCCTGGATAAAGGAGCAATTCCCGGGTTGCGGTGGGTTCTCGTGGCAAGATGGTTACGGGGCGTTCACGGTGAGCAAATCACAGATGACAGAGGTTGAGGATTATATCCATAGCCAAAGGGAACACCATCAGGAGAAGACATTCCAGGAGGAGTACCGGGCGTTTCTCGACCGCCATGAGATCAAATACGACAAACGGTATTTGTGGGATTGAGGTCAGGCGTCGCTACGCGACGCATGGGCATAGGGACGTCTCCTCCCGTGGACTGAAGTCCACGGCTACCGTCGTTGCGCCGCTACGCGGCGCCCTGGAGCGGGTCGGACACGTTTTACGCAGCTCAAGCCTGGCGTGGCTCCAAGTATAGCTACGCGACGCAAGAATGAGGGGCCTTCTCTCCCCGTGGACTGGAGTCCACGGCTACCATCGTAGCACCGCGACGCGGTGCGGTGGCGCGAGTTGAAACATTTTAAATGGCTCGAGGTTGGCGTAGGTTCAAGCGTCGCGACGCGACGCCGGGCGTGTTGGGACGTGCCCCCCCGTGGACTGAAGTCCACGGCTACCATCGATGCGCCGCTACGCGGCGCCCTGGAGCGGGTCGGACACGTTTTACGCAGCTCGAGCCTGGCGTGGCTTCAAGTGTAGCTACGCGACGCAAGAATGAGGGACCGTCTCTCCCCGTGGACTGGAGTCCGCGGCTACCATCATAGCACCGCGACGCGGTGCGGTGGGGCGGGTTGAAACATTTTAGGTGGCTCGAGGTTGGCGTAGGTTCAAGCGTCGCGACGCGACGCCGGGCGTGTTGGGACGTGCCCCCCCGTGGACTGAAGTCCACGGCTACCATCGTTGCGCCGCTACGCGGCGCCGTGGCTACCGTCGTTGCGCGGCTACGCGGCGCCGTGGCGCGGGTTGAATCACTGGTTACTCGCGCGGGGCGAATCGCGGTTAAACGAGGCCGGTTTCCGTTTCGAGTCTTCGAAATGGGGTAGGCTCCATCTGGGTCTTTGATTTCGAGATTGCGGGGAACCCTTGCTTGCTTTAGGCCTAACGCTATGACGCGTTACCTGATCCACTCCATAGCTTTATCGAGTCTGCTGCTTTTTGCGGGGGGTTGTTCCTGCTGCCGCCCCGCTGGAGCGAGTTCCAAGGCCTTACCCGCACCCCCACCGGGCTTCACCGCCATCTTCAACGGGCAGGACCTTGCCGACTGGTGGGGAGCCGACACAGAGGACCCGCGGAAGTATCTTTCGTTGCCACCCGACGAATTCAAAAAGAAGCACGACGCGAGCCTCGACGATATCCGGCAACATTGGCGGGTCGAAAATGGCGAACTGGTCAACGACGGCAAAGGCGTGTACCTGACCACCGACAAGTTCTACGGGGATTTTGAACTGCTGGTGGACTACCGCACCGTGCCGCTGGCCGATAGCGGCATTTACCTGCGGGGCTGTCCGCAAGTCCAGATTTGGGATTGCACGGAGAAAGCCAAATTCAGCCTTGGGGCCGACAAGGGTTCCGGAGGCCTGTGGAACAACAGCCCGGGGGCGCCCGGCAAAGACCCGCTGGTGCTGGCTGACAAGCCTTTCGGCCAGTGGAATCATTTCCGCATTATCATGGCCGGCTCGCGCGTCTGGGTCTGGCTAAACGGCAAGCAAACCGTGAACGGCGCACTGCTCGAAAATTACTACGACCGAAAGCTGCCAGTGCCCCCCAAGGGCCCACTTCAACTTCAAACTCACGGCGGCGAGATCCGCTGGCGCAACCTTTTTGTTCGTGAAATTGGCTCGGACGAAGCCGACAAATTGCTGCGCGGTAAAGACCCAGCCGGGTTCCAGTCGGTGTTCGATGGCAAGGATTTCAACGGCTGGGCGGGCTCGGTAGATGAGTATCAGGTCAAGGACGGCGCGATCACCTGCCGGCCGGGCAAAGGCGGCACCATTTACGCGACCCAGGAATATGGCAACTTCATTGCGCGGCTGGAATTCAAACTCCCGCCGGGCGGCAATAACGGTCTGGCGATCCGCTACCCCGGAAAGGGGGACACCGCTTATCTCGGGATGTGCGAATGCCAGGTCCTCGACGACAACTACGAAAAGGCGACCGGCGAAAAAATCGACCCCCGGCAGGCGCACGGCTCGGCCTACGGGATGGTGGCCGCCCAGCGAGGCTATCAACACCCCATCGGCGAGTGGAACTACGAAGAGGTCAGCGTGAGAGGGTCGACCATGAAAGTCGAACTCAACGGCACGGTCATTCTGGATTGTGACTTAAGCAAGGTGACCGATTACCTGGGCGGACACGCCCACCCGGGCAAAGACCGCACGCGGGGCTACTTTGGCTTTGCCGGCCACAATGACCCGGTCATGTTCCGCAACATCTCGCTCAAGCGGCTGGACTAAGCGCCGGTCAACTGACCGGCACGAGGGAAACCCGCTCGCCCTTGTCGTTGCGGGTGATCCCTTGGGCGCGCGGATCGAGGGTCAAAACGCCATCCACCAGGAAGGCGTAGCGGTGATGGCCGTGTTTGAGCTCAACGTTGAGCAGCCAGGAACGGTCCGGCATCTGTTTCATGGGATGGGCCGTCGGGTTCCATTGGTTGAAATCCCCAACCAGGCTCACCGCTTGCGCCTGGGTCGCATTGCAGATGAAATTAACCGGACGGAGGTTCTTGTGGTAAAAGGAGTTCATGGCCTCACCGCAGCATATTCTCCAGAACGCTGAGGCCGCCCCGCCGGATCGGTTCCGAGCGCAACGCCAGCGCATAGTACTTCTCGACCCAACCGGGCTGAGCGGCGTTGCGCTCCCGCCAAACGGACCTGAGCACACGCTCGGTGCGCTCAACCTGTTGCAGCGCCGAGGCGAAGGATTCCCTGCCCTCGGGCAGGTCAGAGACGTTGCCGACAAAAAAGCGCGTGATGCGCTTGCGATCGAAAACCGCTTGCAACAGCATCACGACCGTTTGTTCGTACGGATACCAGCGGCGGTTCAACACTTCGCCCAGAAACTCATGACGCACCGCAAAGAATTCGGAGCGGGGCCGTTCGGTAAACTGGCGGATCTCCTGTGCCTCCACCGGGAACCAGTTGTAAAGCAGCGCAAACGTGCCGTAGGTGTCGATCAACTGTTTGGAGTTGCAGTGGTCAGTCGCGATCTCACCGATGCACAGGTCCTGGTCCAACTCCAGAATGATTTCCGGCAAATCGTGCAAGCGGCCCAAGACCTCCTGCCCGACAACCGTGCCGTAGTTAAAGTCGCCCGGGATGAGCCAATAGACGTCTCCAGGCTTGCCCGTTTCATACGCCAACCCCAGCCCCGAGTACCACATCTGGCACGTGTCCACGCACCACGCGTCCAGGACATCAGAGTAACGAGCAACATTACCCTTCTTGAACGCCAGAAAGGCCGCGTCATGAGCCATCCGGTAATGAGTTTTACGGTCTATCACCGTGATTGGCCGGGCGTAAGTATCTTTCTCAGCGTCGAGCCGCGCCACGAGCTGGTACAACGCCTTCAGGTCGGTATAATCGCTTGGCTGGCTGAAGGGGTAAATGACCACCGGGTGGATGCGCCCGCGCCGGCTGGAACCGGATTTGGTGACCGCCGTTGTCGCCCTCCCCCGTTGTGTGTGCGCGGCAGTTTTCCTCATAGGCTAATGCGAGGTTGGGCGGTGACGGGATGGCCTGGCGCCAGTGCAGGCTGCCCTCCGGAAATCGCCGGAACGTGGCTGGAAGCTTTGGCCGCATCGCCGCAGGGGTGCATGAGCGGACCCTACGCCGACTCCTACTGCTCGACAACAACAAATTCGGCTTAGTACCGGTAGTGGTCGGCCTTGTAAGGGCCTTCCAAGGGCACGCCGATGTAGTCGGCTTGCTTCCTGGTGAGCCTGGTCAGTTTCACGCCAATCTTTTCGAGGTGCAGGCGCGCGACTTCTTCATCGAGCTTCTTGGGCAGGCGATAGACCGCCGGCTTGTATTTGTCACGGTTGGCCCACAGGTCGAGCTGGGCGAGCATCTGGTTGGTGAAGGAGTTGGACATCACGAAACTCGGATGGCCTTCGGCACAGCCGAGATTCACAAGGCGGCCTTCGGCGAGCAGGTAAATACTGCGGTCGCCGGGCAGATCGTAGCGATCCACCTGCGGTTTGATGTTCAGCCGCGAAACGCCCTTGGCATGGTTCAGCTTATCGACCTGGATCTCGTTGTCGAAATGCCCGATGTTACAGACGATCGCCTGGTCCTTCATGTTGAGCATGTGCTCGAGGGTGATGACGTCGCAGTTGCCCGTCGTAGTCACATAAATATCCGCTTCGCCCAAGGTGTCCTCGACGGTGGCCACCTGGAAGCCTTCCATGGCAGCCTGCAACGCGTTGATGGGGTCGATCTCGGTGACGATGACGCGCGCGCCAAAGCCGCGCAGGCTGTGCGCGCTGCCTTTGCCCACATCCCCGTAACCGCACACGCAGGCAGTCTTGCCGGCGATCATGACGCCGAGCGCGCGTTTGAGTCCGTCGGCCAGTGATTCGCGGCAACCGTAGAGGTTGTCGAATTTCGATTTGGTCACCGAATCGTTGACGTTGATGGCGGGGACGAGCAACTTGCCCGCTTCGAGCATCTGATAAAGCCGATGGACGCCCGTGGTGGTTTCCTCGCTGACACCTTTCCATTCCTTGACGACCTGAGTGAACCAGCCGGGACGCTCTTTGGCGCACCGTTTCAGCAGCTTTTTGATAACGTCCTCTTCGTGGCTGGCGCTGGCAGTGGTCACCCAATCACTGCCGTGCTCCATTTCATAGCCCTTGTGGAGGAGCAAGGTGGCGTCGCCGCCGTCATCAACCATGAGTTCCGGGCCCTTACCGCCGGGATGGGTCAGCGCGGCCAGCGTGAAGTCCCAGTATTCCTCGAGTGATTCGCCTTTGAAGGCGAACACACTGATTCCGGACTGGGCCACCGCCGCCGCAGCCTGATCCTGCGTACTGAAGATGTTGCAGCTCGCCCAGCGCACCGAAGCGCCGAGCTCCACCAAGGTGTCGATGAGGACCGCGGTCTCGATGGTCATGTGAAGCGAACCGGAGACGCGGACTCCGCGGAGAGGCTTCTGCGTGCCGTACTTGGCCCGGACGGCCATCAAGCCGGGCATTTCCTGCTCGGCGACCGAAATCTCCTTGCGACCCCAGTCCGCCAGAGTGATGTCTTTGACTTTGTAATCGCTGTTCGCACGGGTTTGGCCGGTGGCCGCAGCGCTTTTTTTGCCGTTGGTTCTGGTTAAGGTGGGCATATTCAACGTTTTGAAATTTGGATTTAAGATGTCAGATTTTCGAATTTCGGATCAGGCGCTAACTTGCACGCGCGATGCTGCGGTCTGACCCTGACGGCCATTTACCAGCGCCGCCGCTTTTTTGAGCGTCGCGGGCGCGACCACCGCCGCCGGTCGGGCCACCGCCCGGCGCAGCGCCTCAACTTTGTCGGTATTCTCCCAGGTGATATCCGGGTCGCTCTTACCGAAATGGCCATAATTAGTGGTCTTAGAATAGATCGGACGGAGCAGGTTGAGCTGCTTGATAATATGCGCCGGCTTGAAGCTAAACACTTCGCAAACCGCCCGCTCGATGTCCTCGTCGCTTACGACGCCGGTGCCAAACGTGTTAATGCAAACCGAAACGGGGTCCGGATAACCGATGGCATAGGCGAACTGGATTTCGGCGCTGGTGGCCAGACCGGAGGCGACGATGTTCTTGGCCACATACCGACCCATGTAAGCTGCGCTGCGGTCCACTTTCGAGGGGTCCTTACCGCTGAAAGCGCCGCCACCATGGCGGCCCATGCCGCCATAGCTATCAACGATAATCTTGCGGCCGGTTAAGCCGGTGTCGCCCTGGGGACCGCCGACAACGAACCGGCCAGTCGGGTTGATGAGATACTTGGTTTCTTTGGTCAGGAGATGCTTCGGCAGGGTCTTTTTGATGACCTCCTCGATGCAAAAGTCCTTGATGGTTTCGTGTTGAACGTCTGGACTGTGTTGGGTGGAAATGACAACGTTGGTAATCGCCACCGGTTGGTCGTTGACGTAGCGCACCGAGACTTGGCTCTTGGCATCGGGGCGAAGCCACTTGACCTTGCCGGTCTTACGAATCTTTGTAAGCACCCGGCCCAGTTGGTGGGCATACATTATCGGAGCGGGCATCAACTCGGGAGTTTCATTGGTCGCATAGCCGAACATCAGGCCCTGGTCGCCGGCACCCTGCTCTGCCGTCTCCTTGCCCTTGGCCTTGCGGGCATCAACGCCCTGCGCGATGTCCGGACTCTGGGACGTTATAGCGTTCATGATCAATACTTTATCCGCATGAAACACGTCGTCGTCATTGGTGTACCCAATGCCGCGGATGGCGTCGCGAGCGATGGCGCTGAAATCGAGCTTGGCTTTGGTGGTGATTTCACCGCCCACCACCACAAGGTTGCACTTGGCGTAGGTCTCGCAGGCGACGCGGCTGTAGGGGTCCTGGGCGAGGCAGGCGTCCAGCACGGCATCGGAGATCGTATCGCACACTTTGTCCGGATGGCCCTCGCCGACGGACTCGGAAGAAAAGATAAAGTTTTTGCTCATAAACTAACTAGACTGCAGTTCGACCGACATATTGACGTATCAGGATAAGATGATATATGCTAAGAGCCAGAAGTCAACCGGGAAATGTAAAAAAACATCATGTCCACCACCCTGAAAGCGCTGCGAGCCTTGTCGGATCCGACCCGGTTGCGCATCGTCGCGCTGCTGGAGAAGGACGAGCTCTCGGTTAACGAGCTGCAAGAGATCACGCGCATGGGCCAGTCGCGTATCTCGACACACCTGGGCTTATTGCAGGATTCAGGGCTGGTGCGGTCACGGCGTGACGGGAAGCGCACTTTCTACCGGCTGAACGCGGTTGCCAACGGGGCGGTCGGCGAGTTCATTCAGTTGGCCATCCGCGGTGCCGGAGAACTGCCGGAGCACGGCGGAGATCAAATCAACCTCAAGCGCGTTCTGAATCGCCGAAGCGAGCAGGCGCAGCTCTTTTTCAACCAGGTTGCGGGCCGTTTCGACCGGGTGTACGGTCCGGGCCGGTCGTGGCAGGCCTTTGGCCATCTACTGCTTCGGATTTTGCCGCCGTTGGTGGTGGCCGACCTTGGCGCGGGCGAGGGTTTGTTAAGCGAGTTGCTGGCGCGACGCTGCAAGCGGGTGATCGCGGTGGACAACTCAGAGAAGATTGTCGCCTTCGGCGCGGCCAAGGCAAAAAAGAACAACTTGAAAAACCTGGAATTCCGCCTGGGCGACCTGCAGGACCCGCCGGTCGAGCCGGAAAGTGTGGATCTGGCGATTCTCAGCCAAGCGCTGCACCACGCGGAGGACCCCGCTAAAGCGCTTGCCAGCGCCCACAAAATGCTGAGAATGGGCGGCCAAGTCATGATTCTCGATCTGGCGAAGCATAATTTCCAAAGGGCACACGAGCTTTACGGCGACCGCTGGCTCGGTTTCGCGGAAAGCGATTTGCATCGTTGGCTCGAAGCGGCTGGGTTCAAACGAATTGAAGTCAGCGTGGTTGCGCGGGAAGAGCAGCCTCCCCACTTCGAGACGGTGCTGGCGGGCGGGCAGAAATAGGCGCCATGGATTCCAAACCGGCGACTGGCCGCTATTTGGCCGCCCTGACCATTGGGGCCCTGGGGGTTGTCTATGGAGACATCGGCACCAGCCCCCTCTACGCCCTGCGCGAGTGTTTTGCCGGCTCGCATGCGCTGCCGCCCACGCACGAAAACGTCCTGGGGATTCTGTCGCTGATTTTCTGGTCGCTGCTGCTGATTGTCACGGTGAAATACCTGACGATCATCCTGCGCGCCACGAACAGGGGCGAGGGGGGGATCCTCGCGTTGATGGCCCTGGCTTTCCCCAAACAGAGCCCTGGCGCGGGACGCCGGCGCGCAATGTTGATAGGGCTCGGCGTCTTCGGAGCGGCGCTGCTTTATGGCGACGGCATGATCACGCCGGCGATCTCGGTGCTCAGCGCGATAGAGGGGCTCAACGTAGCCACGCCCGCGTTCAAGGATTTCGTCATCCCGCTGACGATTGTGACACTCATCGGGCTGTTCGCCGCCCAAAGTCACGGCACAGGCAAGGTGGGGGCAATTTTCGGGCCGATAATGCTGGTTTGGTTCGTTGCGCTGGCGGCGCTCGGGATTAAGGGCATTCTCCAGGCGCCGCAGGTGTTGCTCTCACTCAACCCGCTCCACGGCCTGCAATTTCTGCTGAATAGTGGCTGGAAAGGATTTGTCACGCTGGGAGCGGTCTTCCTGGCGGTGACGGGGGCGGAAGCTCTATACGCTGACGTAGGGCACTTTGGCGCGCGGCCGATTCGGATCGCGTGGTTTTCGCTGGTCCTTCCCGGACTGTTCCTTAACTACCTCGGCCAGGGCGCATCAGTGCTCCGAGATCCGAAAAGCGTCGAAAACCCGTTTTATCTTCTGGCTCCGCACTGGGCACTTTATCCGCTGGTTGGGCTCTCCACCGCCGCCACGGTCATCGCCTCACAGGCGTTAATTTCGGGAGCGTTTTCGCTCACCATACAGGCGATCCAACTCGGGTATCTGCCGCGGATGGCGGTCAAACATACGTCCTCGCTGGAACGCGGCCAGATTTACATCCCGCACGTGAACTGGGCGCTGATGGTCGCCTGCATCGGCCTCGTGCTGGGCTTCGAGTCCTCGAGCAACATGGCCTCCGCGTACGGCATTGCTGTCACCCTGACCATGATGTCCACAACCGTCCTCTTTTATTTTGCCGCTCGCCGGGTCTGGCAATGGAGCGCTCTCCACGCCGGGTTCGCGTGCGGCGTGTTCCTGGTAGTCGAGACCACGTTTTTCGCCGCGAATCTGCTGAAGGTTCTTAACGGCGGCTGGTTCCCCCTGGCCATGGGCCTGGTCATCTTCATTCTTATGGCCACCTGGAAAAAAGGCCGTCAGCTCGTGTGGAACAAGTTGCGGCCCGCCTCCATGCCGCTGGAAATGTTTTTGGACGATATCGGGGACAGCAAGCGAGTCCCGCGGGTTCCAGGGACGGCGCTTTTCATGACCGCCAATCCCGAGGGCACGCCCATAGCGCTGCTACACAACCTCAAGCACAATAAAGTGCTCCACCAGCGCAACATCATTCTCACGATCCTGACTGATGAAGTCCCGCAGGTGAGCCCCGCCAAGCGCCTCGAAGTCGAGAAACTGGCCGTGGGGTTCCATCGCGTCATTGCGCACTATGGTTTCATGGAGGAGCCGAACGTGCCCGAGTTGCTCGCGGCGGCTCCATTGGACGGGGAGCCGGTAGTCCTGCACAAGACGACGTTTTTCCTCAGCCGCGAAACCGTCGTCCCCAATAAATCCAGCTCCATGCCCCGTTGGCGGCAGTGGATCTTTGCGCTCATGGCCCGCAACGCCCAATCCGCCGGCTCGTTCTACCGCATCCCCGCCAACCGGGTCGTCGAGCTCGGAATGCAGGTCGAGATCTGAATCGATGAGGATTACGACGACGGCAATTGGCTCAGCTCAATGACGTTCCTGCACCGAGCGGACCCACTGCTGGTTGTCGAGATACCAGCGGACGGTTTCCCGGATGCCTTGTTTGAACTTATGAGCCGGGACCCAGCCGAGCTCCCTTTCGATCTTGGACGCGTCGATCGCATAGCGGCGGTCGTGGCCGGGTCGGTCTTTGACGAAAGTGATCAGGGTGCGGGAGTGGCCCCCGAGTTGCGGCGCCAGCTCATCGACCAGGTCGCAGATTAACTCCACGATACGAAGATTGGCCCATTCGTTGTGGCCGCCGATATTGTAGGTTTCGCCGACGGCGCCACGCGTCAGCACCAGCCAAAGCGCGGCGGCGTGGTCCCGCACATAGAGCCAGTCGCGGACGTTCATGCCGTCGCCATAGACGGGCACTGGTTTGCGGGCCATGACGCTTTGAATCACCACCGGAATCAGCTTTTCAGGAAATTGATACGGTCCGTAGTTGTTGGAGCAGTTGGTGATAACGGTGGGCAGACCGTAGGTATGATGATAAGCCCGAACCAGCAGGTCGCTCGACGCCTTGCTCGACGAGTAGGGCGAGTTCGGAGCGTAGGGAGTGGTCTCGGTAAAGAAACCGGTAGCGCCAAGGCTGCCATAGACTTCGTCCGTGGAGACATGATGGAAGCGCGAAACGTGGGGTGCGAGGCGCGAGGGGCTGGCGGCGTCGAGCCAACAGGCGCGGCAGGCTTCGAGGAGGTTGAACGTCCCTACGACGTTGGTATGGATGAAATCACCCGGACCGGTGATCGAGCGATCCACGTGCGACTCGGCGGCCAGGTGCATTACATGCGTGATGGCGTGCCGCCGGATGACCTCAAGCACCGCAGTCTTGTCGCGCAAATCGACTTTCTCGAAGACGTACTTGGGGTGGCGGCTGACTTTCTCGAGGTTGGCGAGGTGGCCGGCATACGTGAGGCAATCGAGGTTGACCAGGCGTTCGACCTCCGGATGGTCAATAATGTGATGAATGACATTGGAGCCGATAAACCCGGCGCCGCCAGTGACAAGCAGTTTCATGAGTTCTTTTGTGTCCGTGTCGGGCTGCGGTGCCTTACGATCTTTCTAAAACATGGCCGAGACTCTCCCGCCAGTCCGGCAGCTTGAGCCCAAAGGTGCGCTGCAGCTTCTCGCAGGAAAGCACCGAATAAGCGGGGCGTTTGGCAGGCACCGGATACTCCAGAGTCGTAATCGGCTCGATTACTTTGCACTTCTTTTCCTCTTCCGACATCAAGCCGATGATCGCCTCGGCGAATCCGTGCCAGTTAGTTTGGCCGCCGGCCGCGAGGTGATAGACGCCCTTCAGCGGGCCCGGTTCGCGGGCGGCCAACACCTGCTTGAGCGCCAAGGCGGTGGTTTCGGCGATTAAGCGCGACCAGGTCGGGCAGCCAAATTGGTCGCTGACGACGCGCAGCTTTTCACGTTCCCGCGCCAATCGCATCATAGTGAGCATGAAGTTCTGCCCGCGCGCCCCATACACCCAGCACAGCCGAAAGATCAGGTGCGAGCCATCCACCTGTCGCAGGGCCTGGTCGCCGGCGAGCTTAGAGCGGCCATAGGCGCCGAGCGGGTTGGGAGCATCATCTTCAAGATACGGCGTGCGCTTCGTCCCATCAAAAATGTAGTCGGTCGAGTAATGAACCAGCCACGCACCTGCCCGCTTGGCCTCCTCGGCCAAAATGCCTGGCGCAAGCCCGTTGATCTGCTGACAACGCAGCTCGTCCGTCTCGGCTTTATCGACGGCCGTGTAGGCAGCCGCATTAATAACGACCGCAGGCGCGGTTTCACGGACCCATTTGCGAATGGATGCGCCGTCGGTGAGGTCGATCTCAGGATAATCGACGCTGACGAGGCGGCCCAGCGGGGCTGCGGTCCGGCGAAGCTCATAGCCGACCTGGCCAATCTTGCCGATGATGAGGATGACCGGTAAAGTCATGATGAGATTTCAACCGCGGGATTCGCCTAAGTTTTTTCCTTATGGCCAGCTCACGCAAAAAGCCTGTCCTTGGGCACGTCCCGCAGCCGGAGCCCTCGGGCGTCCTTTTCCGAAAGCGTCGGGTTCTCCATCGGCCACTGAATGTCGAGGTCCGGGTCATCCCACCGGATGGTCAGTTCACTCCCGGGCGAGTAAGGCTCGGTGCATTTGTAGTGGAACAGCGCGGTTTCGCTCAACACCACAAAACCGTGGGCGAAGCCAGGCGGCACAAAGAACTGGCGTTTGTTGTCGCCCGAAAGGGTCAGGCCCTGCCACTTGGAAAAGGTGGGCGAACTGCGCCGCAGGTCCACTGCGACATCGAACACCTCGCCTTGCAGAACTGAAACCAGCTTGCCCTGCGGGGTCGGGTTTTGAAAGTGGAGCCCGCGCAACGCGCCGCGGCGTGAGAACGAGAGATTATCCTGCACGAAATCAGCAGCCAACCCGGCCTCCCGATAACGGTCGCGGTTCCAGGTTTCCATAAAAAAGCCACGCGAATCGCCAAAGACTTTGGGCTCGATGAGGACGAGTCCGGCTAATTCACCGCTGACAACGTTCATGCCGTGAGAGCCCATGCTGAGGAAAGCGATGGTTTACCCGCCCAACCGTTTGGCTTCCGCGATGACTTCTTTGACAAGGTAGTCGCGGTATTCGCAATGGGGCATGCGCCGGGTCAGCGCCTCCAGTTGGGCGAGCGACAGAAAGCCGCGCCGGAAGGCGGCTTCCTCCGGGCAGCCGATTTTAATGCCCTGGCGTTTTTCGATCGTCTGCACATAAGCCGAAGCCTCGTGCAGGCTGCTGCTCGTGCCGGCGTCCAGCCAGGCAAAACCCCGGCTCAGCCGGCACACCCGCAGCTCCCCGCGGCGCAAGTACTCGACGTTAACATCGGTGATCTCGAGTTCGCCCCGGGGTGACGGCTTCAGGCTCCGGGTGATCGAGACGACGATATTGTCGTAAATGTAAAGGCCGGGAACCGCGAAATTGCTCTTGGGCTGCTTGGGTTTCTCTTCGATTGAAATGGCCTGGCCGTCGGCGTCGAATTGGACCACTCCATACCGCTCGGGATCATTGACGTGGTAGCCAAAAATCGTCGCGCCAGCCTTGAATTCGGCAAACGCTCGCTGAAAACTATCGCCGCCATAAAAAACGTTGTCACCCAGGATGAGGGTGACCGCGTCATTGCCGATGAACGATTCCGCGATCAGAAAGGCCTGAGCGATGCCTTGGGGCTTGGCTTGCTCACGATAATCGATGGTCAAGCCCCAGGCGCTGCCATCGCCGAGCAGTTGACGGAAGCGGGGCAGATCCTGGGGCGTGGAGATGAGACAAAGCTCCCGGATGCCGCTCTCGATCAGGGTAGTCAGCGGGTAATAGACCATGGGCTTGTCATAGACCGGCTGGAGCTGCTTGCTTGCCACCAACGTAAGCGGAAATAATCGGGAACCGGCGCCACCGGCGAGGATTATGCCTTTCATTCAGGGCCGGAACATACGGGTTAAAGGCCAAAATGCAACGCGCAAACAGGACCTGTGCTTGCGAACTCTCACAGAGGATGTCACGGAAATCGGGGACAATCTGAAACGGTAGAGCTGGTTGTTCCCAACCAGCCCTGGAGTTTGGTTTTCGACTAGATGAGTTATACGCGGGCTTCATTTTTTTGTTGCTAAATCTAGTTATATAACTAGATGCTGCCCCCCACTATGGGCTACCCAACTAAAGTTCAACTCATCCAACGTAAACAATCCGAACAATGGTACATCAACTTCCCGGCCGCCATCGCTCAAGGCATGGACTTCGCCAAGGGCGAGGAAGTCCTCTGGACCATCGCC
>DATMRF010000104.1:0-57755 GCA_035566435.1 Candidatus Acidiferrum sp.
GGTTCGTAATCCGGGAGCAGCCCAGGTGTTTCTTTGTTCGCGCGAACGCCCCAGTTTGTCCGCATCCCACCAGGTTCGAGGGCACACACCTTGACGCCGAAAGGGGCGACTTCCTGCGCCAGCGACTCGGTGAATCCGCCAACTGCCCACTTGGCAGCGTGGTAGCCGGCGCTGCCGGGACGGGCCAGACGACCGCCCACAGAAGAGATTTGAAGGATGCAGCCACTCTTTTGCTTGCGCATGATTGGCAGCGTAGCGCGGGTCACGTTCACGACGCCGTAGAAATTTGTGTCCATCAGCGCCTTGAATCTTTCGGAACTCAACTGCTCGAAGGGCGCGATGTCGCCGTATCCCGCATTATTGACGACGACATCAAGTCGGCCGAAGGCGTCCACTGCGGCCTGCACAGCTTCATGCGCCGCTTTCTCGTCCGCCACATCGAGGGGAGCGGTGCGAATTTGATTGCCATGCTTCTTCTCCAAATCCTCAAGGCGGCGAGGGTCGCGGGCGGTTGCGACAAGCCTTTCACCCGATGCAAGCACAGCTTCAGCAATGTTCCGGCCCAAACCGCTTGCGCTGCCAGTCACCAACCAGACTTTAGACATAAAACTCCCCCATTTTGCCACGGGCCAATAATTTGCATTTCATACATTTTCCTTTCTTTGATGTGGTTTGTTAAATCTCAAATCGTTTCAGCCACATCTTAGGCTTTTGCCTCAAAGTCGGTCGAATGAGCAATGTCCTTCTGCGCTTCAAGAGCCGCAAGCCGTTCCGTCAGAGCTTTGTGGATCGCAGCATAGGCGTCGCTACCGAGCGCGATCCGCTTCGGTGCCGGGTTCTGGTCAACGCTGTCAATCATGATCATGACTATCTTGGCGGGATCGCCAATCGGAACGCGCGAGGTGTCCTTGATCACCGTGTGAACCATAGCGGCCGGAGTGCCCTGGTAAGCTTCCATCTGCGCACCAAGCTGCGCACTGCCGAACCGGAAGTTCGTGCGCGCGCCGCCCGGCTCCACAATCGTGACACCAATTTTGAACGGGACGAGCTCCTGAGCCAGCGAATCAAGGAAGCCTTCCAGCCCCCATTTGCTTGCGTGGTAGAGAGACCCGCCGGGAAGGGCCGCCTGACCGCCATAGGTGGACAGGCCGATAATCCGGCCGCCGCCTTGGGCGCGTAAGTGAGGCAACGCGGTACGCACCAACTCTATCGGCCCGAAGAGATTGGTGGAGAGTTGATGAGCGACTTGTTCGTCGCTCAACTCTTCCGCCGCGCCGAAGAGGCCATAGCCGGCATTGCTCACAACGACTTCGATCTTGCCGAGGTCCGTGAACGCCTTGTTAACCACTTGCCGAATCTCGACCGGGTCGGTCATGTCCAGGTGGGAAAGCCACAGAAGGTCTCCGTACTTGTCTTTGAGATCGTTCATCGCGTCCATCTTGCGAACCGTGCCCGCAACCCGATCACCACGCGCCAGGAGTTGTTCAGTCATCAGGCGGCCGAAGCCGCTGTTCACGCCAGTAATCAGCCAGGCTCTGGATTTGAGATTTGGTTTCATTTTCTTCCTCTGTTTCTTCTTGTTAATTCTTTTTTATCACCGCTCCCACGCGGCAGGAAGCGCGGCGACAGCTTTTGGCTTGCGAGGCTTCGACATCTGCCGCTGGCTTCTTGCCCGTCTCAATTTTCGCTTGTTGTTCGTTCTGTCGTTTTGTTTCACAGTGCTAATTTGCCAATTTAAGGCTGATGCGTCTAAAACATCTTTACTATCGAACCAATAGCAATAGGGTATCGGAATGGAACTGCGACATCTGCGTTATTTCGTGGCTGTGGGCGAGGAACAGCATTATGGACGAGCCTCACTTCGGCTTCGCGTCGCCCAGCCCGCTCTGTCCCGCCAGATTCAGGATTCCGCTCCCGTTCGATGATTCTGCGGTGCTCCCCCGGCGTAATCGATCGTTTGGGCTTGTATTCGATCTTGGGCCATAGCCGCCTGGGAATGACGGGCCAGGGCAGCCAATTCATCGAAATGCAATAGTTGTGCAACTCGCGCAGATGGACATTCGTGCTAACGGTGCCAGCCTTGAGGCAGGCAAAGAGATGCTCGGCCGTCGTTTCGATGATCACCCGGTCACGAATCAGGTCGAATGCTTTCTCCTTGGCGGCCCGCTGCCGGCGCTCCTTGGTCGGCCCGCTCCTGAGATCAATCAGAGCGTCCAGGGCGTTCTGCCAAGTGCGATTGGACACGCCCGAATCGGTGCCAGCGAGATAGGCTTTGGCAATTTGAAGGTTGAGGTGCGGCTGGCGAACAGCTTCGTTCCGGGCATTGAGGATCGAGACGGCTTCTGTTCGGTCTTTGGTGCCCAGACTCTCGTGTTTCCGGCTTTCAGTGTCTTCGATGTAGAACATGCCGCCAAGCTTGCGGCGGTAAAGGATGAAACGCTGTTTCATAGCTCAGAGTTTTTTTGTCCGAGGCTATGAGCCTGCACGCGGCTTTAGATGTATCACCTACACCAAACGGGCGGCCAATCCCGTCCTTTCCAGTTGTTGCCAGGTTCTTGCGGAGTACTGATTGAGTACTACGCGAGTATCAATTTCACTGGCACTTTCACTGGCAGTTGCAGATCGTGTCTTTCCAATAAGCTGGAATCCAACAACTTACAATTGGTGCCGGTGGTGGGACTCGAACCCACACGGCTGTTTAAGGCCCCAGGATTTTAAGTCCTGTGCGTCTGCCATTTCGCCACACCGGCACTCGATCGACCTCGCCACCCCTCGACGAATAGCGTTCGGTTTGTGCGGCTACCTTCGCAAACGCGCATGGTGGGCGCAAGGGAGAAGGCCGAAAGCTGAAGGCTAAAATCCTGGCGCACGAGCGCGCGTGGCGCGGTCAGGCGTCGCCCTCTGCTTGCCTCCCGGGGGGCGGCGAAGCAGCGGGCGTCTTTTCCCGTCCTTGCTTAAACGCGGTCCAAAGAGGCTGGAACCGGTTGAACACTTGCCAGCCGGCCAGCGCCGCGTTCAACAGTCCTTTCCACTTTGCGTGCTTCCTTGAAACGATGAGGCCGGCCATCGGGGCCGCCACCAGCAGCACGCGCCAGAGGGACCGGCCTGATTCCATCAGTTCGGTCACTCCCGCGAGGGAGGTTCGAACCTGGCAAAACTCGAGTTTCAGGGCTTGCCGATTCAGGTCGCTTTCGGCGGCCAGCAGGCGCTTACGCCTGGCCAAATCGTCTATTCCGGCGGGGTCAAACACTCGCAATCCTTTTTAATTTGGTTGAGCGTTTCCGTAAACGGCTCGGTTCGGAGCCGCTCTTTCAGGCGGACTGCCAGGCCCACTGCGCCCAACACGTACAACACGCCGATTCCGAGCGCGGCGTAAATCCGGTACGGCTCCGCAAACAGACAGATGAGGACAGCCGAGAACACCAATACCGCCAACGTCGCCAACACGAGCGCGCCGCCCGCCAGGACCAGCACCTCCACCAGCCGATGCCGCTCCTCTTGCATTTCGACGGCAAACAGCTCGACCCGGTTTTGGAACACCGCCACCAAAGTCGTGGCCAGTCGGCGGAGCGACTTGAACAGCCCGCGGGAAGTCTCTTCGGGCTCGACCATTTAATTCCTGCGGGAGACCAGCACCCCGATCACCAACCCAATCCCAAACGCCACGCCGATGGAGGTGTAGGGATGTTCCCGCACTGTGTCATCCACTGCCTCGGCGCCGGCTTTGGCTTTGTCCTTAAGGTCGCCGCAAGTTTCCTTGGCGGATTCGAGGGTGGCTGCCAGCCGCGCCTTGGCCTGCTTTCCTCTTTCACTTAACTCACCGGCCAATTCTTTTAACATATCCTCGGAATCGGTGACTAAATTCTTCAGATCGTTGACCAGCCGGTCTTTCGTGACTGCGATGTGCCCAGTTGCCATATTCATGTTCCTTTCGCTGCCGCGAGCGCCGGCTGGTGCTTTAGACCAACCGGCAACTCAACGGCTATCACAGCAACTATGGAGCACGCCAGGCGCGGCGGCAAGGCATGGATTTTCCAGTGGGCTACTTCACCAGCCCAAACATTACCGCGACGGCTTCCTGCCGGACGGAAAGGAGCTGCTTGAGTTCGTCCTGGGCTTTGGCCAGGTCGGCTTCTTTCTGCTCGCGCGCGGCCCTGGCCTCGGCGAGTTTCGTTTTCAGCTCCGCCGGGGACGCCTTGGCGTCGAGCGCTTTGCGCAACGCTTGGATTTCGGGGGGCGGCGTACGATTGAATCCTCCGGGACCTCCTGGGCCGCCCGGACCCGGTGCGCCATCCGGCGCTGCCGGTTGGTCGGGGCCGCCCGGAGGCGGACCATTAGGGCCCGGACCCGCGCCGTCCGGCCGCGGCGGGCGACCGCCGGGTCCCATCATGCCAAATCCGCCCGGACCGCCGAGCGTGCGCCGCGCCTCCATCACTTTTTGGATTCGCTCGGCGATAAGCTTCCATTCGGCTTCATCCTTGACTTCGAGTTGGTCATGCAGCCGGTCCAGCATGCGCTGGCGCATTTGGGCCGGGTCGAACCCCCCCGGCGGTGGTCCGTCCTGGGCGCGCAGACCGGTGGCGCTGCCTAGCAGGCAGGAGCCGGCCAGCAGTCCAGCCAGTGTGAGTTTTGTCATACGTTTGTTTGTAGTTAATGTTTTCATATTGGTCGCAGTATAGACCTCGGCACCTTAAGGCATCGTGAAGCTCCGTGGTGAGATTTCGCGCTCCGACCGTCGAATTCCTTCTTAACACAAAGACCAAGGGTGCAAAGGCGCAAAGGCGGAAACCGAGCTTAACATCGGGCAAGAGGCTCACCCTCTGGCGACCTCAGCCGACCCCGCCTTTGGCCTCGCATTTCTCAAACCCTTTGCGTCATTGCCCCTTGGCGCCTTTGCGTTAGAATCCGCTAATGGAGGCGGCGCGTTGAGGACAACGCGCCCTACCTTTGGGGTGCTGGGGAGTTTGGATCAGAGACTCCTTGCGTCGTCTCCTACAAATCTCAGAATCCGCCTCCGGCCGGGCTCTGCGTTGGGCCGCCTTGGCCGGAGGTGCCGGTGCCGAAGTTTGCGGTCGCGCTGGTGCTGCTCTGCTGCTGGGTCTGGCGGGCTGTTAACGGATTGTTTTGTCCCAGCAGCGGGCTGGCGTTGTTATTGTTGCGCGCGGCGCTGTTGCGATTGAACAGGTCCTGCAGGACTTGATTCACATCCTGCGGGTCGGCGTTGCGCAACTCCCAAACTTTCACCACCTCGTTCCGGGCGGCGACTGAGTCGAGCTGGGCGACCAGTGCGGCGACCTGAGGCATCAGGCCGCTGCCGGCGCTGACGATGAGCGAGGAGGTCCGGCCATCCGCAACGGCGAGCACCCGGCTTTGTTTAAGCGATTTCCCGCTGCTCGAAGTGTCACTGCCGGCCGCGCCGTCTGTTCCCATCGGTCCCGGCGGCGGCGGTCCGCCGCCAAAGAACATCGGGCCCTGGTTCTGGCTGGCATCGCCGGCGGTTGAGTCGGGAAACAACTCGGTCAGTTGACTGGCGAGCTCGGTGGCGTCCGCGTTTTTCAGGTGGAACACGCGGAGCTCGGTGCTGGCGTTGGCGGGCAGATCGAGTTGCCGGAGAAGGCTGGCAACGTGCGCGAGCAAATCCGCGGGCGCGCTCACGACCAGCGCGTTCGAACGCTCGTCGGCGACCGCGACGACTTTGGGCGCAGCGGCAGCACCGCCGCCGCTTCCAGAACCGGCCGCCCCGTCCGGAATTCCCGGCATTCCCGGCGGGCCAAACCCACCTGGGCCGGGCACATCAAAACCTTGCGCGCGAGAGTTTTGGGAGTTGGCGGCGGTGTTGCCGGGAGGAACGAAGATTTGCGGAATCAGCGTCGCCAGCTCTTTAGCGTCGGCGTGCCTTAGTGAAAAAACCTGAATCGACGACGTGGTGGCGAGGGCGGAGTCGAGGGGGTTGATGATTTTGAGCATCCGCCGGATTTCGGCTTTGGTGGCGACCAGGATGAGCGTATTGGCGCTTTCGTTCACGGTCAGGGTGGCGCTGGCGGGAAGAAGGCCTTGCAGGTTGTTGACCAGTTGGCTGGCACTGGCGTACCGCACCGGGATGAGTTGGGTGATCGTTTCATCCGATTTTTCCGCCTGGTTCGGGTCGTTGCCCGTGACGATTTCGAGGTCGGAGATTTTCGCTTCCGAGGCGTTGACGATTGTCAGGAGCCGGCCGTTTTTCAGAACGGCGCAGCCGTTTCTCTTCAAGGCGGCGCTGAGCAACTGGACGGCTTCCTCCCGGCTGACCGGCTCCTTGCTCCAGAGATCGAGCGTGCCCGCCACCTCGGTTTGCTTGTCGATTATGAAACCGGCGGCGTCACTCAGGTATTCGAGGACCTGGTCGATTCGCGCGCCGTGGAAATTCAAACGCAGAGTGTTGGCGGGCGCATCGGCGGTGGCGGAAAGGGCGCGCATCGCCAGCAGGACCATCAGTATCACCAGCAGGCAAGCAAAGACGAACGTGTGGAACGCTCGCTCGCCGCGTCGCAAGATGCGTTGAACCTCCGCCGATTCGTCGTAGCCCGAACCTCGGCTGTCTTCGGTCCAGGAATCCCGGTGGGTTATGTCATTTCTCACGAGGCGAGCGTAGTGCGGCTCGCCTTAAGAGAACGTGAAGGCAATCGGCGAATCTATTCGGTTAAAATCCTTAACGCAAAGACGCTAAGAGGCAAAGACGCAACGGGTCTGATGAATCGGAGGCCGAAGCGCAGGTCCGCTGAGTTAACTACACGGCGGGCCGCTTGGCTAAGGTTAAGCCCGGTTCCTGCTTTTGCGCCTCTGCACCTTTGCGCCTTTGCGTTAAACCTTGATGGCAGAGATAAGGCTAGAGACTACTTGGCGCCTTGATCGATCCACGCTCGGAGCAGGCCGACCTGCTCGGCGGTTAAAGGCTTGGGCGGCGGACCAAATCCACGACCGCCAGGACCACCGAATCCGCCAGGTCCGCCAGGTCCACCCGGTGGCGTGCCGTCCGGACGCTGGGCGGGCGCATTGCCGTCACCCGGCCCTCCAGGGGGCCGGCCGTCTGGCCCGCCCGGTCCGCCCGGTCCACCCGGACCTCCGCGCCCGGGGCGCCGTTTCGGCGGCATGGCGGTTTCCTCATCAATTTGGGACGCGGCAATGACCAACAAGCTTTCTTTGCTTTTGCCAGGAGTGATAACCTTGCCGTCCTTGCCGCCTTTGAGCGCGCCCTCGAGGCTATCGAGGCGGAGCCCGGCTTTGGGGCGGTCCTGGCCATGGCAGCGCAGGCAGGAGGCCTCCAGCATCGGGTGGATGTCGGTGCTATAGGTGACTCCCGGCTTGCCGGCCGGAGCCGGCAGCTTGCTCAAATCGAGTTTGCTGAAATCATGTTTGTCGGCGGCGACGGCGGCGCATCCGGCTGCCACCAGGCTAATAATCACGAGGTTGGTTTTATTCATGGTTGTTGTGCGATCTTTTTACGGGGGGACTCTACCGGCGTCAACCTTAAGGTAACATTAAGGACATGATTCCTTTGCCTGAGGGATCATGTTGGAGCGGCTGCTGGGCGCTTCATCTTGCCTTAAGGTGGAGTCTGTCAGGCTCGCGAATTGCGTTGATTCCAGCGGTCATTCGGATCATCTAGAGAAAAGAAAAAGCAAATGAGAGTGCTGATAGTCGAAGATGAACCCGACCTGCTCGCCAGCCTGTTGAAAGCGGTGCGCGAGGACGGCTATGCCGCCGACGGCGCTGGCGATGGCGAGGACGGCTTGTACAAGGCCGAAAGCTACGACTACGACGCGGTGGTTCTCGACATCATGCTTCCTGTGATTGATGGCTGGGAACTGCTGCGCCGCCTGCGGAAACAGAAGAAAACCCCCGTCCTGATGCTCACCGCCCGTGACGCGGTCCGCGACCGGGTGCGGGGGTTGGACACCGGCGCGGATGACTACCTGGTCAAGCCCTTCGACCTCGATGAACTGCTGGCGCGGTTGCGCGCGCTCATTCGCCGCTCGGCCAGCCAGGCGGAGTCGCGCCTGCAAATCGGCGAGGTGTGCATCGACGTCCCCGCCCGGGCGGTATCGCTTCGTGGCGAGCCGGTCATATTGACGGCCCGCGAATACTCCCTGCTGGAATTCCTTGCTCTGCATCGCGGCAAGGTCGTGACGCGGACAATGCTGTACGAGCACCTTTTTGACGAGAACGAAAGCACGCTTTCCAACCTGCTCGACGTGCACGTCTCGAACCTGCGCAAGAAACTCGGCCACGAATTCATCACCACCCGGCGCGGCCACGGCTACTGCATCGATGCTGTTTAACTCCATCCGTTGGCGCCTGCAAGCCTGGCACGGGCTCATCCTGGTGAGCGTCCTCGCCGGGTTCGGCCTGACGGCCTATCATGTGGCGCGGGACAACCAGTTGCGACGGATCGACCAGGAGCTGGAACAGCGTGTCGGTGCGTTGTTTCGTCCCCAGCCGCCCGAGCGCCCGCCGGAGCGTCCGCCCGAGCCGCCGCCAGACCAGCCCCGGATGGACCGCCGGTTCGACCCCGCCCAGATTCTCATCCGGATGCGCAGGGCAATCGACCAAACCAGTTCCCTTGATGGCGCTCAAACCAATACCTTTTATTACGTCCTGTGGCAGGGCGATGGCACGCTCGTGACGCGCTCACCAGGCGCGCCAATGGACTTGCCGCTTCCTGAACATGCCTATTCGCCGCCCGGCCAGGGGCCGCCACCGTTTGGCGAGCCTCGCAAGGACGGCCCGCCCGGGCGCGGTCCTGGTCCCGGAATGCCCGCGGCCCGCACCCGCGGTGAGTTCCGCGAGGTTTTCCATTTCCTGCCGCACGGCGAATGTGTGCTGGTCGGCCGCAGCATGGCGCCGGACCTGGCCTCGATGCGTCGTCTTATGGTCTGGCTTACGGCTGCCGGCACCGCGGTGCTGTTGTTGGGCTTGGCCGGGGGCTGGTGGCTGGCGACGCGGGCGATTCGACCGATCGAGGACATCAGCGCCACCGCAACAAAAATCGCCGCCGGTGATCTTTCCCAGCGGATCAGCACCACGGGCACCGAAAACGAACTGGGCCGCCTGGCCGCGGTTCTAAATTCGACTTTTGCGCGCCTCGAAGCCGCCTTTGCCCACCAGGCGCGGTTTACCTCCGACGCCTCTCACGAGTTGCGCACGCCAGTGTCAGTGATCCTGACCCAAACCCAGGCAGCGCTCACGCGTGAGCGCAGCGCTGCCGAATACCGCGAAGCGCTCGAGGCTTGCCAGCGTGCCGCCCAACGCATGCGCAAGCTGACCGAGTCCCTCCTCGAACTGGCTCGATTGGACGCCGGGCAGGAGGCCTTCAAGCGCGAGAGCTTTGATCTGGGCCACGTCGCCGCCGAGTCTGCCGAGCTCGTCCGACCGTTGGCGGCGGAGCGCGGGCTTCAGGTCTCCTGCGAGGTCGGTTCGCTGCATTGCCTTGGCGACGCCGACCACATCGGCCAGGTCGTGACCAACCTGCTGACGAACGCCGTCCACTTTAACCGGCCCGGAGGCGAAGTTCGCATTTCGACGCGCGCGGAAAACGGCGCCGCTTTGCTGACCGTCCATGACACGGGCCAAGGCATCCCGGCCGAGGACCTGCCGCACATTTTCGAGAGGTTTTACCGCGTGGATAAGTCCCGTTCAGGGCGTCAGGGCCACACTGGCCTCGGCCTGGCGATTTCCAGAGCCATTGCGGACGCCCACGGCGGCACGCTCGAGGTTTCCAGCCAGGCCGGCGTGGGCAGCTCATTCACGCTGCGGCTGCCCTTGGACGCCACCCAAGACGCCGTGACCACTAAGCCGGATCTATTCAGTCGAAATCCTTAACGCAAAGTGCCGTTCGACACCCAAATCCAGTTGGCTTGGTTGCGGCTTTGCCGCGCTGGGTCTTTGCCTTAAACTCTGCCGCCCCCTAACGGATCTTGGCATTACCCACATCTTCCTGAGCATGGGATGAGTTTCCCTTCTTGGCCGCCCAAATCCGCAGGAAAATGCCCGTAATTCGCTGCCATCTCTGCGCCGCGGAGCGGCAGCTTGATGGTAGCCGTGGGCCTCGGCCCACGGTGGGTGCCAAGCCATTGCACAACGCGTCGCGTAGCGACGCCTGAGCGAACCGGCAAATCATTGAAGATGAATAGTTTAGGCCATCAGCAGAGCTTACAAACCCCTGCAAGAGTTGTGGGTAATGACAAGCCCTAACGGATAACGGATAACGGATAACGGATAACGGATAACGGATAACGGATCGCACCACCGATCCGTCAGAAAAGGAAGAATTCTACCGTCCCACCCTAACGGATGACGGATCGACCTAACGGATAACGGATCGCACAAGCGCGCGCTCTAGCAAAGGAACACCCTGCCCGCCAACCGCTTGCGCCAACCTGACGGATAATCCTAACGGATAACGGATCGCACCAACGATCCGTCAGAAAAAGAAATATTCCCCGCGCCCGCTCTAACGGATAACGGATCGTGCTACGCTCCCGCGTCGCCATCGTGGTAGGGCGCGCTGTCCCAGCGCGCCGCTCCGCCCCCTGTCAACTGTCAACTTTCCAAAGTTGACAACTTCACCCCGTGTCAACTTTCAAAACCGCCCAAATCCTCGGTAAAACCGGGGTGCCACCCATTTTTTGTCAACTGTCAACTTTCGCATTCCCAGTCGCCCCGCGAAAAGAAAAAACTCCATCACTCTCCCACCCCGGACCTGTCAACTGTCAACTTTCCAAAGTTGACAACTCCACCTTTTGTCAACTTTCAAAACTGCCAAAATCCTCAGTAAAACCGGGCTGCCACCCACTTTTTGTCAACTGTCAACTGTCAACTTTCGCATTCCCACTCGGCCCGCGAAAAGAAAAACTCCATCACTCCACCACCCCGGACCTGTCAACTGTCAACTTTCCAAAGTTGACAACTTCACCCTCTGTCAATTCTCCAAAGTTGACAAAATCGCCCTTCTCAACCGCGACTAACCGCGGCCAACCGCGGCCAACCGCGGCCAACCGCGACTAACCTCGACTTAAATTCCCCCAGCGACCCTGTCGGCGACCAAGCCGACCAATCCCGCGTAGTCCTGACCAATCCCGACCAATCCGCAGTTGGATAATCTTTTTCCCAGGCCCGAGTTCAAAGTTCAGCCCACTCCGATATCAGCTAAAATGTCAGTTATTACCACCAAATCCCCGCTAATCACAGCTACTACCGCGTAATACCACTTCCCGCATTTTGACTCGAACTGGTATTCGCTCTCCGCACCCAGCCCGAATATCACCTTTTCGTGCCTTCTTGTGGCCATTCCGTCCTCATCCGTGTCATCCGTGCCATCCGTGGTTCAACCCTGCGGCCTCTGCCTGGGGCACAGCACTCCCACGCAACGCCCCCTTCCACCTTTTTCCACCTCGGGCTCCCATCTGCAGCCATGTGCAGCCATCTGCACCGGTCTGCACGTATCTGCACCCCCCTTTCCGCTGCCATCAAGTCATTCATTGCGCCTCTGCCCCTTGGCGCCGCTAGGGAAAAATTAGAACCAACATGTCGGTCGCAACGACAAAAGGATGTTGGCGTCCAAGCGGTTGCGAAGCCTCTTTTTCCCAGCCAAGCCTGGGAAAAAGCGTGTAGTGCAATTCCTAGAAATGACGCAATTTGAGCAACAGTTTTCGAGTCGTAAGCCTTTGATTTCTCTGCGGTCATCGCGGCTCTGCGGTTTTTCTGCTCTGTCGATTTGGTTGCGGCTCCGGTGCGCGGCGCCTTGGCGCTGAATTCTGTTTGAATGGTTACGGCCAGACAGACGGCGTGAACCGCGGCAGGGTCAGGTCAGTCATCAACAAGAGCCCAGGCGGGGCGCTGAAAATGCGCGCGGCCGTGTTGACCAATGCCGCTACAGTTGCCTGGTCGCCGGCCGTGCCAGCTTTCATCAGGAGCTCAAGCCGCGGGTCGCCTTCGATTTGGATCGCGTCGTGCGGGTCTGGCGCGTCCAGGTACATCTTGAGGTCGAGCGTCAGGCGTGTCTTCCCGTTGACGCGCGCTTCGGCCCGTTGATGCAGACCGCAGGTCTGGCCCTTCCGAACCTGGAGGTATGGCGTGCGGATGTTGCGCCGTGCGACCACTGCGTCGCCGGATTCGACGACTCGCTCCGTTTTCCAACCTAGACCGTGCGCGAGCAGGGCCAGCGATTCTTTCAGCCCGGCATGTCCGGCCTGGCCGGCGCGCAGCAGGCGTCGAAATTCGCGCGGCGGCAGACCGCTGCCGATTTTACGCTGGAGCGGCTGGCGCCGGGTCGAAGCGTTGACCACTCGTTGCACGTGAACGGCGCGCACCTCCCGGCTCACTCCGCTCAGGCACAGGGGCAGGACATCCATGACGAAGCCCGGATTCACGCCGGTCGCGACGACGCGCGCCCCGGTTTTGCGGCAGAGCCGGTCGAGCCTGGAGGCCAATTCGGGTTCGCGCAGTTGCGGAAACAAGAGCTCCTCGCAGGAGGAGACCACGCTGATGCCCCGTTGCGCGAGGGGTTCGATTTGCTCAAAGGCGGTTTTCAACTTTGACACGGCCGTATGAAAAATCAGGTCCGGTTGCCGGGGTAGCTCGGCCAGGGAACGATAGACCCGACGGCCGCGGAAAGTGTCGCGGCCGGTCAGGTCTGCCAAATCCCGGCCGGCTTTTTCCGGGGCGATGTCGATGGCGCCCACGATTTCGGCCCAGGGTTTGGTGGAGGCCAACTTCAACGTCTCCAGCCCGATGGGTCCCAGTCCGAACTGCGCGATTTTAATTTGCATAACTGTCAGATGGACGTGAGGAATAATGAATGGCTGGCCGCTTGACAATGAAAAGAAGGACGATGGAACCGGCGGAGTTGACTTGACCGGATGGGTTTCCGCGGCGAAGGTTGCTCTGAAGGCGAGAGCCGATAAAAGTTTGGATTTATGAAAACCTCAATTAAGCGTGCAGGCTTACTACTGACTCTGGGCGCGCTGTCGTGCCTGGCAATCCCGGCTCTGTTCGCGGCCGACACGATTTCCGGCACCGTTGCCGCTGTTGCGCCGCCTCAACCGGCGGTTGCGGCCGAAGCACCGGCTGCCACTCCCGCGGCACCGGCAAAACTGCCATACGGGGTCGAGGACGTGCTCAAACTCAGCCGGGCCCAAATCAGCGAGGACATCATCCTCAATTACGTCCAAAACTCCGGCACCAGCTATAATCTTGGCGCGCAGGACGTCATTTACCTGCGGAACCAGGGAGTGTCCGACCGCGTGGTCAACGCGATGCTCGGCCAGCGCCAACGCGCGGCTGATGCGGCGGCGGCACAGGTCGTGGCGCAACCTGCTGTCAACGCTGCCGCGCCTTCTGCCGCGGCGGCCCCGGCGCCAACCTACCAGGAACCGGTTGCCGGCGACACCCAGGCCGCGCCGGTCTATGCGCCTCTTACGCCGGCGGCATCGAGCGTTTATGTGATCCCTTACCCGGCGGCAACCGCGGCGTATTACGGGTACTATCCGTCTTATCCCTGTTACGCCGGGGCGTACTACGGCGGTTATTGCGGGCCAGCAGTCTCCGTTGGCTTCCGGTTCGGTGGCGGCTGGGGTTGCTTCGGCGGCCGTGGTTTTCGTGGCGGTCATTTCGGCCATCATCGCTGACCCGGACATTTTATACCTGCCCTGGCGGGGCGCCTGCATGGCGCCGGTTTCCAGGGTCCGGACCGCCTAACTGGTCATGGGCTGAGAGCGGGGGCGCTTTGGCGGAGGCATCTGCCATAAGCCATTTAGGCTGAAATGCTGGGGCCAAAAAAGGGGAAAGAATAGGCAATTCCGGTGTGGCGGCGCGAGCCGTTTTGAGGTGATCCTATCCCAGCTCGGGGCGCGCTCGAGAGAGTCTTGTCTGTTGTTTGCACTGCGTGCTCCGGGCCTTACTTTAACCCAAAACGAATTATGGGAACGAAGCGCGAGCGAGAGGCCTGGTTAAAAGGCGCAACTGCGGTGTGCGAGGCGCCGCCAAAACCCAGGAATTTGCCCCGGCGGCTCGTCTTGCTCGGCGCGCCTGGCGTGGGCAAAGGCACGCAGGCTGAATTGCTCTGCACTAGCCTCGGCGCATGTCACCTCTCGACGGGCGATATTTTCCGCGCTGCCAAATCCCTTGAGGTTTGCGACCGCACTCCCGCCTTGACCTCCGCCCTCGATTACATGCGGCGTGGCGAGCTGGTGCCCGATGAAACCGTCCTGGCGCTCGTCGCCGAGCGGGTTGGTTGCCTCCGTTGCGAGGGCGGGTTTCTGCTGGATGGCTTCCCCCGCACCGTCGCGCAAGCCGAGGCGTTGGACAAATTGCTGAAAGGTCAAAAGCTTAGGCTGGATGCCGTGCTAAGCTACGAGCTGCCGCTCGACCAAATCGTCTCCCGCTTGAGCGGAAGGCGCACGTGCCTCGGCTGCAAAGCCGTCTTCCACGTTGAAGCCCGACCTCCTCGGCTCGAAGGAATCTGCGACCATTGCGGGGGCAACCTCTATCAGCGCGAGGACGATCGTCCCGAATCGGTGCGCGTCCGAATGGAAGCCTACGAGAAGAGCACGGCCCCGCTTGCGGAGTTCTATCGCCGCCGGAAGCTCCTGGTGCCCGTGGTGGCTGAGGGCTCGCCCGAGGAAATCTTTGAGCGTTCGCTGCACGCCCTGGAAGTCAGGCGGTAGTTGGCTGGTCCGCAGGGCAGCAGCAAGGCGGCAGGGGCGGACGATTCCGATTGTGCGTCTGACCGCAACCAGAAACGGCACGATGGCAGTCAAACACCCATTCCCTGACCAGGCCGGCCCGCCAATCCCACAAGTTCTGCTTGCGCTGCCGGATTTGTCCCTTGCCTTAATACCGCCTTCAGCGTAGGACGTGCGCAGGGCAAGCATGCTGGTGATGACGATTATCGGGCAGGACCGGCCGGGGCTGGTGGACGCTGTTGCCGCCATCGTAGGCGAGCACGGCGGCAACTGGCTGGAGAGTCGCATGTCGCGGCTGGGCGGCCAGTTCGCCGGCATTCTGCGAGTCGAAGTGCCCGCAGGACAGGAACCGCAACTCGTGTCGGCGTTGAACCAGCTTGAAGCCAGTGGCCTGACCATCGTTGTGGCCCCTGACCCGTCGGTAACGGCTCCGGGTCCGGTTTGCCTGCGCTTGCTCGAAATCATCGGCCAGGATCGGCCCGGCATCGTCCGCCAGATCTCACGCGTCCTCGCTCATTCCGGCGTGAACATTGAAGAGCTTCACACCGAATGCGGCAGCGCCGCCATGACCGGCGAAGCCCTTTTCAAGGCGCGGGCCACGTTACGCCTGCCGGCAGCCTGCGATATCGCCCTGCTTCGCCAGGAGCTCGAAAAGATCGCCGCGGATTTAATCGTGGACGTTTCGCTTGCTGACGTTGACGCGCCGCGGCCGCACTCCTTTGGTGGGGCGTGATAGACCCGAGCTTCGGGCTCATCTCATTCTCTTGCGCCGCGCCCGCCCCGCCCCCGGTTCCTTTGGCTTTGTCATTCGCACGAGGCTCTGGTTAAATGGCGGAAACATGAGAACCCGTCGGGCCAGGCTCAGGCGTGATACCAGGGAAACCCGCATCGCCATCAAACTCAACATCGATGGCGCGGGCGAAGCTTCGATTCGAACCGGCGTCCCGTTCTTCGACCACATGCTGACCCTGTTTGCCAAGCACGCGGTGATCGATTTGGAGCTTCATTGCCGGGGAGATTTAAGCGTAGATGCGCACCACACCGTGGAGGATTGCGGGATAGCGCTGGGGCAGGCCTTTCTTAAAGCGCTGGGAGACAAGAAGGGGATTCGCCGCTACGGTACCGGTTTTGACCCGCGCAACCCATTCACGGGGGAGGCCCATGTGCCGATGGACGAATGCCTGGCCCGGTGCGTCATTGATTTCAGCGGCCGGCCTTACCTGGTCTGGCGCGGGTTGAAGGAGGTCGCTTACAAATCGGTCAACCGGGCGGAGAAGCAACAAGACATGTCCAGCGCTTTCCGATTCGGACTGGCACGGGAATTCTTCCAGGCTTTTGCCAATGAAGCTCGGTGCAACCTCCATTTGGAACTGCTTTACGGGGATGAGCCGCATCACATCGCCGAGGCGTTGTTTAAGGCGTTCGCCAAAGCGGTAGATTTTGCCTGTCAGCGAGATCCGCGGATTTCGGGCCGGCTGCCGTCAACCAAAGGCAAACTCTGAGGAGAATTCCAAGCCCAATTTGCGTTGAATAACCCAGCCAGGCTCGCCGTCGAAACCATGACCGAAACAGATCATTCCGCAGCAGATGATCGGGTACTGGTGCGAGCGGCGCAGCAGGGCGACATGACAGCATTTGAGGAGCTGATTGCCCGGCACCGCGACAAGATTTACGCGCGCGCTTACAGCATGATGCGGAATGAAGAAGAAGCGATTGATCTTTCTCAGGAAGCCTGGGTGAAGGGCTGGCAGCGGCTGGCGCAGTTCCATGGCGAATCCGGCTTCGGCACCTGGATGACCCGTATCGTGATCAACCTTTGCCTGGACCAGTTGCGCAAGCACAAGCGCCAGCGGACCGAGTCCATCGAAGAGATGAGCGAGGAATCCGGCGGAGTCGAACGGCAGATGCCGGTGGTGACAGTGAACCCGACTGCCGGACTGGAGCGCGGCGAACTCCGGCAACGCATCGACCGCGCGCTCGGGCAACTGTCCTACGAGCATCGGACGGCGCTGGTGCTGCATGAATTTGAAGAATTGGAATATAAACAAATCGCAAAAGTGATGGGTTGCTCGATTGGCACGGTGATGTCGCGGTTGTTTTACGCGCGCCGCAAAATGGCGGCCCTGCTGGCGGATTTGAAAAACGAAGACGGGAAATGATGGAATACAATGACCAATTGAAGCTCCAGGCCTACCTGGATGGCGAACTGCCCGAAGGCGAAGCGGCCCGGTGGGCTGAGCGCCTGGCCCGGGACCAGGAGGCGGCGGCGTTGCTGACCGAATTACGGCAGACCCGCGAATGCCTGGGCGGCTTCGAGGAAGGGGTCAAACTTCCCGAAACGCGCGAGTTTTACTGGTCGAAGATTCAACGCGAAATCGAGCGGCTGGAAACGCCTCGGCCGGCAGCAACAGCCACCCTGACGGTATGGGCCAGACTGCGCAGGCTTCTGGTTCCCGCAGCGGGACTGGCTGTAGTCGCCGTTGCCGCATTGGTTGCAGCTTACCGTTCCGGGCCGACCATGGTCGCGACCGAAACCGCGGTTGCCGACTCCGGGGCGATGATCTATCACGATTATGCCGCCGGGGCGACCTTCGTTTGGTTATCTTATCCCGCTGACGACGATGTTGCGGATATCGATGAGGAGGCTACACTCGATTAACCGATGAGTGTATTACAATTTCCGCGGGTCTTAATTTGGCTGGTGGCTTCGTTGTTTTTGGTCGCCGGCTCCGCCACCTGTACCCAGGCGGCAGAGGAGATGAAAATCAGAGCGGTGCTGGTGTGGGCGACAGATGATGCGAACCCACCGGCTGGCAAGAACTATCAACCGGTGGCCGCCGAGATCCGGAAGCGACTCCGAGCCCTTAAATGGAAGAATTATTTCGAGGTCAAACACATTGATTTTACGGCCTCAAGTTTGTCGCATAAAAGCGTGCCGGTTAGCGACAAGTGCTCGCTGGACGTTCGGGCTCTGGGCAATTCGCAAGTCGAGGTTACTCTCATCGGCAAGGGCAAAGTGGTCGGCACGGTGAAAGGAGCGCTGCCCAAGAACGAGATCCTGGTACCCGGAGGCGACGCGCCCAACGACACCGCCTGGCTGGTCATTCTGAAGCGGCTCGATTAGCGGCGCCATTGGCCGTGACCCGCAACGCCACGCGCGCTCGCAGGTGGCGTCGAGGCCAGATTTGATCTTCGGTTTTGTTCCGCTGGCCTTCTCAGCCGCCCACGCTGGCCATTTCCTCATTAGTCGCCACGTTGACGATCTTAAACTGCTCGGCGTGGAGCGCCGGGTCCGCGCGGAACGACAGCTTGCCGAAGTAGCGCTTTTCCATCTCGATGAGGTGTTTCTCGTCCTCGGTGCGCAACCGTTCGAGGATGGTGGGATGGACCACAATTCGCAACTGGAAGTCCGATTCGTCGCGCGAACGCTTCTTCAGGATTTCGCTGAGTTTGCGCTGGATTTCGACGCTCATCGTGAGGGCACTCTTGACCTTCCCTCGGCCCTTGCAGTACGGACAATCGTCATAGACCGCCGCGTGAACGCTTTCGGAATGACGCTGGCGGGTCATCTCCATCAATCCCAGTTGGGAGATCGGCAGCACGTGGGTCTTGGCCTTATCCCGGCGCAATCCTTCCTTCATTCGTTGATAGACCTGCTGCTGGTCGCGGCGGGATTTCATGTCGATGAAATCGAGCACGATCAGACCGCCCATATTGCGCAGACGCAATTGGCGGGAGATCTCCTCGGCGGCCTCGAGGTTGACTTTCAGAATCGAGGCTTCCTGGTCCTTGCCGCCCTTGTGACGGCCGGTGTTGACGTCGATGGCCACCAACGCTTCGGTTTCGTCCACGACGATATAGCCGCCGCTCTTGAGGTGAACCTGGCGCGAGAAGGCATTTTCCAACTGGCGCGTGATGTTGAAGCGATCGAAGATCGGCTGCGGGTCGGCGTAGAGTTTAACCTTATCCGCGGAGCGCTTGGAGATTTTGGAAATCATTTCCCGCATTCGTTCGCAGGCTTTCGGGCTGTCCACGACGATGCGTTCAACGTCTTCGGTCAAAAAGTCACGGACCGTGCGTTCGATGAGATCCGGTTCCTGGAAGACGCACGTGGCCATGGGCTGGGTCTTGATGCGGTCCTGGATTTGGTGCCACTCCTCGAGCAGCAGGGCCAGGTCCCGCACAAAATAACGGGTTTGCTGGGCCTCGCCGACGGTGCGCATGATGACGCCCATCCCTTCAGGGATGGTCAGCTCACGGAGGATTTTCTTCAGGCGCTGGCGCTCCTGCGGGTTTTCAATTTTGCGGGAGATGCCGCTCTGGTCCGAGTTGGGCAGCAAAACCAGGTAACGGCCAGGCAGGACGATGTTGGTCGTCACACGGGGTCCCTTGGTGCCGATCGGTCCCTTGGTCACTTGAACGATGATGTCGCTGCCCGGCGGATAAACGCGCGGGATATCTTTCTGGGTGATTTTGGGTTTGTCGCGCCGTCTGCCTTCACGTTCGACGATTTCGACGCCGCTGTCGAAGCTGCTGGGCACGATGTCCCAGTAATGGAGAAAGGCATTCTTTTCGAAGCCGATATCAACGAAGGCGGCTTTCAAGCCGTCTTCCAGGTTGCGCACTTTGCCCTTGAAGATGCTGCCGACGAGGCGCTCCTCGGTCGTCCGTTCGATGTTGAACTCTTCCAACCTGCCTTCTTCGAGGACGGCGACGCGAGTTTCGAGCGTTTCGGTGTTGATGATGACCTCTTTATGGGCCCGTTTGACGGGCTTAATCAGGCGCTGCACCCTCTTGACGAGGGTGTTCGCCATCGTCTTGATGCTATCCACGAGGCCGCGGGATTGTTCCCGCACGGGCACCGGCTCGAAGGGTTTTTCCTCGTGTACCTCGGCGGGAGTGGCCAGGTTCGGTTGGCGGAAGTCCCGCTTGCCGGGTGGCGGCGCTGCTGCCGGCGGCGCGGCTCCCTCAGGCGGGAGGCCGGCAGCGATGTTTTCAGAGCGTTCGATCTCATGGGCGTGGCGGCGCTCATAAACCTTTTCGGGCGCGCTCTGGTCGCCCGTCGCTTCGGCGCGGGCCTGGAGGGCATCGCGGTCGGTGCGTTGTTGCATGTGGCCCAGTCCGCCGCTAGGGCGGAAGCGCATGCCTCCGCGGCGACGCCGGGAAAAATTTCTGTCACTCATGTTAATAAGCCTTTCGGTAGATATAGACGTTTTGGAGGAAGCCCATGGCGATTAACGAGCCGAGCACTGAGGACCCACCGTAAGAGAGCAGCGGCAGTGGCACGCCCGTCACAGGCATAATGCGAATATTCATGCCGATATTGATGAAAACGTGGCTGAAGAGGAGCGTGACGACGCCCACAGCCAGCAACCGACCGAGGCGATCGCGCGCCTGACCGGCGATTCTGATTCCGGTGAACAGCACCGTTCCGTACAGCGTGAGCACGAGCACGCTGCCGACGAATCCCTTCTCCTCGGCAATAACGGAGAAGATGAAATCGTTGTGCGCCACGGCCCGCGGCAAGTAGCCCAAGGCATTTTGCGTGCCCTGCCGCCAACCTTTGCCCGTCAGCCCCCCCGAGCCGACGGAAATCAACGCCTGCCGCACGTTGTGCGAGTCGTCAAACTGCTGTTTTCGCAGGCGCTCTCTCTCCGCCTTCGACGCACCGGAAGGCGGAGTATAATCTCGATTGAAGTACACCTTCAGCCGTCGCTCCTGGTAATCTTCCAACTTGAACACTTGCCAGTTGGACGGCATGAAGAGGACGTTTGCCAGGAAGAGAACTCCCAACAGGGCGACACCGCCCAGCAACTGGAGCAGAAAACTTTTTGGCGCGCCGGCGGCGTAAAGCATCATCAGGCCGGTTGGCAGCAGCACGAGCGCCGAGCCAAGGTCCGGCTCTTTCATGATCAGCAGGAATGGCAGCAACATGAGCCCCAGAGACTTTAGGAACATGAGGGGGGCCCGCAACTCATCGATGGGACGGCTCAGGAAGTGTGCCTGAGCGAGAATGAACGCCAGCTTGGCGAACTCAGAGGGCTGGAACTGGAGGAAGCCAAGGTCGATCCAACGCATGGCGCCCCAGCCGTGAGTCGTTCCGACATGGGGAATGAGGACTGCGAGCAGTGGCAGGATGGAGAGCCAATACGCGACGAATGCCCAGCGGGCCAGGATGCGGTAATCCACCAGGCAGACGCCGATGGCGGCGCCGATTCCGAGCGCATACCAGACGACTTGCCGGAACCAGCTTTGCGCGTACCAGACAGTGTTCGCCTCGCTCGCCATGCGGGCGCTATAGACGAACAGGGCCCCGAGCAGCATCAATCCGCACAAGGCGGCGATTTGCAGCTTGTCCAGGCGGGATTGAGGTTCGTTCAGGCCGGCGTCAAACATGCGGGGAGGGGAGCGGGGTGATGGAGTAATGGAGTGATGGAGTGGTGGAGTGATCGGAGCGCCAGGGGCCTTCCCAAAATCGTGTTACGGCCGCATTCCAGCATTCCAATACTCCAATACTCTAATGCCCCAGTATTCCAGTCCTTCATGGTTGCTCCGTTCTTGCCAGGGTGTCTTTTTTGCCGGTCGCGGTTTGGTCGCGCTTCATCAGAGCGGCGTAAACCGGACCGGCGACCGGTGAGCAGCTTTCGCCGCCCGACTTGCCGTCTTCGACCATGACGACCACAGCCCAACGCGGTTGCTCGAAGGGAGCGAAGGAGGCGAACCAGGTGGTTTGTCCGGTCTTGGTGTTCCGCACGTCCTGGACCTGAGCAGTGCCGGTTTTGCCGCAAATGTGCAGTCCGGGAAGCGGGTCATGCTCTCGCACACGGCGGCCCGTGCCGTCCGGGTCTTCGGTTTCAGCCAGCATGGCGAGGCGAAGGATGTCGAGGCTTCGCTTGCTGACGAGGATCTGGTCTCTCGCCCGGGGGGCCGGGAAGACTTCCGGAGGTTCACCCGAGAGCGGGTCCGCCGCTTCGATACGCGCGACGAGCCTTGGCCACAAGACCGTGCCGCCATTGGCGATGGCGGAGGTCAGGACGGCGATCTGGAGAGGTGTGACCCAAACGGGGTCCTGGCCGATGCAGAGGTTGGCGGTATTGCGATCACCCCAGCCGTCGGAGAGGCGATCGAGCCTTGGGAACGAGCCGGCGACTTCCTGGCGGGTATTCAGGCCGGTGCGCTCGCCAAAGTGGAAACGCTGCGCGAGGCGCACGATCCGATCCGGCCCGACTTTGAGGCCGTTGAAGATGAAGTAGGAGTTGCTCGACTTCATGATGGCGCGGCGGAAGTCGTAGGCGCCCGGCGACACGAGGTCGCGCACGATGTGGGAGCCGACCTTAATGCAGCCATGGCCCGGCTCACGCGGGTTTTCGGCGACCATATATTTCTCGTCCGGGTTAAGGCCGGCATCGAGCGCGGCCAGGCCGACGACCGTCTTGAAAATGGAGCCAGGCATGTAGTTTTCCTGGGTCGCCCGGTTTTTTTCCGCATGCAGGGCGGTGATGCGTTGCCATTCCTCGCGGGAAAGTCGCTGGATAAACTGATTGGGATCGAGCGTCGGCGAGGAGGCCATCGCCAAGATATCTCCAGTGCGGACGTCCATGACGACGACCGCGCCGCGGACGGGACCGGTGTAGGTGACCGGGGCGTTGCGAAGGGCTTGCTCCGCCGCCTGCTGAACTGACAGGTCGAGCGTGAGCAAGACGTTGTGGCCAGGCTCGGCCGGGCTCCAGACGTTCTCGGTCTGGCGGTAACCGATATTGTTGACCAGGACCGATTTGGCGCCGGCCATGCCGCGCAACTCTTTGTCGTAACCATACTCGATGCCAACGTCTCCCCGGTAATCCGGCAGGCGATACGAGAAGGAGGCCTCTTCGCCCTCGGCGGAACTGTCATCGCGTTTCAACCGTCCCAGCAGATGCGCCGCAGCAGTGCCAAACGGATAAACGCGGGTGGACTGGACCTCGAGATCAACGCCAAGCGGGCTGGTGGATTGCTCCTCAAAGCGGGCGATGTTCGTGGGGTCAAGGTTTTGGACGACCGGGAAGGGGAGCACCAGCCGGGTTGCGTAGTGCTTCTCAAAATTAGTAGGGTCCAGGGAGACGTTTTCCTGCAGGCGCTGGCTGACCTGCATGACGACGTTGCTGGCGACCTCATACCGCGCTCTTTCCTGAAGCGATTCCTTTTGCTTGGTTGAGAGCAGGAACTGCTTGCGCTCGGTCTTGGTGAGCCGGCGGCCGAGGGACTTTTCCGCTTGGGCGACGCGGCGGCTTTGGTCGGCGCGGGCGGCAGCGATTTCTTTTGCGCTGGCGCTGCGGAAGGGTTTGCTGAGTTCCTCGAGATACAGGCTGACATTATAGGTCGGCCGGTTTTCCGCCAGGACGGCGCCGTTGCGGTCGACGATCTTGCCACGAACAGCGGGGATGCGCACGGTGCGGAAGGACTGGTTCTCCAAATCGGTCTGATAGTCGCGCGCGGAAACGACCTGCACCCACCACAAGCCAGCCAGGAGCAGACCCAGGCCGCCCAACACGACCAGAGTGACCACGCGCAATTGCGGGTCATTTCGCTTTAGCTGGTCGAAGATAATCATCAGCCGCGAGTGGATTGATGGAGGAACGCAGTAGTGGAGTATTGGAGCAATGGAGTGTTGGCGTAATGAAAAAACGAACGGATGGCACCACAGGGCAATGGATCCAGCGCGCCGGAACGCAGGGTGGTGTTTCCGGGTTTTCCCATCAATCCAGTCACCCAGTAATCCAATGGTCCATTTCTTCTCATCGTCCCCTCCTGATTTCGCGGTCGGGCCGGAAGCTGGTCTGCGAAGCGCCGCGGTGGACCAGCGCTCGCTGGAGCCCATCGAAAAGTGCAAAACAAACCGGGGTGGCGAGAGCACCCCCGACCGTCATTACAACCAGTTGCCAGACCGTCCCCCAGCCAAACAATGGGGCATGACCTGCGGTCAGCAGCAACCCGAGTGTCATCACGGGAGCGGCGCCACTGGCGGCGAGGCCCAGCACGAACTGGGCAAAGGTCTGGTCGCGTAAGATCAGCCCGCGGTTTATGTAGAGTCCCAACCCGATCACGAAGAGGGGGAGGACACTAATGCCGAGCGGATTGGCGGAAAGCGAATCGAACCAAAGCCCTCCGCAAACGGCGAGCAGGCAAACGGTGGCGAAGTCGCTGCAGAGGCTGGCATAAACCATCAGTGCGGGCAGCAAATCCACCTGCGCTCCGAGGATGTGCCTGACTCCGCCAAAGGCGGCTTGCCAAAAGACGACCAGGAAGGCAGCGACCAGGATGAGAATGGTGTTAAGCCACGTCATTCGAGTGCAGAGTGCAGAGTGGAGAGTGCAGAGTGGCGACGATGGATAGTGAATTGTTTCATGGTTTGAGGAGGACCCAGACTTCTTCGAGGTCGTTGAGGTTGGCAGCCAATTTGACACGTGCGACGGTGTACAAGCCGTATTCCTCAGTGCGGGAATCAACGACTTTTCCGATCGGAATGTCACTCGGGAATATACCGCCGAGGCCGGTGGTGACGACGGTCTGGCCGGGTTTGAGGTCGGCGTTTCGGGACAAATAACTCAGGTCTACAAATTCGCTTTCCAACGGACCTGACCCTCCGATGACGCCCGTGTCGCGCGCCGAGTTGAGCACTCGCGCCGACACCTTGCAGTTCGGATCACCGAGGAGGACGACCTGGGAGCGGGTCAGCATGACGGAGGAAACGCGGCCGATGAGGCCCTCCATGGTCTGGACGGCCATGTTGACTTTGACTCCATCGCGGGCGCCGAGGTCGATTTGAACGGTGCGCCACCAGTTGGCCGGGTCGTGAAGGACGACATTGGCGAGTTTATATTTTCGTGGCTGCTGTTGCTGCCAGCCCAGTAATTTCCGCAGGCGGTCGTTTTCATGGGCCAGTTCCGCCTCCCGCGCGGCCTGGAGCCGCAGCTCCTGGTTCTGCTGCTTCAGGGCAATGTTTTCGCGCAGCACTTCGGAGCGAGGCAGGACCGCGTCTCCCGCGCGGCCTGCCAGGCGGTTGGCCGAGTTGGCCAGCCCGAAGAAGGGCACGAAGAAGCTGCCGATACCCAGCTTCAGGCGGGCCGTTGTTTTGCTCGGCAAATTCAAGATAAGCAGCGTCAGCACTACAACCAGGCCCAAGACAATATATTGCGGCCGTTTTAACATCTAAACCGGTAACCGGTAGTCAGTAACTGGCGACTGGCGGCGCGTGGCCGAAGACTTTCCAGCGGCCACAGATTCCCGGCAGCCGGGTGGTTATCACCCGCCGGCGGTTGCCAGTCACAAACCTGAGAGGAGGGAACTACTTGGAGTTATTGGAGACGCGCTTGAGGAATTGGAGTTCCTGCAACACCCGGCCGGTGCCTTCGGCGACGGCGCTTAGAGGGTCGTCGGCAATATGGACCGGCAAGCCGGTCTCCTCGGCAACCAGCCGATCAATGCCGCGCAACAACGCGCCGCCGCCCGCCATGACAATGCCACGGTCCACCAGGTCGGCGGACAGTTCGGGCGGGCAGCGTTCGAGGGTGATGCGAACAGATTCCAAAATGCTCGAGAGCGGCTCTTGCAAAGCTTCGCGAATTTCTTCCGACCGAATCATCAGCGTTTTCGGCAGTCCGGCACTCAAATCGCGTCCTTTGACTTCCATGGTTAGTTCTTGCTCCAGCGGAAAAGCAGAGCCAATGCGAATTTTGATCTCTTCCGCGGTGCGTTCACCGATCATCAGGTTATAGGCACGTTTCATGTGGGCGACGACCGTCTCGTCAAATTCGTCTCCGCCGACCCGCAGGCTGCGGCTGAAGACGATGCCGGCGAGGGAGATGATTGCGATTTCGCAGGTCCCGCCGCCGATATCGACGATCATGTTGCCCGCCGGCTCATGCACCGGCAATCCGACCCCGATGGCGGAGGCCATCGGTTGTTCGATCAGATACACTTCCCGCGCGCCGGCATGAGTAGCGGAGTCTTTAACAGCCCGTTTTTCCACTTCGGTGATGCCCGAGGGCACCGCGACGACCACACGGGGAGCAATGAGCTTCCGGTGATGGACCTTTTGGATGAAGTGGCGGAGCATCGCTTCGGTAATTTCAAAGTCGGCGATGACGCCATCCTTCATGGGCCGAATGGCCACGATATTTCCAGGGGTGCGCCCCAACATGCGTTTGGCTTCCTCGCCGACGGCGAGGACGTTGGTGGTGCCGGCCTGGATAGCGACGACGGACGGCTCTCGCAGCACGATCCCGCGATCGCGCACGTACACGAGGGAATTCGCCGTGCCGAGGTCGATTCCAATGTCATTGGAAAACAGGCTTTTAATCTGCGCAAACATGAACTTTGCCTAACAGGACGAGAGATTAAAACTGATGCGGATGCGGGGTCAAGAGTATTAACCGCACTGAGAATCGTTAGGGCCTGCGCTTGAACACGGACTTGGCAAGGATGCAAAGTTATGTCAAAAAAGATGGAAAGAGGCGATGACGTCTCCAGCAATCGAAATCCAGCTGTATGAAAATGGCACTTTCCAAGCCTGGTCCGGCCGGGTGTTCAACGCCACCGCGTAGGCACGCGTTCGTGGTCGGGGTGTTGTCTTTGGCGTTCGTGTTTGGCAACCGTGCGTCCGCTTCGGAAGCGATCCCGGGCTACCAGTGGCTGGGGGACCAATTAGCCGGTTTTGCCTTTGGCGGGGCCGGCTTCGCCTTTGCTGCGCAGACGAACGTATCCGTCACGTCTCTGGGCTTTGGAGGCTCCGCTCTCGCCGACGAACCTTACCAGGTCTCTCTTTGGGACACGAACGGAACGCAATTGGCTGCGGCGACTGTTAGCACCAACAGCCCGCTTCGGAACGGGACATATTATGAGCCGATTCAGCGACTCGTGCTGGCGCTGGGGCAGACGTACTATATCTCCGCGGTCGGGACGGATGGCGGGGGCTGGAACGGCAGCGTGCTCTCCAGTTCTGGGGCCGGTTTGAACGGCACCTTTTCGGTCGCGCCCGACCTCTCGTATTTGGCCTCCGCTCTCGGCACGAACCTGGGTGGCATCTTTCCGCTCAGCCAAGAGGCCAACACCCTGTTGCTTGTGGGGGCGAATTTTGAGTATGCGACCCGGCCGATCATAATACTTAGCGAGGTGGCATTAGCGGGTGGGGAGGCACGGGTTGATTTCAGTGTCACGGGAGGCCCAGCGCCCCTGTTTCTGCTTTTGGAGGCGGCGCAGGCGGGCGGCCCTTGGCTCACGAATGCCAATGCGATACTGACGACCAATGTACCTGACCGGCAGTTCACGTTCACTTCCAGCCAGCAAGGCCAAGTCCGATTTTTCCGCGTCCTGGCGCCGTGAGGCGCCGGAGGAGTTGATAGGTGAAAGTTGATACCAAAAGGAAAAGGCGACCCGGTTAACCCGAGTCGCCTCTCCTAACCAACCTAACAACCACCACAATAACCCTGCCTTAATATACGCATGGAGTAGCTACGTGCAAGTTGAGTGAGGCAATCACCCAAGCCATTGATGACCAGTTATTTATGATTTAGGATGTTTTTCGCATGACGTGGCGTCGGTGCCAGTGTATGAGGAGTCGAAACAAATCAGCTATGCGCCATCAACCGATCACCCCAATGCTTTTCACTGGCAACCGAGCGAACCTGGCGAAACTCATGTTGCCCAACTCGCTCGCGGTCGTGAATGCGAATGATATTCTGCCAACCAACGCCGATGGCACACTCGAGCTGCGGCCGAATTCGGATTTGTTTTATCTGACCGGGGTTGAGCAGGAGGAGACGATTCTGCTGCTTTACCCGGAGGCTCACGAAGAGAATATGCGCGAAATCCTCTTTTTGCGCGAGAGCAGTGAGCTGCTCGCCACCTGGGAGGGCCATAAGCTGACCAAAGAAGAAGCACGCTCGATGTCTGGAATCAAACGCGTCGAGTGGCTCTCGGAATTCCGCCCGCTGTTTCATCGTCTAATGTGCGAGTGCGACCATGTCTACCTGAACTCGAACGAGCACAAGCGCGCGGTCATTGAAGTGGAGACCCGCGATGCCAGGTTCGTCGCCGCCACGCAGTCACGATACCCTTTGCATGACTACCAGCGCCTGGCGCGTCTGATGCACCGGCTGCGGGCGGTCAAGTCAGAGCCGGAACTTGAGCTCATCCGTCAGGCCTGCGCGATTACCAAAGCCAGCTTTCTGCGCGTCTGCCGGTTCGTGAAGCCGGGCGTGACCGAAACCGAAGTTGAAGCCGAGTACGCGCATGAGTTCACCCGGCGCGGAGGGAATTTCGCTTACTGGCCGATCATTGCCAGCGGGAGAAACGCTTGTGTCCTTCATTACATTCAAAATGACCAGGCGTGTCGAAAAGGGGATTTGCTCCTGCTGGACGTCGCCGCCAGCTACGCCAATTACAACTCCGATTTGACTCGTACGATTCCCGTCAGCGGCCGCTTTAGCCGGCGCCAACGCCAGGTCTATGATGCGGTGTTGCGCGTAATGCGCGCGACGGCGAGAGCGGCCACGCCCGGCAAGCTCCCCAAGCAGTGGCAAAAAGAAGCCGAATCCTTTATGGAGAAGGAGCTGCTGGTCCTGGGACTGCTCAAACCATCGGATATTCGCAAGCAAGACCGGGACAGACCGGCGCTGAAGAAATACTTTATGCACGGCGTTGGTCATCCGCTGGGCCTGGACGTCCATGACATTGGCATCACAACGGAGCCGATTAAAGCCGGCTGGGTGCTGACCGTGGAGCCGGGCATCTATATCCCTGATGAGGGGTTCGCGGTGCGCCTCGAAAACAACATCGTGGTGCGCGGCGGCGGCAACGTGGATTTGATGGCGGACATTCCGATTGAGGCGGAGGAGATCGAACGGTTGATGAGGGGGCGAGGGAGGTGAGCTGTGGCCCGGCATTCCAACAGAAGGAAACGGAGTCAACAGAGCTTTCATTGGACATGGTTGGCTGAATTCTGTTGAATGGCCCAAAGCACAACCCATTCACCATGAGCGACACGCCCAAGCCTGCCAGCGAAGGTCCACCGCAATCCCAGACATCCTCCCGCCGATTGATGTCGCTCGATGCGCTGCGGGGTTTTGACATGTTCTGGATTGTCGGCGGGGAGGAGATTATCCATGCGTTGTACCGAGGTTCACCAAACGCCCTTTTCCGGTTCGTTGACGGCGAGATGGACCATAAAGCCTGGGCTGGCGTGGCGTTCTATGACCTGATCTTCCCGCTATTTGTGTTTATCGTTGGCGCGTCCATCGTGTTTTCTCTGACGCGCACGATTGAGCGGAGCGGGCGGGCCGCTGCCATGAAGCGCATTTTTTTCCGCAGTTTGGTTTTATACGTGTTCGGCTTGCTGGTGTATGGCGGCATCTCGAGAGGAGTGGACCATATCCGCTGGATGGGCGTGCTGCAGCGAATCGCGCTGTGCTACTTTTTTACGAGTTTCATATTCAGCTTGGCCCGGCTGCGCGGAATGATGGTTATCTGTGCGGCGCTTCTCATCGGGTATTGGGGTCTCGCGAGTTTTGTTCCGGTGCGCGATTTTAATCTTCGAACCGAGCGCCTGCAAACGGTGAACCTCGAGCCGACCGAGCCGGAGACCCGCGCTCTGTTCCTGGCAACCACGAACCGGGTCCGCGGTCGTTTCGACGATGGGCTGAACCTCACCCAGCACCTAGATTTCCAATACCTTCCGGGCCACAAATGGGACGGCGCGTATGATCCGGAAGGTCTTCTCAGCACGCTCCCGGCGATCGCTACTTGCTTGCTGGGCGTTTTTGCCGGGCTGCTACTGAGGAATCCCTCGGTGTCCGACCAGAAAAAGGTGCTTTACCTCCTCGGTGCTGGCGTGGCGGGGATTGCCGTGGGGTTCCTGTGGGGACTGCAGTTCCCGGTCATCAAGAAGATCTGGACCTCTTCGTACGTGCTGGTCGCGGGCGGTTATGCTTGCCTGTTCCTGGCCGCATTCTACCAGGTGGTGGAAATCTGGGGCTGGCGCAGGTGGTGCATGCCGTTTGTCTGGATCGGCATGAACCCCATAACGATTTACCTCGTCTTTCACCTCGTGCGCTTCAGCGATCTGGCCAAGCTGATAGTGGGCGGGCCTGTGCAGCAAGCGTTCGGTTCGTGGGGACCCATGCTTATGGCGCTGGTCGTAGTGACCATGATGTTGCTTTTCGTGCGGTTTCTCTACCAGCGCAAAATCTTTCTCCGGCTCTAAGTGGCGGGCGGCAGCGAACGCGGCGGTCACGCCGCGACCGGGGCGTTTGAGAAATGCTCTTTCCGAGGGTCGGTGGCGGCGATGACAGCGCTGACGGACTTTTGATTAAAGCCTTTGAAGCCGCCATGGCGCTGGAGATTCTCCAGATGGCTGCCCAGGGCGCCTTCGCTCAGGAAGCGATCGAATTGCTCGCGCGTCATCAGGTTGGCAGACAAGAGCCGTTCGGCGCGCTCACGGCGCACCGGCCAGCGTTCGCCCTCGGTGAAGGCCTGGCGCAGGAATTCGAAATCCGAGAACGGGTTCATCATGTTGACGCCACATTGCTGCAACTGGTCGCGTAACAGGGGAAAATCAAAGCGCGCCTCCAGGTGGTGCATTCCGGCTTCGAGGAGACTTTCTCCGTGGAGGCCCACCCAAAGCCCGACCGTGCCCAGGCGTGGCGCCGGAGGTAATTTCATGGTGGAGAAATCAAGGTGGGTTTCTTCGGGCATCAGGTCCACATCGGCAAAGACGACTATACCGGCGGCCGCCTGTTCCATGATTTGTGCGCCCCAGCCGGCTTCGGCTCCGGCGTAGTAGCGCTCACGTTTGGCGAAGCCGAGCTGCAGCAGGAACTCAACCACGTCCACGAAGTGATCCCGCGAGCAGCGGAACGTATGGTGGTCGTGGTTGCCCCAACCTAAGCCGAGTTGGTTCTGCCGGTGTTTCTGAATGCGGGCGGCGCGGTTGCGGCTCTCCCAATACGCGCGCTCCGCTTCGAAGAACAAATGGCAGGCGACGTCGCGCCCCACCAAGTCGAGTGTTCGAGAAAGAATGTGATTTGCGGTTTTGAAACCATCACGGTCATCGGCGAAGGGGCGGGGACGGGTTCGCCAAAGCTCCGTGGCTTTTACCATGGCGCGGAGGTCGTTGCCGGAGAGTGGACTAGGTGCAAACCCGCGGTAGGCGCGACGCTCGACTGCTTCGAGTTGGGCTCCGTTTTCGTGGCTAACAACGACGCGGCGGTAGCGCGAAAGAGGCTCTCCCTGCGGTTCGCTTCGCAGGTCATGGCGCGCGATAAAATCACCTACGAACTCCGGCCGGAGCGCCACGGCCGACGCGGGTCGCTGCGCTCCGTCGCGGATGAGCACGCGCGGCAAAGTGGCACGCGGATGTTCATAGACCCCTTCGCCATTGGGGGTTTCTGCGGTTGCGTCCCGGGTGAAGCCCACCGCCTGCAGCCCGGGAACAGCTTCCGGCGCCAGGACCAGGTGGTCGACCCACTCAAAAAAGTCGGTTCCGGTTTCGTCCCGCATGCGCTCGGCCAGGCGCAAGGCGAACGAGTTGCGCCCCAGGAACGTGCCGATGCGCTCGCGCAAAAAGGTCTCGGCATCATGGGCAAGGGGCCAGTCAAAGGCGGAGGTAGAAGGGCCGGGCGGGGACTTTGTCGTCGAACTGTCGGTCATGGGGCTGCTCATAGCGCGCTCAGAGCAAAATAGCGCAGAAACCACGGCAATCAATGGCTGCAGGCCCAGAGCGAGGCGGGAGGCGTAAGGAAGATTTGTGATCTGTTGACGGCTCCCGCCCTCATTCCACTGCTTCCAGCTTCCGGCCGCTGCCGATTGAAAATCTGCGCTACGAGCTCGCGCTTGTGTATCGTTTGACCGACGCCCGCCAGCCCCATTCGGAGAGCACGAAGCAGATCACGCTCATCGCCAGGAGCAACACGACCGGCCCCGCCTGCGACAGCTTGCTCATCAACACGCGCACTGGAACGTTCGAGACCAGGAGCATAGGAATGGCGAAAGTGAACAGCGCCTTGAACAAGCCGTGGAACGCTTCGTCGGGCATGCGGGCGATCTGGAACAGGTTGTAATAGCCCCAAACGATGCCCTGCGCGCGAACGGTCCAAAAGCTGATGCTCGCGAGCAAAAACATGAGCGAGTAATGAATCAGAATACCGGCCACGCAAAGCACCAGGAACGCGAGGGCCTGCCATACCGTCGGCACGAACGGCAGCCGTATCGCCGCATAGACCATGACGCCGACTGCAGAGGCGGCGTTGACAAAGGCGCCCAAATCGACTTGCCGGAGAGAAACCACGAACCGGGTGTTTACCGGCAGCAACAACAGGAAGTCCAGCTTGCCGGTGCGGACAAGTTCCGAAAGATTCGTGCAATTGATGAGGAAGAAGGCCTGGAAAATCTGCTGAATAAAATGGCTGGCGCCGATCAAGAGGACCACCTGCCATTTGGTCCAAGTGCCGATGTGGTCCGTATGCAGGTACAGCACGCCGATGAAGCAAAGTTGCAGGCCAAACCAGAGCAGCTCGACGAATATCCACAGCAGAAAGTTGGTCTTGAAACTCAGCTCGCGCGAGACGGAGTTTTTCCAGAGTGCCCAGTAGATACCCAGATACCGAGCGATGCCCGGTGTGCGCGGTGAATCAGGAGTTGGGTCTTTCGGATTCATAGGTCAGCCCCCGACGGCTGAATATTTGCGGATGCCGCGGTTCCACATGACTCGCGCCAGGCCATACGCGGCAAGCACCCAGCCAGCCTGGAGCAGCAACCCTTGGACAAGTGCCGTACCCGTCGTCTTGCCCATATACACGGTGATGGGGAAATAAAGCTGGTAGGGGAAGGGGGTAAAATAAAGCACTTGCGCGATCCCCTGGGGCAGAATATCCAGCGGGAACAAGTGGCCGCTAGCGATATACTCGAACGCGAACAGAATGAAAATAAACGTCGATACCTCCAGCACCCAAAACGCCAGCATCGCCATGGTGTAGGACATGAAAAACTGCAGCAGCGCGGTCAGCAGCGTCGAGAGGAGGAAGAACCCGAACGCCGTCCAGTTTGGCGGCAGCACAAAATACCGGCGCAGACACAGCAGGAACACCGTCAGCGGCACTGCCGCCACAGCCAGGTAAGTCAGGCGGCCGGAACCGAACAGGCAAAGCCGGTACCACAGATAATCGATCGGCTTGAGCAGAAACTGGCTGATGTTGCCGTCTTTGATATCCGCGGCAATTTGCCAGTCGTCTTCGTTGACCGCGGTGAGAGCATCGACCAGCGTTGTCAGGAGATAGTAGGAGATCATTTCGGCCAGGGTGTAGGCACCGATCACAGCGGAGGCCCCTTTGCCGGCATAGATTGTGTTCCAGAGGTAGAGAACGGCGATGAGCGGAATCAGGCCGAAGAGGGAGCGGGCCAGAAAATTGAACCGGTAGGTCAGATTGTTCTGAATGCCGATATTGATGACGTGCCAGTATTTTTTCATGGGCCCCGATGTTTCTTAACAGCTCTGCGCGGTTCCGCAAGCTCATGGAGATTTCATTTGCGAGCGTGTAGCTCGCCGATTACGGTGTAAGCGCAAACTGCCAGTGACGGGATATCTATAGGGCAGGGGATTTTACATTATGACGAAACCACCGCAGAACGGTAGCGACTTGAAAGATTTGGCAGCGGGCTTACACAAGCTGGCCCGAAACCTTTGGTGGACCTGGGACCAGGGAGCGCAGGAAGTCTTCCACGAGCTTTCCCCGCGCGGCTGGCAGAATCTGTACCATAACGCGGTGGCGATCCTCCACGAGGTCTCGGACTACGAGCTGGGCGTGCGGCTGCAGAACCCTGACTTTGCCGAGCAGGTGCGACGGGTGCTGAAGGCGTTCGAGGCGTACATAGGCGACGAACGGACCTGGGGGCATCAAAATGCCGCGCCCTTGCGGGTCAACCCGGTCGCGTATTTCTCAGCGGAGTTCGGCTTCCACGAAACACTGCCGATCGCCGCCGGGGGATTGGGCATGCTGGCCGGCGACCATACGAAATCGGCAAGTGATCTGGGGTTGGGCTTTGTCGGCATCAGCTTGTTTTACCGGGAAGGATATTTTCAGCAGGCGATCGATGCCAACAACTGGCAGACAGAGTACTACACTTTGCTGAACCCGAAGAACCTGCCGATGGAGCCGGTACTGAACGAGAAGGGCCAGCCCCTGGTCTGCCACGTGGAAGCTGGAATGAACCAGGTCGCCTTCCAGGCCTGGCGGGTGAACGTCGGGCGGGTGGCAGTTTATTTGCTCGATACCAACCGCCCGGAGAACGAGCAGCATTTCCGCGACCTGACGCTCCGGGTGTACGGCGGCGACAGCACGACGCGGATCATGCAGGAAATTCTGCTGGGAATTGGCGGTGTGCGCTTGTTGCGAGCGCTGGGGGTTAAACCTTGTGTGTTCCACATGAACGAAGGGCACGCGGCGTTCCTGACGCTGGAATTAATCCGCGAGAAGATGGCGGCGGGTAAGAACCTCGCCGACGCCATTAGCCAAACGCGAGCCGAATGCATCTTCACCACTCACACGCCGGTCGAGGCCGGGCACGACCGCTTCAGCCCGGACCTGATGGATTACGCCATGCAGCGGTTCCGCGCGCAAATGCCGGCGCCGTTCGCGGAACTGATGAAGCTGGGGCGCGTGGCGCCGCAAAATCTGCAGGAGCCGTTTTGCATGACCGTGCTGGCGCTGAAGCTATCGCGCGCGGCCAACGCGGTCAGCGAGTTGCACGGGCGAGTGAGCCGGCACATGTGGCACTGTCTGTTTTCGGACAAACCGGTAGAGCAGGTGCCCATCGGACACATCACCAACGGCGTGCATCTGCTGGGCTGGATGAAAGGAACGGTCCGGCGTTACTGGCGGCGCAAATTGGTCGGCCAGTCGGTGCGTTCGGTTCCCCCCAATTTGCGCGTGGCATCGACGGAATGGGAGAAAGAACTCGGCTCCGTCCGGTTTTGGCAACGCCTGGCGGAGCCCGAGATGATTTCCGACGAGGAGCTTTGGGCGTTGCGTTATCAGTTGCGGCGAGAGTTGATCGAGTTTGCGCGGCGGCGCTTGCTGATCCAGCGGCAGCGGCTCACTCAGGGAGACTTCATCGCGTTCGATGCGCTGTTGAATCCCGATGCGTTAACCATTGGCTTCGCGCGGCGCTTTGCCACCTACAAGCGCGCGCCATTAATTTTCCAACAGTTTGAAAACATCGTGAAGCTGACGCGGGACAAAGACCGCCCCATTCAATTCATTTTCGCGGGCAAGGCCCATCCGCGCGACGATGACGGCAAGCGCTATATCCAGCACATCATCCACCTGAGCAAGTACAGCGACCTGCAAGGGCACCTGATTTTTATCGAGAACTACGACATGCACGTGGCGCGCCAAATGGTCTCCGGCTGCGACGTGTGGCTGAACAATCCGCGCCGGCCTCTGGAGGCTTCCGGCACCAGCGGCATGAAGGCCGGTTGCCACGGCTGCCTGAACCTCAGCATCCTGGACGGCTGGTGGCGCGAAGGCTACGACGGGACCAACGGGTTCGCCATCGGTGAAGATTCGCACGCCGACTCGGTCGAGGTGCAGGACCGCAGCGACAGCGGCAATCTTTACAAGGTGCTGACCAAGGAAGTAATCCCGCTCTTTTTCGAACGCGATGAACAAGGCATTCCGCGCCGGTGGCTCCAGCGCGTCCGTCGCGCGATGGTGACACTCGTGCCCCAATTCACCACCGACCGAATGGTAAGAGAGTACGCCCAAAAATATTACCTGGCGAGGTAGTCGCGAGCAGCCGCTGCGCTCGAAATGCCTGGAGGCAGTTACCGTCGATGGATATCAAGTCGCAGACGCTCGAGGAATTGCAGGCCCGGTTCCAGGCCTGGGAGCAGCCGGCCTATCGTGTACCGCAGTTGCTCCAATGGCTTTACGTTCACCGCGTCACCGCGTGGGACCTGATGACGAATCTGCCTGGAGCGTTGCGCGAGCTGCTGGCGAAACACTACACGTTACGGTCGATCGAGCTGGTGCGAAAACAGGGAGCACGGGATGCGACTCAGAAATTTCTCTGGCGGCTCAGCGACCATGCACTCATCGAAAGCGTTCTAATTCCGGCCAGCCCGGCCCTCTACGGCGAGCCCAGCGACCGGCACACTCTCTGCGTTTCGACGCAAGTCGGCTGCGCCTACGGCTGCAAATTTTGCGCCAGCGGACTCGACGGCTGGAAACGCAATCTCATGGGCGACGAAATCGTAGAGCAAGTCCTTGCCGTCGAACGGTGGGATGCGGCTCAGAGGCGGGACCACGGACCACGGACCACGGACCACGGACCACGGACCACGGACCAGAGTCCACGCGGAGCGGCGGCCGCTGCCCGCCTGGTTTCAAACCTCGTCATCATGGGCATGGGGGAGCCGCTCGCCAATTATGACAACCTGCTCAAGGCGCTGAGAATTCTCAATGCGCCGTGGGGCGGAGGCATTGGCGCCCGCAAGATCACGATCTCCACGAGCGGCCTCGCGCCGCAGATTCGCAAATTGGCCAACGAACGGCTGCAGTTCCGGTTGGCGATCTCTTTGCACGGTGCGACTGATGAAACCCGCAGCAAAATCATGCCGGTGAACCGGAAGTATCCGTTGAAGGAACTGACTGCTGCGTGCGAATATTATCAGGAACAGAAGGGGCGGATGCTGACGTTCGAATACATCCTGATTGCCGGCGTCAACGACGGCTTGGACCAGGTCAAACCGCTGGCGGCACTGGCCCGAAGGCTCCATGCGAAGGTGAATCTGATTCCCTATAACCAGGTCGAGGGTTTGCCCTGGGAGCGGCCGGAGGAAGCAGCGCAGGAGGAGTTTCTGGCCGCGCTCGAAAAACAGGGAATCACCGCTACGTTGCGGCGCGAAAAGGGGCATGACATCGACGCCGCCTGCGGGCAACTGCGGCTCAAGACCGAGGGCGAGCTGGCCAGAGGCTGAACTGTGCACTGCGCGGGCGAGTCCACAGTCCGCGGTGTAATGTCCAAGGGGGTCGGAAGCGAAGGATTCGTAACGAGAACTAACGCGAATTAACGAGAAAACGTGAAAATCCGTGAGAAAAACTGAGAACTCGTGAGAACTCATGAGAACTGGTGCGACGCGGGAGCGCGGAGGGCGGCTCGACCGAGGGCCTGGGCAGAGCCGGAGCTCCGCGCTCCGGACGGAACCTGGCGCCGTTTCAGGTTTAAGATGTCAAAGAGCAGTTGCCCGGGTGGCCAAGAAAGCGTCTGTAGCGGGCAAAGGTGAGCCGATAAAAAAACTTTTTGGTTACCAACGGTTACCGAGGGGTAACCGAAAGGTGTCGGTTCGAAGGCTGGGCCGGGACATTTCCCCGAACCCTGGATTGTTAAGTAAAGGGCAGTGACTTGTTTTTGGGCATAGTGGAGCGCTACCTGGAAGACATTGTGCCAGGTTTGGTGCTGGGAAGCCTTATGTGCGGCGTCAGCGCCCTGCATGGGTGAGGATCGAGCATAAGCCGTTCCAATATGTTCTGGTGCAGAAGGGAGAATGAAGAATGCAGAAAGGGAGGATGAACGGCGCCGGGACAAAACCTATGACCGGAACTATTATTCTCGGAGCGTCTCAAAACCGGGTTGACAGGTGGAGCAAACCCTGGGGAACAGCCTTTCCAGGTGTTCACGCATGATCCTGAGGACTTCATCTTCGGTCATCTACGGCGAGGAGTTGAGTTCCAACTCGTGGAGCTTCGGCCCTACGAAATCACCGATATAGCCGCCTGCCACGACCACTACGACTCCAAAGCCGACAACTGCAAATAGCAGGACGAGGAAGCCCCAAAAATGGCGCGATTCCAAACGCTTGAGCGATGGGGCGAACGCAACCATCCCGATCAATGCCGCGACCACGATCACGGCATCTACGCTGGCGCGCTGCCAATAGCTGCCCCCAAGATGGAGCCACATGCCAAACTCATCGAACGTCAGGGCCAGTGCGAATCCATACGCTACGGCGGCGATTTCCGCTGGGCGCCCATCGGGACGGCCGAACAGGGCGTAACCGCCAACCGCCGCGAGGAGGAAGATGCCATAGTTCAAGTGGTGGACGTGGGTGCCTTGCAGGAACAGGAACAAGTTGGGGATTCGGTGCGCCATGATCAGAAACACGACGGTACGGGAGAGGATGAAAGTCAGCGCGAAACCGAACAAAGCCCTGCGAGCGAGGCGGTCAGACGTTTCTTCCTGACTTGCGGGATTTGGCGGCACAGCCCTAAGGCTACGCAGCGGCGGGGTGCGTCGCAACCACGATTGCCAACCATGCATCGGGTGCCAGACAGCCTCGCTGGAGGAGCGGATGTGCTGGCGCGGAACCCACCACTGCAACCAAGGCTGCGGAACGAGTGCTTATGCGGGCGAGACGCCGTGGTGGACAGCCTTTGGGCATCAGCGGATTTGTCTGCAATTGCGGGCAGCCGGGTGCCCTTACCAGGCGCGGCTCAAGCGGAAGACATAATACTTCTCACCGCCTTCGAGCTGGACGTTCCACCCTTTGTACGGCTTGGTAAAGATATAGCTGCTGACGATACCGATCGCCGCGCCTGCAATCACGTCATGAGGATAATGCTCCCTGGCTTAAACCCGGCTGTAAGCCACGAAGGAAGCCGCCGCTTAGGCCGGGAGGCCATATTCCCAACCGTAAGGCTTGCGCATGAACTCGGCGGCGGAAAAGGAAACCGACGTGTGCGCCGAGGGAAAAGATTGGTTGCCGCCGTTAGGTCTTCTTTCATTGACGCTGTATTTCAGGGCGTAAGTGGCACCTAGCGTTACCCCGGCTGATTCCCCGTATTCCAACGCTCCGGTCCAGTCCCTGTAACCGAGCGTCAGTCCGGCAGCGGTTGCCGGTAAGACGAACTGCAAAATGTCGCCTGCGGACTGGATGTTGTCTGCCGCGTGCGTGGCCAGGTTCCCAAGAAGTAGAAAATGGAACGCCACCAGCAACCGCGTGGTTTGGGCGGTGCGCGGTTTCAGCCCGCGTGATTTCATCTGCTGCGATGCGGCAGGTGTTGAGCCAAGGAACGCCTAGTTTACCGGCCGCTAAACAGGCTCTCGCTCCAACAGTGCCTGCCACACCGTCATGCCAACAATGGCGACGAGCAAAACGGCAAGCGCGATTTGAACCCGTTTCCTCGTGACAGCAGTATAACGGAGTTGCAACAGGGGGATAGAGTTTTTCAATCCCTCGTGGTCATCAACCAGGGTGGAGCCGCACTTCCCGCGACCGCCCGCGCGTTCGCCTCCGCGCTGGTACTCAGTGCCAGGTGTCGTTAAGCTAACACGATAAGCCCAAGCTCGGCGCGAGGGGGAAGGCTGTCTGCGCATAATTATCAATCGGGGCCGTGATCGGCAACGGTCCCCGTTTTGGTCACGAGGAATCAGACCAAGCTTTGACGACACCCAGTGTCCCAAACCAGGAATCCGTTTCCGCGCGACTTCAGAGTCAATCGGCACTAATTGGCTTAAATCCCCAATCTACTCTTGGCAGGCGATCTGCTCTCCGCGTGGAGGAGAATGGGGAGGGCTTTGTCCCTTCGCAGGCTCAATGCATGGCAACTGAGATCATTAAGCGCAAACGAGTATTGGTAGTCGAAGACGACGCCGTCTTTCGGGACTGGGTTAAGCACGTGCTTGAAAAGCGAGGCTACGCCGTTTCCCAGTCCAATAACGGTGCCGAGGCGATGAGGCTTTTTTCGAACCATGACTTTGACGTGATTCTTGCCGATTACCGGTTGCCCTTCATGACCGGCGATGAACTCGCCCAGCGGATTAAGCAGCTTGCACCGCAGCAGCCAGTAATCATTGTGACCGGACACTCAAATTTTCGTTGTCCTGATAATTTAGCAGATGCGGTGCTGTTTAAGCCGTTCGAGGCCGGTGAGTTGGGACGAGTGATCGAGCGTGTATTGCTTAGACCTGAGCAGCCCAGTTGCAATTAAGCCAGGCTGCCAAAATGACGGCGTTGGGTACTTCACCCCCTTGTCACATACCCGGCTGTAACCATTTCGCCCTTCGCGTTAGGAAGCCAGGCAGCGCTTTGTTGAGCACGCGAGCCACGGGCCGGTTCGGCAAGTCGTAGCGCACGGATTTGGCCTGGAACTCGTAGCGTTCCAGCTTGAGGGTGCGCCCGTCAGACAGTTTTACCACGTCTGGCGAAAGGATTCGTCCGGGGCTGCGCGATACGTGCCACACACATAGGGCAGAACTGCCGACGAGCAAAACGGCGAGCCCGATTTGAACCCGCTTCCTCATGTGGACAATATAATGGGTTTGCGCCGGAGAGCCGAGAATTTTTCAAACATTCAGGGACACCGACCATGGCGGAGCCGCCTCGCCGGGGCCGCAGCGCTCTGGCTCGCGGGGTTGGTTCGAGCACAAGCCGCCGTGGTCCAGTCCAGCGCGGCCCGGTCAGCACCGGTTTGGCCACCGCTGATAATCCTCAAGACTGCGCAGTCCATCCGGCATAATCCACTTGGCTCAAACGGAGTCCTGGATCGCCCTGCGAATGGTCGAGCCGATTGAGCGTCATTTTCTCGAACTGACGATAATCACCGCCACTATGGCTCCAAGGGCGATCAATCCGATGATGCCTCCACCAACTTCAAAAATGACACGATGCGTGGGCGTCCGCCTCCACCGCTCCTGACATTTGGCGCGGTGGGCTGGCGAAACGCAATAAAGCATCAATGAAAGTGCGCTAAGGAAATAAACAAAAAGGCTCATACCGCTTGAGAGTAAGCAGTGTATCCGCCCTGCCCTGGGCTGCAAGCCTCTCGCATCCGGCGCGGCGGCGAGGAGATCGCCAGGGTCGAGCCGCACTGCCGGGGCTGGGGCACACCAAGGCAACCCCAGAGCCCAACCGTGAGCCCCTTCAACAAGGACTCACCGGCTCGTTGGTCACCTGACCGGTGGTGTTCAGGTCCAAAAATTGATGGCGCTGCTTATGCCGCTTCAGCAGACCACTGATGGCCATGCGGTGTGACTGTGATTCCTAAGTCCCAAATCTGTCGAACCGCCGCTTTCCAGCCCTCAAGCTCAAGCGGCTTGGCCATGTAAGTGTTAGCCCACATCACCAAAGCCGTTTCTATCGCGCCCTTGTAGGCAAATTTGCTAAAGATGACGACCGGTAAGGACGAGAATGACGCCGAAGCCCTGCGCCAATCCAAAAACCCCCAACCTCCGGTCAAACGTCTGTCCAAATCCAGCAGCACCAGGGCAGGGAATGGGTGCGACGCCCGATCAGCATAAACGCCGCGTCCCTCCAAATAGTCAATGGCTTCTTCGCCGTCCGATACGGCTTGGAGACAGATGTTGAGGTCGGTCTTGTCGAGGGCAATCCGAAGCAGGGCACAATCGTTCTGATCGTCATCAACCAGGAGAAGGTCTAAAAGTTTCATGCTGATAAGGCCGCTCCATCCAGGGCCTTTTTCACTGTTCCCACCAACGAGTCCATCTTAAAGGGCTTGGGCAGCGTAGCGGCAAGCCGGAGCGACGAATTCGCGTTCAGCGCCTCCGTGGGGATGGTGCCCGATGCCAGCGCCACCGGCAGTGTCATGCGCTCCGACCGTAGCTTTTTGACAAGCTCACCGCCCGAAACCTTCGGCATGTTGTTGTCGGTGATCGCAAGGTCGTAATTTTTAACCTGAAACCCCACCCAACCAGTTTCGCCAGCTTCGACGTTGTCCACGTGGGAGCAGGAGGTGGTCAACACTCCGACGCTGATTTTGCAGATGCAAATGCCAGCATCGACTACCAGGAGGCGACGGGACGACTCCACTTGGCCTGGAATAGATGCGCGGACTGAATTTCCTCTTTGCGGGATTTCGTTACAGTTCACGCCGCAACAATAGGCCGGGAAATTGTGTGCGCGCTATCACGGGATTAACCGTTGGGCATCTCCCCCATCCGAGATTTTCCCGAACCCCGATAGGGCGCGGGTGAACTGTCGATTAAGGCTGGAGTCAGAGAGAAAAAGCCTAAAGCCGCAGGCCGGGTTAGGGGTTGGTTAGCTGGTTCCTGGAATTAGCGCCAGTAGTGGCTCATGAGTTCATGTGACCACGCGGGCGGACGAACCTCTCCGGCAGGCAGGAACTCACGCATCACCGGCTTGATGTCCAACACCGGGGTCCCATTGATGGCGTCCAGACCTTGCAACACAAGCTGTCGGCCCTCCCGGCGAACCAGCCGGGCGACTGAGACCCCAAGCCGGTTCGGGCGGTTCTTGCCGCGCTGCGCAAAAATGCCGACCCGCGGCCAGGCGGAATTCCCGCGTGGATGGCGGGCAGCGCGCTCGATGCGATTCTCGGGGACACGGTCCAAGAAATAAAGCGCTTCGACGTGGGAGAACTCGTCGATGCCAGCAAAAGCTTCTGGGGCAAAGTCCGCACGCAGCTCGATGCGCGCCTCAACGTCGCCCCAGTAATCGTCGCAGGTGTCGTCGCGAGGGCTGCTGACGTAACCAATTGGTTCGAGGGTGATCATGATGGTGGAGGCGATTGCAGATTCTCTCGCTGGCGTTGCACTTTGGTTCTCCGCATCTCAATAAAAGAATGTGAACTGCAGACAGTATTTGTCAGAGCCGAGCTTCTCTTTCATGCAGCTTGGCCACGGTTTGAAAGGAGAACAGTCTGAAACAGCCTTCAGGCATATAAGGGAGGCCACTGAGCCCGCTGTGGATTCCACGTCCTCCAAGTCTGTAACGCGCCCATCCTGGTGGCCACAAAAGATAAGCACGACTTTGCCCTTCGCATGGATCGGATACTCCGTGCTATTAAGACCATTAAGAAGCTCGGCCCAGTGCCGCTTGATAGTAGTAAACAGCGTCTGGTCATATTGGCGGAACCGCTTGGACTTTGGCTTGGGCGCGGCGATAACCACTTGGCGTTTGCCGCTGACCGAGGGATTTGAGTTTGTCCCCGTTACGCCATTTGACGGCTCCCGGTTGGTCAAGACAATTGAGTTTGTGAAAAAACGAGGATACCTGAGTCCGTCTATGGAATCGTTTGCCGTATTCGTGGGAGCTTGCTGGCCGTTGGTCAATTCGCAAAACCGGAGCACCGCCAAAGTAACGAGAACTGCGCGCACAAAGTTGGGCGGATGGCGAATCAAGATTACTTTAGGGGACCGCCTGATGCGAACCCTCACGTCAGGTGGTGTGGTAGCTGGGCAATCCTCCCGCCGACCCGATTCCTTGAGCAGCATCACGTGGAGTGGTACCCTCCAACCCGAAGAACGCTTCCGCCAAATGCGCTGGAAATGCCGATGATAAACCCAAAATCGTATAAGCGTCCGCGATCGCGCGTCTCGTAGATTCGGACGCGCAGATTGAAAAGGCTCACCAGGAACGTAATCGGCGAGGTGATGCCGTGCCAGAGACCGGCCCAAAACCAGCGGGCTGCGCTCCTTAAAGCTGATACTTTGAACCTGGACCCGCAACCGCTAAGACATTTGCCATGGGTATTCCTTTCATTGGTGTGTTGTTGATTGTGGTTTCCTGCCTGCTCACTAGAGCAGGGTATCCGTCGCGGCCTGGGTTGCAAGCCTCCTGCATTGGGTGTGGCGAGGAGATGACCAGGGTGGAGCCGCACCGCTCACGACCGCCAGCGCGTCGGCCACTCGCCATGGCTTCGGGGTTGCAGCCAGGTGGGCCGAAGCGTGAACGGCGCGCCCGAATTGCCGCCCCGCCGGGAGTGGAGGAGCGGGATGGCGGTTTTCACCTTAAAATTTGTGGTCGTCCGGTATCCACATCTGAATGTTGGCTAACGCCAGCCGAGCGTGTTTACAAACCTCCGCGTTTTTGTCGTCCGCTGCTTTCAAAAGAGCTGGAATGGCTGCTTTTGCTCCAGGCCCGATGGCACCCAAAGCCGCCGCAACGCAAGACCGCACTTGGGGGGAAGTTTCCGAGTCCATCATCTGAACCAGCTTGGGGACGTTATCCTTCGCCCCACTCCCCAACGCATTGTATCCATCAACTGCCCGAGCGCGAACCATGCTGGCGGGCGTCACGGGGAGTCGAATAATGGATTGTTTTGCATTAACGGCTATCACGGCCTGTTTCCAGATGGGATCGGTGACGCGGAGCATTTCCGTGAGCCACGGGAATGAATTGGTCCCGATTAACCGCACGGCCTGCGCGGCTTTATCCGGCGAGTCCGAGCTCCCAAGGTCGAGGTCCGCCAGCCACTGACTCAAGGGTTTCCCTCCGTAGCTCGGCTCACGGACGCCGAGAACCTGCCACACAATGATCACGACAATGGCGACGAGCAAAACGGCGACCGCGATTTGAACCCGCTTCCTCATGGCGGCAGTGTGGTAATTTTGCCGTGGGCAGACGAGAACTTTCCAAGCCTTCACCCCCATTAATGCGGGTGGAGCCACACTGCCCGCGACCGCCAGCGCGCCCGCCGTAGCGCTGGCCACAGACGTTTACTTCGCGTCGGTCGCTCCTGCGTCCTTAACCGGGCCAGCAAGCTTCCAATCCTCGCCAACACGCTGCAATTTGAATCTCCCCACATCGTTTATTCCACCGGCCATGACGGTCAAAATGGCTACCTCGTCGGAAATGGCCTCCTGGTCGATAATCTTGAATGCCGTAACCTTTTCAAACTCCCCTTTGATGCTTGTGCTGACATCAGTGTCGGGCGTGTCCTGCCACTTTGTGAACTCTCCTCCTCCAGGTGCCAGGCTGGCCCGAAACATCTTCGCATCGCCCTGACTCATCGCCCAAACTGCGGACTGAAAAGCTGATTCGGGATCGGCGTAACCAACGAACGCCCAGGATTCCTTCAGCAAGCTCTCCCGTGTAAGCGTTGTTGGCGTTCCTGCGCTTGACTTGGGCATCGACGAGCGCAGCCTCTGGTTCTCGCTCTGGAGTCTTCCGAGTTCATTGGTCTGGGTGCGCAGTCTCCCAACCTCGCCACGAAGTCTGAGCAACTCGATGGTTTGGGCGCTCGGAAGCGTTTGAGGGTTGTTTGCCTGAGCAAGCAAGTTGGAGAGATGCTCGTTCTCCGCCCGGAGTGGAGCCAGTTGCTCGATTTGCTGTCGTAACAACCGGTTCTCCTCGCGCAGTTTTGATCGCTGCTGAATCACCAAAAAAGTCGCCATGCCACCGACGACAAGCATGGCGAAAACACCGAGTCGAAACCTGGTCATGCCTGAAGGAATGTAACCCGCACGGCCTGGGCCGCAAGCCGGCCGCATTCGGTGTGCGGCGAGGAGACGGCCAAGTGGAGCCGCACTGCCCACGACCACCAGCGCGGTTTCGCCTCGGCGCTGGTGTGGCCCACCAGCCATCAGTGGATTTGTCTGCAATTGCAGACAGCCGGGTGCGTTCGCGGACGCCGCGTAAAGCGATTCTCCGCCGCCCATGCCGTCCGAGGATCACGGTTGGCAGCCCCCTGTCGGCTGGTACTGTTCCTTAGTGTTCGACCTGGCGCACTCGCTATTCGGGTGCGTCTTTTTCATCGCTGATGCTGCGAGGTTCGGTCACGTCACGGTTCGTTTGGGTCCGATAGCTGAACCTCACGACTAGGGAAGCTCCTCGAATCAGAGCTAAGCCCGCCAAGGCCACGGGAATTCCGAAGCCGAAGTAAAACCGCATCTCACGTGGCGTGTTTTGGCTTGAAAGTCCCAGGGCATCCTCGACGCCGTAAAGCAGATACCAGGCTGCGAACAGGAAAAGCCCAACTCCCAAGAGGCGGACCACCACACCGAAAATGTCCCAGGGCTTCATGCCGGTGGCCACGACCGGAGATGAGCCTGCCAAGGGTTCTCTGTAAGTAAGTTTGACCACCCAGTCTGCACAGAGCAGGCACACGCTCCCGAAGGCAAAGATTGGCAAACCGTAGGTGAACCAGTTGAAAGACCTTCGCAGACCCTCTCCACCGTTGAAGACCGCCGATGGGATGCTTCCGAGAGCGTAAAGTTCGCAACGGAGGCCGTACACAATGAGGAGAAAACCTGTGACGCGGACCACGAGGCCAAAAACATCAGATGCTTTCATGCGCTGTTCGAGATTCGATTCGGGTTGTGTGGGTCTAACGTCAAGCAAGCTATCCCGCCGTGCCCTTGGCCGCAACCCTCACCGAGTTGATGTGACGGCGAGGAGATGGCCAGGTGGAGCCGCACCGCCGGAAGCGCAGCGCGACGGGCCCTGGCGCTCGTCTGGGCGTTGGCCCCGAGCAGGCTTGGCTCGTTATTCCGGTCCGCACGGTCCAGGTCCCTGTGGTGGAGATTCTCGGAATCCTCAGCCGTTTACCTTACGCCACCTTGGGTAGTGGCTTCAGGGTCAATCTTTTTGAGAGCGAGTTGAACGGCTGCGCGCAGGTCCTTTTCTCGAACCTTCGACAGTTCAGTCAGTTTTGGAATCGCGGCCTTGGCCAGAGGGCCAAACTCTCCCAAGCCCGCCGCCGCCCCTTCAGGCACTCCCTCCAAGGGGCTGTCGAGGCAATCCATGAGCAGCGGGATGATTACGTCTGGCTCGCTATGGATTTGCCCCAATGCCCTGGCGGCGGGACCCCGCACTACGCTGTCGTTGCCCTTGACGGCTTTGATGAGGTCGGGAATCGCGGCCTTGGCCCGAGGCCCCATCTCCGCTAATGAATCGATCGCCTGCCCCCGGCGACCATCGGCAGGTATGAAAAGGATTTGAACGCCGGGCAAACCGTTTAGCCGTTCAATGAGACCCAATCTGAGACTGGAATCATTCGTATCGTGGAACATCGTCGCGGTGAGTTGTGGGATCACTTGGGTTTCCAGCACCCCGCGAGCTTGGTTGCTCACGGCGACTTCTTGGCTCTCTATCTGCTTGAGCCAGTAGCTCAAGGGCTCGCCTTGATACCGCTCCTCGTGCCAACCCAACGTGTGAATCAGAACCCACAGTCCGGCAGCGAGCACTCCCGCTCCAATTGCCACCCCGGCGAGTATTCGTTTCAGGCGTCGGGCCATATTTTGAGTCTCGCCTCTTTGGAGGGCAAGTCCAGCAAAACCAGACGAGCACGACGGCTGCGGGAGCGGACGGTGCGGAGTAGGATCGTTATGTCGGGACCGTTGCGCGTCCGGCCTGGCGCTGGCCAGGACGTTGGAGTCACGCGGGACCGGCCAGATCGGTAGTTGGGTATGTCCCGGCGACGGTTGCCAACGATTCGTCTCAGCGCTCAGGCATCCCAACGTTGCTCGCGTTTCGCCATGTGGCGGTGGGAGTTAGGGTTTCAGCTTCTCCCATTCATTCTCTGAAGCGGGGGCTTTTTGATACTCCATCAGCGTCTGCCAATCGTTCTCCTTTACTAACAGCGCTTCAAAATGGACGTAATCGTCTTTTCGGATGCCGTTCGCATCAACAGTCCAATAGTGAAAAATGCCCGTTTCGTGCGCGGTCGTCTCGTCGCCCAACCTCTGGCTGAGCCGAAATTCAACGCTCGCCTTTATTTTACCCGACTTGGTGTCGAGAAAACCTTGCTTCCACCCGGCGAGCGCTTTTGAGAGTGGGTACGAGGTCTTTTTTGCGCCCGAAACAAGAACGCCCGAAGGATGACATGTTCCCTTGTACCGCTCATAGTCTCCGTTCTGCACTGCCACCTGGACTTTGCTCCAAAATTTATCCAGTTGAGCCAATCTCGTCGTCTCGTCCATACCGCTCACTGTCGGCACGGCGCTACAATAAAGGAGGATTGACAACCACGATACCAAGATTACGTGTGCAGGCTTCATTCGGCGGACGCTACAGGAACTTTTTCAGCATTCAATGCAAATGAAGGAATCGCTTCGGCTTTAAACCGTGTTGTCGCCCGAATTCCTAATTCCCGCAACTGTCGTAGATGGACCGGCAGGCGACCTTCCGGTCGCCGGGCAACAGCCTCCTGTACCGTCCGTTCAATCTGAAGGCCGAAAAAACTGCGGTAGGCCGCGTCGATGCCTCCGTCCATGAATCCATAGCTGTTGGCAGGCGACACGACACAATGCTCGGCCACCGTCAAGCGGTCAACCTGCCATCCTCTGGCGCATGCACCATCTAATGCGGGGACGGGGTTAGGCGCTGCCCCTCCGAGGTCGCCGTTGTGGAGGATGCGGACGCAGCGCTTAGCAGCCTAACAGTATTGCCCCTGACGAGTGAAGTTGCCACCCTTCAGTCATGAGTTGGTTGCAACTTGATCCACAGAGCATTGCCCACCGGGCAAGGGCGGCGAGTCGAGTCTCCACAGCCTCGATGCTGGCCTGTGTTGTGCGCGGAGCGCTCGGATTTGCTTTGGTAAGTATCGCGGGTTTCGCGCCTTGGGCGCTGGCCGGACGCTGGCTTCACCAGACGGTCGGGGAGATAGGAATGTATGCGGCCTGCGCGGTGGTTTTCACGAGTTTGAGCGGGCCGTTTTTGCATCGGCTCATCATCGGCGCTGGGACGTTGTTTCGGTTCTACCTGCTTTTCGGGGCCGGGTTCGGGGCGTATGCCCTCGCCTGGACCATCGCCTGGATGACGTTGCGAGGGCACGTCGGGGGATTGATCGGACTTTTGAGCGGCACCTTGGCAATGGCCTGGATATTCGTCCGAGCGTTCGGTGCCGCTGGCCTATGGGCGAAGGTGACACTTGAACTTTTTGCAGGCAACGCGGTGGGCTACTTCGCTGGAGGGTGGGTCGAAGGCAAGATTGCGCGAATTAACGCGATGCATCTGCTTGACGCAGGCGTGGACCGCCCAGCGCTACGGGTTGTCGCCATGTTGATGTGGGGGCTTTGTTACGGTATTGGATTCGGCGTGGGCCTGGGACTCGCCTTTTATCATTGCCAAACCAGGGCGCGGGCTCTGTTGAGTGTCGGTGGGCCGTCGGAGAGTGAAGCGGCTATACCTCGTTAGCCCGCTGGGGCTGCGGGTCCATAAGCTGTTTGGAGTGCCCGACCCCCAGAGCCGCCGCCATCGCTCGGTGTTCGCGCCTTGGGCCTACGAATAGACTCTCGAATGATCCAACTGCCTCTCTCGACGATTTCCGGGTAAGGTTCCATGCGAGCCGTGCGCTCCGTCGCCTAACCTTTACAAGTCGCAGATTACGCGGTGATGACCGGGAATAGTCCGTTGCCGCGCAGGCCCAAAATTTCACTTGGTTCCGAATGAATTAAGCCTGCCCAGCCGATAAGCAGCCCTACCACGGCTTTTTCTCATTCAACGCCCCCACAATGGCCCGTCTGACCATCAGAGGGTCGATACTGCCGGTTTCCCTGTATATGACCTTTCCATCCGGCGCAATGAGCACGGTGTAGGGTACTGGACCCTGCCAGTCGGGGTCGAAGGCGTTGATTAGTTTCTCGCGGTCGGCGGAGGCGAAGATGAGGTTTTTGCACGATGCCTGCTTTTCTTTTAGGAATTCCAGCACATTTTTCTCCTCGTCAGGCCGGTTCACCGAGACTGCGACGACCTCAAAATCCCGGTGCCGATACATGCGGTTGATGGTGACCAACTCGTGGAACTCAGCCACACAAGGGGCGCACCAGGTCGCCCAGAAGTTGACCAACCGAACCTTGCCGGATTCGTTTTTCCGCAACGCTTTCAGCACGTCCGCGTCAGCAGGCGATAGTGACACCGCTTCGGCGGCAAGCTTTTCCACGTAGGCCTTCACGGAATCGGCTTTGCCCGCCCATTTAACCGAGCACCCTACGACTTTGGTTTTCGTCACGGGCGGCTCCCGGCCCGCCAGCAGCGCAGTGAGCGCATCGCGCACATAATGCTTTGTCGCACGTTCGACGCGCTCGGAGTCGTCGATGGCTCCCACGTATCGCAGTTTGCGGCCAGCGTCGAAGACAAAAGCATGAGGCGTGGCCACCGGGCCGTAGGCGCGCGCCACCGATTCGGTGTCGCCATCGTAAAGATACGGAAAATTGAAATGACGGTCACGGGCGCGAATCTTCATTTCCTCGAACGAGTCGCTCAGGTCGGTCCAGCCCAGTTCGTCCAACCGCACGGACTTGGGGTCATTAGGCATGATCGCCACCACGGCAACGCCTTTATCCTTGTAATCGACCACAAGCTGCTTGAGGCGCTCCTCGTAATACTGGGCGGTGGGACAGTGGTCACAGGTGAAAACGACCACCAGGATTTTGGCTTCGGCAAAGTCTTTCAGGGTGTAGTTGCGGCCATCGACGCCGGTCAGGCTGAGATCTGGAGCCGGTGAACCCAGCGACAGAGTTTCAGGTTGAAAATCGGCTGCGCAGATGCCGCAGAGCGCAGCCAGGGAGGCGAGCAGACTTATAAAGGCCCGGGTCACGGCCTCATACTAAAGGCAGATACAACTGGGGCAAGGCGATTAGAGGTTCAGTCCGGCCTCAATCATTGTTGGACTCCGACCGGCAACCCCGTCCCGACTATCCTCGTTCAGTTCCGTCTCCGCGTATGAGGCTATCAGCGGAATCAGCCTGACTCCGCGAGGCGAAGCCCTCCCGGGGGCTGTGGTCGCGGCAGCGAGTGAAACATGCCCCAAACCTTCTCAAGTTCCCCGCTTGCACCAATTGCAGTGCGTTGGTCTTCAGTCTTTCCTCTGCGGCTGGCGGGTGGTATCGCGCCCATCTTTCCAGCAAGTATTTGTAATCGAGCACGCTCCTCCTGAGTTCCTCCGCTGCCGATTCCCCGCTGGCCGGTGCGTTAGTCTTGAGCCGTTTGAGAAAAGCATCGAGCGGAGGGGCGGGGCGGCGGTTCGATGAGGTGGACGTCTCAGGCGCTCGACCGATCTTGCTGCGGCGTGGTCATTTGTTTAGCGCTCGACAACCTCGTAGGACGCGACCTTCCCATCAATGATCTTCACACGGAATGGCTTGTCCTGCCACCACGGGCGCTCAAGAACGTAGCTGAGCGTCTCGGACTGCCCATCTGCGGTAACATTCTCTGGCTTGCCAAGCTTCTGGATAACCTGGTCTTTGGTCATGCCGATGGAAATCAGGCTGGGGTCACCTGCCTTGATGTGCCCTGCGGGTGCAACGCAACCAAACATGAGCTGCGTCAGAACGAGCAGTGATATGAATTTCAGTTTGTGTTTCATTTTGTGGTTTTGTGCCGTGTGTATGTTTGCGAATCCCGCCTAACCTTGATCATTGTATCCGCCGCGCCCTGGGTCGCAAGCCTCCAGCTTTCAGAAATCCTGAACCCGCACTGCCGGGGGCCTGTGTCTCCAGGCCAAAAGCCCGCGAACGAAGCTGGTCGAGTCCTTGATTCACGGGCCGGATGGGCGGGAGCGAACCCTGTCTGGCTTAACCGGGGCACCTGACCTCGGCTGCGGCCTAAAGAGCTGGAAAAATCCTTCGCAGAGCCTCCTGCAATTCCGCCACCGAAAAAGGTTTCGCAAGCACCAGGTCGATATTCGAGACCTTGCCCATGCCGCCGCCAATTCCCTCGGCGTAAGCCGTGATCAGAATGATGGGTGTGGCGGGGGAATGCTGTTTCATCGCCTCGGCCAATTCCAATCCGTCCATTTTGCCCAACTTAAAGTCGGTGACAATCAGGTCATATTCGCCAGCTTTAAACATGGCCAGCGCCTGCTCGCCATCTCCGGCAATTTCCACCGTGTGACCGTCCACGGTCAAAACCGTTCGGATGGAGTGGGCCGCTACTAGCTCGTCCTCCACCACCAAAATCCGTTTGGGTGGAATCCGTTGGCGAAACTCGGTTGAGGTCATAAAACAAATAGCGAATTTAAAGCCCGCTTTGCGTGCCCTTGCTCATAATCCTAAGCGGAGGGTTTGGCAATGATAATCAGGGTGATAATCAGGGTGATAATCAGGGTGAGTCTCGCAACTGCGTGGCCAGACAGCGTAAACCCCCGTCTCCAGTGACAGGCCAAGCCCGCCTGTCGAGCTGAGCCCACAACGATCATCGACCTGGTGGAGGCGCACCGGCCACGACCGCCGATGCGTCCGGTCTCACTTCACGCCCGCCTTGGCGGCGGCTTCGGGGTCGATTTGCTTCAAGGCGCGTGCGGCAAAGGTGGCCGTAAGCCGATTGGTGCCCTGAACGGTTTCGAGGAGAGCTGGCACCGCCGACGAGGCTTCCTTTCCAATATTACCTAGCAATTCGGCGGCTTGATAGGCGATCTGATCATTGGGGTCTTTCAAGATGCCGATCACAACTTTGACGACTTCCGGTTTGGCGCAGGCTTGCGGGGCTGCCTGATACAGTGCGAGCGAGGCCACAGATCGGACATTCACCGCCGGATCATTCAATGCCTTCAGCAGGACTGGGACGACCTCAGCTCGGTCAGGATAATTTCCCAACGCCAGGGCAGCGTTGTTTCGCACCCCCCAATCGCGGCTTTGCATGGCTCCAATCAACTCGGGGAGCAACTCCGCCTTTTCCTTATTCATTCCCCTTAGAATGTCCTTCTCGAAATTGAAGCAGCCAAGGATACTCATGCGAACGCCATCGGTCCTCTCTCTCCTCAGAGCCTGAACCATCGCGGGAAAGGCGCTTTTCGCGTCAGTTCCCAACCGGTTCAGCATTCTGACGGCGCACATGCGCGTTGGATATGAGTTGACCGGGGTCGGAAGCCAGCGTCGGAGAACAGGCCGGAGGGTAGGCCAAACGCGAGCGTAACGAGACTCCCACGGGCCGTTCCCCGCATTCAAAGCGTGGACCAGCATCTGAATTCCCTGTGGACCAAGCGCACGCCATCGCTCGGTTTCCGCTGAATCCCCATCGTAGTCGAGGCTCTTGATCCAGGCGGCTTCCGTCTTTCCGTGGATCAGGCGGCTTTGAGGACGCAACACCTGCCATCCAACTCCGCAGACTACAGCGAGGAGCAAGATCGCGATGGCGAGTTGAACCCGCTTTCTCATGCCCCAACTATACCAGATGTGCGGAAAGGACCGACAACCAACGACCCGCAACGCTTCCACCGCGTTCGCTCTTACGAATTAACCGATTGCTAGTGAGCAATGCGGAAGAACTGGTGTGTGCCGCTAGTCGGGCCGGTCCAGGAATAATTAGTTGTGGCAGAGGTGACGTTGGGCGCATTGGTTTGCCAGGCAACTAAATCGGTCGATGACTGGACCTGAAACTGCAGACCAGGTGCGCTTTGCCACTGTAGGGTGACCGTTTGGCTGCCGATGGCCGGCGGCTGGAGGAGGAGCGGAGGCGCGACGGTGCGAACGGCGACCAATTGACCGTGCAGATTGAGGGTGCTGTCATTAGCCGAGACCAGGGTCAGGAGGTATTGGGCCTGGACCGGGATGGTGAGGGTTTGCTGGTTGCCGACGGTCGAGAGCGTGGCGAGAGTAGTGACCGCGTTGGTAGCATAGCCCGCGAGCGCCTTCGAACCGGATTTGCTGACAACGCCGCTGACGGCGTAGGCAATGGAGCTGGTGGCGTTCGAGGGGAAGAAGAAGGTGAGGCTGCGCGAATCAAAGTGGTTGTTGGTGAGATTGAGCGGCAGGCTGGTGAGATCAAACAGCAGGTTGCGCAAGGCGGCCTTGCCGGAGCCGAGGGGCGAGGTCCCCTGAGCCCCGTAATCGGCCGGTGCGCTGCCGGTGGTGCCATCGGGCAGCGGCTGCCAACTGCCGTTGGTTTGCGCCAGGACCAGGCTCTGCCCGGTAAATTGAATCGTGGCATCAGTTACCGCCGTTTGGATGGTGCCGGCATAGCTTGTGGTCAAGCTGCCCGTCGCTTGCGGCTGCATGGTCGTGCCGACGACGGTGCCTGAGATGGTTATTGAGCTCTGGTTGGTGTCGAGGGTGAAGACCTGAGCGCAAGCGGAAAGGAGTGTTCCGATGAAGACAAGCCCGCCGCAAACGGAAATACCCACTAAACGACAATGGTACACAACGGCTTTCATAGGTGCTAAGGAGATACAAGGTTCAACCAACAGTAGCACATTTGCTTGTTGTTGACGAACTCGCTCACTTCTCAGCCGGTGCATTGAGTTCGTATAAACTTCTGAGTGCGGTGTTGCCAGAATTCCCCTCACCCCGGGCCTCTCCCGGAGGGAGAGGGAGAACCGTCCGCACTTGGTGACGTGGTTGCCGCCGGACGCGCTGATCATGCCTTGAGGCGTCTCAAGACGGCGTTGACTCCGTTCAAATCAAATTCCGCCGGGTCAAACTCCCCGCCTATCCAAACCTTCGTCTCCTCGTGTTCAGGATGCTTCGGCTCGGCCAGGATGGCGAGAAGGTCGTAATAACCGCCGATGCCGCCGCAATCTTCTGGCGGAGAGGCATTCGCGCCGGCAAGGCAAGCCGGGTGTTTGAGCCCAGGGTCAGGCGGCAAAATCTTTTCGACTACCACTTCGTGTTCCCAACTGTCACCAAAGTCGTATTCGTAGGTGAACTTTCGCTTTGCCGCTGGCGCGAGGTCAGCGACGGTGTAGCGTTTTTCATTCAGAGTCTCGCTGCCGAAACCCGAAAATTCCGGGTCTGGCTTGCCGAAAAAAGTGAGCTTAAACCCGGAGCCTCGAACGAACTGATGCAGATGGCTGTTGGTCCAGCCCATCGCGATTTGGATGACGTTGTGCAGTCGGTCGAGCATCATGTCCGCGCGGACGACCACACGGCGCCAGATCGACGGTTTTGACCGTTTGAGTGTGATCTTGAGTTGGTACACTGACACGCCACCACCGGATTCGATTTCCGAGATGAAATTCACGCAGGGCATCGTAGGCGCTGCGCCGACAGAAGGCAACCAGTTGGTGGGAACCCAAGAGCCGATGGCGGAAGGTTTTGCCGCTGGTCCCCAACAGTGAAAATGGTGCCAAAGTGGCTTCTTTAATTCGTTTAAGTGACTGATAGGAAATTGGTTTTCGCGCGCCCGCCTGTACTGAGCGCTGCGCGGGTGATAGTGTTGCGGGACCCGTAGGCCGCGAATCCCGACTGAGCGGCCACCAATTTCCGGGGACGCCTGCCTGGAATCAAAGATGATATAGACCCCTTTCGGGACAGATCTGTATCTGGAGGTCTCGACGCCCCCAGTTCCCTACTTTGACATTAGCTTCGTGCGGCGGAACATTGCAGAATAACTTGATTGCCCACCGTCGAGCGTCCGGAGTTCAGTACCTGTCACGCACGATTTCACTGGTCGTGATACTCGCCTTTGGCCTGCGTGCCTCCGCTGCTACCGGCACCCTCAGCGATGTCCAGCACGTGGTCATTTTCATGCAGGAAAACCGCTCCTTTGACGAATACTTCGGCGCTCTCAAGGGCGTGCGCGGATTCAACGAGCGCAACGCGTTGCTCTTCCAAAATGGCCAAACTGATTTTTATCAACCCCAAGGCAGTGGTTACGTGTTGCCGTTTCATTCCACAACCCAATGCCTGAACGATGTGTTTCACGATTGGTACACCGCGCATGCCGCCTGGGACCTGGGCAGGTGGGACCAATGGGTTCTCGCCAAAGGGACCACCGCGCTGACGTATCATACGCGCGCTGACCTGGAGTATTACTACGCGCTCGCGGATGCCTATACCATTTGCGATGCGTATTTCTGCTCGGTGCTCGGGCCGACCAATCCCAATCGCCTCTATTCCATGACCGGCATGATCGACCCGAATGGCACGGGCGGCGGGCCGGCGACCGACAACAGTGAACCCGGGTTTACCTGGACAACCTATCCCGAGCGGTTGCAGAGCGCGGGTGTGAGTTGGAAAGTTTATCAACAGGTGGATAACTACGACGACAATGCCCTGGCCTGGTTCGTCCAATACCGGAATGCCACGCCGGGAAATCCGCTCTACGAGCGCGGGATGGCCACGGTGAGCGAGCTGGTCTCGGCCTTTCGGGCAGATGTGACCAACAATACATTGCCCAAGGTCTCCTGGCTGATCGCACCGACAGCTTCATCGGAGCACGCGTTGTTCTCGCCCTCGAGTGGAGCGGCCTTGACCCAGGAGCTCTTGGACGCCCTGGCCTCAAATCCGGCGGTATTCAACTCGACGGTCTTCATTTTGACTTACGATGAGAACGGCGGCTTTTTTGACCACATCCCCTCGGCGGTCCCGCCGTCAGGCACTCCGGACGAGTTCGTTAGCGGGCTGCCCATCGGTTTGGGAGCGCGCGTGCCCACGATTATTGTCTCCCCCTGGACTCGCGGCGGCTATGTTTGCTCGCAGGTGTTCGACCACACCTCGATTCTTCGCTTGCTCGAAAAATGGACCGGCGTGCTCGAGCCGAACATCAGCGGGTGGCGCCGGACTGTGTGCGGCGACCTCACCTCGGCGTTCGATTTCGCTCACCCGGACACGACGTTTCCGAGCCTACCGGCGGTGACTCCCGTCAGTTGCACCACGGGAACCGATCCGTCCGTGCCTTCACCCCAAACCGCGCCGGTTCAGGAACCCGGCTCCAGCCCGGCCCGCCGGCTGCCGTACCAGTTGACCGCCTCGTCTTCCGCCGACTGTTTTGCCGGCCGCTTTTACATCACGATGACAAACGCCGGCACGGCTGCGACTCACCTCGCGATTTACGCCAACGCGTTCAGGCCGGATGGACCATGGCAGTACGATATTCTTCCGGGTGCCGCTCTCACGGACTACTTCAGTGTCGGCTTCTTCGGCGGCGGCAATTACGATTTGACTTCCTACGGTCCAAACGGCTTTCAGCGCCGGTTCGCCGGCAACATCTACAATTCCTGCGATCAAATCGAAGCTTCTTCCAGCATCGATCCCAACGCGAGTGCTATCACCGTCCTCTTGCGGAACTCTACCAGCAGCGCGGTTACGTTCACTATCACGGCCAACGCTTATCTTTCCGGTGGTCCGTGGAACTATCCAGTAGCCGGAGGTAACACCTCCTCCGCGACTTTTCCGGTGGCCGCTAACGGCAACTGGTACGACCTCACCGCCACGACGAGCTCCGATTCCAGTTTTCTGCGCCGCTTTGCGGGCCATATCGAGCCGGCCCTATCGATTGGTCACACGACCCTGAACTTCACTGTTTCCCCAGGTCTTATCCATTTCGGATGGACTGGCGGCCCCACAGTTAAGCTGCAGGAAACCGGCAATTTAGGTCCGACAGCGTGGGTGGATGTTCCCGGAACCCTCGGCGCCAGCACGGCTAACGTGCCCATCGCCGGCGCGGCAGCCTACTTCAGGCTGGTGCAATAAACTTACAACTGGTCACTTACCGTACGGTTACCGCAGGCTGGATCGGTTACCATCGGTTACCATCGGTTAGCATGGGTTACCGATTGGTTACCGCAGGTTACCGAAATCTGACCGGCCGGTCACCGGCGAACCCGCGAATTTCGTGAATTGGCGCGAACGGGCGGGAGTTGAACCACGGATGACACGGATGGACACGGATGAAGACGGAGTGGCCACGAAAAGGCACGAAAAGACACAAAAAGGGCGAAGCAATCAGGCGGCCGGTTAAGAACGGCAGCAGACAAATCGGCGGAGGAGGACTGCCGTGAACGGTGGTAGTAAATGGTTCTCCGGTCGCATCAGCGAGGGGCGAGAATCAGGGAAAAAATTGTTTTAATGTTCGGATTGGTTTGGATCAGGTCGGAGCGGCATGGAATGACTGGGGTGTGAAGGGAGCTTTGATGTTTGGACGGCGGATGGCGCGGATGACGCGGATGAGGCGGGCCTGGTGGAATATCAGTTCGTGCTAAAATGCGGGAAGTGGTATTACGCGGTAGTAGCTGATAGTAACTGATATTGAATGTGATTAGATGATATCGGGGGGGCAAACGGCTGAAGGCCGAAAGGATGAAGGATAAAGGATAAAACCAGTCACACGGGCGGCATGTGACAAGGCGTGACAAGCCGTGACAAGTGGGTAGGTGAACCTGGGAACAAGGAAGGCGGGAATGGAAGGAGGGTGAGGGTCGAGGGGTCGCGATAGTAGTGTGCGCGCGAGGGGGGGTGATTTAACCCGTGACAGCGTGACAAGGCCGTATTTACTGGGAAATTTTAGCGATTTTTGACCCGTGACAAACCCGCGACAAAAGCGTGACAGACCCGTGACAAGGGCGTCAATGGACCGCGGAATACACGGAA